>NZ_JBITDW010000002.1:38771-999081 GCF_044454685.1 Actinoplanes sp. NPDC051513
GCGGGGGGGGGCGGGGGGGGGGTTCTCCCCTTGCCCCCCCCCCCCCCGGGGTTGTCGGGGGGGGCCGGGGGGGGGGGGGCCCGCCCCCCGCGGCGGCCCCCCCCCCCCCCCGCGGGCCGGCCACTCGACTACGTTGAGCGCCATGGCACGTACGCGAAAGACCGCGCCAGCGCCCACGGCGACCGCCACCGCCGTGCACATCCGGGCGCTGTTGCCGAGCCTGCAGCCGTCGATGCGGCAGGTGGGCGAAAAGGTGCTGGCCGACGCCACCGCCACGGCCACGCTCACGGTCACCGAGCTCGCGCTCGCCTCCGGGGTGTCCGAGACGACGGTCGTCCGGTTCTGCAAGGCGATCGGCTTCCCGGGCTACCCGCAACTGAGGCTGGCGCTGGCGGCCGAGGCCGGGCGGGCGGAGGGCGCCGACCGCAACGGCCGCGAGCTCGACACCGACATCGAGCGCGGCGACGACCTCGCCCGGGTGGTCGAGAAGATCGCCTTCGCCGACGCCCGCGCCGTCGAGGAGACCGGCGCCCAGCTCGACATCGTCGCGCTCGAGCGGGTCGTCGAGGCTCTGGTCCGGGCCGAGCGGGTCGACCTGTACGGGGTGGGCGCCAGCGCCTTCGTCGCCCTCGACTTCCAGCAGAAGCTGCACCGCATCGGCCGGGTGGCGTTCGCCTGGCCGGACACCCACGTCGCGCTGACCAGCGCGGCTCTGCTGCGGCCGGGCGACGTGGCGATCGGAATCTCGCACACCGGCACCACCACCGACACCATCGACGCGGTGACCGAGGCCCGCGCGCACGGCGCCACCACCGTCGCCCTGACCAACTTCCCGCGCTCGCCGATCGCCCGGGCCGCCGAGCACGTCCTCACCACGGCCGCGCGGGAGACCACCTTCCGGTCGGGCGCCACCGCGAGCCGCCTGGCCCAGCTCACGGTGGTGGACTGCCTGTTCGTCGGGGTGGCGCAGCGGACGTACGACCGGACGCTGGCCGCCCTCGACGCCACCCGCGCCGCGGTCGGCTCCCGGCACACGTCCTCACCCCGGCGGTCACCTCGCTAGGAGCGCGTGCCGCACGTCCTCACCCCGGCGGTCACCCCGCTGGCAGCGCGTGCCGCACGTCCTCACCCCGGCGGTCGGCCCGCTGGCAGCGCGTGCCGCACGTCCTCACCCTGGCGGTCGGCCCGCCAGGAGCGCGTGCACTTGCGCGAGCCGCTCGTCGGACCAGTGCGGGCGGATGCTTCGCACGGCCAGCCACGCGGCGCCGGCGATCCCGTCGGCCGCTGTCAGCACGTCGCCCGGGAACCGCTCGGCGATCAGGCGCCGGACCCGCCGGCCAACCGGAGAATCCGCCTCGCGCACCACGCTGCCGTTCAGCACCAGCGGGCCGGTCTCGTGCGGCCCGCGGACGTCGCCGACGAGCCGGGCCAGCCGCGCCGCGGCGTCGTCGCAGATGGCAGCGGCCACCGCGTCCCCAGCCGCTTCGGCCTCGACCACCAGGGGCGCCAGCGTGGCCAGCTCGATCGGCGGCCGGGCGGCGACCGCGCGGATCAGCGCGGACCGGTATCGGTGTGCCGGGCCGATCGGCGGTCCGTCGAGCAGTCGGTCGGACACCGTGCCGGTCAGCGCCGTCTCCGGCCCGGTGCCGCCGATCGCGGCGATCGCCGCCCGCACCGCCTCCCGGCCGATCCAGTACGCCGAGCCCTCGTCGCCCAGCAGCCAGCCCAGTCCGTCGGAGGTCGACGTGGTGTGGCGGTCCCGGATCCGCACGGCCATGGCGCCGGTGCCGGCCAGCAGCACCGTGCCGTCCGGGTGGGGCGTGGCCGAGCTGAACGCGACCTCGGCGTCCCCCACGAACTCGGGCCGGGCCGCGACGTGCGCGGCGGCCAGCGCGCCGGCGAAGGCCTGCGCCGCCCGCTCGTCGTCGAGGGTCGCGCGCCCCGCGACGCCGATGACGACGGCGGCCACCGCGCGCGGGTCGAGGCCCGCCAGGGCCCGCCGGGTCGCGCTGCCGAGCTCGGCGGCGGCCCGCTCCACGCCGTGCGTGGTGGGATTCCCGCCGGCGCCCTGCACGGTGGCCAGCCGCGCTCCGGCGGTGGTGGCTACCGTGAGGCGGGTCGACGTGCCGCCGAGGTCGGCGCCGATGACCATCTCATCCACGGCGTCGCCTCCCACTCGACGGTCAGGCCGGCAGAGCTGCCTCGATCGCGGACACCACCGACTCGTCCTCGGGCGCCGTCCGCGGGCCGAACCGGACGACCGAGCCGTCCGGAGCGACCAGGAACTTCTCGAAGTTCCAGCGGATGTCGCCGGCGTAGCCCTCGGCGTCGGGCACGGTCACCAGCTCGGCGTACAGGGCGTGCCGGTTGTCGCCGTTGACCTCGATCTTCTCGGTGAGTGGGAAGGTGACGCCGTAGGTGGCCGAGCAGAACTCGGCGATCTCGTCCGCGGTGCCCGGCTCCTGGCCGCCGAACTGGTTGCACGGGACGCCAAGGACAGTGAAGCCACGGCCGGCGTACCGCTCCTGCAGCCGCTCGAGGCCGTTGTACTGCGGCGTGAGGCCGCACTTGGACGCCACGTTCACCACGAGAGTGGCAACGCCGGGGCGGGGGCCGAGCCGGATCGAGGGGTCGGTCCCACCGGGAATGGTCACGTCGAAGATCGTCATGAAGGCCAGGATAGTGGCGTCGCGGGATCAGCCGATTTTCTGTGGCCTGCCCCAGGCCGGTCCCCGCGGGATCTGCTGGCCGGCCCGGTCGGCCGGATCGTCGCCGGGCGGAATCGCGATCGCGACCTGCTCGCCGTTCACCGCGGGCGCCCCCCGGGCCGTCGTCGAGTCGCTGCCGGGGCGACCGGAAGCCGGACTGCTCGTAAAGAGCTCGAAACAAAGTCTTGAACCGTCCGTGCTGCCGGGCGTAGCCTCTGCTTAATCGATGAAGCACCGGAAGAGCTGAATCGATGAAGCACGCGTGACCTGCGACGAAGCGGCCGAGGCCGTGCCATCCCTGTGCTGGGCTGTCATGAAGGAGAGTCATGAAGAACAAGCGAGTCCTAGCCGCCCTGGCAGCCTCCGCCGCTGCCGGGCTGCTGCTGAGCGCCTGCGGCGGCGGAGGAGGCGGCAGCGATGCGGGATCGGGCCCGGTGAGCCTGACGGTCTGGACCGGCTTCACCGGCGGCGACCGCCCCGGCTACGAGCAGATCGTCACCGACTTCAACGCGGCGCACCCGGACATCAAGGTGACGATGACCGTGCAGCCGTGGGACACGATCCAGCAGAAGCTGCCGTCGGCCTGGCTCACCGGCCAGGGCCCGGACATCGCGGCGCCCTCGTCCGACCCGAACGCGATCGCGCAGTACGTCAAGACCAACTCGGTCCTCGCGCTGACCGCGACCGGCGCGGGCGACGACAAGATCAACTCTGATCAGTTCGCCCCGGCGCTGGTCAAGGAGTTCACCTACAACGACAAGCTGTACGCGGTGCCGGCGAACTACGCGACGCTGAGCCTCTACTACAACAAGAAGATGTTCGCCGCCGCGGGCATCAGCAAGCCCCCGGCCACGGTGGCCGAGCTCCAGGAGGACGCCGCCAAGCTGACCACGGGCGGAAACTACGGCCTGGTGCTGGCCGACAACAACACCATCCAGATGTGGCCGGTCCTGCAATGGCTCAGCGGCGGCGACATCGTCGGCGCCGACAACTGCAGCGTCATCGGCACGCCGGAGGGCCAGGCCAGCCTCCAGCCCTGGGTCGACCTGGTCAAGAACAAGAAAATCTCGCCGATCGGCCTGACCGGCGCCGAGGCCGACTCGATCTTCTCGGCCGGCAAGGCGGCCATGGAGATCAACGGACCGTGGGCGGCGCCCGGCTACAAGTCGGCCGGCGTCGACCTCGGCATCGCCGCCATCCCGACCGGTACGAACGGCCAATCGGTCACCCTCGGCTCGACCGCGCCGCTCGCCGTGAGCGCCAAGACCAAGCACGCCGGCCAGGCGCAGCAGTTCCTCGCCTACTGGACCAGCAAGACCGCGCAGCTGAAGTTCTCGCAGTCGACCGGCTTCCCGCCGCTGCGCACCGACCTGGCCGACGACGCCCAGCTCAAATCCGACCCGACGGTGAGCGTCTTCGCCGGCCAGGTGCCGAACGCCAGGCTCTACCTGCCGCAGGTGCCGAACGCCACCAAGGTCGACAGCGACGCGTACGTGCCGCTGATCCAGAAGATCACCCGCGACGGCGACATCGCCGGCGGGACGGCGGCGGCCGCGAGCCAGATCAACCAACTGACCGGCTGCGCCAAGTGAGGGAAGGCAAGTGACCAAGGCACGGCCATGGTTCTTCATGGGCCCCAGCCTGCTGATCCTCGGCCTGTTCGTGCTGTGGCCGATCGTCCAGTCGCTGTGGTACAGCCTGCACGACTGGACGATCGGCGCCGCGGAGCAGCCGTGGGTCGGGCTCGGCAACTACACCAAGCTGTTCCAGGACCCGCAGTTCCAGCGGGCGCTGGGCAACACGCTGATCATCACGGTCGCCTCGACGGCCGTGCTGGTCACCGTCGGACTCGGCCTGGCGCTCGCGCTGACCTCGGAGAACATCGTCAGCCGGGTGATCCGGTCGGCGTTCTTCTTCCCGACGGTCATCTCGCTGACCACGGTCGGCATGGTGTGGCGGTTCCTGCTCGACCCGGACATCGGCCTGGTCGGCGGCGTGAGCCGGGCGCTGGGGCTGGGCGCGGTCAACTGGCTGCAGTCGACCGCGCTCGCCCTGCCGACGGTCATCTTCGTGAACGTGTGGAAGAGCGCCGGCTTCGTGATGATCGTGCTGGTGGCCGGCCTCAAGGCCATCCCGGGCGAGTACTACGAGGCGGCGGCGCTCGACGGGGCCAGACGCCTGCAACTTTTGCGGTACGTGACGCTGCCCGCGCTGCGCCCCACGATGCTGTTCGTCACGTTCATCGTCACGATCCAGTCGCTGCAGCTGTTCGACCTCGTCTACGTGATGACCGGCGGCGGGCCGCTGTTCCACACCGACACCCTGGTCACCAAGCTCTACCGCGACGGGTTCACCAACTACCAGACCGGGTACGCCGCGGCCACCTCGTGGGTGCTGTTCATCGTCGTCGTGCTCGTCTCGGTCCTCCAGCTACGGATCTTCAGGTACAACGATGCTGACTAAAGCAACGGGACCGACCAGAACACTCAAGTGGGTCTACGTCGGCATCGGCCTGGTGCTGGCCCTCGTGCCGATCATCTGGACCGTGGCCGGCTCGTTCCGCACCGAGACCGACCTTTTCGGGCACCCGGCCGGCCTGATCCCGCATCACTGGACGCTGCACGGCTACGAGGGCGTCTGGAGCCAGCTGCCGTTCCTGCGGTTGCTCGGGAACAGCGTGGTCTTCGCGGGCATCACCACGGCGCTCACCATCCTGTTCGACTCGCTGTGCGCGTACGCGTTGGCCCGCCTGGAATTTCGCGGCCGCAACGTGGCCTTCTGGCTGGTGCTGGTGACGCTCATGGTGCCGTTCCAGGTGACCCTGATCCCGGTCTTCGTCGAGCTGTTCCACCTCGGCTGGCTCGACACCTACCAGGGCCTGATCGTCCCCCGGGCGACCAGCGCGTTCGGCATCTTCCTGTTCCGCCAGTTCTTCATGAGCATCCCGCGCGAGCTGGACGAGGCCGCGCGCATCGACGGCGCCGGGCACCTGCGCATCTACTGGCGGATCATCCTGCCGCTGGCCAAGCCGGCCATCGCCACGGTCGCCCTGCTCAACTTCACCAACCTCTGGAACGACCTGCTGTGGCCCCTGGTGGTCAGCAGCTCGCCGGACATGCAGACGCTGCCGGCCGGTCTCGCCCTCTTCGGCGGCCAGCACGTCACCGATCACGCGGTGCTGCTCGCGGGCGCCGTCATCTCCCTCCTACCGATCGCGGTCGCCTTCTTCCTCGCGCAGCGCTACTTCGTTGCCGGCATCTCGACCAGCGGCCTGAAATGAGCGCCACGTGTATCTGAACCACGACGATTTCCGCCTGCTGGTGGGAATCGAGGACACCTGTGTCTACCCACCGGCCGGCTCGGCCATGGCCCGGCTCGACGAGCACGCCCTGACCGGCCACGACCGGAACTGGCGCGAGGACATGGCGGCGGCCGCGCGCTTCGGCGCGAGCGGTTTGCGGTACGGCGTGAGCTGGCCCCGCATCAGCCCGGCGCCCGGCGTCCACGACTGGTCGGAGCTCGACGAACGGCTCGAGTTCGCCACCCGCGAACTGGGCCTGACCGTCATCGCCGACCTCGTCCACTACGGAACCCCGACGTGGCTGGACGGCGCCTTCGCCGACCCGCGCTACCCGTCGGCGATCGCGGAATTCGCGTCCGCGTTCGCCGCCCGGTACCGCGGGATGGTCGACCACATCACGCCGCTGAACGAGCCGCTCACCACCGCGTCGTTCTGCGGCCTGCGCGGCGTCTGGCCGCCCGCCCTGACCGGCTGGCCGGGCTGGGTGACGGTCACCATGTCCATCGTGGACGGAATTCGCCGCACGGTCGCCGGGGTGCGGTCCGTCAACCCGGACGCGGTGATCGTGCACGTCGAGGCGGCGACCCTGTACGAGACGCAGGACGACACCCTGGCCGAGCACACCGGGCTGCTCGCGGGAATCGGTTACCTGCCAACGGAATTGCTCCTCGGCCGGGTCTTCGCCGACCACCCGCTGCGAGCCTGGCTGATCTCGCACGGCGCGCCGGTGGCCGCCCTCGACGGCTTCCTGGCCGACCCGCCCACGCTCGACGTGCTCGGCGTGAACTACTACCCCGACCTGACGCCCAGGGTGATCGAGCGGGTGGACGGTCAGATCCGCCAGGTCACCGCCAACCGCTGGACCGCCGGCCTGGAGGAGGCGCTGCGCACCGCGGCCGAGCGGTTCGGCCTGCCGCTGACGGTCACCGAGACCAGCATCGAGGGCGACGAGAGCACCCGCCGGCGCTGGGCCGAGGAATCGATCGCGGCGGTGCGGCGGCTGCGCGCGGACGGCCTCGACATCCGCGGCTACACCTGGTGGCCGCTGCTCGACTTCGTCGACTGGTCCTACGCGTCCGGCGGCCGCAACGTCGAGGAGTTCGTGCTCGACCCCACCGGGGCCGCTACGCCGGCCGCCGAGATGTATGCCGACGTGGCCGACGGGGTCACGCCGTTCCTGCGCCGGATGGGGCTGATCGGCCTGACCGAGGACGCCGACGGGAACCTGCTGCGGTCCGACACCGAGGCGGCCGCCGCGTACACAAAGGAGGCCGGGGCGTGATGCGTGCCTCTCGCCAGACTGCGCCGGCGCCGCGGCCGCAGCTGATCCGCGAGCATTGGGCCGACCTGTCGGGGGAGTGGCGGTTCGCCTACGACCGGCTCCCCGAGACCTGGGAGCGCACCATCGTCGTGCCGTTCCCGCCCGAGTCGCCGCTGTCCGGGATCGGCGACACCGGCATCCACGATGTCGTTTGGTACCAACGGAATCTGAGTTGGGAGCAGATCGCGGCGGCGGGTTTCGACGCCGTGAGCCGGCCCCGCCTGGTGCTGCGGTTCGGCGCGGTCGACTACCGCTGCACGGTCTGGCTCAACGGCGCCAAGCTCGGCGACCACGAGGGCGGCCACACGCCGTTCGGCTTCGACATCCAGGATCACCTGCGTCAAGACCAAGACCAGATTCTCACCGTACGGGCGGAGGACCGCGCCGGCGATGTGGGGCAGCCGCGCGGCAAGCAGGACTGGCAGCGGGACGCGCACGTCGTCTGGTACGACCGGACGACCGGGATCTGGCAACCGGTGTGGCTCGAGGCGACCGCCGCGGTGGCCGTCGAGAGTCTGCATTGGACGGTCGACCTGCCCGGCGCGACCGTGCGGGCCGAGATCGGGCTCAACCGGCCGCCGCTGCCGGGCACTTCGTGCGAGATCGAGCTGCGGCACGGTGACACCGTGCTGGGGGCTCTGTCTTTCGGGCTGGGCGAACAGCGCGCGACCGCCACGGTCACCCTTCCGGGGCAGGCCAACGGTCAGGCGTACGAGGAACTGCTCTGGTCCCCGCAGCGGCCGACGCTGATCGACGCGACTGTGCGGATCGGCGGCGACCAGGTCGCCTCCTATCTGGGCCTGCGCTCGGTCTCGGTGGCCGACGGGCGGTTTCTGCTCAACGACCGGCCGCTGTATCTGCGATCGGTGCTGAGCCAAGGATTCTGGCCGCGGTCCCACCTCGCCGCGCCGAGCCCGCAGGCCCTCGAGGACGAGGTGCGGCTCATCCTCGCCCTCGGCTTCAACGCGGCCCGGGTGCACCAGAAGGCCGAGGACCCGCGCTTCCTCTACTGGGCCGACCGGCACGGCCTGCTGCTGTGGGGCGAGGCGCCGGCCGCGTACGAGTTCTCGCCGGTTTCCATCGGGCGCACCACCCGCGAATGGCTCGAGGTGCTCGAACGCGACCGCTCGCACCCGTCGATCGTCACCTGGGTCCCGCACAACGAGAGCTGGGGCATCCAGCACATCGCCCACGACCCGCGGCAGGCCGCCTTCGCCCGGGGACTGGCCGAGCTGACCCGGGCCGTCGACGGCACCCGGCCGGTGATCTCCAACGACGGCTGGGAGCACGCCGGATCCGACATCCTCACCGTGCACGACTACGACGCCGACCCTTCGTCGCTGCGGGAGCGCTACGGGCCGGGCGCGCCTTCTCGCCTGGCTCGCGGCATCGGGCCGGCGGGGCGGCAGATGACAGTAGGTCCGGAATTCGATCCTTCGGCGCCGCTGATGCTCACCGAGTTCGGCGGCGTCAAGTACGCGCCGGAATCGTCGTCGTGGGGCTACTCGGTGGCCGCGTCCCGATCGCAGTTCGAGTCGCAGCTGCGGGCGATCTACGACGCGCTGCGGGCGTCGCCGACGCTGGCCGGCACCTGCTACACCCAGCTCACCGACACCATGCAGGAGGCGAACGGCCTGCTCACCGCCGACCGTGAACCGAAGCTCGACATCGCGCTGATCCGCTCGATCGTGTCAGGCACACCCGCATGAGGCCCGGTACCGGAAGGTGACGTCCATCTGACGCCGGCTCCAGCCGCCGGTACGGCCGTCGATGAGCTCCAGCAGCCGCCCGGTCGCCACCGCGGCCATCTCCTCGGCCGGCACCGCCACCGTCGAGATGGCCGGGGTGGTGACCCGGGACAGCCCGAAGTCGTCGAACCCGATCAGCGCCACGTCCCCCGGCACGTCGCGCCCGCGCCCGCGCAACGCGGTCAGCGCGCCGAACGCCATGTCGTCGTTGGCGGCCACGATCCCGTCGAACCAGTCGCCCTCGGCCAGCCGGCGGCCGGACTCCTCGCTGAAGTCGCCCTCCAGCGCTACCGCCTCCGCCTCGATGCCGTGCGCGGCGACCGCGTCGCGGAAGCCGTCGCGCCGGTCGACGCCGGTCTGGTGGTCGAGCGGGCCGGTCAGGTGCAGCAGACGGCGGCGGCCGTGTGCCACGATCAGGTGCTCGGTCGCCTGCCGGGACGCCGTCCGATCGTCGACGCCGACCGTGATCGCGTCGGCGAGCTGCGGGAAATTGCCGATCAGCACCAGCGGCAGCCCGCTGGCCAGCAGCCGGCCGACCGTCTCGTCCTCGATCGCCGCGCTGGTCAGGATCGCGCCGTCGGCGCTGTGCGAGCGCATCACCCGCTCGTACGCCGTGAGCCCGCGCGCCTCGTCGGCGTTGGTGGCGATGAGCACCTGGGTGTCGTGCTCGTTGGCCACCGACGTCACGCCGCTGAGCACATGCATGAAATAGCTGTGGCCGAAGACATGCTTCGAGGTGGTCGGGACGATCAGGGCGACCGCCCCGGCCCGCTGCCGCCGCAGAGCCCGCGCGGCGGAACTGCCCACGTACCCGATCTCGGCCGCGACGGCGCGGACCTGCGCCTTGGTCGCGGGGCTGATCCGGTCGCTGTCGCGCAACGCCATCGAGCACGCCGCCGCCGTGATCCCGACGCGGTCGGCCACATCTTGCAGGGTGACCCGCCGGTCGGCGCGCTTGGCCGGGCTCACGACCGTGTCCGCTTCATCGATTAATCTTAGCCAGGCCGCCCGCCTTTCCGGGCCCGGCAAGGCAGACCCTAATGCTCGGCCGTCCGCACGCCGCGTCCGTTCATCCGTTGCCGTCGCCGTTGTTGCGGAGTGAGCGCAGCAGGACCCGCGAGACGTCGATGACCTGAAGCTCCTCGGGGGCCTTGCCCTGCTGTTTGCGGACGGCTGCGCCGTCGGTGAGCATGACGATGCAGAACGGGCAGGCCGCGGTGATCAGCTCGGCGCCGGTGCCGATCGCCTCGTCGGTGCGGGTCTCGTTGATGCGGGTGCCGATGGTCTCCTCCATCCACATGCGGGCGCCGCCGGCGCCGCAGCAGAAGGACGTCTCGCGGTTCCTGGGCATCTCGGTTAGGCGTACGCCGGGGACGCCGGCGAGGATTTCGCGGGGCGGGCTGAAGACGCGGTTGTGCCGGCCGAGGTAACACGGGTCGTGGTAGGTGACGTCGGCGTCGACCGGGTGCACGGGCACGAGCTTGTGCTCGGCGACCAGGCGGGAGAGCAGCTGGGTGTGGTGCAGGACCTCGTAGTTGCCGCCGAGCTGCCGGTACTCGTTGCCCAGCGCGTTGAAGCAGTGGGCGCAGGTGACCACGATCCGCTTCGCGCCGGCGGCGTCGAGGGTCTCGATGTTCTGCTTGGCAAGCTCCTGGAACAGCAGCTCCTGGCCCAGCCGGCGGGCCGCGTCGCCGGTGCAGGTCTCGGCGCCCCCGAGAACCATGAACTGGACGCCGGCCTCGTGCAGCAGTTCCGCCACCGCGCGGGTGGTCTTCTTGGCGTTCTCGTCCAGCGCGCCGGCGCAGCCGACCCAGAGCAGGTGGTCGACGTCGTCGGGGAGGGTCTGTCCCTCTTCGAGCACGCGTACGTCGAAGGGAAGCCCGGACATCCACTCGAGCCGCGCCTGCGCGCCCCGGCCCCACGGGTCGCCGCTGCGCTCGAGGTTGCGCAGCAGCGTGTGGGCCTCCTTGGGGAACTGCGACTCGATCAGGACCTGGTACCGGCGCATGTCGACGATGTGATCGACGTGCTCGATGTCGACGGGGCACTGCTCGACGCAGGCGCCGCAGGTGACGCACGACCACAGGACGTCCGGGTCGATCACGCCGCCCTCGTCGGCCGTCCCGACCAGCGGACGCTCGAGCTCGGCCAGCACGTCCTTGGGCAGGGCCGCCCGCTCCTCGTCCGAGGTGGCGAGCAGGTACGGCGCCTTGGCCGCGGCGTGGTCGCGCAGGCTCATGATCAGCAACTTGGGGCTCAGCGGCTTCTCGGTGTTCCACGCCGGGCATTGCGACTGGCAGCGCCCGCACTCGGTGCAGGTGCCGAAGTCCAGCATGCCCTTCCAGGTGAAGTCCTCGATGACCCCGCGGCCGATCTTGTCGTCCTCGCCGGGATCCTCGAAGTCGACTTCCTTGCCGCCGGAGTACACCGGCAGCAGCGCGCCCAGCGCCCGCGGCCGGCGGGAGAACGCCACGTTGAGCGGCGCCAGGAAGATGTGCAGATGCTTCGAGTAGAGGACGAGCACCAGGAAGCCGAGCACGACACCCAGCGAGAGAAGCAGGCCCACGGTCTCGAACACGTCGTTGGCCGTGCGACCGGCCGGCGCCAGCAGGCGGGCCACCGCTTCGGACGCGAACGCGCCATTGGCGTACGGGAAATTGCCGGTGTTGATCTGTGCTCCCCGGTAGAGAAGCAGGGTCCACATCACGTTGAAGATCATGAACAGGACGAGCCAGGCGGGTCCCAGGTGCGAACCGAAGAACCGGGATCGGCGGCCCTCGCGCTCGGGGCTCTGGCGCAGGCGGATGACGGCGAACACGGCCAGGCCGCAGAGCACCGCCACGATGAAGAGGTCCTCGAGGAACCCCAGCCAGGCCTGGGTGCCGATGAGCGGGATGTGGAAGTCGCGCTGGAACAGCGCGCCGAACCCCTCGACGATCGTGGCGAGCAGGACGGTGAATCCCCAGAACACCGCGAAGTGCGCCGCGCCGGGAACGCTCCACTTCAGGAGCTTGCGCTGCCCGAGGACCTCGGTCGCCACCGCCAGCGAGCGCTTTCCCACGCCCTGCGTACGGCCGGGCTCCACCGGCTGCCCGCTACGCCCGAGCCGGTAGAGCATGAACGCGCGGCGACCGGCCACGGCGAACACGGCCAGCGTGATCACCAGGCCGAGCACGAGTCGTACGACCACCCTTATGCCTCCGAATCGTCCGTGGTGCCGATCATGGGTTGAGCCCGGCGTCGTTCGATCTCGGCGAGCAGCTCCGGCACGACCCGGTGCACGTCGCCGACCGCGCCGAGATCGGACAGCTGGAAGATCGGGGCGGACACATCGCTGTCGATCGCGACGATCGTCCCGGCGCCGCGCATGCCCGCGCGGTGCCGCAGCGAGCCGGAGATCCCCAGGGTCAGGTAGAGGCTGGGATGGACGATCGTGCCCACCTGGTCGACCTGCATCTCCGGCGGGCACCATCCCAGTTCGGCCGCGGCGTGCGATCCGGCGGGCACCCCGTCGAGCGCCGCGGCGAGCTGCCGGACCAGCTCGAACCCGGCCCGGGACCCGACGCCGCGGCCGCCGGCGACGATCACCGCGGCGGTGGACAGTTCCCGCGGCCTCGTGCGGCCCCGGGCGAGCAGCCGGACGGCGCGTACGCGGTCGGGAAAGGGCACCCGGATCGGGTTGATCGCCGGGGTCGCCGGCGCGGGAGTGACCGCGACGTGCTCGGTCCGTACGGCGAGGATCGGGACGCCGCGCACGACGCTGGACTCCACCAGGTAGGCGCCGCCATGGACCGACTGCACGGCGACGGGGCCGTCCCTCCCGGCCGTCACGCCGGTCACGTCGCTCAGGATCCCGGAGTCCAGGCGTACCGCGACGCGCCCGGCGATCTCCAGGCCGTCGCGGCCGGAGGCGATCAGGATCGCGGCGGGCGACGGCCGGCGGCGCGCCAGATGGACCAGCATCTCGACCCGGGCGGCCACCGGGTGCTCGTCCACCTCGGGGGCCGTCACCGCGTAGATCGTCGTCGCGCCGAAGCGGCCCAGCGTCGCGGTGCTCGCCTGGTCGGGTGAGCCGCCGAGCACGACCGCCGGCGTGCCGATCCGCCGGGCGAGGGTGAGCAGCGCGCAGGTGGCGCGGGCCTTGCCCGGTCCGGCCAGCACCAGGACCTCCGCCATGCACGCCTCCCGGTCTCGGCCTACAGGAACTGGCGCTCGGCCAGGAAATCGGCGAGGCGGACCGCCACGCTCGCCGGGTCGCCCATGGCGAGCACGTCGCGCCGGCCACCCCGTCGCGGCGTCGCCGCGCGGACGACCGACGCCGAGCCGGCCAGGCCGACCTCGGCCGGCTCGATGCCGAGGGTGGCCAGCGTCCAGACGGAGATCGGTTTGTCCCGGGCATCCAGCCGGGACATGTACCTCGGATAGTGCGGCTCGCCGCAGCGCTCGGTCACCGAGACCACCAGCGGCGGCGCGGCGACGAACACCCGCCGGTCACCGCACCCGTCGTCGCGGTGGATCTCGACGCTCCGCTCGCGCACGATCAGCTGGTCGGCGAAGCAGAGCGCCGGCACGCCCAGCCGCTCGGCGACCATGGCCGGCACCGCCGACATGCCCGAGTCGGCCGATGCGGCTCCGCACAGCACCAGGTCGAACCCGAGGCGGTCGACCGCGGCGGCGAGCACCCGCGAGGTGGCCAGCGCGTCCGACCCGTGCAGCGCGTCGTCCTGGACGTGGACGGCGGTGCCGGCGCCGAGCACCAGCGCGGTCCGCAGGGCGCCCACCGCGCCGGGCGGACCCATCGTGACCGCCGTGATCTGCACGTCCCGGCGGCGTACGGCGATCTGCAGGCTCTGATCGACGGCGCACCAGTCGGCGGCGTTGAGCCCGGCCGGGCCGGAGTCGCGGATCACCGTGAGGTCGGGCGCGAAAGACAGGCCCGCGTCGGTGGACGGCACCTGCTTGACGAGCACCACGATCCTCATCGCGTGGACCTCCCGTCCGTCCCCGCACGGGGCTGAACGCGAGTTTAGGACGATCGTTGTCGATCTGGCCAGAGCCTCGGCCGCCGGCTTGTGGCGGGCAGGTCAGGGAGGTCGCGCTGACGTGTTGGCCGTCTGTCGGTCGCCGGTCAGGGCTGGATGTTCTCCAGGTCCTCGAGCAGGCTCGGGTGGACCGGCTTCCAGCCGAGCGCCTGCCGGGTGTGCGCGCTGGACGAGGGCTGGTCGGTGGCGAAGATCGGGCCGAGTGGGCCGTACGTCTCGGCCGGCACCGGCTCGACCGGCAGGCCCAGCCGCCGGCCGATGACCGCGGCGATGTCGCGGACCGCGTCGCCCTCGTCGGCCACGGCGTGCCAGGAGGATCCGGCCGGCGCCTGCTCCAGGGCCAGCCGGAAGAGGACCGCCGCGTCGAGCGCGTGCACGGCCGGCCAGCGCTGGGCGCCGTCGCCCGCGTAGCCGGACACGCCGGTGCGGCGGGCGATGCCGGTCAGCAGGCCGGCGAAGCCGCCGTCACCCTGGTTGTGGACGGTGCGCGGCATGCGCACGGCCGTGCTGCGGACCCCGCGCGCGGCCAGCCCCAGGATCGCCGTGACCGTGCGGCCGCGACCGCCGACCGGTCCGTCGGTCGGCAGCGGGTCGGCCTCGGTGGAAGGGCGGCCCGGCACCCACGGCGTGCCCGAGACCGTGACGAGGGGCCGGTCGCTGCCGAGGAGCTCCTCACCTAGGACCGTGAGGGCGGCGGTCTCCTCGGCGATGGCCCGCCCGAGCGCCTCGGGGCTGCTGAAATCGTTGGAGAAGGCCAGGTGGATCACGCCGTCGGCCCGGGCCGCGCCGGCGCGCACGGCGTCGAGATCGGCGAGGCTTCCCGGCAGCGGCTCGGCGCCGGCCGCCTCGAGGGCTTTCGCGGACGCGTCGGAGCGGGCGAGCCCGAGGACGGTGTGGCCGTTGGCGAGGAGCTCGGCGACCACGGCGGAGCCGATCAGGCCGGTGCCGCCGGTGATGAAGACGTGCATGGATCTCTCCCGCAAGTGATGGGACTCTTGTCCCGTCACACGCTACACCGCGACGGGACAAGAGTCCCATCACCTATGATGGCAACCATGGCACGGTGGGAACCAGGAGCGCGCGAACGACTCGTCGTCGCCGCCGTCGACCTGTTCACCGAGCAGGGTTACGACGCCACCACGGTCACCCAGATCGCGGAGCGGGCCGGGGTCACCAAGAGCACTTTCTTCCGGCACTTCGCCGACAAGCGCGAGCTGCTGGCGGCCGGGCAAGAGGTGCTGAGCAAGCTGCTGACCGAGGGGATCGGCGAGGCGCCCGCCGGCGCCACTCCGCTCGAGGCGGTCGCGGCCGGTCTCGAGCGCGCGTCGAGCGCCATGGGCCCCTGGAACCGGGAGCTCGGCCCCCGCCTCAAGGCGGCCGTCGCCGCCAGCGCCGAGCTGCAGGAGCGCGACGCCCTCAAGAGCGTCGGCCTCGCGGCCGCGATGACCGCCGCCCTCATCGACCGGGGTGTGGCCGGGCCGACCGCGGCCCTCGCGGGCGAGCTGGGCGTCCTGGCCTTCAAGCGCGGCTACGCGGCCTGGTCCGAAGGCGACCGTGACGCCGCGGACGATCTCGCGCAGCACGCGCTGGCCGCCCTCGACGAACTGCGGGCGGCCAGCGCGTCGCTGGGCTGACCCGATCAGAACATGCCTTGCGGTGTCTCGGCCGCGGCGGGGACGGGCTGGACCACGTCCCAGTGCTCGGCGATCTGCCCGTCCGTGAACCGCCAGATGTCCACGACCGCCACGCCGCGCTCGTCTTCCGCCGTACGCATGAAGTAGTGCATCACGACGAGGTCGCCCTCGGCGACCACCCGCTTGAGCTCGAGCTCCGCCCCGGCGACGGGCGCGGTCGCGATGAAGTCGATGAAGGCGTCGCGTCCCGACGGGTTGCCCGGGCTGTGCTCGATGAAGTCCTCCCGCAGCAGGGTGCGCAGCACGCCGGTGTTGCCCGCTGCGAACTCGCGGAAGCCGTACAGGGCCAGTTCCTTGTTGCTCGTCATGCCGTCACCGTGGCAGCGCCGCCTGGCCGTGTCGATTACATGGGATGTAATGGGGAGCGTGCCGGAGACGTTCGGTGACCTGCTGCGCCGCTGGCGGCGGTCGCGCAACCTGAGCCAGCTCGAGCTGGCGCTGCGGGCCGGTGTCTCGGCCCGGCACGTCAGCTTCGTCGAGACCGGCCGCACCGTTCCGAGCAGCGCCATGGTGCTGCTGCTGGCCGAGCACCTGGCGGTTCCGCTGGGCGATCGCAACCGTCTGCTGGTCGCGGCCGGGCACGCGCCCGCCTTCCGGCATTCCGCGGGGGAAGAGCCTTCCTTCGGGCGGGTACGCGACGCGCTGTCCCGGATCCTGCGAGCGCACGAGCCGTTCCCGGCGGCGGCCGTGGATCGCCGGTGGAACATCGTGCTGGCGAACTCGGGCCTGGCCGTGTTCCTCGACGGCGTCGCCGAAGAGCTGCTGCGCCCGCCGGTCAACATGATGCGGCTGGGCCTGCACCCGCGGGGCCTGGCCGCCCGGATCCGCAACCTGGACGAGGTGCGCGCCCACCTGCTGCCCCGGCTCGCCCGCCAGGCGGACAACAGCGGCGACCCGGAGCTGGCCGCCCTGCACGCCGAGATGGTGTCCTACGGCTCGGACGCGCCGGCCCCGGCACCCGACCCGGCCGACATCGCCCTCACGATCCGCCTCGACCACGCGGGCGCCGAGCTGAGGCTGCTCAGCACGGTCACCACCTTCGGCGCGGCCTTCGGCGTCGCGCTCGACGACATTGCCGTCGAGGCGTATCTGCCGGCCGACGACGAGACCGCTCGCATGTTCCGCATCGCCGGGGAGGACGCCGCTGGTGCCGGGCCTTCAGGGTGGTCCTCGCTGTAGTGGGCGCTTGCCCACTTGAAGTGGGCAAGCGCCCACTTACGGGGCGAGGGCCGCGCCGAGCCGGTTCGCGGCGGTGGTCAGGTGGGCGGGGGTGAGGTGGGAGAAGCTGAGCCGGATGCGGTCCTCGCCGCCGTTGCCGTCGGCGTAGAAGAGCGGGCCGGGAGCGAACGATGTGCCTCGCCGCTCGGCCTCCGGCAGGAGCCGGGTTGCGCTGAGGCCGGGCGGCAGCGCGGCCCACAGGAACCAGCCACCCGCCGGCGCGGCGACCGGCAGGTGTGGCCGCAGGGCCGCCACCAGGGCGTCCCGCTGCGTGCGGTACTCGGCGCGGACCGTGGCTACGTGCCGGTCGTAGGCGCCGGACGCGCCGAAGCAGGACATGGTGGTGGCGACCGCGTGGTTGACGCCGCCGCCGCTGTGCACATAGCCCAGCGTGGCCAGGCGGGCGATCAGCGCGGGGGCGGCGTTGATCCAGCCCAGGCGCAGGCCGGGCGCGACCGTCTTGGCGAAGGAGCCGAGCCGGACGACGCCCTCACCGCCGGACAGGCGCCACAGCGAGGGCGGCGCCTCGCCGTCGTAGGTCAGCTCGCGGTACGTGTCGTCCTCCAGCAGCGTGAGGCCGCTGCGCTGGGCGAGTGAGACCAGGTCACGCCGCCGGTCGAGGGGCAGGCTCCGGCCGGTCGGGTTGGCGAACGTCGGCACCAGGTAGAGCAGCGGGACGCGGCGGCCCTCGGCGCGCAACGTGGCGAGCAGGCCGGCCAGGGCGGCGGGGTCGACGCCGTCCGCGTCGGCGGGGGCCCGCAGCAGGGTGGCGCCGGTGTCGGCGAGGATGCGGAACGCCAGGTGGTAGGTGGGGGAGTCGACCAGGATCACGTCGCCCGGCCCGGCGAGCAGCGATGCGGCCAGCGCCATGCCGTGTGAGGCGCCCGCGGTGACGAACAGCTGCCGGGCCTCGGCGCCGCCGTCCTCGATGGCGTTCAGGTGGGCGGTCAGCCACTCCAGCAGCGGGGCGGGGCCGGTGGGATATCCGTACGTCAGTTGCCGCCAGCCGAATTCGCGGGCCGCGGTGGCGGTGGCCGCGGCCCACTCCTCGACGGGCAGCAGGCCGGGGCGCGGATGCCCCCAACTCAGGTCGAGGATGCCGGGTCGGTGCTCGAACTGGATCATCAGGACTCCGTACCAGGTATGGCCCGTGCGGGGAGGATTCCGTTGCTGAAGAATGACTCATCAGCCGCGTACGGTCGTCGATATGACGCTGCTGCCGGACCGGCAGGAACGGATCGATCGGGCCGCCGAGCGGCATGGCGTGCCGGGGGCGGGGGTCGCCGTCGGGGCGGGCGGTGAGCTGGCCGAGGCGGCCACCGGGGTGGTCAACCGCAACAGTGGGGTCGAGGCCACCCCGGACGCCGTGTTCCAGATCGGATCGGTCACCAAGGTCTGGACGGCGTCGCTGGTCATGCAGCTCGTCGACGAGGGCTGGTCGGCCTGGACGAGCCGGTTCGCCGCTACCTGCCGGAGGCTCGTGCGCCTCGGCCGCAGATCGCCTTCCTCGGGAACGGCCGCTACCTCTACAACACCCGGGCGGTGCCGCGCGAGGAGCCATGAGCCGTGTATCTTGATCGGCAGCGCGTACCAGGGCGCCTCCCGTCCGCGGCAAGCACCGAGTGCACCTGGATTTCTCACCATTGTGCGTATCCATGCGCGTCGTCCGATCGCGCCCGGTTCGCAGCGGGCCCGGGTGACGATGGAGAGACCATGAACGTCAGGAAGCTGCCCGATCACGCGGACACCAGCCAGCTGCGAGCGCAGGCCAAGGAGTTGCGCCGCGCGTACGCCGGTGGCAATCCGGCCGCCGCGGCGCGGGTCCGGGCCGTGCATCCGGAGGCGGACGGCGAGATCTCGTTGCGGGACGCCCAGCTGGTGATCGCGCGGGAGCACGACTTCCCGGGCTGGCGCGACCTCGTCGCGGCGGTCGTCGCCCAGCAGAGCGGCGGCAACGACCTGCACCGCTGGTTCGGCGTCGAGTTGAACAACGGCACCTGGGATGTGCTGAACGCAGGCCTCTCCGACGACAGCCCGCAGATCGAGCGCGAGCGTGCGCTGTACGCGGCGTACGCCTCCACGTATCACTGGATGCAGGCGGGCACCGTGGCCAATCACGGCCGCGGCGAATACATGATCGCCAGCGTGGCGGTCGCCATCGGCCTTCTCGAGGTGGCCGCCCGGCACGCTTCCCGGTACGCCGAGCTGATCGACGCGCACCCGGCGGCGTTCGCCGACTGGGACCGGGCGTTCGCCGCCGAGGCACGCGCCCGGGTGGCGTCCCGGTCCGGCGACCCCGGCGCGGCCGGGCTCAGGGCCGAGGCGATCCGCGCCATCGAAGCGGTCGCCGACCCCGAGGACCGCCGGATCTGCCGCGAGCGGCTGGCCGCGGCGCCGTGGTAGATCAACGTGCGGTGAAGACATGAGTCTCGGCCGGGAACTGGAGCCGTTCTCGTCGAGGTGGCCGGCCAGATCGAAGCTGTGGTCGGCGAAAGGCCGCGCGGCCGCGTCGCCCGGCACCCATCGGACCCGAGGATCGAGGCGAGCCCTCCCGCCCGACGAGCACAGGACACAGCACCTGGCGCACGCGGTCATTATCGATGCGTGACGTGCCCGCGGAGATGCGCGTGCCGGGTGGCCGACATCATTCGCCGCCCGGGTGGGCACTGTTGAGGTCATGCCAGAGCAGGGCGCCACGCCGCGGGAGATGGCCGAGCTCGACCAGGAGGACCGGGAGGAGCGCGAGATCGTCCGGCCGCCGGACGTCAACCAGGAGTCGAACCGGTCGGCGACCCGGCTGGAGCTCTTCTTCGACCTCGCCTTCGTGCTGTTCGTCGCGCGGTGCGCCGACGTGCTGGCCAAGAACGAGTCCTGGCTCGGCGGGCTGACCTTCGCCGCCGTGCTGGTGGTGGGCTGGTGGGCCTGGGCCAGCACGACCCTGTACGCGAACCGG
Organism: Actinoplanes sp. NPDC051513; assembly: GCF_044454685.1. Classification (NCBI taxonomy): domain Bacteria; kingdom Bacillati; phylum Actinomycetota; class Actinomycetes; order Micromonosporales; family Micromonosporaceae; genus Actinoplanes; species Actinoplanes sp. NPDC051513. The sequence goes on from NZ_JBITDW010000002.1 coordinate 58,757, forward strand.
TTCGACACCGACGACGCGGTGTTCCGGCTGCTCACCCTGACCGGCATGGGCGCGGTGATCGCCATGGCCGCCTCGCTCAGCCGGATCGGTGGGGCGGAGAGCCGGTGGTTCGCGCTGGCGTACGTGCTGCTGCGGCTCGTCCTGGTGGCGGGCTACCTACGGGCCTGGCGCCACCTGCCGGACGCCCGGCCGACGGTGCGGCCGTACCTGCTCGGCCACGCCTTCGGCGCCGTCTTCTGGCTGACCTCGCTGGCCGTGCCGGCGCCCGGGCGGTACGTCCTCTGGGGCGTGGGCGTCGCGGTGGACCTGCTCGGCCCCACCCTCGCCGCCCGGCAAAAGGACGCGATTCCGCTGCACATGGAGCATCTGCCGGAACGCTTCGGCCTGTTCGTCATCCTGGTGCTCGGCGAATCGGTGGCGGCCGCGGTGATCGGCGTGCACGAGGGCGGCTGGAAAGGCGGCGTCACCCTGACCGCGGCGCTCGCGTTCGTGGCCACCGCCGCGCTCTGGTGGTCGTACTTCGACCTGTCCGGCGGCGCGGCGAAACGCCGCCTGCTCGAGGAGGGCCACGACCGGACCCGCCAGGGCGTGCACGACTTCTACGTGTACGCGCATCTCCCGGTCGCTATCAGCCTGGCCGCGGTAGCGGTGGGCATGGAGCACGCCATCCTGCACGGCGCCGACGACCATCTGTCGGCCGGCACACGGGCGGTGCTGGCCGCCGGCGTCTCGGGGTACCTGGCCAGCGCCACGGTGATCCAGGCGGGGCTGTCCCGGCAGGTCCGCGCGGCGCTGGTGTGGCCCGGTCTCGGCGTACCCGTCGCCCTCGGCGTGGCCCTGCTGGACCTCCGCCCGCCGGTGCTGCTCGCCCTGCTCGCGGTGATCCTGGTGGCCGGGGTGGCCACCGGGGTCGCCCAGCATCGCGCCGGCGAGATCCGCACCGCGCGCACCTGAGCGTTGCCAGGTGACGCGGGTACGTTTGCTGGCCTATGGTCCGCACCGTCGTCACCGCGCACGGCCTGCGCCGGTGGGCCCTCGTGCTGGGGCTCGTCGTCGTGCTGGCCGCTGTTCCGGTGACGATCGCGGTCTGGCCCGCCCGGGCGTCCGGCGTCGAGCCCGCGACGCTGCGGGCCCGCATCGCGGCCTCCGGTGCGCAGGCCTTTCACGGGTACGCGCAGAGCACCGGCCTGCTCGGGCTGCCCTCGCTGCCCAACCTGGCGCAGGTCACCGCCCTGGTCAGCGGGACCACCGAGATGCGTACGTGGTACGCCGCGCCCGACCGCTGGCGGGTCGACGTCCTCGGCGAGGGCACCGAGCGCGACCTCTACCAGACCCCGCAGGCGCAGTTCGTCTGGGATTTCGGCGACAACCGGCTCACCCGGATCGACGGCGAGCAGCCGGTGCGCCTGCCCCGGGCCGCCGACCTCACCCCGCCCGAGCTCGTCCGGCGCGTGCTGGGCGCGGCCGCCGGCGACCGGATCGAGCCGCTGGGCGGCAAGCGGGTCGCCGGCGTCGAGGCGGCCGGTCTGCGGCTGATCCCGGCCGGCGCCGACACCACCGTGGCCCACGTGGACATCTGGGCCGACCCGGAAAGCGGGCTGCCGGTGCAGGCCGAGGTCACCGCGAAGGGCGGGGTCCGGCCGGTCTTCGTCACCCGTTTCCTGGAACTCCACTTCGGCGCTCCGGACGCCGCGGTGCTGACCCCGCCGGCGCCGCGGCCGGGCATCGGCTACACGACCACCTCGGCGCCGGACATCCTCAGCGCGATCAACCGGCGGCGGCCGGTGTCGCTGCCGGACACGCTGGCCGGGCTTCCGCGCCGCGACGCCGTCGCCGGCCTGTCCGCGGCCGGGGTCTACGGGACCGGCTTGAGCTCGGTGGTGGTGGCCGCGCTGCCCGGGCGCTTCGGCGCGCCCGCGTATCAGCAGATCGAGACGTACGGGCAGAAGATCGAAGGGGCCGACGCCGCCGTGATCGCGACGGGCTTGCTCAGCGTGCTCGCCGTGCGGGCCGGCAACCGTACGTTCCTGGTCGCCGGTCTGGTCGGGACGGCAATGATGCAGCGGGTCGCCGTCGGCCTGGCCGAGGTCACCGGATGATCACCACCCGCGATCTGACCAAGCGCTTCGGTCGCACCGTCGCGGTCGACGGCGTCGACCTCGAAGTGCGCGAAGGCGATCGGTACGGCCTGCTCGGCCCGAACGGCTCCGGCAAGACCACCCTCGTACGCATGCTGCTCGGTCTGGTCTTCGCGACGCGCGGCGAGATCGAGGTGCTCGGGCGGCCGGTGCCCAAACGGGTCCACGAGGTGCTGCCCTCGATCGGCGCCCTGGTCGAGGGCCCGGGCGCGTACCCGAACATGTCCGGGCGCACGAACCTGACGCTGTTCGACGCGGCCGGGCCCGGCGCCTCGCGACGGGGCCGCCGCAAGCGGATCGACGAAGCCTTGGAACGGGTCGGTCTGGCCGGCATCGACCGGCGGCCGGTACGGGCCTACTCGCTGGGCATGCGGCAGCGGCTCGGGCTGGCCGGCGCGCTGCTGCGCAAACCGCGACTGCTGATCCTCGACGAGCCGACCAACGGGCTCGACCCGCGCGGCATCCGGGAGATCCGCGACCTGCTCGCCGAGCTGAACGCCGACGGCGCCACGGTGTTCCTCTCCAGCCACCTGCTCGCCGAGATCGACGCGCTCTGCACCCGGGTCGGCGTGATGGACCGCGGCCGCCTGGTGCTGCAGGACGACCTGGACGATCTGCGCGCGCCCACCGGACGGGTCACCGTCGGCACGCCGACGCCGGACAAGGCGCGGGCCCTGCTGGACGGTCGCGTCGAAGCCTCATCCGGCGAGACCTTGACCGTGCGCCACGACGACCCGGGCCGGTTGAACGCGGAGCTGACCGCGGCCGGGGTGACGGTCACCGCGCTCGCGGTCGAGCGGCGAACCCTGGAACAGATCGTCCTCGACGCGACCACGACCAGTTCGGACCGGGTCGCATGATCCGGGTCGAGCTCGCGAAGCTGTTCCGGCGCCCCCGGACGTACGTGATCGCGAGTCTGCTCTGCGCCCTGCCGCTCATCGTGGCCGTCTTCCTGGCCACCACCCGGATCCCGCCACCGCCCGGTCAGGGCGGCGCGTTCCTGTCCGCGGTGCTGAGCAACGGCTCGCTCTACCCGGCCGCCGCGATGGCGCTGGTGCTGCCGGTCTTCCTGCCGGTGTCGGTGGCGGTGCTGGCCGGCGACGCGGTGGCGGGCGAGGCGGCCGCGGGCACGCTGCGCTACCTGCTGATCCGCCCCGTCGGCCGCACCCGGCTGCTGGTCGCCAAGCTGATCTCGCTGATCACGTTCGTGTTGTTCGCGATCATGGCGGTGCTGCTCACCTCGTACGTGACGGGCCTTGCGCTCTTCGGGGTGGACACGAGCGCGGCGGGAGTCGCCTTGCCGGCCGACGTGACCTCGCTGTCCGGCGTCACCATCAGCCCGGCCGGTCTGGTCCTGCGGCTGCTCGGCACGGTGGCCTACATCGTGATCTCGATGCTCGGGGTGGCCGCGATCGCGCTGTTCCTCTCCACCGTCACCGACTCGGCGCTCGGCGCCGCGATGGGCGCCCTGGCCGTGCTGGTCACCAGCCAGGTGCTGGTGACGCTGGACGCGGCGGCGGCGATCCGGCCCTACCTGCCGACCCGCTACTGGCTGGCCTGGATCGACTTCTTCCGCGAGCCGGTGCTGTGGCGCGACATCGAGCGCGGCGCCGGCATCCAGCTGGTGTATCTGGTGGTGCTGCTCGGCGCGGCCTGGGCCAACTTCCTCACCAAGGACATCTCCGTCTGAACACCTTGGGATGGGGGCCTGTTTGAGCGGGCTTTGGCTGTGATGGCCCCGCCGGGGGCCTGCGCCGGCGTCTGATGCCTCGGCCACGGTGCGGTACTCATCACCGTTGGCTGCCCTCATCGACTGCCGGCGCACCGACGGGTCGGCCCGGCGGTGGCGGGCCGCGCCCATCGACGCCCCGGGCCATGGCGGCCGCCAGGTCTCGCCACGGCGGGCGCCGGCAGCGCTGTGCGTCGACTGTGGCGGCGAGGTATGCGAGGTGGGGTGTGCGGAATGCGGGGCGTGCGGTGTGCCGGGCGCGATATGCGGGTGGGGCGTGCGGTGTGCCGGGCTTGATGTGCCGGGCGCGGTGGGCTGCGCGTGTCTCGGCTGTGGTCGGCGTCGATTTCGCCCGGCCTGTCACACGCCGATGCGATCGGTGTTTGCCGTCGTCGGTGGAGGCGCTTTAATGGTGTTTGCCGTTGCGGAAGAATGGTGCGGAACACCGTTGACGGAATGGCGTGCGCGGCGGCCGAAATATGGTCGGCGCCGCCGGTCGGGTGGTGTGCGGTCTTGGCCGGCGAGCGCACGAGGCCGAGCCGCGGTTGTTCCGCAACGACCCGGCGCGGCCGAGCTGTGACCCGCCTGTTCGCCGAGAGATTCGGTTTCTGGCCGGCGGAGGCCATCCGCTCGGCCGTGGCCGATGCGGCCTGTTCGGTCGGTGCGGGCTGCGTGACGTGCTCGGCCGCGGCGGGCGTGGCCTGTTCGGTGGGTGCGGGCTGCGTGACGTGCTCGGCCGGGGCGGGCACCGCCGGGGTGGGCTGCCTGATCTGGTTGCCCGCCGGGCGTGCTGGTGAGTCGAGGTCTTGGCTGGTGCGGGCGGTCGGTGCCGTTGGCGGCGTGGGCGTGCCCGGGCGGCCGGACCAGAGCCGACGCTCGGCTGCCGTCAGTGGTGAACCGTCGTCGCCGCCGTGCAGGCGGCGCAGCTTGCGCGCGTGCCGCTCGACGAGGCCCCACGCGCGCTGCCGGGCATGTTCGCGGCGGAACACTTCACGCGCCAGAGAATAGCGGCGAGACCGGGTGGGATCACGCATTTGCGCTAGCTGGGATTTGGTGAAGAACTCCATCTGTCGCACCCCAGAATTATCCCACCTCAGAGAATTCGGCGGTAAGTCCAGAACCGTTTTAGATCATGCCATTCTCACCCGGCGTCACGGTCAACAATGGTGATATCCGGAATTGCTGGGACAGCCTCACCCGCGTCGGCCGCGCCGCGCGATGGCATCCCGCCCGGCCACCATCGCGCCGTACCAGCCGCACTCAAAGCCCTGGCGGGATGACAAAGCTGTCCACGACCGGCGACCGACAGAAGGTGTCTAACCCGGACAGCTCGTCGGCCGGGTCAAGGGGTCGGTGCCGAGGGCGTTCAGCACCAGCGCGGTCACGGCCGGGTCGGTGGGCAGGTCGCCGTGCGCCACCCGCGCCGACGGGCAGATGCTCTGCAGCGACAGGTTGACCGCGCCGTCCAGGCGGGCCGAGTCGGGTGGCTGCACCGTCTCGTCGTTCTCGGTCCAGATCGACAGCCAGGGCAGGCCGTCCGGCAGCGGGCCGTCGATGCTGTCCAGCAGGTCGCTGCCGGGGGCGAGCTCGCGGCAGGCCTGCGGGCAGGCATCCGGCGCCAGCGCGGCGCCCTGACCGGCGATCGTCGCGCCGTGCAGCGGCGACCCGAGCGTGACGATCCGCCGGGCCACCTCGGCGCCGTCGTGCCGGTCGACCCAGAGCCGGGTCACCACGCCGCCGGCCGAATAGCCGATCACGTCGACCGACGGGGAGCCGTCGCGCAGCGCGTCGCGGACGGCCGCGTCGAGGGTGTCGGCCTGCGCCAGCAGGTCGCCGGTGCCGTCGCCGGGCAGGGTCAGCACGTCGGTGGTGCGGCCCTCGGCGGCGAGGCGGTCGGCGAGCCTGGTCAGGGCGGTGCGGCTGCCGCCGTAGCCGGGGACCAGCAGCACGGTGCCGGGCCGCGCCTGATCGGGGCGAACGCCGTCGCCTCCGCCGTTCAGCAGCCGCGCGCCGAGCACGACCACCAGCGCGACGACCACGACGGCGGCGACGCCGAGAAGCAGGAACCGCCGCCGGGGTGACACCACTCCATCATGCCGGGTCAGGCGCGGTTCAGCTGGAACTGCTCGAACCGGGCCAGGGCGTCCTCGATCGGCTGCCGATGGGTGCTCTCGCGGCCGTTGCCCACCCACGTCCACTGCTGGATCAGCATCGCACCGGCGGAGCGGTCGGTCTTGAGGTCGATGACCGCCACGATCTCGTCATTCACGAGTACGGGCAGCGCGAAGTACCCGAAGACGCGCTTCTGTCTGGGCACGTACGCCTCGAACAGGTGGGTGTACCCGAAGAACAGCTCGAGGCGCTTGCGCTGGATGACCAGCGGGTCGAAGGGGGAGAGCAGGTGCACGGTTCCCGGGACGGGCCGGGGGACCGTGTCGAGGGTCTCCGGAGTGGCCCAGTGCTCCACGTCGCCGACGGTCACGGGCACGAGCTCGCGGCGGCGTACGCGTTGCTCGATGAGCTCGCGGACCGCGGCCTTGGCCTTCGTCTCGCGGTGGACGACGGAGGCGACGCTGACCAGGCCCTGCGCGCGCAGGGCGCGATCGAGGCCGTACGCGATGACCTGCTTCTCGGTGGCCGCCCGCGGCTTTTTCTCCCAGCCGAATTGACGCTCGGTCAGCTCGAAGGTCTTGATGATGCCGGTGCGCTCGCTGACCGTGATCAGGCCCCAGGTGCACGCGATGTCCAGGGCCCGCTTCGAGGGCTTGCGGCTGGCCCACGCCCAGTCCTTCTCCACGAGCACGTCGTCCTTGATGTCGCTGATCTTCAGCGGGCCGTGGTCCCGGATGCGCTTCACCGCGACGCGTACGTCGTCGGCCGTGATCCCTTTGTTCCAGGGCAGCCACGGCCCGGTGCGCAAGCTGCGCATCGCCGGGACGAAGTATTTGTAGTCGCCGACCGGCACGTAGGAGAGCGCGTGCGTCCACGTCTCGAAGACCGTCTTGTCGACGGTCTGAGCCCGGTGGAGATCGGCCCGCCGGTAACCGGGGATCCGGCTGAACAGGATGTGGTGGTGGGCGCGCTCGATCACGTTGATCGAGTCGATCTGCACGTAGCCGAGATGCTCGATCGCGGCGAGCGTGCTCCGCGGGCCGTGCCCGAACGGCTCGGCGACGTCGAGCCGCTGGGCATGCAGCCAGATACGCCGGGCCGCGTCGGCCGGCACTGTCACGCCACGAGTTGTCATGGATCTCCGACCGTAACTCCCCACCCCGGGAGGGTCGCGGGTGAGCGGCATCACACATAGCATGTCCTGACGAACCGAGCGCGACAGGGACGTCTGCGCTCGCATTTGGGAGCGCTCCCAAATAGAGCCGGGAGGACCTGTGCGCTACGGACACTTCGACGACGAGCGGCGTGAGTACGTCATCGACCGGCCGGACACGCCGCTGCCCTGGATCAACTACCTGGGCACCGACGCGTACTTCGGCATCGTCTCCAACACCGCCGGCGGATATTCGTTCTACCGTGACGCCCGGCTGCGCCGGCTCACCCGCTACCGCTACAACAACGCCCCGTTCGACGTCGGCGGCCGCTACGTGTACGTGCGCGACGACGCCACCGGTGATTTCTGGTCCCCGTCGTGGCAACCGACCCGCAGCGATCTGGACGAGTACGAGTGCCGGCACGGCCTGTCGTACACCCGGATCGCCTCCGCCCGCGGCGGGATCCGGGCCGAGACGCTCTACTTCGTGCCGCTCGGCGAGACCCTCGAGGTGTGGCGCGTCCGGGTCACCAACGAGCGCGACACCCCGGCCGACCTCTCGCTGTTCTCCTCGGTGGAGTTCTGCCTGTGGGACGCGCAGGACGACGCGACGAACTTCCAGCGCAACTTCTCCACCGGCCAGGTCGAGGTGGCCGACGGGGTGATCTACCACAAGACCGAGTATCGGGAGCGGCGCGACCATTTCGCGTACTTCGCCTGCTCGGAACCGCTCGCCGGGTTCGACACCCAGCGCGACGCCTTCCTCGGCGCCTACCGCGGCTGGGACCAGCCGGCGGCGGTCGAGCGCGGCGCCTCGGGCGACTCCATCGCGCACGGCTGGGCGCCGATCGGCAGCCACCACGTACGGCTCGCCCTGGCGCCGGGCGAGAGCCGCGAGGTCGTCTTCGTGCTCGGGTACGCCGAGAACCCGCGCGACGAGAAGTTCGACCCGCGCGGATCGCAGACGCTCAACAAGCGGTACGTGCGCCCGGTCATCGAGCGCTGGCTGCGGCCCTCGACGGTGGCCGACGGGTTCGCGGCGCTCGGCGCGTACTGGGACCGGCTGCTCGGCGGCCTGCAGGTGACGACGCCGGACGCGGACACCGACCGGATGGTCAACATCTGGAACGCGTACCAGTGCATGGTGACCTTCAACATGAGCCGGTCGGCGTCGTTCTACGAGTCGGGGATCGGCCGGGGCATGGGGTTCCGCGACTCCAACCAGGATCTGCTGGGCTTCGTGCACATGATCCCGCAGCGCGCCCGGGAACGGATCCTGGACATCGCGGCCACCCAGATGACGACCGGCGGGGCGTACCACCAGTACCAGCCGCTGACCAAGCGGGGGAACAACGACATCGGCCAGGGCTTCAACGACGACCCGCTGTGGCTGATCCTCGGCGTCTCGGCGTACCTGAAGGAGACCGGGGACGAGTCGATCCTGGACGAGCCGGTCACCTTCGACAACGTGCCCGGCAGCGAGGTGCCGCTGTACGAGCATCTGCGTCGCTCGTTGCGCTACACCCAGGAGCGGCTCGGCCCGCACGGCCTGCCGCTGATCGGGCGGGCCGACTGGAACGACTGTCTCAACCTCAACTGTTTCTCCGACACGCCGGGCGAGCCGTTCCAGACCACCGAGAACGCCAGCGGCGGCGCGGCCGAATCGGTCTTCATCGCCGGGCAGTTCGTGCTGGCCGCCAAGGAGTTGGCCGCGATCGCCGAGCTGCGTGGGCTGGACGGGGAGACGACCGAGTACCGGGCCGCCGCCGAGAAGATGACCGCCGTCATCATCGAGCACGGCTGGGACGGCGGCTGGTTCCGCCGGGCGTACGACTTCTACGGCCACCCGATCGGCTCGAGCGAGAACGACGAGGGACAGATCTTCATCGAGCCGCAGGGGATGTGCGTGCTCGGCGGGGTCGGCATCGACGACGGGCTGGCCGTGCGGGCGCTGCGCAGCGTGGCCGAGCGGCTGGCCACCCCGCACGGCATCGTCCTGCAGCAGCCCGCGTACTCGAGTTACCGGATCGAGCTGGGCGAGATCTCGTCCTACCCGCCCGGCTACAAGGAGAACGCCGGCATCTTCTGCCACACCAACCCGTGGATCATGATCGCCGAGGCGATGGTGGGCAACGGCGACGTCGCCTTCGACTACTACCGGCGGATCAACCCGTCGGTCCGGGAGGAGATCAGCGAGCTGCACCGGTGCGAGCCGTACGTGTACGCCCAGATGATCGCCGGCCGGGACGCGCCGACCCACGGCGAGGCGAAGAACTCGTGGCTCAGCGGCACCGCGGCGTGGAACTTCGTCGCGATCAGCCAGTGGATCCTCGGCATCCGCCCGGAGCTCACCGGGCTGCGCGTCGACCCGGTGCTGCCGGCGGAGTGGACCGGCTTCCGGGCCACCCGGGTCTTCCGCGGCGCCACCTACGAGATCACGGTACGCAAGGCGGCCGGGGCGACCGGGCGGGTCGGGGCCCTGCTCGTGAACGGGGAGCGGGTGGACGGCTCGGTCGCGCCGCCCGCGGCGCCCGGGACGGTGGTGCGGGTGGAGGCCGTCATCGGATCGCCGGGGGTGTGATCGTCACCGCTGTGCGGAACGCGGGGATCCTTCACGATCTCTGTCATGGTCGGCGCGGTGTACGAGGTCAAGCGTCCCTGGTACACCCGCCTGTGGATCTTGATCTCGGCCGTGCTGGTGCTGATCGTCGTGGCGGCGGTGGTCGCCGTGGTCGTGATGGCCCGGCGGTCGCCGCTGGTTCCGGCCGGGCGGACGATCGCCGGCGTCGCGGTCGGCGGCCTCGACGAGCGCGCGCTACGGGCCGCGGTCGAGTCGTCGGTACGCGCGCGGGTGGAACAGCCGATCACCGTACGGGTCACCGGCGCTGCCCGGACCTTCGTCCTCGACGCGGCGGCCGCGGGAATCGCGCTCGACGCCGATGCCACGGTGCGGGCGGGGCTCGCCGGATCGGCGGCTGCCCTGCCCGCGGTCCTGGCTGTGGACTCCGCGAAGCTGCGTTCCGCGCTGGCCGCGCATCGGCAGGCGGCGACCGACACCGTGGTGAAGCTGGCAGCCCCGTCGCCCCGGCTGGAGGCCAAGGGCGACACCTCGTACACCGCCTCCGCGGCGGGCGTCACCCGCACCGCCGGCACCGCCGGCTGGACCGTCGACCCGGCGCCGGCGGCCTCCGCGGTCGAGGCCGCGGTCCGGTCGGGCCTCGGCGAGGCGTCGGTGCCGAGCACCGCGGCGGCGCCCGGCACCGCACCGGCGAACCTGGCCGGCGTCGACCAGCTGATCGGCACGTTCACCACGTACCACCCCTGCTGCGCGCCCCGGGTGACCAACATCCACCTGATCGCGAAGATCGTCGACGGCACGGTCGTCGCGCCCGGCGCGACCTTCTCGCTCAACGAGAAGGTCGGCGAGCGCACCCGCGACAAGGGCTTCGTGCCCGCGCCCGCGATCGTCGACGGCGAATTGGAAGACCAACTCGGCGGGGGAGTCTCGCAGTTCTCGACCACGTTGTTCAACGCCGTCTGGTTCGCCGGGCTGCCGAGCCTCCAGCATCAGCCGCACAGCAAGTACATCTCGCGCTACCCGCCGGGCCGCGAGGCGACGCTCGACTGGGGCAACATCGACAACGTCTTCCGCAACGACACCGGCGCGCCGGTGGTGATCCGCGCGAAGACCACCGGCACCTCGGTCACGGTCGGCCTGTACGGCCACACCGGCGAGCGCCGGGTCGTCTCGGTCACCGGCCCGCGCAACCCGGTGGGCGCCGACGGCGGCTTCAGCATCCGGGTGACCCGCACCGTCTACGACGACGGCCGCAAGACCGGCACGGCGACGCTGCGCTGGCGGTACGACGGCCTGGACTGATCGGCAGCCTGCTCAGCGCCGCTCTTCCAGGAGGCGTTTGAGATTCGCCAGGTCCTTCTGGTTGGCGCGGCGGATCGACGCCGCCATCACCGGCGCGGTCACCTTCGCGAAGCCGGCGGGCTCGCCCCGGTTGCGCAGGGTCATCCGGGTACGGCCGGCGGCCACCGATTCCCAGGTGTAGGTGGTCTCCATCGGGAAAGGCCCCTGCGCGGTGCGCATCACCAGCCGCTCGCCCGGCACCAGCTCCACCACCTCGTAGGTGTAGGCCAGCCGCCGCCCGAGGAATCGCGCCACGAAATCGACCTGCGAGGGCGAGCGCTGCACCACCGACTCGATGTTGACGTACCACTGCGGCGCGTTCGAAGGGTCGGCCGCGTACGCCGCCACTTCCGCGCAGGGACGATCGATCACGATCTCGGTCAGCACGTCGACGGCCACCACCACATCCTTCACCGGCGCGCCCCGGCCCGGAAGACGAGGAGAATCCCTCGCGGGGGCATCTCCTCACGCGTACGCTCGGCGCCGTGCCAGTGGGGGCCTACCAGATCCAGGCCGCCATCGCCGCTCTGCACGACGAGGCGCCCACCGCGGCCGACACCGACTGGCCCCAGATCCTCGCCCCTCGGCCCGGCGGCTGAGGTTGGATGCCGGGGCCAGCGAGGGCCCCGGCACATCTGCTCCCTAGGGGGCCGGCCGGTTCGGCACCCGAAACGCGACGCCGCCGGCGCCCAGGGCGCCGATGAAGAAGGCGAGCAGCGCGGTGCACCATTGACCAGGGGTGATCGTGTCCCAGCCGGTGTGCTCGCCCTGCAGCGCGGTGAGCAGAGCCGACAGGAACGCGATGGCGCCGCTGGCGAAGGCCGCCCAGATCGCCTTGAGGTACTGCCCGGAGTTCGTCATGACCTTTCCTTCCGCCGTTGCTGAGTTCCGGCACGAGACGATGGATCTGAGGCCGGCCGGCGGCGGGTGATACATCCGGGCGATGTATCACGGGAAGCCGTTCACCCCTCCCTCTGATCGAACGCAGCATTCGAGGCGGACGGAGACACTGATGTCGGACGACCCCAACGAGCCCGCCGTACCTGGCGGGGCGGCGAACGAGATCGCGGCGTTTCGCAAACTGATCCAGGGAGACAACCTTCCGCCGGTGGACCGGATAGCGCTCGTGGACCAAGCGCTGCTCCTCATCGACCGGATCTATGTGCACCTCAGGCAAAAGCGGGAGATATACCGGATCGATCCCCAGGCGCGGCTGCGGCTGCTACGGTCCCGGGCGGCGGAGATGACCGATGCGGAGTTCCACGCGGAGCTGTTGCAGACCTTCGTCGAGCTGCGCGATCTGCACACGATCTACATTCTGCCCACGCCGTATCTTGGGCCGGTCGCGTTCCTCGGCATTCTGCTCGAGCAGTACTTCCTCGAGAATGACAACAATCCGCACTGGATGGTGTCGAAGGTCTACGACAAGATCACCGGCGACACCGGCCTGGAACGCGGCTCCGAGGTCGTCGAATGGAACGGCGTGCCCATCGCGGAGGCCGTGATCCGCAACGGCGAGCGTGAGCCGGGCAGCAACCCCGCGGCGCGCCGAGCGCGCGGCATGGAGCGGATGACCATGCGCAAGCTCGCCGTGTCCCCGGTGCCGGGCGAGGACTGGGTCGATCTCGTCCACCTCGTCGGCGGTGTCCGCCGCCCGGTTCGTCTCCCCTGGCGGGTTCTGCGGCAGGATCAGCTCGACGAGCTGGCGCCGGGCATCGACATAGCCGTCGGCGCTCCCCTCGGAGCCCAGGACGAGAATCCTCTCCTGGCCCAGACGGTCGGGCTCGACGTTCGTACCGAGGCGGTCCGTCAGGTGAAGAAGCAATTGTTCGACGGCGCCCCGATGCCCGGCGAGATCCTCAGCTTCCGGGCCCGCGAGGTGCGGGCCCGCCGCGTGCCCACGCCGGACGGCGACTACGGCTACCTGCGGATCTACTCCTTCTACATGAAGGACGAACAGGTGGACGCCTTCTTCGAGGAGGTGCAACGGCTGGTAGGGCTCCTGCCGGAGAACGGGCTGATCATCGACGTGCGGGGCAACGGCGGCGGATACATCAATGCGGCCGAGTTCCTGCTGCGATTCTTCACCCCCCGAGAAATCCATCCCGAGCCCATGCAGCTCATCAGTTCCGAAGTCACCCTGGATCTCTGCCGGAACGTCGCAGGGCTCCATCCGTGGGTGGAGTCGATCCAAGAGTCGATCCAGGCCGCGGCGCCGTACTCCGACGGCATCGCCCTCTGGACGCAGGACGAAGTCAATTCCTCCGGCCAGATCTACAACGCGCCGGTGGTCCTGGTCACGGACGCGCTGTGCTACAGCGCGACGGACATGTTCGCGGCCGGCTTCCAGGACAACAAGCTTGGCTGGGTGCTGGGAACCGACGACACCACCGGGGCCGGCGGGGCGAACGTCTGGACCCACCGGGACTTGCGGGAGGCGTGGCCGGACGGGCCCTTCACCGCACTGCCCAACGACGCGCAGTTCAGCGTGGCGCTGCGCCGCAGCCTGCGCGTGGGGAATCTCGCCGGCCAGCCGCTGGAAGACTTCGGTGTCCGGGCGGACGAGAGGCACAAGCTCACGCGCCGGGACCTACTGGAGTACAACGCCGATCTGATCGGCCGCGCCATCGAATTGCTCAGGGGCCCGCAGCCGAGCTGAGCGAGAACGTCGTGCGGCCACGGGAGGCGGGTGCTCACCGGCCTCTCGTGGCGGGAATGGCGAGCGCCAGCGCGTAGGTGTCGTCCAGCACCATCAGTCCGCGATCGGCGAACGCGCGGAGCATGTCCTCGATCACGGCGGCCGGCTCGGCCAGGCCCAGTCGCCGGCGTACCGCGGCGGCCGTGGTCGGACGATCGGAGGTGGCGAGATAGACCCGGGCACTCGTGCCGGAAAGGGTGTAGGTGCCCTCGCCGCCCGGGTGCCGACCGTCGTAGATCTGCAGGATGCCCGGCGCCGACCAGTACTTCAGCACGGGCCGGGCCGGCTCGGCCCAGGCCTCGGACCAGGCGGCGACGGCCTTGGCCAGGGCGTCGTACGTGCCGGCCGGCAGGGCGTCGTGCGTCGCGTAGTCGAAGAAGTACGCGACCCGGTTCAGGTCGACGTCGCCGGGATAGACGTACCGATAGCTGGCCTCGGGTTTCTTGATCCGCACGTGCGCCCCGGTGAACAGGGGGCTGAAGCGCTCCATCCAGATCGGCCCGGTGTAGGACGGGGGTGGAAGATGGACGAGATGCGGCACGGTCGCGGCCTGGCTCGCGTACTGCGCGGCGGTCTCGGCCGGGAATCCCCAGAGGATGTTCCAGGACACCTTCATCCCGTAGTAGAGCGCCCAGCGCAACACGTTGACGTTCTGCAGGGCCCGCACGCCCTTGTCCATGAGCGCCAGAACGCCCGAGTCGAGCGACTCGATCCCGGGCTGGATGTGGGTCACCCCGGCCTGGGCGAGAAGCCGGAGCTGCTCGCGGCCGAGGTTGGCCTTCATCTCGTAGAAGAGCTCGTAGTCGGCGCCGCTGGCCACGATGGCCGGGAAAAGCGTCGTCAGGTAGTGCGAGTCGACGATGTTGTCCACGGCCTCGAAGCGGAACGTGCGATGACGTCGCGCGAGGTCGGCCAGCTCGTCGAGCACCCGGCCGGGCGACTTGCTGCGGAACGCCATGGTCGTGCCGTTGAGGCCGCAGAACGTGCAGTGGTGGCGGGCGCCCCACCAGCATCCGCGCGCCGATTCGAACGGCAACGAGACGGTGCGATGGCTCGTGGGCTCGAGCAGCCCGAGCGCCTCGGCCCGATCGAAGTACTCCGCGTACTCCGGCGTCGGGAGGTCGTCGAGTTGTCGCGTGGGCGGCGCGGGCTCCGTCAGGCGCACTTCGCCGTTCCGGCGGGCCGCCACGCCGGGTACCGCCGCGGCGTCGCCGCCGTCGGCGAGCGCTTGCAGGAGTGCGGGAAAGGCGTGGTCGCCCTCGCCCACCACGGCGAAGTCGATGTCGGGGAACGCGCGGACCAGCTCGGGGCCCATCTCGCCTTCGAAGTTGGCGCCGCCGAAGACGGTGACGATGCGCGGGTGCCGGCGCTTCAGCCGGCGCGCCAGTGCCAGCGAGGCCACGGTCTGCTGGAACGTCGAGGTGAGCCCCACGACGCGGGTGCCGGCCCACACGTCGAGATCGGCGAGCTCGTCCAGGTAGGCCGGGATGTCGGTCCGGCGTACGGCCAGCAGGCGATCGCGGACGCCGCCGGTCACCGGCTCGAGGTAGCCGAGGTCGGCGGCGAAGTCGTCGAGCAACCGGCCGTCGAGATCCGGCGCCGCGTCGCCGAAGGCCTCGACCGAGAACAACCAGTCGCCCACCAGCCGGCCGCGCATGTGGGCGAGCTCCTCGTAGAGGCCGGTGCCGAGGCGCGCGGCGAGGTCGAGGCCGGCGTGCAGGGTGCGGACCGGGAACCCGTGCGCCGAGCCGATCGCGGCGAGCAGCCCGAGCTGGAGGGAGGGGCCTTGAACGCTGACGAACGGCATCGAGACGAGGGTTACGGTGAGGTCCGCGCGCCGCGAGAGCACGGGCGGTTCACCGTCAGTTCTGGTCCGAGGGGAGCGAGACGCTCCCGACGAGGCCGCCGATCTTCCCCTGGTTGCCCCCGCCGTCCTGGCCTTGGCCGTCCTGCGGCTGCCTCCCCGGATGGAACGACCGGGCGAGCATGTCGGGAAAATCCGCATCCAGGTCGGCGGCGGTCAGCGAGCCGTCCACCTCGACAAACGCCGTCTCGTTGCGGCCGAGCGACCGCACCTTCGTGGTCTGACCGTGTCCGGACTCGGCTTCGCTCAGGGCGTCGGCGGCCACGCCCAGCGCGCTCCAGAGAATCGCGCGCTCCCTGGGGGTGAGCAAGTGCTGAAGCCCCATGAGCTTGTTGCCCAGCCGCTTGATGTCAGCGCGGTTGATCTCTACCCGCGTCATCTGTGCCATGATCCCTCCAGGTCGATCGATGCCGTCCGCGGAGCCGATGCGAGGCCTTCACAGCGAACTTGCAGCGCCGGGCCGGGCCTCGTCAAGCGCTGCGCCAAAGGCCGACACCGCGCCGCCGTCGCCGCCGAGCTTGCGTTCGAGATTCGCGCGCAGGCGGTCGGCGTACGGCTGCCGCAGCTGATCCAGGATCGACAACGCCTTCCGCCAGGCCGCGTACGCCTCACCGGAGGATCCCGCGGCCTGCAGCGTGTCGCCCAGCGACACCAGCGTCTCGGCCTCGTCGTAGCGGTCGTCGAACTCGTGGTAGAGCTCCAGCGCCCGCTCGTAACTGACCCGCGCCTTCGCCCAGTCGCGCAGCTTCAGGTAGATGTACCCGAGGCTGTCGAGGGTCTCCGCCTGCCCGGGCCGATCGCCGAGCCGGGTCTGCAGGGCGAGCGCCTCCCGGCAGTGCACGAGCGCGGTCTCGTGGTCGCCGAGCTTGTTGTGGAACCAGCCGATCGCGTTCTCGGCCCGGGCCTGGCCGATCGCGTGCCCGGCCGCCCGGAACAGGCGCAGCGACTGCTCGGCCGCGGCGAGCGCCTCCCGGTGCGACTCCTGCCGGTCGAGCTTCAACGCGAGATCACGGAACGCCTCGGCCTGACCGGCGAGGTCGTCGAGCATCCGGTAGCGCTCGAGCGCCTGGCGGAGGTGGCCGTCGGCCTCGGCATAGCGGCCCGCCTTGCTGTATGCCCGGCCCAGCAGCCGGTGCGCCAGGGCCGATCGCCGCGGATCGGCCGACAGGTGAGCGGCCTGCAACGCGGTCTGCGACTCCAGCCAGAGGCCGTGATATTCGAGGAAGGGCCACAGGACGCAGGTGAGGTACCAGACCTCATCGGTCAGCCCGCCGTCGAAGCCCTGGCGCAGGGCGGCGAGCAGGACGGGGTACTGGCCGGTGAACCAGGATCGCGCCTGGCGGATGCCGGTGATGCGCTCGGGCGTCACCCCCGGCCGCGGCGACGGCACCGTGATCGCGTCGTAGTGGTGGGGGTTGAGCAGCCGAAGGGCCTGATAGCCCGTCTGGACGTAGTGGTCCAGCACCCGCCGGAGCGCCTCGTCGTGCTCGGCGGGCGGGTCGTGCGCGTGGGCCAGCTCGGTCGCGTACGCGCGCAGGAGGTCGTGGAGCACGAAGCTGCCGGGCGCGCGCTCGGTGACCAGGTGGGTGCGGGCGAGCTCGACGAGCGCCGGCCGCGCCTCGTCGAGCGCTATGCCGGCCAGGCTGGCCGTGGCCCGGGTGGTGATCTCCGGCCCGGCCTGCAGCCCCATCAGCCGGAAGACGCGCGCCGCCCGGGCGCCGAGCTTGTGGTAGGACCAGGAGAAGACGCAGCGGACGTCGGTGGCCCGGTCGCCCTCCTCGAAGATGTCCAGCCGGCTCGCCGACTCGCGGAGCTCCTCGGCGAGGTCGCGGAGCGAGAACTGGGGGTGCGACGCGGCGCGCGCGGCGACCACCGTGAGCGCGAGCGGCAGCCGTGCGCAGAGCTCGATGATCTCGTCCAGCTCGCGCGGTTCCGCCTCGGTCCGGGCGGCGCCGAGCCGCCGGCGCAGCAGGGCTCGCGCCTCGTCGACCGAGAGCAGGTCGATCGCGACCGGACGCGCGCCCTCGGCGGCCACCAGCCCGGGCAGGTCGCTGCGGCTGGTGATCAGCACGAGGCAGCCCGGCGCGCCCGGAAGCAGCGGCCTGACCTGCTCGGCGTCGTGGGCGTTGTCGAGCAGGATCAGCCCCCGGCGGTCGGCGAGCAGGCTCCGGTAGAGGCCGGACTGGCTGTCGATTCCCGTGGGGATCTTGTGCTCCGGGACGCCGAGCGCGTCGAGGAAGCCGCGGATCGCCTCGCCGGGGTTCATCGGCGGGCCGTTCGGATCGAAGCCGCGCAGGTTCACGTACAGCTGCCCGTCGGGGAAGCGGCGGCGGATCTGATGCGACCAGTGCACCGCCAGGGCGGTCTTCCCGACGCCGGCGGTGCCGGAGATCGCCGTGATCACCAGTGCCCGGCCGCCCGCGGTTCCATCGTCCCCGAGCAGCGCGTTCAGCTGGCTGAGGGCCTTGGCGCGGCCCACGAAATCGGCGGTGCCGTGCGGCAGCTGCGCCGGTCGTGGCCGCAGCGCCGTACCGTCGTCGGCCGGTTCCGTCGATGCCTGCGCGCTTCGCCCGGGCTCCCGCACGATCGCCAGGTCGAGCGCCGGGTCGGCCTTGAGCATCTGCTGGTGCAGATGGGCCAGTTCCGGGCCCGGCTCGACGCCGAGCTGTTCGCGCAGGTGACGGCGGGCGTCGTGGTAGGCGGTCAGGGCGTCGGCCTGCCGCCCGGCGCGGTACAACGCCAGCATCAGCAGCCGGTGCGGTCGTTCCCGCAGCGGATGCTCGGCGACGAGCTGACGCAGCTCGGCAACGATGCTGGCGTCCCGGCCCAGCTCGAGGTCGGCGTGGATGCGGTCCTGCTGAACGTCGGCCCGCATCTCCAGCAGCCGGTCGCGTTCGGTGTCCAGCAGCGGGCTGCCCAGTCCGGCGAACGGGAGACCCCGCCACAGCGCCAGTGCCGCCCGCAGCGCTTCGGCGGTGGCGGGCAGGTCGTGCGCGGCCCGGGCCTGGTGCGCCTGCCGCACGGCGGCCTCGAAGTCGTGCAGGTCGAGGCCGCCGGGCGCGATGTTCAGCTGGTACCCGACGTCGATCCAGGTGATGAGGCCCGTGCGGGAGCGGGGGTCACGGTCGGGCTCGAGGATCCGGCGCAGGGCCGAGATGTGCTTCTGGAGCAGGTTCACCGCGTACGCCGGCGCCGCCTCGCCCCATACCGCGGTGACGAGACGGTCGCGATCGACGGGCCGGTTGGCATGGAGCAGGAGAACCGCCAGGATCACGCGCTGTTGCGCCGGCCCGAGACTCAGGTCGGTGCCCGCACGCCGGGCGACGAGCGGGCCCAGCAGCTTGAAACGAACGGCCGGCTCCTGCGTGCCGCCCATGCGCGCCTCCTCCTACAGGGAGAACGCGCCAAATCTAACCGAGCGTACGTGATGAACGACAGGGTGCGGTTGGCCACTGACGGCCGGCGGCGCCGGTCACGCCGTCAGGTCGAAGCTGTCGGCACTGATCCCGCGCTCGGCGAGAAGGTCCCGCAGGCGCAGCAGAGCCCGCGCGCGCGTCGGCCCGATGCTACCGACCGGCATCGCCATCGTCCGCGCGATCTCCCGGTAGGACGGTTTCGCGGCGCGCGACAGCAGGCGGATCAGCCTGCGCTGATGCGCGGGGAGGTCGTCCACCGCCTGCCACAGCAGCCGGTCGCGTTCCATCCGGACGATCTCCGCGTCGAGGCTGCCGCCCGACCGCTCGGGAATGCCCGACCAGTCGTCCGTCAGGTGTTCCCGCCGGCGGCGGCTCAGCAGGCGCAGGGACTCGTGCCGCATCGTCGTCGCCAGCCAGCTGCCCAGCCGGTCCGGATCGCGGATCCGGTTCAGGCTGCGGGTCAGCTCGAGCCAGGTGGTCTGGGCCGCGTCGGCGCCCTCCTCCGGCGTGAGGCGCATTCCTCGCGCAATCGATCGCAGCATGGGGTGGTACCGCCGGACCAGCTCGGTCCATGCGTCTTCGTCTCCGTGGCCGGCCTGGTCGACCAGGATTGGCAATACGTTCATGACGCCACCTGCCGTTTGTCGTCGATGGGACGACGTCAGCATGGCGACAGGCTTTGGACCTCTCGCTGGACCGCGCGCTGGACCTCTCACTCCAACCGGCAGTGGCCGGCGCGCTTAACCGATCCGGCTCACCGGTTACGCGCGGGCTATGACTCGTGCAAGAGTCCCGGGCGATCCTCTCCACGGACGACAGCACCGCGCTGTCGCGGAAAGGAAGAGATGGCTGCCATCCAGTTCCCCAACCAGTTGTTCGGCCCGGGCAAGTTCCAGGCCGTGGTGAAGGACAACAACGGCGCCCCGTCGACAGTGCTCGAGGCGAGCAAGGACTTCACGGTCGAGACGGAGTGGAGGATCGACGAGCTGTCGGCGCTCCTGCTCGGCGGCAAGTGGACGGTGACCGCGTACGTAGAGTCGATCGGGCAGGGCCCGGAGCGGGCGATCGCGGCCGTGCAGGTCCTGCTCAACGGTGGCCGCGACTACGCCGCGGTCGCCACCGTGAAGGCGGGCACCCTGCCGGACAATCCGGCGCCGCCGCGCAGCGGCGTGTACAAGCTGGTCACCGTGCTGACGCACGACAACTTCGGCAAGATCACCAACGTGGCGGCCGTCGTCGAGGGGCCGATTCTCCGCATCGGCTGATTCCTCGAGTGGCGGTCTCGTTTCCCGGGACCGCCACTTGCGACGCCGGGATCAGGTGGGGACGACCCGCGGCGGGGACATCTCTACACCGCCGACCACACCTTGATGCAGGGCGAACGGATCACCGTGGTCGATCACCACCATCTCGCCGCGGTCGCGGTCGATGACGAGGCGGCGGCCGCAGTCGTCTTCTTCGCAGGTGAACAGCAGGCCACCGGGGCTGATGGCGCCCGTGAGCTGATGGTATGTGCCCATGGGCAGACTCTACGCCGCCCGGTTGCCGGACTCCGGCCGGCGAAGTCGCTCGAACAACGCGGTCGTGCCCGCCGACGGCCGGATCCGCAGGCCGGTCCAGAGCAGCTCGGCGAGCCGGTGGTACTGCGACAGCGCCAGATGCCGGTGGCCACCGGCGACGTAGCAGGACATCAGCTGGCGATGCACCGTCTCGTTGCACGGATCGAGGGCCACCGGGCGCCGGGCGAGCACGGCCGCCGGCCCGTACGCTCCCCGCTCGAGGTACCGATCGACGAGATCGCTCTGGATCTCGATCGCCTCGAGTCGCAGGGCCTCGCGGATCGGCGCCGCCCAGTCCAGGTACGGCTCGTCGGCCAGGAAATCCCCGCCGTAGAGCTGACAGGCCGCCTCCTCGCCGTGCAGCGCCTCGTCCTCGTCGCCGCGCCGCTCGGCCCGCAACCGGCCGTTGCGGATCTCGCTCATCTGGTCCACGTCCGTCCAGATCGTCACCGAGTCCGCGACGCGATAGGTGTCGAAGCGGCGCTCGACGGTCGCGGCGGGGTGTGCGGCGCGCAGCACCTTGCGGACCGAGCTGAGCGCGACGTGCAGGTTGTTCCGGCCGGCGGCCAGGCCGGCGTCCGGCCAGAACACGTCGATCAGGACGTCCCGCGGCACCGGCGCCCGCCGGTGGGCCAGCAGGTACGCGAGAACCTGACGGGCACGCCGCCGTGAGCTCGTGTCGACCGGCACGCCGTCGATCGACACCCGGAAGGCGCCGAGGAAGTACGCGGCCAGCACCGGCCGGTCGCGACACCTGGCCGTCGGGTGCTCAGTCGTCGTCACTGGGCTCTCCTCTCGACTCCCGAACCTGCCGTAACAGATGCCGGCTCGTATCGCGGTGATACGGCCGGCCGGGCTGTCGGAAGTCAGCGGCGGAGCGTCAGAGGGTCAGGGCGTCAGAGGGTCAGGGCGTCCAGCACCCCGGTGACCGAGAGCACGCGGCGGACGACCGGACTCGGGTTCGCCACCATGAGCCGGCCGCCGCGCTCGCTCGCCGCGCGGTACCCGGTGATCAGGCTGCCGACGGCGCTGGAGTCGATGAAGGTGACGCCGGCGGCGTCGACCTCGACGGTCGCGTGCGCCCGCACCTGCGCCCGCAGGAGATCGAGCAGGCCGTCCGCGCCCGTCATGTCGAGCTCGCCGGCCAGCACGACCACGACGCGATCGGCATCGTGGCGAACCTCGTGTGACCAGAGAACGTCAGTGATCATGGCGAGCCCGGGATCGGCGTGGCGGTGCAGTGCGCGTCGATGCGGTCGGTGAGCAGGTCTTCCGGAGTCGGGTAGCGGCGGTGCAACCCGGCGAGGACGTGCTCGTAGGAGAAGCGGCTGAAGGGGGTGTCGCGCATCCTCGCCACCGACGCGCGGACCGTGGCGGCGAACTCCTCCGGCCAGCGCACCGCGTGCAGGGCCTTGACCGTGTTGGTGTCGCGGTCGACGAGCACGATCTGCACGACCGGGTCGGGGCCGACGCCGGCCGGGCCGTCCTCGGAGAGATGCGACGAGTACGGCACCTGCGACCAGGACAGGATCGGTCCCAGCCGGTACAGCAGCACCCCGGCGTGTTCGCCGTCGACCCACGCGAACTGCGTCGGAGGCGTTGTCACGGCCTCGATCTCCAGCTGGTGCGGGTGACTCAGAAAGATCATCAACTGGACGGGCTGACCGGCCGGCATACTCAGGGCGGCGCCGGCCGGCCATTCGACGTCAGGATCGAGTTGGGTGCCCACCTCGACGGTCACGTGCACGGGACGAGCCTATCGGCGAAACGGCGGGCTCGGGCGCTGTTTGCCGAAGCCCTCAGACGACGGGCTCGACGCCACGGGCTACCTGGAGGGCATCCACGCCGCCGCGCGGGCGGGCGCGGGGGGCGGCTCCGCACAGTCGATGATCAAACAGGTCGCCGGCGAGCCGTCACCCGCGCGTATCAGGCCGGTAGCCGGATGCTCTGCGCGTGGTGGAAGAAGTCGTCCGGGTCGTAGCGCCGCTTGACCTGCTGCAAGCGGGGATAGTTGGCGCCGTAGTAGGCGCCGGCCCAGTCCGCGAGGCCGGTGTCGGCGTAGTTCTGGTACACCTCGCCGGTCAGATGCGGCCGCAGCGCGCCGGCCAGGTCATCGGCCCAGGCCACGTTGGCGGCGGTGTCGGTGTCTTCCTGCCACAGCGAGATGACCGAGACGTAGTGCATGGCCGACCGGTGGACGAACGCGGTCGCGTCGGCCGGCACGCGGACGACCGCGCCGCCGGCGAGGAGGTCGAAGCGGATCATCGAGTACGCGGACGGCATGCGCGCGAAGGCATCGAGCATGACGCCGATCGCGTCGTCGTCGGGCCCTTGGCCGCGGAAGTAGCCGCCGGTCCACCGGGACTGCAGGCCGTACGGTATCTCCTCGCCCAGCGCCTGCATGAGGTCCGAATACGACAGTTCGCCGAACGTGTCCATCGACGGCGTGCCGAACGAGCGGACCGGCGCGAGGGCTTCCGCCGCCTCGGCGGGCGGGCCGACATACATGCCGTACAAGGAGATCCCGGGCTCGGGATCGGCGCTGAGCAACAGGCACAGCGACAGCCGGTCGTCGTCGCGGTCGGCGTACAGGTCGCGGTACATCCGGAGTACGGCTGCGGCCTGGTCGATCGGCCAGCTGATGAAGCCGCCCACCATGGGGTTCGGCACCGGGTCGAGCCGGTAGCGCAGCTTGGTCACCACGCCGAGGCCCGCGCCGCCGGCGCCGCGCAGCGCCCACAACAGGTCGGCGTGCTCGTCCTCGGTGACCCGCAGCACCCGCCCGCCGGCGTCGACGACCTCGGCCTCCACGATGTGGTCGCAGCCCAGCCCGAACGTGCGGCTGAGCAGCCCGTACCCGCCGCCGAGGCTGAATCCGGCGTTGCTGACGGTCGGGCATTCGCCGCCCGGGGCGGCAAGGCCTTCGGCGTACGTGTGGCGGTCGATCTCGCGCCAGCCGGCGCCCGCGCCCACCGTGACTTCGGCGGCGTCGCGGTCGAAGGCGACGTCCCGCAGCCCACCGACGTCGATGACCAGACCCTGGTCGACAAGGGACAGTCCACTCGCGTGATGCCCGCCCCCGCGTACGGCCACAGGCAGCCCGGCGTCACGGGCGAAGCGGATGGCGGTCACGACGTCGTCGGTGTCGGCGCATCGGCACAGCACGGCGGGGCGGGTACGGATCCGGGTGTTGAACAGGACGCGCACGGCCTCGAAGCCGGGGTCGTAGGCGGACACGACGTCGCCGTGGAAGGCATCGCGAAGTGCCGTGAGATCGGGCCGCATCGAGGCATCTTCGCACCCAGCGGACCGCAGCGAAAGGGTCAGGCGCGGCGGAAGAGGTCGGCCTCGAAGCGGTATGCGTCGCCGCGGTACTTGTTGTGTCCGATGAGGACGGGCGTGCCGTCGGACGTGTAGGCGACCTCGTCGCCGACCAGCACCGGCGCCCCGGCGGTGATCCCCAGCAGCCGGGCCAGTTCCGCGTCGGCGCTTTCGGCCATCAGCGTGTACGCGCTGCGATGAACCTCGATGCCGCAAGCCTCGCGGAGCACGTCGTAGAGCGACGCGTCGGTGAGGTCGGCGGTGGCCAGGCCGGCCGCGCGCGCCTGGGGGACCACGACCACGTCGAAGCAGACCGGCGTGCCGTCCATGCCGCGGAGCCGGTCGATCTCGATGACCGGGGCGGCCGGCGCGATGCGCAGCTTGGCGGCCTCGTCGATGCCGGCCGGTCGGACCTCCTGGCGGATGACGCGCGCGGTCGGGCGCAGCCCCCGGGCCCGGGCCATCTCGGTGAACGACTGCAGCGTGCTCGGCGGCTCGCTGAGCACCTGCGTCGGGACGAACCAGCCGCGCTGCGCGGAGCGCTGCAGCGTGCCTTCCGACTCGAGACGGCTCAGCGCCAGGCGCAGCGTCGCTCGGCTGACGCCCAACTGGGCGGCCAGATCGCGCTCGCCGGGCAGCCGCGAGCCGGGAGCGTATCGGCCGACGGTGATGTCGCGGGTCAGCTGCTCATAGGCCTGCGTCGAAGCGGTCCCAGTCGTCACGCCGAGAGAGTACCAGTTGCATGCTTGGCTGGACCAGTAGCGAATTGTGGTTCAGTACTGGACTAACTGGTATAGGAGGATCTAGTGTCCGTTACACCGGCGACACAACGGAGTGAAGATGAGATTTCATAAAGCGGGACTTGCCGCGGCCATAGCGCTGAGCCTGGCGGCCTGCGCCCCGGGAGGCGGCTCCTCGGACGACAAGAAGGACGCCCCGAGCACGGTCTCGACCGACGTCGCCAAGGCCGGCAACGTCACCCTGAAGCTCACCGACTTCTGGGGCGCGGCCGAGGGCGAGTGGATCAAGTCGCTGATCACCGGCTTTCAGACGAAGTACCCGAACGTCAAGATCGAGCGCACGACCGAGGACTGGGGTCAGCTGAACTCGACCCTCAACCTCCAGCTGCAGGACGACAGCGGGCCCGACATCGCCACCGCCAACAACGGCTGGCAGTCGCTGGGCACCCTGGCCAAGGGCAACCTGGTGGTCAACCTCGACCCGTACGCGAAGGCCTACGGCTGGGACAAGAAGGTCCCGAGCACGATCGCCCGGCAGAACACGTTCACCACCGACTTCAAGACGATGGGCGCGGGCTCGTGGTTCGGCACGCCCATGGCCCGTACGTCGCTGATCGGCCTCTACTACAACGCCGACAAGCTCACCAAGCTCGGGATCACCCCGCCCACCTCCCTCGACGAGCTCGAGGCCGCCGCCGCGAAAGCCAAGGCCGCCGGCGAGATCCCGTTCGAGTACGGCAGCCTGGACGGCTCGACGACGGTGCTGCTCGGCACGCAGGCGCTGCTGGCCGACAAGAAGAAGCTCAACGACTACATCTACGGCGACACCTCGGTGAAGGCCACCGACGTCGGGATGACCGACGCCATCACGCTCACCAAGAAATGGGCCGACGAGGGCTACTACCCCCCGAAGTTCAACGGCATCGACTACCAGACGGCGGTCGCCAACTTCGTCGGCGGCAAGGGCGTGTTCCGCTGGGAGTACACCGGCTCGCTCGGCCTCAACGCCCAGCAGCAGGGCCACTTCGGCTACATCCAGCTGCCGCAGAAGAGCGGTAGCGGCACGGTCGGCGTGGGCGCCGCGCCGGGCGCCATGGTGGTCTCGGCGAAGAGCAAGCATCCGGACGTCGCCGCGGCGTTCCTCGACTACATGATGTCGCCCGCCGCCGGCCAGATGGCCGTGGACGAGGGCCTCGTCCCGGCGATGTCCCCGGACGTCAAGGTGCCGGCCTCGTCGCTGAGCCTCACCGGCGAGTCGGCGGGCGCGGCGACGCTCGACAAGAACGACGGGTACGTGCCGTACTTCGACTGGTCCAGCCCGACGATGCTCGACACCATCAGCCAGAACCTCCAGCTCGTGTACGCCGGCAAGATGACTCCGGACAAGTTCACCGAGGCCGTCGACAAGGACCGGGACACCTTCCTGGCAGGGCAGGGCTGACCATGCCGGCCACCGCCACCGGCACGCGAGCCCCGGCCCTTCACAAAAGGCCCGAAACCGACGTCCGGCGCCGCTCTCTGCGGCGCAGGACGCGGTGGATCGGCCTCGGCTTCGCCGCGCTCCCGCTCGGCGTGTACGCGCTCGCCGTGCTCGTCCCGCTGGCCCAGTCGGTGCAGTACTCCTTCTACAAGTGGGACGGGGTCAGCACGCCGAGCTGGGCCGGGTTCGACAACTACCGGTCGTTCGTGACCGACCCGGTCCTGCGGTCGACGCTCGGACACGTACTCGTGCTGATCGGCTTTTTCGCTGTTCTGCCGATCGCCCTGGGCCTGCTGTCCGCGGCGCTGCTCACCCGGACGAAGCAGCCGGGCATGGCGGTCTACCGGTGGATCTTCTTCCTGCCGCAGGTCATGACCACCGTCGTCATCGCGCTGGTCTTCAAGCGGATCTACGCGCCGGACGGCCCGCTCAACACCGCGTTGCGCGCGGTCGGGCTCGACTCGCTCGCGAAGACCTGGCTTGGCGACTTCACCTGGGCGCTGCCGGCGCTCGGCCTCATCGGGACGTGGGTGACCTTCGGCTTCTGCAT
This sequence comes from Actinoplanes sp. NPDC051513, assembly GCF_044454685.1. Taxonomy (NCBI): domain Bacteria; kingdom Bacillati; phylum Actinomycetota; class Actinomycetes; order Micromonosporales; family Micromonosporaceae; genus Actinoplanes; species Actinoplanes sp. NPDC051513. The sequence continues at coordinate 85,436 of NZ_JBITDW010000002.1, forward strand.
GGTGCTGTTCATCTCCGGCACCTCGGCCATCGCCCCCGAGCTGTACGAGGCGGCCCGCATCGACGGCGCCGGCCCGGTCCGCGAGTTCTTCGCGGTCACCCTCCCTGGCCTGCGGGGGCAGATGGCCGTCGCGCTGACGCTGACCATCACCGCCGCGCTGCGCACCTTCGACCTCGTCTGGGTCACGACGCACGGCGGCCCGGGCACCTCGACCCTGACCCCGGCGGTGGCGCTCTACAAGGCCGCGTTCCAGAACCCGCAAGTGGGACTCGCGGCGGCGATCGGCGTGGTGATGGCGGCCCTGTGCCTGGTCATCGCGATCGTCATCACCCGCGTCTCGGAGAGGGACTGACCATGACCTCGAAGATGGAACGCGTCGTCAACTACGTCGTGCTGACGATCCTGGCGGTGCTGGTGCTCTTCCCGGTCGGCACGTTCGTCGTCGCGGCGCTCAGCCCGGACCGCTCCGGCAAGCCGGTCGGGCTCTCCGACTTCCAGTGGGGGAATTTCGCGACCGCGTGGCACGACGCCGGCTTCGCGCGGGCCATGACGATTTCCATCGTCATCGCCGTGTGCGTGGTTGCGGGCCAGGTTCTTCTTGCGCTCCTGGGCGGGTACGCCTTCGGCGTGCTGGGCGTCGTCGGGGACAAGGTGCTGTTCCCGGTCGTCCTGCTCGGCATGATGATCTCCCTCGAGGCCATCATCGTCCCGCTCTACTACCAGTTCCGCACGTACGGGCTGACCAACACGCTGCCCGGCATCATCCTCATCCACCTGGGCATGGGCGTGCCGTTCGGCGTCTTCTGGATGCGGGCCGCGTTCCGCGCGCTGCCCCGCTCGGCCTTCGAGTCGGCCGAGCTCGACGGCGCCGGCGCGCTGCGCATGCTCCGGTCGATGGCGGCGCCGATGGCCCGGCCCGCCATCTACACGCTGATCCTGCTCAGCTTCATGTGGACCTGGAACGACTACTTCCTGTCGCTGGTGTTCCTGCACGGGGACAACCAGACCGCGACCGTCGCCCTCGGCGTGTTCCAGGGCCGGTACGTCACGCAGATCAACCTGATGGCCGCCGGCGGCCTCATCGTCGCCGCGCCCGTGCTCATCCTCTACGTCGTCTTCCAGCGCAAATTCATCTCCGGAATGCTGGCCGGCGCGATCAAGGAGTAACCCTCGTGTCTGTTCAACCCATCGTGCTGCCCGACGCCGACGCCGTGGGCGACGCGGTCGCCACGACCATCCTCGACCGCATGGCCGCGACCGACGGTGCCCACTTCCTGCTCGGCTGCCCCAGCGGCCGCACCGGGATGCCGGCCTACCGGGCCCTCGCCCGGCACGCCGCGCGCGGCGCCGACCTGTCGCGCCTGGTCATCGTGATGATGGACGACTACATCGTGCCCGGCGCAAGTGGAACGTTCCAGCGCGTCGACGCCGGCCTGCCGTACTCGTGCCTCGGCTTCGCGCAGCGAAAGATCCTCGGCCCGATCGCGGAGGTGAGCGCCCTGGCGCCGGCCGAGATCTGGGTGCCCGACCCCGCCGACCCGGCCGGCTACGACGAGGTCATCGCGGCGGCCGGCGGGATCGACCTGTTCCTGCTGGCCTCCGGGGCCGGGGACGGGCACATCGCGTTCAACCAGCCCGGCACGCCCCGCGACGCCCGTACGCATGTGACGCCGCTCGGCGAGGCGACCCGGCGCGACAACATGGGGACCTTCCCCGAGTTCACCCGCCTCGCCATGGTGCCCACCCACGGGGTGACCGTCGGCGTCGACACGATCGCCGCGAGCTCCCGCGAGGTGATCATGGTGATCTGCGGCGAGCACAAGCGCGAGGCGTACGCGCGGATCACCGCCGCCGAGCAGTACGAGCCGGACTGGCCGGCCACCGTCGTCGTCGAATGCAAGAACCCCACGCTCATCGCGGACCACGCGGCCGCCCTCACGGAGAAGTGATCATGGCATCCATCAAGCTCGTGTACATCGGTGGCGGATCCTCCCGCGGTGCCGGCACCATGGCGTCGATCCTGGCCCACGGCAAGGAGTTCGACGGCTCCGAGATCGTCATCCAGGACGTCAACCCCGACCGCCTGCACGCCGTCGAGACCATCGCCAAGAAGATCGCCAAGGCGCAGGACCTCGACATCACCATCTCGTCGACCACCGACCGGCGCGCCGCGCTGACCGACGCCGACGCCGTCCTCGCCAGCTTCCGCCCCGGCGACTTCGCCGCCCGCGCCCTCGACGAGCGCATCCCGCTCAAGCACGGCGTCATCGGCCAGGAGACGCAGGGGCCGGGCGGGTTCTTCATGTCGCTGCGCTCGATCCACATCTACGAGGACATCATCCGTGACCTCGACGCGGTCGCCCCGAACGCGGTCATCTTCAACTACACGAACCCGGTGAACATCGTGTCCCAGGCGGTCACCCGGTTCACCGACCGCACGATCTGGTCGATGTGCGAGGGCCCCATCACGTTCCCGAACACGGTGCTGCGGGCCGCCGGTCTCGACCCTTCCAAGGCGAACGTGGTCATGGCCGGGGTCAACCACAACTGCTGGTCATACGAGCACACGTACGAGGGCCAGGACCTCATTCCGCTGCTCGACGCCGCGTGGGAGGCGCGCAAGGACGACCCGGCCCTCGACATCCACGCGAAGCGGATGCTGCGGCTGGCCACCACGATGCGGTCGGTGCCGGCCGACTACTTCCAGTACTACTACTTCCGCGAGGAGGTGCTGCGCGAGTCGCAGGCCGCCCCCATGACGCGAGCCGAAGTGTTGCTCGCGGCGCTGCCCGGCTACTGGCAGCACTACGAGGAGCAGATGCTCGCCGACGTCCCTTCCCTGGACCCGGCCCGGTCGCGGGGCGGCATTCACGAGCTCGAGCTGGCGATCGACGTGATGAGCGCCTACTACAACGACAAGAGCGCCCGGCTGCCGGTCAACCTGCCCAACATCGGCGGCGCGCTGCCCGGCTTCGACGAGGATGTCGTCGTGGAAGTGTGGTGCACCGTCGACGGGCAGGGCGTCCGCCCGTTGCCGCAGAAGCCACTGCCGCATGCCGTACGGGGGCTCGTGCAGCAGCTCGCCGAGTTCCAGTACCTCGCGGCCGAGGCCGCGTGGAAGGGCACCCGGGCCGACGGCATCCGGGCGCTGGCCGCCAACCCGATGGTGCCCACGCTCGCGGTCGCCGAGGAGCTGTACGACGAGATGGCGTACGCGCACCGCGCCTACCTACCGGAGCGTCTGCTCAAATGAGCCGCGCGTACCTGGCCGTCGACGCCGGGAACTCCAAGACGGTCGCCCTCGTCACCGACGCCGAGGGCGCCGTCCTGGGCCGCGGCCGCGGCGGCAACGGCGACATCTATGGCGCCGCGAGCATTCCCGACGCGCTCGAGGCCGTGTTCGGCGCTGTCGGCCTCGCGCTGGCCGGCGCCGGCATCACGCCCGGCGACGTCGCCTCGGCCGCGTTCCGGATCGCCGGCGTCGACTACCCGGAGGACGCCGAGTTCTGGGACGGCCACGTGCACGAGCGGCTCGGCGGCCTGGGTCGCTGGAGCGTCAAGAACGACGCGTACGCCTCATTGCGGCTGATCGACGGATCGGGCGTCGCCGCGTCGATCACCGTCGGTACCGGTCCCGCCGTCGCCGCCCGTGCCAAGGACGGGCGCGAGGAGCACTCCGGCTTCTTCGTCTTCGACCACCTCGGCGGCAGCGGGCTCGGCGACGCCGCACTCCGGGCGGTCTGCCGCGCCTGGATGGGAATCGGCCCGGAAACGGCCCTCACCTCGTCGATGTGCTCGTTCTACGGCGTGGCGGACGGCTGGGAGCTGCGCCATGCCTTTACCCGGCGGTTCGGCGCGCGGCCGGCGTCGGACCTGTGGCAAGCGTCGCGGCTCGTGCTCGTAGCGGCCGGCGCCGGTGACGCGGTCGCCCGGGACATCGTCGCCGCGCAGGCCGAGGCGTTCGTGAAGTACGCACAGTGGTGCAGCCGGCGCGCCGGCGTCGAACTGGCGTCCGGCGAGCTGCCGGTGCTGCTCAACGGATCGGTCGCCACCTCCGAGCACCCGGCGATGCGCGACGCGCTCACTCTTGCGCTCGGCCGCGTCGCGCCGGCGGCGCGAGTGGTTGTCGCCGACGCGTCACCGCTGAGCGGCGTCGTACTCGACGCGCTTGCCGAGGGCGGCGTCGCTGTCGGCCCCGACCTGCTGGCCCGGGTGCGCGACAACCACCCGCACGACTTCCTCACGACCTTCTAAGGAACCCCATGATCGACATCGCCGCCCTCACCCTGGAGGAGAAGGCGTCCCTGCTGTCCGGCCGCGACGACTGGTACACCGAGGCCATCGACCGGCTCGGCCTGCCCGCGATCGAGGTCGGCGACGGCCCGCACGGGCTGCGCAAGGAAACCGGCGTCGACATGGTGTGGGTGCCCGCGACCGGGTTCCCGACCGCGTCGGCGATGGGCGCCTCCTGGGACCGCGACCTCGTCCGCCGGGTGGCGGTGGCGATCGGCGAGGAGGCCCGGGCCGAGGGCGTCCAGGTCGTGCTCGGGCCGGGCGTCAACATGAAGCGGTCGCCGCTGTGCGGCCGCAACTTCGAGTACTTCGCCGAGGACCCGCTGCTCTCCGGTGAGCTCGGCGCCGCGTACGTGCAAGGGTTGCAATCGGTCGGCGTGGGGGCGTCGCTCAAGCACTTCGCCGCCAACAACCAGGAGATCGAGCGGACCCGGATCTCGGTCGAGGCCGACGAGCGGACGCTGCGCGAGATCTACCTCGCCGCGTTCGAGCGGGTCGTGACGACCGCCGATCCGTGGACCGTCATGTGCTCGTACAACCGGCTGCACGGGGTGCACGCGTCGGAGAACCGGTGGCTGCTCACCGACGTGCTGCGCGACGAGTGGGGGTACGACGGGCTGGTCGTCTCCGACTGGAACGCCGTCCACCACCGCGTCCGCGCGCTGACCGCGGGGCTCGACCTCGAGATGCCCGGCGCCGGCGGCAAGACCGACGCCGAGATCGTGGCCGGCGTGCGCTCGGGCGAGCTCGACGAACGCGTCGTCGACGCGGCGGCCCGCCGGGTGCTGCGCCTGGTCGCCCGTGCCTACCCGGGCGCCGATCTCGTGAACGGGCCGGTCATGGATCTGGGGGTGACGCCCGGTGACCGCCTGTCCCGTGAGCAGCTTGTCCTTCTGCGTGCCGACGAGCACCACGAGCTGGCCCGCGAGGCGGCCGCCGGCTGTGTGACGCTGCTGCGCAACGAAGGCCCGGCGCTGCCGATGGATGCCTCAGGCGCCGACCAGGTCGCGGTTGTCGGCGCATTCGCCGCGCATGCCCGCATCCAGGGCGGCGGATCGTCGGGGGTCGACCCGACCCGGGTCGACAACGCGCTCGACCTGCTGAACGAGGCCTTCGGCGACCGGCTCGCGTACGCGCCCGGGTATGTCCACACGCCCGAGGACGCCTACCAGGACGACCTCGACGCGTATCTCGCGGCCCACGACGCCGCTTTCGTCGACGACGGGACGGGCCCGGCGCGCCGGTCGGCCACGCTCGCGAAGGCGCTGCGCCTGGCCGCGGCGGCCGAACGTGTCGCCGCCGGTCCGCTGTCGGCGCGGGCCGTCCGGCTCATCGACGATGCGGTCGCGGTGGCCGGGAGCGCCGACGTGATCGTCGTCTTCGCCGGGCTGCCCCTGGCTTTCGAGCAAGAGGCCGACGACCGTACGACGCTCGCGCTGCCCGCCGACCAGATCGCTCTCCTCGGGCGGCTGGCGGATCTGCGGGAGCGGACCGGCGCGCGGCTGGTCGTGGTGCTGTCCAACGGCGCGGCCGTGACCATGGACCCGTGGCACGACCGGGTCGACGCGATCGTCGAGGCCTGGCTGCCGGGGCAGGCGGGGGCGGGCGCGGTCGTCGACGTCCTGCTGGGCCGGGTGAATCCCGCCGGGAAGGTCGCCGAGACGTTCCCGCTGGCGCTCGAGGACACCCCCGGCTACGTGACGTGGACGGGGGAGCGCGGCACCGTGCTCTACGGGGAAGGCGTGTTCATCGGGTATCGCTGGTACGACGCGCTTCGCCGGGCCGTGCGCTACCCGTTCGGCCACGGGCTGTCGTACACGACGTTCGAATACGCCGACCTCGACGTCGAGACCGCCGATGCCGTACGCGTCTCGTGCACGGTGACGAACACCGGCGCCCGCGCCGGGCGTGAGATCGTCCAGCTCTACGTCGGCGACCCCGACGCCGCCGTCCGCCGGCCCGTGCGCGAGCTGCGCGGGTTCGAGAAGGTCACCCTCGAGCCCGGAGAGAGCACGCGCGTCTGTTTCGACCTCGCCGGCCGCGACTTCGCCTACTGGGACGTCGCGGCCGACCGCGGCGACGGCCGCTACGGCGCCTGGCGGCGCGAAGGCGGCGAGTTCGTCATCGAGGTGGGCGCCTCGTCGCGCGACATCCGCCTGCGGACCGGCATCGAGCTGCCCGACGACCCCGGCCTCGCGCCGCTGGTGCCCGACGAGCGGCTGCTCGAGCTCGGCTCGTCGCGCTTCACCCAGGGCTACCGCGGGTAGCCCGCGTCGTCGAGCGCCTTGGTGGCGAGCTCGCGGCCGAGGGCGACCATCTCGGCGGCGCGGTGGAACTCCATCACGCCGCCCGCGGTGACCGGCACCGCGATGTGCACGTCCGGCGGCAGGCCCGCCATCCGGTACCGGGCAATCATGTCCTGCATGGCGTCCAGCGAGCTCGTGATGACGTCCGCCAGGCGCAGATCGGCCGGAAGGGCAGCCTCGGCCACCTCCGCGACAGCCTCCGTCGTGGCCGGGGCCGCCGGATCGCCGGCGCGCAGCTGTATCGCGTGCCGCAGACGGGTCCGCCACTCCGCCGAACGCGGGCGCTTGGCCGCGGTGCGGATCGGAGCGGCGGACTCGTGATCGGGCCGGCGGGCGAGCAGCGAGACGGCCACGGTGAGATCGGCCGGCACCGAGGCGGTCGGCTCGATGGGCACGGGGTTGAGCAGCCCGCCGTCGGCCAGCACGCGGCCGTCGGCGACCACCGGGGTGATCAGCCCCGGGATGGCGATCGACGCCCGGATCGCGGAGCGCAGCGAGCCCCGCTGGAACCACACCTCACGCCGGGCCGTGATGTCGGTGGCCACCGCCGTGTACGGGATCGGCAGGTCCTCGATCTGTGTGTCGGTGAGAAAGGCGTCGAGGTGATCGATCAGCCGGTCCGCCGTGATCATGCCGGGCGCGGACCACTTGGGGTCGAACAGCCGCAACACGTCACGCTGCTTGAGCCCGGTCACCCACTCGGTGAACTCGGCCAGCCGCCCTGCGGCCATCACCCCGCCGACCAGGGCGCCCATCGAGGAGCCGGCCACCGCCACGATCTCGAAGCCGCGCTCGCCGAGCACCTCGATGACGCCGATGTGCGCGAATCCCCGCGCGCCACCGGAACCCAACGCCAACGCCACCCGCCGCGACACGATCCGATGCTAGTGGGAGTCTTTCCCGATGGGGAACGCACGCAGTCTCGCCGCCGGCCAGGTCTGCCGCATTTACACGTACGAAGTGAGCACCGGCGCGACGACGCCGGCGCACACCGGCTCGACCGTGTTGTTCGAGGCGCCGAACTGGACCGCGGACGGCGACCTGATCGTCAACGGCGACGGACTGCTCTGGCGCCTGCCGGCCGACGGCTCGGACCCGCCGCGGCAGATCCCGCTCTCCGGGGTGCCGGGGTTGAACAACGACCACGTGCTCGCGCCCGGCGGCGAGACGATCTACGTCTCCGCCGACGACGGGCACATCTACGAAGCGCCGCTGAGCGGTGGCGCGGTGCGCCGGGTGACCCACGAAGACCGCCTGCATTTCCTGCACGGCATCAGCCCGGACGGCGCGACCCTCGTGTACGTGGGGATCGAGCAGCACCGATGGGAGGGCGCCGTCCTCTTCACGATCGGCCGCGACGGCGGGCCGTCCACCCGGCTGACGGACGGCGGACCGGACGACGGCCCCGAGTACACGCCGGCCGGCGACTGGATCTATTTCAACACCGAGCGGTTCTCGGGCCACGCGCAGATCGCCCGGATCCGCCCGGACGGTCGCGAGCCGCAGCAGCTCACCGGCGACGAGCGGGTCAACTGGTTCCCGCACTTCGCCCCCGACGGCGGCCGGGCGGTCTACCTGAGCTACCCGCCCGGCACCCTGGGCCACCCGGCCGACCGGCTGGTCCAGCTGCGGCTGGTCGACGGCGACGCCTGGGACGCGCCGCGAACGCTCGCCGAACTGCCCGGCGGCCAGGGAACCATCAACGTCAACAGCTGGTCCCCGGACGGGAGCCGCTTCGCCTACGTCGACTATCCCGCAGGCTGAAGCAGCTTCTGCGCCGGCTGCCATGGCCCGGTCGAGGTGGCTGGTTGCCGCGGGTGCGGCCCGTCGCTGACCGCCGGTATCTCGCAATGTGGCGACCGCTCTCAGCCAGCGGGACCCTGCTTCCACCTGCCCGCACCCACTCATGAGGTGTCTAGGCGGCCCGCCAGGCGTCGCGCAGGCGGACCCGGGCGCCGCTGCGCAGGACCGCGTTGCTGTAGATGCGCGACGCGATCCAGAGCAGCAGCGGGATGACCGCGATGATGCCGGCCAGGGCGACCGCGGCCTGCCAGGCCGGGACCACGCCGAGCGCCAGCCGGACGGGCATCAGGGTGGGCGCGAAGATCGGGATCAGCGAGAGCACGGCGACGAACTGGGAGTCGGGATCGGACGGCAGGATCGAGATGCCGATGACGTAGCCGACGATCAGCAGCATCATCACCGGCGTGACCACGGCGGTGACCTCCTCCTGCCGGGAGACGAGGGAGGCGACCGCGGCGAAGGCGAGCGAGTACGCGGCGTAGCCCAGCAGGAACCAGATGATCAGCCAGATGATGGTGCTGAGCGCCGCGGTGATGTGCAGGTCGAGCGAGCCGGTGGCGAGGCCGATCGCGACGCCGGACAGGGCGATGACGGCGACCTGGATCAGGCCGACGACGCCAAGGCCGAACACCTTGCCGACCATGAGCTGCCGGGGTCGTACGGTGGCCAGGATGATCTCGACGACGCGGCTGGACTTCTCCTCCACGACGCCCTGGGCCACGGCCTGCCCGTTGAGCAGCAGGGCCATGTAGATCAGGATGCTGGTGAGGATGCCCAGGATCAGCTGCTGGCCGTTGGCGTTCTTGGGCGGCGACAGGGGGGTGACGGTCACCGCCGCCGCCGAGATCGAGGCGGCGACCTTGGCCGGTTCGCCACCGAGGGCGGTGACCTGCTGGTCGAGCACCGTGCGCTGGGCCACGAGCTGGAGCACCGACTGGAGCCCGTCGTCGATCTCGCTCTTGACCACGACCTGGATCGGGCTCGTGCCGGTGACCAGCAGCGCGTCGAGCGTGCCGGCGTCGACCTGAACGCGCCCGGTGGCCTCGTCGACGTCGTGGGTGCGGACGTCGACGTTGATCGAGGCGGCCGTCGAGGTGAGCGCGGGTGTCAGAGCGGCCGCGGCCGGGGTGACGCCGACATCCAGATAGGACGGGCCGTTGTCGGCGAGTTTCGCGATCAGGGCGATGCCGATCAGGATGAGGACGCTGACCAGGGTCGCGATGCGGAAGGCCTTGGAGCGCAGCCGGGTGGCGATCTCGCGGCCGGCGATCAGCCAGATCATGCTGGTTCTCCCTCGGTGGGGGCGCTGACGATGTGCCGGAACAGATCGGTCAGGGAGGGGCGGCTGCGGGCGAACTCGTGCACCGGCCCGGTGGCGAGCGCGGCCCGGAGGATCGCCTGGTCGTCGGCGCCGTCGTCGAGGGCCAGCCGGGTGCTTGCCTCGGACTGGTCGAGGACGGTGACGCCGGACAGCCCGGCCGTCCATCCCGGCGGGGCGGCCGGCGCCTTGACGACCAGCTCCTCCGGCCCGCCGGCCCGGAGCTCGTCGACCGTCCCGGCCGCGACCATGCGGCCCTGCCGGACGATGCCGACCCGGTCGCAGAGACGTTCGACGAGGTCGAGCTGGTGACTGGAGAACATCACCGGCACGCCGGCGTCGGCCTTGTCGCGCAGCACGCCGCTCATCACGTCGACCGCGACCGGGTCGAGGCCCGAGAACGGCTCGTCGAGGACCAGGATCTCGGGATCGTGGACGAGCGCGGCGGCCAGTTGCACGCGCTGCTGGTTGCCCAGCGAAAGCTTGATCAGGTCGTCGTCGCGGCGGGCCGCGACGGCCAGCCGCTCGACCCAGACGTCGACCGAGGCGCGCGCCGCCGCCGGTGACATGCCGTGCAGCCGGGCCAGGTAGATCAGCTGTTCGGCGACCTTCATCCGGGGATAGAGCCCGCGTTCCTCGGGCATGTAACCGATCTTCCGGCGGGTGCCGCGGTCGAGCGCGTGGCCATCCCACCGCACCGCGCCCGCGTCCGACGCCAGCACGCCGAGAACGATGCGCATGGCGGTGGTCTTGCCGGCGCCGTTGCTGCCCACGAGGCCGAAGATCTCCCCGGCGCGCACCTCGAAGGTGATGCCGTCCAGGGCGATGACGTCGCCGTAGCGTTTGCTGACCTGATCGATCTCCAACTGGCGTCTCACGGAAAATGTGATATCACTTTGATAGAGGACGGGCAAGACCCGGCCGGAAGAAGAGAGGGGACAATCATGGTCTCCAACCTGCTCGTCGTGCTGTGCGCCGATCGCGACACCCAGCCGGTCGTCAACACCGGCACGCTCTACCACTGACCCCATGGCAGAGCGCAAGAGCATCCTGCTGCGGCTGGATCCGGCCGTTCACGATGCCCTGGCCCGGTGGGCCGCCGCCGAGCTGCGCAGCACCAACGCGCAGATCGAGTACCTGCTGCGGCGGGCGTTGCAGGCCGAGGGCCGGCTGCCCACCGACGCCGGGCGGATGCGGCGTCCCGGACGCCCCCGCCAGGAAGCGACGGGCGAGGCGGGCGAGGCGGGCGAGGCGGACCGGTAGCGGCCGGGCTGTTTTTCGCTCGCAGTGAACGCCGGAAGACAGCGCGACGCTCCGCGGTTGAGTCGGCCGTACTCAACTTCTCGGAGGTGCCCGGTGTCCACCAAACGACTCCCCGTCTTGTTCCTCGACGACATCGTGCTGCTCCCGGGCATGATCGTCCCGATCGAGCTGGACGAGGCCGCCCAGGCCGCCGTCGACGCGGCCCGCACCTCGGCCGGTTCCGAGCTGCTGATCGCCCCGCGGCTCGAGGACCGTTACGCCACCCACGGCGTGGTGGCGAGCGTCCGGCAGGTCGGCAAGTCCCGCGGCGGATCGCCCGCCGCCGTGCTGCGTACGGGTGTGCGCGCCCGCATCGGCAGCGGCGTGACCGGGCCCGGCGCCGCCCTGTGGGTCGAGGCCGAGCCGGTCGAGACCGCGGCCCCCGGCGAGCACGCCCGCGAGCTCGCTGCCGAATACAAGCAGCTGGTCGTCTCCGTGCTCGAGCGCCGCGAGGCGTGGCAGGTCATCGAGTCGGTCAGCGCCATCGACGACCCCAGCGACCTGGCCGACACCGCCGGCTGGGCCTCGTACCTGACCAACGACCGCAAGCGGGAACTGCTGGAGACGCCCGACGTCGAGGCCCGGCTGCGGCTGCTCGTCGAGTGGACCAAGGACTTCCTGGCCGAGTCCGAGGTCAACGACACGATCGAGCAGGACGTTCGCGAGTCGGTCGAGAAGCGCAACCGGGAGTACCTGCTGCGCGAGCAGCTCAAGGCGATCCGCAAGGAGCTCGGCGAGGGCGAGCCGGACGGCAAGGACGACTACCGCGCCCGGGTGGAGGCGGCCGACCTGCCCGAGTCGATCCGTGAGGCCGCGCTGCGCGAGGTCGGCAAGCTCGAGCGGGCCGGCGACCAGAACCCCGAGGCGGGCTGGATCCGTACGTGGCTCGACACGGTTCTCGACCTGCCCTGGAACGTCCGTACCACCGACGCCACCGACCTGGCCGCCGCCCGGGCGGTCCTCGATGCCGACCACCACGGCCTGGACGAGGTCAAGGAGCGCATCGTCGAGTACCTCGGCGTCCGCGCCCGCCGCGAGTCCCGCGGCCTGTCGGTCGTCGGCGGCCGCGGCTCCGGCGCGGTGATCCTGCTGGCCGGTCCGCCCGGGGTCGGCAAGACCTCGCTGGGCGAGTCGGTCGCGCGCACGCTCGGCCGCAAGTTCGTCCGGGTGGCGCTGGGCGGCGTGCGGGACGAGGCCGAGATCCGGGGCCACCGCCGTACGTATGTCGGCGCCCTGCCCGGCCGCATCGTGCGGGCCATCAAGGAGGCCGGCTCGATGAACCCGGTCGTGCTGCTCGACGAGGTCGACAAGGTCGGCAGCGACTACCGCGGCGACCCCGCGGCGGCGCTGCTCGAGGTCCTGGACCCGGCGCAGAACCACACGTTCCGCGACCACTACCTCGACCTCGACCTCGACCTGTCGGACGTGCTGTTCATCGCGACCGCCAACGTCCTCGACACGATCCCGCAGGCGCTGTTCGACCGGATGGAGCTCATCTCGATCGACGGCTACACCGAGAACGACAAGGTCGCCATCGCCCGCGACTTCCTGGTGCCCCGGCAGCTGGAGCGGGCCGCCCTGTCTCCCGGCGAGGTGACGGTCACCGACGACGCTCTCCGCGAGATCGCCGCGAACTACACCCGCGAGGCCGGCGTACGGTCCTTCGAGCGGTTGCTGGCCAAGGCGTTCCGCAAGGCCGCCCTGCGCGAGCTCCCGGCGACCGTCGAGGCCGCCGACCTCAAGGACCTGATCGGCCGGCCGCGGTTCATCCCCGAGTCGTCCGAGCGGACCGCCGTCCCCGGCGTGTCCACCGGCCTGGCCGTCACGGGCATGGGGGGCGACGTGCTCTACATCGAGGCGTCGCTGCTGCCCGGCGACAAGGGCGGGTTGTCGGTCACCGGGCAGCTCGGCGACGTGATGAAGGAGTCGGCGCAGATCGCGCTCTCCTACGTGCGAGCCCACGCCGAAGAGCTCGGCATCTCGCCGGAGCAGCTCGACCACCCGATCCACCTGCACGTGCCCGCGGGCGCGGTGCCCAAGGACGGGCCGTCGGCCGGGGTCACGATGACGACCGCGCTGGTCTCGCTGCTGCTCGGCCGCAACGTGCGGGCCGAGGTCGGCATGACCGGCGAGGTTTCGCTCACCGGCCGGGTCCTGCCGATCGGGGGCGTGAAGCAGAAGCTGCTCGCCGCCCAGCGGGCCGGCCTCACCGAGGTGTATCTGCCGCAGCGCAACGAGCCCGACCTCGACGAGGTCCCCGCCGACGTGCTGGCCGCGCTGACCGTGCACGTCGTCTCGGACGTCCGCGAGATCCTGGGCACGGCCCTGGAGCCCGTGTCGGCCGGCCTCGTCGCGGCGGCCTGAGCGGCTGAGGCCTGAGGTCTGAGCGGTCGACGTGGGCGTGCAGCCCGGCGTCGGCCGCTCAGTCTGTCTTGCCGACGACCAGGAGCATCACGTGGTGGCCGACGTTGACGGCGTGGTCGGCGAACCGCTCGTAGTAGCGGCCCAGCAGCGCGCCGTCGACGGCGGCCTCGACGCCCAGTGGCCACTCGGAGCTGAGCATCACCTTGAACAGCTCGCTGTGCAGCTGGTCCATCGCGTCGTCGTCGCTGTCGAGCCGGCCCGCCACCTCGGCGTCGCCGTCGGCCAGCGCTGCCACGATCTTCCCGGCCAACTCGTCGGCGACCGTGCTCATCGCCCGGAACATGACCGTCAGCTCGGGTGCGACCGCGGGCACCGGGTGCCGGCGCAGCGTGGCCCGCGCGACGTGCGCGGCCAGGTCGCCCATGCGCTCGAGGTCGGCGGCCGCCTGCAGCGCGCTGAGGGCCACCCGCAGCTCGTCGGCGACCGGCTGCCGGCGGGCGATGAGGTCGAAGACCCGGTCGTCGACGACGCGGTAGAGCACATCGATCTCGGCATCACGGACGGTAACCTGCTGGGCGAGGGTGTGATCGGCGGCGAGCAGGGCGGCGCTGGCCTGGCGCATCGCTTCCCGGACGGCTTTGGCCATGGTGACCAATGAGCTGCTGACGCGTGCGAGCTCGTCGTGGAAGTCCTGGCGCATCGGCAAATGCTATGCGCCGGCCGGCGCCGAAAACGCATAGTGACTCAGGTCACACAGATTGGTGAATCTTGGACGAACCGGCCGTCGTCTTGCCAGGTGTGAAACGGAGTCTGGACGCGGCCGACGAGGGCGAGCTCGTGCGCCGCACCGCCGCCGGCGACCGGCGCGCCTTCGACGAGCTCTACCGGCGTACGTCGCCATGGCTGCTCACCCGGCTGCGCCGCCGGTGCGCCGACGAGGACGTGGTCGCCGACGTGATGCAGGAGACCTACCTGGCGGTCTGGCGGGCCGCGGGCAGCTTCGCCGGGGCGGGGACATCGGGCAGCGCGGTCGGCTGGCTGTGGACCATCGCCGCCCACCGCCTGGTCGACGCGTTCCGCCGGCGGGCCCGGCACAACGACGTGCCGGCCGTGCCGCTGGCCGAGACGGTCGCGCCCGCCGCCGAGGACGAGGTCATGTCCGGGCGGGTCGGTCAGGAGCTGGAGCAGGCGCTGCTCGTGCTCCCGCCGGAGGCGCGTCAGGTGCTGCGGGCGATGGTTCTCGACGGATTGTCGGTGCGGGAGACGTCGCTGTTGCTGGGCGTGCCGGAAAGCACGGTGAAGTCCCGGGCCCGGCGGGCCCGGATAGCCCTCCGGGAGGCGCTGTCATGACCACGCATCCGAGCGCCGCGGCGATCGCCCGCTACGCCGACCCGCGGGCGGATCTCGACGAGGTCACCATGTGGTCGGTCGAGGTGCACCTGGAGGAGTGCGCGGACTGCCGTGCGCGGCTGACCACCGGCCCGGCCCTCCTCGAGCGGGTCGCGGCCGCTGTGGACCGCGAGATCGCGGCCGGACCCACTCCGGCCCGCCGCCGGCACTGGTCGGTGGCGCGCAACCGCTGGCTGGTCTGGCACCTGGTTCCGTGGCTCGTCATGACGGTGGCGGTCCTGGCGTGCGCGGTCCTGCTGCAGGCCGTGGAGCCCCGGGTTCCGCTGGTGTCGCTGCTGGCTCCGGTGGCGCCCCTGCCCGGGGTGGCGATCGCGTGGAGCCGGCGCCACGACCCCGCCTGGGAACTGATCGCGGGAACGCCCGCCGCCGGGCTGGCGATGCTGCTCCGGCGTACGGCTGCGGTTCTGATCGTCGTCGTGCCGGCGCTGGCCGTGGCCGGCAGCCGGTCCGGCGCCTCCCTGGCCCTCACGCTGCTGCCCTGCCTGGCCTTCACCGCCGCGACCATCGCGCTGGGCGCCTTCGTCGGCGTGCAGCGCGCCGCGACCGGCCTCGGGATCGCCTGGACGCTGGCCGTGCTGGTGCCCTCCCTGGTCACCGTTCACGTGCCGGCGGTCCTGCGACCCGGCAGCTCCGGGGTGTGGGCGCTGCTGACGCTCGCGCTCGCCGGTCTCGCCGCGACGCGGGCCGCCGACTTCCGCCGGCTGTCCAGCCACAACTGAGGAGAATCGATCATGCGTACGGTGAGCGCGGCCGAGACGGCACCCACCACCTATCCGTGGGCGGTCGACGCCGAGGGGCTGAAGGTGCGCGCCGGCCGGCACCTGGCCGTCGACGGGCTCGACCTGACCCTCGGCGCCGGCGTACACGGTCTCCTGGGGCCGAACGGGGCGGGAAAGACCACCCTGATGCGCGCGCTGGCGACGGTGGTGAAACCGGCCGGCGGGCGGCTGACCCTGCTCGGGGAGCCGGTCGGCGGACGGGCCGACCTGCGGCGGGTGCGTCGCGGGCTCGGCTACCTGCCGCAGCAGTTCGGGTTCTACCCGCGCTTCACGGTGCGCGAGTTCGTCGAGTACATTGCCTGGCTCAAGGAGATGCCGAAGGCGGAGGTGCCGGGCGCGACCCAGCGGGCCATCGACCGGGTCGGGCTGACCGCCAAGGCCGACGCGCGGATGAAGACGCTCTCCGGCGGCATGCTGCGCCGGGCCGGCATCGCCCAGGCGATCGTGAACGACCCCGCGGTGCTGCTGCTCGACGGGCCCACCGTCGGCCTCGACCCCGAGCAGCGTCTCGACTTCCGCGAGCTGCTGCGCGACGTCGGCGTCGACAGTTGCGTGCTGGTGTCCACCCACCTGGTCGAGGACGTGGTGGCCGCCTGCACCGACGTGGTCCTGATGAACGAGGGCCGCCTCGTCCACCAGGGCACCCCGGACGACCTGGCCGCGCAGGGCGGCGAGGGCGACGCCGGCGACTCCCCGGCCGAGCGAGGCTATTCCGCGCTGTTGCGCCGGCACCGGGCGCAGCACGGCCAGACGGACGCCGGCGGGGCGGAGGCCGGCCGATGAGCCGGGTCTTCGGCATCGAGCTGCGTCGCTCCGCGGCCCTCGGGTCCGCCCTGATCCTGCTGGTGATCGGCGTCCTGCTGCTCTTCTTCGCCGGGCAGTCCGAGTTCACCACCGGATGGATGCAGCTGGCCATGACGCAGCGGCTCTACCTGGCCCTGCTGTGGCCGCTCGCGCTCGCCGCCGGCGCCTGGCAGGCCCGCCGCGAGACCCGGTCGAACGTGGCGGAGCTGTTCGCCAGCACCCCGCGCCCGAGGGCGCACCGGACGATGCCGACGCTCGGCGCGATGGGGGTCGCGGTCGTCGGCGGCTACGTGGCGATGGGGCTGGCCGGCGGACTGTGGATGGTCCGTACCGCCCACTACTTCCCGGCGCAGGTCTTCGCCGTCTCGGCCGTCGGCCTCCTGTCGTTGATCGCGGCGGTCTGGCTCGGCCTCGCGATCGGCCGCCTGCTGCCGTCGCCGGTGACCGCCCCGGCGCTCGGCGTCGCCGGCCTCGGGCTGCTGCTGGTCATTCCCGGCGCGACGCGTCCCCGCGGGTGGCTGGCCCTGGTGTTCTCGCCGATCTACGAGATGAACATGCCCGGCGCGTACGCCACAGTGCCCGGCCGGGTCAGCGCGGCCCAGGCCATCTGGCTGGCCGCCCTCGCCGTCACCGCCGTGCTGCTGTTCGCCTCCGGCGGCTGGCGCCTGCGGGTGGCGGCGGTGCTGCCGGTGGTGCTCGGCGCCGCGTTGGCGATCACGGCGATGCCCCACCAGAAGAGGGTGGTCATCGACGCCATCGACCCGGTGGCGAGGGAACTGGTGTGTGCCGGCGGGGAACCGCGAGTGTGTGTCAGCCGGGTCCATTCCGGACTGCTGGCCGAGGTGACCCCGCCGGCCCGGGAGGGCCTGACGATCCTGGCGAAGCTGCCGTCGGCGCCGACCGAGGTGGACGAGGACACCACGACGTACGGGCCGGTCGTCTACCCGCCGTGGCACGACGACGTCGTGCTGCTCACCGTGGAAGCCGGTTCGACCGGCCACGTCGAGGACCGGGCCGGCGTGGTGGCGGACGTGGTGACCGGGGCGTTCGCCGGCCCGCCCGGCTGCGACCACTTCGCCGGCCCGGCCGAGAAGCTCGCGGCCGCCTACTGGCTGATCGGCCGGGAGCCGGTGGCCCGCGGCCTCTACGACCCGGCGGCCATCGCCGAGGCCGCCCAGCTGTGGCGGAACCTTGGACAACTGCCCCGCGGCGAGGCGGAGGCCCGGGTGGCGTCCCTGCGCCAGGCCGCCCTGAGCTGCACGGTCGAGGAGGGGCTGCTGTCCCGGAGCACGCGATGAGGTGGCTCGCGCTGTATCTGCGCTCCCGGCGCGTACCGGTGGCCCTGATCGTGGCCGGCGGCGGCGAGCTCCTGATGTGGTCGATGTGGTCGGTGTTCTCCGACAGCCGTGACGTCGCCCCGCAGGTGGTCGTCCTGACGGTCCTGCTGCTGGTCGCCGCCCTGACCGCCACCCTCGGCGGCCCCGACGACGCCCTCGAGGGGACGGCGGCGCGGCCGTGGCTGCCACGCCGGGCCGCGCACGTGCTGGCGGCTTTCCTGGTCGTGGCGGCGCTGCCGCTGGCCACGCTGGCGACCGGGGCCCGGTTCGGCCCCGCCTGGCTGGTGGTGCTCGACGCGGCCGGGCTGATCGGGCTGACCGCCCTGGGCGCCGCGACGCTCGGGGTCGCCCGGGCGTGGTTCGTGCCGCTGGGCTGGACGCTCGCCGCGACCCTGTTCCCCCGATCGGAGCCGATCCTCGGACGGATCCTGACGTGGCAGACACAGCCCCGGCTGAGCGCCGCCGGGGCGGTGACGGCCGCGTTGTTCGCCGTCGGCGGGCTCATCGTGTACGCGGTGGCCGGCCCGGCCCGGCGTGCGCCCGCCGAGGCCGCCCAGCGCTGATCAGGCCGACAGCACGTAGATCCGAGGATTCAGCTTCCCGATCATCTGGTACACGCCCCACAGGCTGTCGGTGAGAACTCCGGGTTTGAGGACCCGGCGGAATTCCCCGAATGCCGCCTCCAGGTCCTCGACATGGACGAGCACGTCCCGGCACCAGATCAGATCGACCGTGCCGCTGGGGTCGGTCAGCTTCTCGGCGATGCCCTCGTCGATGCGGACCCGGGCGGCGGCCTCGGGCTCCTCGACCGCGAACGCTGCGAGGTCGCGGGCCGCGTTGTCCAGATGACGGCGGACCGGCTCGATGCCTCGCACCGTGAACCCGAAACGACGCGAAAGCTCTAAACTGTAACGCCCCTCGCGAGCGCCGACATCGAGCACGATCGAGCCCGGCGGCAGGCCGGGGTTTGACCGTTCTCGTCGGCTACTTGACGTGCCGGGAAGACTGGTCGGCGAGTCGTCGACCCGTGGAGGCGTCATGGTTTCGCGCGCGATCACCATCTCCCAGCTGCGCAAGTCGTTCGGCGCGGCCAAAGCCCTCGACGGGCTCGACCTGGACGTGGCCGAGGGGGAGGTGCACGGCTTCCTCGGTCCGAACGGCAGCGGCAAGACCACCACGATCCGGGTGCTGCTCGGCCTGCTGCGCCCCGACTCGGGTGAGGTCCGCATGCTCGGCGGCGATCCGTGGCGCGACGCCGTCGAGCTGAACGCCCGCCTGGCGTACGTGCCCGGCGACGTCACCCTGTGGCCGGGCATCACCGGTGGCGAGGTCATCGACCTGCTCGGCCGCCTGCGTGGCGGCATCAACCGGCAACGCCGCGACGAGCTGCTGGAGCAGTTCGATCTGGATCCGAGCAAGAAGGCCCGCACCTACTCCAAGGGCAACCGGCAGAAGGTCGCCCTGGTCGCCGCGCTCGCCTCGGACGCCGAGCTGTTCCTGCTCGACGAGCCGACCTCGGGTCTGGACCCGCTGATGGAGTCGGTGTTCCAGCGGTGCGTTCACGAGATCAAGAGCCGGGGCCGTACGGTGCTGCTGTCCAGCCACATCCTGGCCGAGGTCGAGGCGCTGTGCGACCGGGTGAGCATCATCCGGCTCGGCCGGACCGTCGAGACGGGCACGCTGGGCGAGCTGCGCCATCTGACCCGTACGTCGATCGCGGTCGAGACGGCGCAGCCGGCGACCGGCATCGAGGCGCTGCCGGGGGTGCACGACGCGATCGTCGAAAATCATCACGCCCGGTTCGATGTGGACACCGCGCAGCTCGACGCGGTGGTGCGCCGGCTGGCCCCGCTGGGGGTGCGCAGCATGAGCAGCTCGCCGCCGACGCTCGAGGAGATGTTCCTGCGCCACTACGGCGACGACGAGGACGCGTCGTGACCGGGACGGGTCGGCTGCTGCGGTTCCTGCTGCGGCGCGAGCGGATCGGCCTGCCGTTCTGGCTGCTGGGCGCCACGCTGCTCGTGCTGGTCCAGTCCGGGCAGAGTCAGAACCTGTACGGCACCGCCGAGGCGCTGCAACGGCTGCGGCAGACGATCGGCGCGAACAACGCCGTGATCGCGATGAGCGGGCCGACCGGGCTGCTCGCGTCGATCGGCGGCGAGATCGTGTTCGAGATCTTCGCGTTCGTGTCGATCGTGGTGGCGCTGATGAGCATGTTCCTGGTCGGCCGGAACACCCGTGCCGACGAGGAGTCCGGCCGGGCCGAGCTGATCCGGTCGGCCCGGGTCGGCCGGCACGCTCCGCTGGCGGCGGCCCTTGCGCTGGCGGGAACGGCCGACGTGGTGGTGGGTCTGCTGGTGTTCGCCGTCGCGGCCGGCACCGGCCTGCCGGTCGCCGGCTCGGTGCTGTTCGGCGCCGGGATCGCCGCGGTGGGCCTTGTCTTCGCGGCGCTGACCGCGGTCGCGGCGCAAGTCTTCGAGAGCACCCGGGCGGTCTACGGCGCGGTGGCGTTCCTGCTCGGCGCCGCCTTCGCGCTGCGCGCTGCCGGCGACGTGGGCAACGGCGCGCTGTCCTGGGCCTCGCCGATCGGCTGGGGCCAGCGCATCTTCCCGTACGCCGGGGATCGCTGGTGGCCGCTGCTGCTCTCGGTGTCGGTCGCCGCGCTGCTGGGCGCCGCCGCGGTGGCCCTGCTGGGGCGCCGGGACTTCGGCGCGGGCCTGGTGCCGCCCCGGCCCGGCCGGCCGTCGGCCTCGGCGCTGCTGCGCAACTCGTACGCGCTGGCCTGGCGCCTGCAACGCGGCGCCCTGATCGGGTGGGCCGCCGGGCTCGCCCTGCTCGGCGTCGCGTACGGCTCGATCGGCGACAGCATCGCGCAGTACGTCCGCGACAACCCCGAGATCGCGCAGTTCCTGCCCGGCGGCGCCGACGACGTCGTGAACTCCTATCTGGCGCTGACCACCGGCCTGTCCGCCCTGCTCGCCGCCGCCTACGGGGTGACCAGCGTGCTCCGCGTCCGGGCCGAGGAGACCGCCGGCCGGCCCGAGGTCGTGCTGGCCACCCCGACCAGCCGCCGGACCTGGCTGGCGAGCCACGTCAGCGTCGCGCTGACCGGCACCGCCATCACCCTGATCGCATTCGGTCTCGGCGAGGGCATCGCGTACGGATCGACGGTCTCCGACGCCGGCCAGGTGCCGCGCCTGATCGGGGTCGCCCTCGCCTACCTGCCCGCGGTGTGGCTGGTCATCGCGGTGACGGTGCTGGCCGTCGGCTGGCTGCCGCGCCCGGCCGCCGCGGTGGCCTGGGTGGTGGTCGCCTACTGCGCCGTCGTCGCCCTGTTCGCCGACTCGTTCGATCTGCCCGGCTGGTCACGGCGCGCGTCGCCGTTCGTGCACACCCCGAGGGTGCCGCTCGACAACCTCGCCGTCACGCCCCTGCTGGTGCTGCTCGCGCTCGCCGCCGCGCTGCTGACCGCCGGGTACGCCGGCCTGCGCCGCCGTGACATCGGCTGACAAGCGGGAGCGTGGTCCAATAACGCCGTGCTGCACTTGCGGATCATCAGCCCGGCCGATCGGACCACCCGAGTCGAGCGGCTGCTCGCTGACGACGTCGCGGTCACGCACGTCGTGGTGTTCCCGGGCGTCGCGCGAGATCCGGCCGGCGACCTGATCACCTGCGATGTGGCCCGGGAGGGCGCCAGCACACTGCTGGAGCAGCTGCGCGATCTCGATCTGGAGCGGGACGGCTCGATCATGCTGGACACCGTCGACGTGTCGCTGTCCCGCGCGGCCGACCGTGCGGAGCGGCGAGCCCCCGGGTTCGGCGTGGACGCGGTGGTCTGGGAGCAGATCGAGCAGGCCACCGGCGAGGAGTCCCGGTTGTCGGCAGCATTCCTCGTGTTCATGGCGGTGGCGACCGTGATCGCCGGCATCGGCGTGCTGCTCGACCAGCCGATCCTCATCGTCGGGGCGATGGTTGTCGGCCCGGAGTTCGGGCCGCTCGCCGCGCTCTGCGTCGGACTGGTGCGCCGCCGCGCGCCGCTGTTGCGCCGGGCGCTGGTCACGCTGGCCGTCGGGTTCCCGGTGGGCATGGCGGTCACCGTGCTGACCACCTGGCTGCTCGACGCGGCCGGTCTGGTCAGCCGCGACATGCTGCTCGCCGACCGGCCGCTGACCAGCTTCATCTGGCAGCCCGACGCGCTGAGCTGGGTGATCGGCTTCCTCGCCGGCGTCGCGGGGATGCTGTCGCTGACCTCGGCCAAGGCGGGCACGCTCGTCGGCGTTCTGATCTCCGTGACCACGGTCCCGGCCGCCGCGAACGCGGCCGTCGCCCTGGCGTACGGCGTCACCGACGAGGCGGCCGGCTCGGCGGTGCAACTGATGGTCAACGTGGCGGCCATCGTCGTCGCCGGGGTGCTCACCCTGCTGGTCCAGCGGGTCGCCTGGCACCGCCCCCGAGCGAGCACGCGTGCATAGCGGACGCCCTGCGGTTCAGCTGTGGGACTCGCCAATTCCCGGAATCCGCGCCCGGCCGTTTTGACACCAGTACATTTCATCCGCCGAGCACAAATGTAATTTACGTAGGGAAACAATCTTGATCGAATCGTTTATGCGCTGAAAGGCGGGGCATCCTCAGATTGTTTCATTCCGGCCCGGCCGGCAAGACCCGAGGAGCCCCGTAATGCCCATGGTCTGGGTCGACACCGCTCGCCGCCGCGCGCGAGCACGGCTGGCCGCCGCCCGCACCGGTCCGACGCCTCCGCCGTTCGCCGCCGACCCGCAACTCGGCGAGGCCGCCGTTCCTGTGACGCTCGTCGAGCAGCGCCCATCCGTCGACGACGGGCTTCCGCGCGGCGTGCGCACGGCGGGCTCCTGGGCGTGGCGGATCATCCTGTTCGTCGTCGCCGCCTATCTGCTGATCCGCGTGGTCAGCCTGCTCCGGGTGGTGATCATCCCGGTGGTGGTCGCCCTGCTGCTGGCCGCCATGTTCGAACCGGTCGCCGCCGCTCTTCGCAAGCGCGGCATGAACCGCTCGCTTGCCGCCGGACTCGTGCTGGTGACCGGCCTCGTCGTGGTGTTCGGCGGCCTCACGCTGATCGTGCAGACCTTCATCTCGCAACTCGGCGACCTGAGCGCCCAGGTTGCCGACGGGCTGAACGAGGTGCAGAGCTGGCTCGCGCGGGGACCGCTGCACCTGTCGCAGACCCAGCTCAGCGATGGCCTCGCGAGTCTGCAGAAGTCGATCACCGACAACCAGAGCGCGCTCACCTCGGGCGCGCTGAGCACCGCCGCCACCCTCGGGGAGGTCGTTGCCGGCTTCTTCCTGGTGCTGTTCACGCTCTTCTTCTACCTGCGCGACGGCGGTCAGATCTGGACCTTCCTCTGCCGGCTGCTGCCCCGTGACGCCCGCATCCCGGTGGCCCGCGCCGGGCACTACTCGTGGCACACCCTGGTCTCCTACGTGCGCGCCACCGTACTGGTGGCCTTCGTCGACGCCGCCGGCATCGGCATCGGCCTGGCGATCCTGCGCGTCCCGCTCGCCCTCCCGCTGGCGGCTCTGGTCTTCCTCGGCGCCTTCATCCCGGTCATCGGCGCCACGCTCACCGGGGCCGTCGCCGTCCTCGTCGCGCTTGTCACCGTGGGCCCCGTCAAGGCGCTGATCGTGCTCGGCATCGTGATCGCCGTTCAGCAGCTGGAGGGCCACGTCCTCCAGCCAATGATCATGGGACGCGCCGTCGCGCTGCACCCCCTGGCCGTGATCCTCTCCATCGCCACCGGTGTCGTCGTCGCGGGCATCATCGGTGGCCTGGTCGCCGTTCCGCTGCTCGCGGTGCTCAACACCGCCATCCGGTACCTGGTCAGCCATCCGGCCGGAGAGCCCACGCCGGATCGGGAACCGCCCGGCACGCGGCCCGCCGACGAGCCGACCGGATCATCGAATGGCACTGAATCGGCCGAAGACGGCGCGCTGCCGGTCGAGTAGTATCGACCTTCGATGCCCTAGACCCCGGCGCCTGCCTACGCCCCGGGGGGCTGGCCATGAGTGCATCAAAACCCATCAGCACGACCACCGTCGCCGGACACCGCATCGCGAGCCGGACCGGGTCGCGATGACCATCCTCGAAACGCCTCGCGGCAGCATCTACGCCGAACTTGCCAGGCAGGTGAAGCGGGCCGGCCTGCTTCACCGGCGGCCCGGCTACTACGCGGCACGTATTTCGCTCACGGTGGCGGCCTACGCGGCGGCCTGGGCGGCAGTCGTCCTGATCGGGGCCTCGTGGTGGGTGCTGGCCGTCGCGCCGCTCATGGCGATCGCCTACACCCAGCTGGCTTTCGTCGGCCACGACGCCGGACACCGCCAGATCTTCCGGCGCCGGTCGGCCAACGATCTGCTCGGGATCCTCATCGGCGATCTGGGTATCGGGCTCAGCTACGGCTGGTGGATCGACAAGCACAACCGGCATCACTCCCACCCGAATCAGGAGGGCAAGGACCCGGACGTCGCAGCCGGGGCCCTGGTCTTCGTCAAGACGCACGGCACGGCCCGGACCGGGATCGCCCGTCTCTGGGTGCGGTCGCAGGCGTACCTCTTCTTTCCCCTGCTCCTGCTGGAGGGCCCGAATCTGCTGGTCGGCAGCGTGCGGGCGCTGGCCGGCCGTGATGTCCCGGCGCGGCGCCGCGGCCTCGAGATCCCCCTGTTCGTCCTGCACGTCGGCGCGTACCTCACGGTTCTGTTCCTGGTTCTCACACCCGGCCAGGCGGTCGCCTTCATCGCGATTCACCAGGGCCTCTTCGGCCTGTACATGGGTTGCTCGTTCGCGCCCAACCACAAGGGCATGCCGATCCTGGATGCCGACGACGACACCGATTTCCTCCGCCGTCAGGTGCTGACCAGCCGCAATGTGAACGGAGGCCGTTTCCTCGACGGGGTGCTGGGCGGGCTGAACTATCAGATCGAGCATCACCTGTTCCCGAGCATGCCGCGGGCGAATCTGCACCGGGCGCAGCCGATCGTGCGTCGCTTCTGCGAGGCGCATGACGTGGCGTACGCGCAGACGTCGCTCATCGATTCCTATCGGCAGGCGCTGCGCCACCTGGACGACGTGGGCCGGCGGTCGTCGTGAGCTACCGCGACGTCGTCGACGTCCTGCTGGAGCAGCACGACGAGCTCCGCCGCCTGTGCGCTGCCGTCGAGCGCTCCCCGGGCGACGAGAAGGCGCGCCGGTTCGACGACCTCGTCGAGGCGTTCCGCCTGCACGAACGCGGCGAACAGTCCGTCGTCCACCCGGCCGCCCGGGACAGTTCGGCCGCCGGGAACCGGATCGGGCTCGCCCGGATGACGGAGGAGAACAGCATCGAGCGGTCCTTCGAGGGCCTGCGGAATCTCGGCGCCGGGCACCCCGTGTTCGATCGCGCGTTCACGCCCGTGTACCGGGCCGTTCTGGAGCACCTGACTCGCGAGGAGCTCGACGAGTTCCCGGTGCTGCGCCTCTACGTGCCGGTCCAGCGGCTGCACATGATGGTCGGCGAGCTGCACGACATCCAGGTCATGGACGCCGCCTGATTCCGCTTTCCCGAAGCGTTACGGCCGGTCAGCGCGATGTCAGGTCGGGCACCCGGGGCAGGTCGGCGACGATGGTCTGTGCGAACTCGCTGAGCCGGCGGTTGTTGCCGCGGGCGTACTCGCGGATCAGGACGAACGCCTCGTCCGGGCTGACTCCGCTGGCCTGCGCGACGATGCCCTTGGCCTGTTCGATGACGACGCGGCTGTTCAGCGCGCCCTGAAGCTGCTCGGTGAGGACCTTGCCGCGGCGGATGGCGCGTTCCTGAAGCAGCCCGATCACGGCGACGTCGGCCAGCGACTGCACGATCTGAGTGTCCGCGTCGTCGAGCTCGGTGGCGCTGCCGAAGACGCTCATCGCGCCGATCACCTGCTTGCGCAGCCGCAGCGGGAACGCGTGCACCGACTGGAAGCCGGCTCGCGCGGCTCGGGGCGCGAATTCGGGCCATTGCCCCGCCGCAGCGGCGAGATCCACGTTGGTCACCGGGCGGCCGGTACGGAACGCGTCCAGGCACGGGCCCTCGTCGTGTTGCAGTTGGAAGAGCTCCATGAGCCGCGCGCTCTCGTCGGAGGCGGCCATGAAGGCGAGCCGGTTGCGTTGGTCGGCGAGCATGAGACCGACCTCGCCGGTGTCGAAGAGGCCGGCCACACGCTGGGCGAGCATCTGCAGGAACTCGATGAGGTCGAACTCGTCGACGAGTGTGTCGGCGACCCGCACGAACACCGTCGCGAGCCGCGCGGCGGAAACAGCGGACATCCTGGCCTACCGCCTTTCTCCGATCTCGCGTCAGAACGTCACGAACGGTCAGTGTCGAAGGCGAGCCTACGCGCCACCACGTCGCGCGCTACCTCTCCGAGGGGCTGGTTCTCGGCATAGGCGTACGCGCGCATCCTCGCCAGCGCGTCGGCGAGCGGCACGCCCAGCTGTACCGCGACCATGCCCTGGGCCTGAAACAGCTCCGCCCGCTGCCCCATCGCGCCGTCGAGCCCGTCGGCGACCGCTCCGGGCGCCGCCTGGGCCTGCCCGTCGAGCAATGTCGTGACCACCACCTCGGCGAAGTTCAGCGCCTCCCCCAGCTCGACGGCCGACAGCGAACCCGGCTCGATGCGGAAGACGTCGAGAGCCCCAAGACGGGCGAAGCCGATCTGCAACGGGAACGCGAACACCGCCCGCAGACCGCGGTCGTGAATGGCGGGGGCGTAGCCCGGCCAGCGACGCATCGCGTCGTGCGACAGTTCGGGCACCAGAACCGGCCGGCGGGTGACGAAGGCGTCCAGACACGGGCCTTCGCCCATCGTGAACTGCAAGTCCTCGATCGACTGGTAGCCGGGCTCGGACACCGCCGTCACCCCGCGCAGGCCGCCCTCGGCCATCACGTTCACGCCCACCCCCGAGGCCGCCAGCGACCGGACGGCGGCGGTGCACAGCCGCCGCAACACTCCCGCGACGCCGGCGCCGTCATCCGTACGCGCCGGTTCGCTTGCGAGGAGACGGACGATTCGTTCGACCGGCTCATCCATGGCTGCGCCTCTCCCTAACCCGAGGAACCGCCAGGGACCAGGGCAGCAGTGTGGGAATAATCGCGATGTCAGCGATGACAATACGCCGTATCCGGCCGGCGGCCGTGTCGGATTACCCGCTCCCCGGCATTCGAGGCGGGTGGCATGCGGAAAAGGCGTTGGCCACGAGAGATGAGCGCATTCTCGGTGGGTGATGAATCCCATGGTTGTTGATTTGGACGGAATCGACGTGGAAGCGCTGGCCAGGCTGGCGTCCGTGGGCGATCCGGTTGCGCTGGACGCGCTGCTGGTCGCGGCGCGTCCGGAGGCCCTCCGCGTGTGCGGGCGGTTCCTTCCGAACCGTGAAGACGCGGAGGAAGCGTGCCAGGACACCCTGTGGGCGGTGGCCCGCGGAATCACCGAGTTCCACGGCCGATCCACCTTCCGCACCTGGCTGCACAGTCTTGCCGCCAATCGGGCCCGGTCGACCTTTCAGGGAATCCGGCGCCGGCACGACGGCGTGGCGGCCGGGACGTCGCCACCGGACCGGCCCGACCCGCGGCGCACCAGCGTCGTGGCCGCGACCCGGCTCGACCTGCTGGACGCCCTCGACGGACTGCCCGCGGACCACGCGGAGGCGGCCGCGCTGCGCGACGTGCTGGGCATGAGCTACGGCGACATCGCCGCGCTCCTGGACATTCCCGAGGGAACCGTGAAATCGCGGATCCACGAGGCCCGGCGCGGGATGCGCCG
This sequence comes from Actinoplanes sp. NPDC051513, assembly GCF_044454685.1. Lineage (NCBI taxonomy): Bacteria > Bacillati > Actinomycetota > Actinomycetes > Micromonosporales > Micromonosporaceae > Actinoplanes > Actinoplanes sp. NPDC051513. The sequence continues at coordinate 112,962 of NZ_JBITDW010000002.1, forward strand.
GCACCTCGACGGGTATCAATCGCGATGACCTTGGCCAACCCGCGAACAAAAGGCGGTGCCGACGTGACTAACACAGTGACAGACCATCAGGACAACGAAAGAGAGTCATTGTGCGCCATCCCAAGTTCCGCCATATCACGGCCGCCGGTGCGCTCGCCGTGATCGCAACGATGCCGCTGGCCGCCTGTGGCGAGGCGTCGGTGTCACCACGGCCCGCACAGGCCGCCGGGAACGAGATCTCCGTGGCGCCGGGCCCGGCCCTGGGCACCACGCCCAGTGCCTCGGCCCCGGTGGCAAAGCCCAAGCCGGGTGTCGCGAGACAGCCGGTCGGCAAGGGACCGGCGAAGACGTCGACCACCGAGCCGACCTCCACCAAGCCGACCTCCACCAAGCCGACCTCCACCAAGCCGACCGGCACCTGTTACGGCGCCGTCCGGCACGACCTGGACCTGCGCAACACCGTGCTGGACCTGGTCAAGTCGATGTGTTTCCACACCGGTGGCGTCCTGCGTCTGCAGGGAATCGGGCCGGGTCTCGTGACCGCCTCCCCGGGATCACTGGTGTCGCAGAGTTACGAGGGTGGGGTAGTGGACCTGCGGTTCGTCCGTGCGGGCACGGTCACCGTGACCATCCCGCAGGACGAGCAGACGTACACGATCACGGTCGTGGTCGTCAGCTGAAGAGGCCGATGTCGCTCCGCCGTACGGGCCTGGGGTTCGAAGGCGCGTACGGTGGATGTGGTCGGTGACTCCGTCATCGATGCCGGCCACTGCCGGTGTGCGCGGCCCGACGGCCGTGCGCCTCACCTGCCTCGGTGGACCTCGTCCCCGCCCGTTCATCGGCTGGGCCCGCGCCTGCGTTGGCCCTCGACGACGGGATGCCCCATGGCGTCATCGACCTATCAGCCGGATCCGACGCGCTCCCTCGTTCCGCCCCGGGTGCGGCTCGAGCCGATCCGCGACCATCACACGATGCTCGACGGCAGTTGGTGGCCGGGTTCGGGCGACCTCGGCGTGGAGTTGCGCCTGCTGGTGCCGGTCCTCGAACACGTCCGCGGCCCGGTGACGCGGCTGCTGCTCAGCGCCGTGGGCTGGACGACCCGGCCGCCTCACGTGATGCTGGACGGTCGCCGGGTCAGCGTCGGCTATCGCGCCGATCAATCCCCGTCGATGATGACCGTGTTGTGCGCCGACGGCGGCACATTCATCATGCGGGTGGCCCCGCGCGACCCGGTGTCCGGTCTGCCCGAACTGCCGGAGACGCGACTGTGGGAGGAGGCCACGGACGGAGGACTCGATGGCTCGGGCGACCGCAACGCCGTAGTCTGCGGGGCACGGCTCGACGACACCGAGCTGGTCGCTCCAGACCCCGGCGGCAGCTGACGGCCGACCGCCCTGGAGCTTCCATGACACGTGTCTTCCACGGCCCTGGCGGGCGCCCGCGACTCGCCGTGCCGGTGGGTGCGGCGCAAGTCGATTTCGAGCAGTGCAGCGACTCCACCCTGGTCGATTGGATATCCCGGGGAAGCGTCGCCGCCTTCGTCGCGCTGTTCGACCGCACCTCGAGCGCCACCCGCGACGAGCTGATGGCACGTCTGCCCGGCGCCGGCCAGGTCAGCCAGGTGCTCGCGGCCAGTTACGTCGAGGTGTGGTGGCTGGCGGGTTGCCGTCACACCCCGGAAGCCGACATCACGAGCTGGATCATCGACATCGCGCGGCGGCGAGCCGCCGAGGCGTCCCGGCGCACGCCGTGGCGCGGCGAACACGACGCCTGGGCAGGCCCACGGCCGAGTTACGCCGAACTGGAGGTGGCGACCCTGCTCCGGCGGCCGGTCGATCGCTTCATCCGGTGAAGCCGAGATGAATCCCCGCCGTGCCAGCCTCCTCGCATCAAGTCTGCGATGGCTCGGCGGGGGGAGACGGTCGTGCGTGGAGGGTGGACTCTTCGGGTTGCCGCCGTGGTGGCGGCGATCGGGCTGGGATGGGGAACGGCCGTCGAGGCGCCGCGGCCCGCGGCGGCGGCGGAGCAGGTCACGTCGCTGCCGGGGCCCGACACCGGGCGGCCGCAGCAGGTCGCCGCCGAACGGGCGGCGGCCACGGGGACGCGAGTCGAGGTCGGCTCGGCGCGGACCGGGACCCGGCAGGTGTTCGCGGAGCCCGACGGCACGTTCACGATGAAGATTTCGGCGGCGCCGCCGGGGATCGCCGCCGCCGGCCTGGACTACCCGCCGCCCAGCACGGGATGGGCCAAGGTGTTCTCGGGACACCCGGACCAGAGCTACTGGATCGGGCAGGGCGACGACGCGCTCGCGAAGATCGGCAACTGCGCCTTCGCGGGCTGCAACGGGATCGGGACGGCCCGGTCGTTCTGGCAGTTCAACATCTCGGCGCTGCGCGGCGCGGTGATCCTCGGCGCCGAGTTCAACCTGCACGAGTCGTACGCGCCGTCGTGCTCGGCGCGGCCGTTCCGGGTCTACCAGATCGACGAGATGACCTCGGCGCCGACCTGGAACCGCCAGCCGACCGGCTGGTACGGCCCGATCGCCCAGCCCAATGTCGCGTACGGCTACAACTCGTCCTGCCCGGCGAACTGGGTGGGCATCCCGGCCGGCGAGCGCGTGGCCGCCCAGCTGGCGGCGGGGTGGAACACGTCCGCGTACGCGGTGGTGGCCGGCGACGTGAACACCGAGGGCGACTCGCTGGCGTGGAAGAAGTTCGACAACGGCTACCTGGTCGTCCACTACGACTGGAAGCCGGCCGTCGCGGCGGCGTGGAGCACGGTCGGGCAGGGCCCCAGCCTCGGCTGCGCGAACGACCCGGCCAAGGCGTTCACCGCGACCGCCCGCCCAATCCTGCACGCGACGCTGACCGATCCGGACGGCCAGAACGTCAGCGCGACCTTCGAGTGGGCGGTGTGGAACGGCGCCACGGTCGGGTCGCAGGCGGTGGCCGCCCAGGCGAACGGCAGCTCCTTCCAGGCGACGGTCCCGGCGGGCGCGTTCGGCCACGGCAGCCGGATCGCCTGGCGCGTGAAGCCGAACGACGGCATCGTCGACGGCCCCTGGTCGGCCTGGTGCGGGCTCACCGTGGACACCGCGCCACCCGACCGGCCGGCGGTGTCCTCGGCCGACTATCCCGAGGATCAGGTCGCCGGGTACGTGGGCCGGACGGGCTCGTTCACCGTCCGGTCGGCCGACCCCGGCCTGCTCGGATTCCAGTGGAGCCTCAACTTTCAGGACATGCCGCCGGTGGACGTGAGCTCGCCGTACTTCGCCCCGGCGGCCGGCGGGGCCGCCACGATCCGGGCGACGCCGCCGCGCTCAGGCCGCAACGACCTGTACGTGCGCGCGGTCGACAAGGCCCTCAACGTCTCGGCGGTCTACCAGAAGCCGGGTCTGCCCGGCGGGTTCGGCTTCACCGTCGGCTCGGCGGTGCCGCCGCCGGTGGCGTACTGGCCGATGGACGGCACCGGCACGATGACCGAGGTCCCGGACCTCTCCGGCGGTGGCCGGCACGCCACGGCGACCGGCATCTGGCCGGGCAGCACCGCGGCGTGGACGACCGGCCGGGTCGAGGACGCGATGAGGTTCAACGCGAGCGCGGACGCCGCCTCGGGCGGCTTCGCCCTGGCGTCCGGCACGCGCGCGGTCGACACCGCCGGCACGTTCGCCGTGTCGGCCTGGGTCAACCTGGACCGCGCGGATGGCTTCAGCCACGCCGCCGTCAGCCAGGCGTCCGGGTTCAGCCTCGGCTACGAGGGCGACACCCGCCGGTTCGCCTTCACGATGTTCCCGCCGGACGCCGGCGCGCCGCCGGTCCGCGCGACCGCGAGCATCGCACCGACCCCGGGGGCGTGGGCGCACCTGATCGGCACCTACGACGCGGCGACCAGGGAGCTGCGCCTCTATGTCAACGGCGCCCAGGACGGCACGGCGACGCTCGCCTCCTCGCGGGCCTCGAACGGCCCGGTGCAGATCGGCCGCGGCCAGGCCGGCGCCTACTGGCCCGGCCTGGTCGACGAGGTCAAGATCTGGAACCGGTTGCTGGCGGAGGAGGAGATCCGGACGGCGGCGGGCACCCCGGCGCTCGAGGAGGCGTTCTACCCGCTGAACGAGAGCGCCGGCGACGTCTCCGGCAACTACCGCACCGGCGCCCTGACCGGCGGCGCGTCGCTGGAGTCCGGCGCGGTGGTGCTGGACGGGGTCGACGACGCGGTCACGACCTCGGCGCCGGCCGTCCGCACGGACACCAGCTTCACGGTGAGCGCCCGCGTCGTCCTGAGCGACGACACCCGCACCCAAACCGTGATCAGCCAGGACGGTTTCGCCTTGCAGTACGACCGGACCGGCACATCCGGCCGGTGGGTGATGCGGATAGCGCCCTCGGACGGCGCCACACCCATCACCGCCGCATCCAGCCCGGTAGACGTACACGAGGAATGGGTGTTCGTGGCCGGCGTGTACGACGCGGCCGCGCGCCAGGTGCGCCTCTACGTCGACGGCAGCGAGTACATCGCTCCGGGCCGGGTCACCGCCAACGTCGCCGGGAACCTGATGATCGGCCGCGACAAGAAGGGCACGTTCCTCGGCGGCCGGGTCGACGATGTGCACGTCTGGAGCGGCGTACGGAGCAAGGAGGACCTCACCGCCGACAAGCTGAGCCTGGCGACGTCGCGGCCGACGCCGTACACCGGCCAGCTCAGCCGTTACTTCGACCACGGCAGCCATCACTGGGTCACCAGCGGCCCCGTCCCGCCCGGCACGGCGTTCGAGATCGGGCTCGGCACCATGGCGCCGCCCGGGTCGCCGGACACCCGGATGCTCTACTCCTGCCTGTATCCCGGCGGGCAGTACGTGACGCTGACGGCCGGCTGCGAGACCTCGGACAGCAGGGTGCTCGGCGAGATCGGCCTGCTGTACAAGAATCCGCGTCCCGACGTGGCGACGGTTGCGGTCTACCGGTGCGTCACCACGAAGGGCGACCACTTCGTCGCCGTCACCTCCGACTGCGAGGGAAACAAGAACGAAGGGCTGCTCGGGTACGCCCAGGCGTACCGCGCCCTGATCCGGTACGTCCACCTGGTGGCGCCGTCCGACCACTTCACCTCGGTGACCGGGCGCACCGCGTTCAACGGCGGCCCGGCGTACACGTACCGGGCGGAGGGCCGGCTGGGCTTCGTCGGGATGGCCACCGAGGCCGGGCAGCGCCCGCTGTACGCCTGCGTGGACGACGCGGACGAGTTCCTGGCCACCAGCGCGGCCTGCGACGGCAAACAGCAGCGGTACTGGACCGGCAACATCTGGACCGGTCCGCCCGAGATCGCGCTGGAGAGCGCCCAGCTCATGGCGTGCCGCTCCGGGACCGACGGCTCGGGGGAGTGGTTCGCCTCGACCGACGCGCTCTGCGAGCAGCGCAGCGTCGTGGGTCCGCTCGGCTATCTGATCACCAGGCTGTGACGGGGGAGATGATCATGCGAGGAGTACGCGGCGTGGCGGCCATCGCCGTCCTGGCCCTGTTCACGACCGTCGCCGGTCAGGTACCGGCGGCGGGGGCGCCGAGATCCCCGGCGCCGGCCCCACGGCAGCACGACCCGGCCGTACCGGTGACGCCGGTGAAGCCGAGGGCGGCGGCCCCGGACCCCGCGGCGGCGAAGGCGATGCGGGGCACCCCCAAAGTGACCTGGCCGACGAAGGGTGTCGGAATCGAGGTCCTGGATCGTCCGGCCGGAGAACCCAACACGGCGATGCTGCTGCGATTGCGCCGCACCGATGGGGCGAAGGCTTCGGGCGACGTGTCACTGACTGTGGACTACTCCGGGTTCCGGCAGGCGTACGGCGGCGACTGGGCCAGCCGGCTGCGGCTGGTGCGGCGCTCCGACGGCGTGCCGCTGCCCACCACCAACGACGTGGCGACCGGCACGCTGACCGCGCGGGTCCCGGCCTCCGGCACGGCCGAGACGTTCGCGGTGGCCGCCGGCCCGGCCGGCGCGGGCGGGTCCTTCAAGGCCAACCCCCTGCCGCTGCAGTCCACATGGGACGTGACCGGGCAGACCGGCGAGTTCGCCTGGAGCTATCCGCTCCGGCTGCCGGAGGTGCCCGGCACCCTCGCGCCGCAGCTGGCGATCTCCTACTCGTCGGCGTCGGTGGACGGGCGGACCGCGTCGACGAACAACCAGCCGTCCTGGGTCGGCGAGGGATTCGACCTGGCGACCGGGTACGTCTCGCGGTCGTACAAGGGCTGCAGCGAGGACGCGGGCAACAACGGCTCGGCGCTGACCGGCGACCAGTGCTGGGCGTCGGACAACGCGACGCTGGCGATGGCCGGGCACTCCGGTGAGCTGGTGCGCGACGACGCCACCGGGGTGTGGAAACTGAAGTCCGACGACGGCACGCGCGTCGAGCGGCTGTACGGCCCGGCCAACGGCGACGACGACCACGAGTACTGGAAGGTCACCACCACCGACGGCACGCAGTACTTCTTCGGGCAGCTGCCGCAGACCAACTCGACACAGGTCTCGCCGGTGTTCGGCAACAACACCGGCGAGCCCTGCAACAAGTCCACCTTCGCCGCGTCGTGGTGCCGGCAGGGCTACCAGTGGAACCTCGATCACGTCGTCGACCCGCGCGGCAACGCGATCGTCTACACGTACGCCAAGGAGACCAACTCGTACGGGCTGCTCGCCGGGACGCAGACCGTGAGCTACGACCGGGCGGCGACCCTGCAGCGGATCGACTACGGCCTGCGCGCGGGCGCCGAGTTCGCCGGAACGGCCCCGGCGAGCGTGGTGTTCGCGACCGCGCCGCGCTGCGCTCCGGGCGCCAACTGCGCCGCGCAGACCCCGCAGAGCTATCCGGACACCCCGTTCGACCAGGCCTGCGCGTCGAACTGCCGGACGCAGGCGTCGCCGACGTTCTGGAGCACCGTGCGGCTGGCCGGCATCACCACCCGCGTCGGCGCCACCGACGTCGAGAAGTGGACGCTCGACCAGGACTACCCCGACCCCGGCGACCGGTCGAGCCCGGCGCTGTCGCTGAAGAGCATCGGCCACGCCGGGCTGTACGGCGGGTCGGTGGCCCTGCCGCCGGTGACGTTCAACCGGGAGGCCAAGGCCAACCGGGTCGACGCCGACACCGACGGCCTGCCCGCCATGAACAAGTACCGGGTCATCGCGATCAACAACGAGACGGGCGGCACCACCACCGTCAACTACGCCCCGGCGAACTGCGCGGCCAGGCCGGCCGCCGAGGACACCAACACGCTGCGCTGCTTCCCGGTGTTCTGGGCGCCCGAGGGCGCCCCCGAGATCAAGGACTGGATGCACAAGTACGTGGTGGACAGCATCACCCAGGTCGACAACGTCGGCCGCTCGCCCACCGAGGTGACCTCGTACGAGTACGTCGGCGGCGGCGCGTGGCACTACAACGACGGCGAGCTGATCAAGCCCGAGCGGCGGACCTGGTCGGACTGGCGCGGGTACGGCGCCGTGGTGATCCGCCACGGCGACGCCACCACCGCGCGCAGCGTCACCGAGATGCGCTACTTCCGCGGCATGAACGGCGACCGCCTGAAGACCGGCACCCGCCCGGCCGTCTACGTGGAGGACAGCCAGCACGTCAAGCTGCTCGACGACGACCAGCTCAACGGGGTCGTCCGGGAGGTCACCACCCGCAACGGCGACGGCGGGCCGATCCTCGGCACCACCATCACCGACCCGTGGCAGAGCGACCGGCCCACGGCCCAGCGCGGGTCGCTGAAGGCGTACCTGCTCGACACCCGGGCGGTCACCGACTACACCGCGCTCGACGGCGGGCAGTGGCGGCGCACCCAGGTGGCCCGCGACCACGACGGCGACGGGCAGGTGACCCAGATCGACGACCACGGCGACCTGGACGTCACCGGGGACGAGACCTGCACACGTACGTGGTACGCCGGTGGGCTGACCACGCGGTCGCAGGTCACCGCCACGGCCTGCCCGGCCGGCCCGGCGTACCCGGCCGAGCTGCCCGCCACCGAGGCGACCGCCGTGTCCGACGTGCGCACCTCCTACGACGCGGCGGGCCTGCCCAGCCGGGTCGACCAGCTCGAGGGCGTCGCCGACTACCTAACCGCGACCACCACCACGTACGACTCGTACGGCCGGCCGAAGACGTCCACCGACGCGCTCGGCCGCCGGACCACCTTCGACTACGTGGAGACCGCCGGGCTCACCACCCGGCAGACCATCACGAACAACCTCGGCCACACCACGACCACCGAGCTCAGCCCGGCCTGGGGCGAGGCCACCCGCGCGGTCGACGCGAACAACCGGCGCACCGATGTGGTCTACGACCCGCTCGGCCGGGTGACCGGCGTGTGGCTGCCCGGCCGGTCGAAGGACGCCCTGCAGGGGCCGAACACCCGCTACACGTACAACACCGGCGCCGACCGCACCAACTCGGTGCTGACCGAGGCGCTGCACGCCAACGACAACTACGTCGGCACCTACGTGATTTATGACGGGTTCATGCGCCCCCGGCAGACCCAGGCCCCCGCGTGGGGCGGCGGGCGGGTGCTCACCGACACCGTCTACGACTCGCGCGGCCTGGCGGTGAAGTCCAACAACCCGTACTACGTCGAGGGCGCCCCCTCGGGCACGTTGCAGGGCTTCGGGGACCAGAACATCCCCTCGCAGACGGTGACCACCTTCGACGGCGCCGCGCGACCGCTGACCGTGACCGTCCTGAACAAGAACGTGCCGCAGTGGTCGTCGGTGAGCGGCTACCACGGCGACCACACCGACTTCACCCCGCCGCGCGGCGGCACCGCGACCAGCACGTACGTCGACGCGCGGGGCAACACCACGGCCCTGTACCAGTACCCCGGGACCATCGCGGCCGGTAACCCGGACATCACCCGCTACACGTACGCCAAGGGCGGGCAGCTGGCCACCGTCACCGACCCGGCCGGCAACCAATGGCGGTACGGCTTCGACCTGCTCGGCCGCCGCACCACCGTGCACGACCCGGACGCGGGCGACAGCAGCGTCACGTACGACAAGGGCGGCCAGGTGCTGACGGCGACGGACGGCCGCGGCAAGACCCTGTCCTACGCCTACGACGGCCTCGGCCGCCGCACCGAGGAACGCGACAACGCCACCGGCACGCTGCTGGCCCAGTGGACCTACGACCGGACGCCGTCCACCGCCGGCGACGGCCTTACCGCGATGAAGGGCCTGCCCAGCGGCAGCACCCGATACGACAACGGCAACGCGTACACCACCACCACGGTCGGCTACGATGCCGCCAACCGGCCCACCGGCGTACAGGTGAGCATCCCCGCGGCCGAGGGCAAGCTGGCCGGCACCTACCAGACCAGCGTCACCTACCGTCCCGACGGCAGCCTGGCCTCGACCGGTCTGCCGTCGGCGCCGAACCCCGTCGCCGGCGACCTCGCCGCCGAGACCCTCACCTACGACTACGACAACCTGGGCATGGCCAAGACCCTCAAGGGTGGCGGCGGCTACACCGCCACCTACGTCGCGGCCAGCTCGTACACCCGCTTCGCCGAGCCGGAGCAGTTCGCCTACGGCGCGGCGGGCAAGCAGGTGACCAGCAACTTCTACTACGACGAGACCACCCGCCGGGCGAAGCGGGTGCTGACCAACCGCGATCCGGCCGGCGGTTCCACGGCGCCGTCCGCCGTGGACGACTTCCGGTACGACTACGACCCGGCCGGCAACGTCACCCGGATCGGCGACGAGCCCGACGGCGGCCCGGCCGACATCCAGTGCTTCCAGTACGACCATCTGCGCCGGATGACCGACGCCTGGACGATCGCCGGGGGCACTTGCCCGGCCACGCCCGCGGCGGGCGGCCGACAGCCGTACTGGACCTCCTACATGTACGACAAGACCGGAAACCGCACGTCGGAGACACAGCACGGACTGTCCGATGTGGTCCGCACCTACGAGTACGCGCCCGGCGGGCACACGCTCTCGTCGGTGACCACGGGCGCCCGCACCGACTCGTACGGGTACGACAAGGCCGGCAACACCACCACCCGGCCGGGCCAGACCATCGACTGGGATGTCGCCGGACGGCTGGCATCCGCGCGGACGGCCGCGGGGACGACCACGTTCGTCTACGACGCCGACGGTGCCCGGTTGCTGCGGCGCGAACCGGGCGCGGTCACCCTCTACCTCGGCGACCAGGAGTTCCGCCTCGACACGGCCACCGGCATGCGCACCGGCACCCGGTACTACAGCAACGGCGGCGCCACGGTGGCGATGCGGACCGGCGGCAGCCTGTACTGGCTCGTCGACGACCGGCACGGCACCGCCACCACCCTCGTCGGCTCGGTCGATCTGGCCGTCACCCGGCGCCTGTTCACCCCGTTCGGCGACGTCCGCGGCCCCGCGCCGGACTGGCCCGGCGATCACGGCTTCGTCGACGGCGTCCGCGACGAGACTCTCGGCCTCGTCCAGCTCGGCGCCCGCGAGTACGACCCGGGCACCGGTCGCTTCCTCTCCGCCGACCCGATCGTCGACCCGATGGATCCCCAGCAGCTCAACGGCTACGCGTACGCCAACAACAGCCCGGCCACGTTCAGCGACCCGGACGGGCTGCGGTACATCGTCGACGCCGAGGGCTACGTCTCCATCCCGTCGCTGGCCCACGCCACCGCCGGGCAGATCAAGAAGGCCGCCGCGAAGGCCGCCAAGTTCGCCCGGATCAACAAGCAGATCGCCGACAAGATCAAGCAGCGCAAGGCGAAGGCGGCCAAGGCCAGCGGGCACTCCCAGAAGGAGATCGACGAGGCCCGCCGGGTCAAGAACATGAGCGTGATCGATGTCGTCCTCGAGGTCGGCGGCGACGTCATCAAGGAGTTCCTGCACATCGACGAGATCAAGGGCTGCTTCGGGCAGGGCAACCTCGGCTCCTGCCTCTCGCTGCTGGTCACCGCCGTCCCCTGGGGAAAGATCTTCGAGATCGGCCGGCTGATCGGCGCGGTCAAGAAGGCCTGGTCCGCCGTGAAGGACTTCCTGCGGATCAAGAAGAAGTCCCCGGAGGTCCTCGAGGATGTCGCGGAGGCCGAGGACGAGATCGAGAAGCTGGACGACGTGGTGCCGGGCGGCGGGACGAAGGAGGCGTCCAAACCCGCGGCCGAGAACGCCGAGGGCCACGATGGCGGCGCGGCCGGCGAGGACACCACGAGGAAGGGCCCGGCGACGGCGATCGCCGACGGACTGGAGCGGCCGGGAAAGTACGAGACACACGTCGCGGTGCCATCCAGTCCGGAATCACTACCGGCCGCGCGCGGCCGGGAAACCGACCTGGAGCCCTCAGGCTTCCTCGTCGGCGCCGTGGCGCTCGCGGCGGCGGGGAAGAAGTTCCGGGATTGGTGGCGCGGGAGGAAGTGAGCCGGCCGCCGGTGTTGCGTGATCGCGCAATGAATGTCGTGGATGGCGCGCGCGACCGCAGACGCCGGCGGCGGGGCTGTGCTTCCATCGCTGGGTAACGGAGTCCAACGGGGAGGGTTCTTCGTGACACGGAACAGCAATTCGGGGGTGCTGACCGTCGGGAGAGCGGTGCCGTCGCTGGTCCGCTGGGGTGTCTCGGCCGACGCCGACCTGGTGTACCGCTATCTGGCGAGCTTCGGGCCACGACCGGCCGGCGAGGTCGCGGCCGACCTGGGCCTCGCCGTCCGCAGGGTCCGAGCTGCCCTGGACGAGCTGGACGGCTGCGGCGCGGCCGGCACGGACGGCGTGCGGTGGCGGGCGTCGCCGGTCGACGCGGCGGTGGCCACGCTGCGGCGGCGGGCGTTGCATCCCGCCGCCGCCCCGGCCGGCCGCGCCGACCAGGTGGTGGCCCGGCGGCTCCCGGACCGGGCCGCCACCCGCCGCCGCATCGCGGAGCTGGTGACGGTGGAGCGCGGCGAGCACCTGGCCATGAACCCGGAGCAGACGTTCGGCGCCGAGACTCTGGCGATCGCCACGCCGATGGACACCGAGCTGCTCCGGCGCCGGATCCGGCTGCGGTCGCTGGGCCGCCCGCCCACCGACGGCGACCGGTCCACCCGGCGCGCCGAGGAGTTCGTGCGGCTCGGCGGAGAGTACCGGGAGGCCGCCCGGCTGCCGTACAAACTGATGATTTTCGACCGGCGGGTGGCCCTGATGGCCGTCGATCCCCTCGACCTGGACGGCGGCACCTGGGAGATCGACGAACCCGCGGTGGTCGCCGCGCTGGTCACCCTGTTCGTCCGCCACTGGAGCGGCGCGACGGACCCACGCCGGAAAGGAGTGCCCACCGTCGTGCTCACCCCACGCGAGAAGGCGGTGGTGGCGTTGCTGGCCGAGGGGCACACCGACGCCACCGCGGCGAAATGCCTGGGCATGTCCCAGCGGTCGGTCACTTACCTGCTGCGCGGGGTGATGGATCGGTTCGGCGTGGAGAACCGGTTCCAGCTGGGCCTCGCGCTGGGCGCGACGCACGCGGTCACGCCGCCGGGTCACGCGGGCGAGGCGACAACGGAGGAGAGCGAGCAATGAACGCATTCGTACGAGTCGGAGCGGCGCTGACCGCCGCGGTGGTCGTGCTGGCCGCCCCCACCGCGGCCCGGGCCGACCTGCAGGGATGGGCCCGCATCGCGTGCTCCTCGGGCGCGATCGACCGGGTGAGCGCGGCCGGCGGCATCCTCGAGGTGGACGGTCACGTCGACTGCGCCGCCGACCCGGAGACGCCGAACGCCGCCTTCATGTACGCGCTGTACCGCGACAAGCAGGCGGTGGCGTACTGGTCCACCGTGAACAGCTACGACCTCGCCGGGCCGGCGACGAACTCGATCCGCAAGAGCCTGCCCGCCGGGCAGTTCACCATCTGCCTGGTCACCGACTACACCGTCCGGGTCGCGTGCGACACGGTCAGCCCGGGCCGGGGCGGAACGGTCATCGCGACCCCGCTGCCCACCGACGACTCTCAGGTGAGCCGGGAGGTCCGGGTCTCCGGCCACGACGGCGGGGGCGACCCGGCCTGCGGCACCTGCTGGTAGCGGGCCGTGCTGTCCGTCGGCGTGCTCGGCCCGCTTCAGGTGCGGGTCGGCGAGCGGGCGGTGGAGATCACGACCGGCCGGCTGCGGGCGTTGCTGGCGGTGCTGGCGATGTCGGCCGGGCGTCCCGCGCCCGTGGAACGGCTGGCCACCGCCGTGTGGGGCGAGAATCTGCCCGACGACGCCCGGCGCAGCGTGCGGACGTACGTGACCCGGCTGCGCAGCCTCCTCGGCGGCGACGTCATCGAGACCACTCCCGACGGTTACCTCCTGCACGCCCGGGTCGACGCGCTCAGCTTCGTACGACTGCTGGAATCTTCCACCGCGGAGCCGGAGCGCGCCGCCGTCGCGGAAGCCCTCGCCCTGTGGCGGGGCGCGCCCTTCGAGGGAATCCGCGCGGCGTGGCTCGAGGACGTGGAAGCCCCGCGGCTGGCCGAGCGGCGCCTGGACGCCGTCGAGCGGCGCATCGAGCTCGACCTGGCCGCCGGCCGGCCGGGCGACCTGGTCGGCGAGCTGCGCGACCTGACCGCCCGGCATCCACTCCGCGAGACGTTCTGGGCCCAGCTCATGGTCGCGCTGTACCGCTCGGGACGGCAGGTCGAAGCGCTCGCCACCTACCAGCGGCTCTACCGCCTGCTGGCCGACGAGGCCGGCGTCGAGCCGGGCCCCGGCGTGCAGCGCCTGCACCGGCGGATGATCCGCGCGGACCCCACGCTGCATCAGGCCCGCCACACTCCGGCCGCCGCGCCCGTGCCCCAGCAGCTACCGGCCGGCGTCGCCGGCTTCACCGGCCAGCAGCGCGGCCTCGATCGCCTCGACCGCCTCCTGGAACACACCGGCGACGCGGCGGCCGTCGCCGTGGTCACCGGGGGAGCGGGTACGGGCAAGACCGCGCTCGCCGTGCACTGGGCACATCGGTTCGCGCACCGATTCCCCGACGGCCAGCTGTATCTCGACCTGCGCGGCGCCGGCCCGTCCGGCCCGGCGCTGGCGCCGGACGAGGGCCTTCGCGCGCTGATCGAAGCGTTCGGCGTTCCCCCGGCGCGCGTCCCCGGGCAGCCGGACGCCCAGGTCGGCCTGTACCGCAGCCTGCTGGCCGGCAAGCGCGTGCTGGTCCTGCTCGACAACGCCGCCGACGCCGGCCAGGCGCGCCCGCTGCTGCCCGGCGCGCCCGGATGCGCCGGCCTGGTCACCAGCCGCCACCAGTTGCCCGGCCTGGTCGCCGAGGGCGCCTGCCCGGTGACGCCGGAGCCGCTCGACGCCGGCGAGGCCCGCGATCTGCTGGCCGCCCGCCTGGGCGCCGCGCGGCTGGACGCCGAGCCCGACGCCACCGACCGCATCGTCGCGTGGTGCGCCGGGCTTCCGTTGGCACTGGCCCTGGTCGCCGGCCGGGCGGCCACCCAGCCGCAATCCGCCCTCGCCGCCGTGGCCGACGAGCTCCGGGAGACCGGCGGCGACACGGCTACCGACCTGCGCTCGGTGTTCTCCTGGTCGTACGCCGCCGTGACTCCCGCCGCAAGGCGGCTGTTCCGGATGCTCAGCGCCCACCCCGGCCCCGACATCGCCCTGGCCGCCGCGGCCGGCCTGGCCGGCCTGCCGGCGCCCCAGGCACGCCCGGCCCTGCGCGAACTGTGCCAGGCCCACCTGCTGACCGAGCACGCGCCCGGCCGGTACGCCCTGCACGATCTCCTGCGGGCCTACGCCGCGGAGCTGTTCCAGGAACAGGACGGCGAGGGCGACCGCCACGCCGCCGAACGCCGGATCCTCGACCACTACCGAAGCACCGCCGGCGCGGCGGCCCAGCTGATCGAGGCGGAACAGGACACGGTCGCCGGCCGCGACCAGGCCTTGGCCTGGTTCGACGCCGAGCTGTCGCCGATCCTCGGCGCCGTGGCCCTGGCCCGAGCCCTCGGCCGCGACGACGACGCCGGCGAGCTCGCCAGGTCGCTGGCCGACTACCTGCAGTGGCAGTAACCGCCCGAGCCGGCTAGCCGGTCACGTCGCCGCGTCGGGAGCGGCGCAGGAGCCAGCCGGCGATCGGGATCACGATCAGGGTGCCGATGATGGCACTCAGGATCCCGCCCCAGTCGAAGATGTCGTCGTCGCCGATGCCGAAGCCGACGGTGAAGATGAGGTAGCCGACGAGGGCGCCGGCCAGCCCGAGCCCGATCGAGACCAGCCAGGACGTGGGGCCGCTCATCTTGCGGAACGCGTCGCCCGGCATGAGGACCCGGGCGATCACACCGGCGACGAACCCGAGCAGCAGTGCTCCGACCATGGCAGAACCTCCCGTTCGCGGGGCGACCCTCGACCCATCCTGGTCCGGCCGGCCGCCGACCACCTCACCCGTGGCGGGTGAACGGCTCGGGGAGCAGCTTGCGGAGCAGGTGGTCGAGGGTCTGGCGCTCCTCGGGGGTGAGCGGGGCCAGCAGGTCGGTCTCGTCGCGGTTCTCGGCCTTCGCGTGTTCCTCGAAGGCGGCGTGGCCGGCGTCGGTGAGGCGCACCTCGACGCGGCGGCGGTCGCCGGTGTCGTGGGTGCGCTCGATCAGGCCGGCCTCCTCGAGCGGGGCCAGCCGGTTGGAGAGCGCGCCGCGGGTGAGGCCCATCTCGTCGGCGAGCCGGGACGGGCTGGTCGCGTAGGGCGGGCCGAGCCGGCGCAGGGTGAGCAGGATCTTGAACTGCCAGAGCTTGAAGCCGCTGCCGGCGAGGGCGCGCTCGCGGGACTGCTTGAGATAGCGGGACGCCATCCCGAGCCGCACGGTGATCGCCTCGGTGAGCGGGTCCAGCCAGTCCAGCTCCCGGGTCCAGGTCTCGAGATGCCGATCGATCGACTCCTCCACGCGTACCCCTCAGAGTAGTTTTCTTGTGGATAGTTTTTCAAAAAACTACCGTCGGCGCCATGACGAAACTCGTGGACGAGGTTATGGCGGCGGCGCTCGAGCTTTCCCACGGCGGACGGTGGGAGCGCGCGCTCGCGTTGCTGGACGCCGCGCCGCAGGAGGCCGGGATCGCCCTGGCGGCGGCCGAGGTGGCGCTGGACCGGGACTGGTGGGTCGGCACCGGCACGGCGGGGGAGCGGCTGGTGGCCGCCGAGAAAGCCGGCGCCGGGGGGTGGGCGCTCGACTTCCTGCGGCTGCGCAACGACTATCTCCAGCTGATCCATCCGGTGGGCGGGAACTTCCAGCCGGGGCCGTGGGGAAAGGACCCGGACGCCATCGACGGCCTCGAGCGCCGGGGCGAGGGGCTGCGGCAGACCGCGCCCGGCCAGGTCGAAGGCGGCTGGGCCGAGATGTACCTGGGGCTGATCGCCGACAACCTGCGGGCCGACCGGGAGGCGGCGCCGGCCCACTACGAGGCTGCCCTCGCCGCCGGGGCCGGACGTGACGACCTGCTCGCCCGGGAGGCGCTACGGCACCTCGGCGACCACGATCACGACAACGGCGACCAGGCGCTCGCGCTGGACCGCTGGCAGCGGGCCACCGCGCTGGGCGCGGGCGCCGGCCGGGTGACGGGGACGCTCTCGCAGCAGTTGCTGCTGGCCGTGCTCGCCCGCGACGCCGGCGACGAGGCGGGGGCGGTCGCCCTGGCCGCCGAGGTGCGGCGCTGGGCGGACGCACTCGGCGCGATCCGGATCCGCGACAACGCGGCCGGCTTCCTCGCCGGGGTCGACCCGACGGCGGCGCCGGAAGAAGCGGTGGCCTGACAGCTCAAGCACGGCCGCCCGCTGCCGATCGGACCGTTCCCCTGACCGCGGAGGCCGGCCCTTGAGCTTCGCCCGCTATGGCACCCGACTTGCCGGGTTCGCCGTGCTCTACCTGCTCGCCCTGTTCGTGGGCTCGGCGGCCGGCGGCGTCGTCTGGCCGGCCGCGGCCGTCGGCGCGATCTGGCTGGTCGCGCAGGCGGGGTACGGCCCCCGCCGCTTCGACGTCCTCGCGATGATGGTGCTGTCCGCGCTGGTTCCCATGAACGACGACCTGCTGGCCGGGGTGGCGCAGGCGGTGCCGCAGGTCGTGCCGGCCGTGCTGTTCGCCTGGCTGCTCGACCGGTGGCTGCCCGGCTACTGGCGGGGGCATGGCGACCGGTTCCGCCGCCGCGAGACCACGCTCGCCCGGCTGGCCGGCGCGGCGGCGTCGGCGGCCGCGGCCGGCGCGGTGCTGCAGAGCGTCGCCCTGATCGCGGATCTCGACGCGGCCGCCGCCGGTTACGCGCTGGTGCGCGACACGGTCACCGTCTTTGCGGGGGTGATGCTGACCCGCCTCCTCAACCAGCGATTCGGCAAGCGCCCGTCGGCCAGGCAGCCGTCCGCCAAGCCGCGTCTCACCGTCGTCCGTTAGCGCCGCACCTACGGGGCAGCGTTCAGCAGATCCACGGCGCTGTGCTGGCAGCTGTGGTTGGTGCCGCGGAACGGTCCCGCCCAGTGCGAGCCGTAGAAGTCGAGGCTGTCGCGGCCGTTGGCGTAGGCGCTGTCGGCGTTGCGCCGCAGGTAGGCGTCGTAGGCCCCGCCCGTTGCCGCGTTCAGCACCCCCAGCCCGCGGATGGCGGCGCCCTTGAAGGACACGCCGTCGCCGCCGCAGGCATCCGGCTCGTTGGGTTCGCGCAGGATCCCGTTCGGCGACAGGTAGCCACTGGTGGTCATCGCGTCGCCGATCCGGCGCGCGGTCGCGAGCGCGGCGGCGTCACCCGTCAGGCGATTCAGCTCGACCAGCGCATTGATCAAAGCCCCTTGGTTGTACGTCCAGGTCACGTCGCCGTTGTTCTTGCAGGTGGACAGGTTGACCCCGTCGTTGACCAGGTTGCCGCTGTTGAGCATGCCGGTGCTCTGGAACCACGCCCATCCCGCCTGCGCCCGCTGACGGTAGACCGTGTCGCCCGCGATGCGGCGGCTGAGCGCGGCGTTGAGGTGGATGTAGAGGCTGTTCGGGATGGCGTTCTTCACGGTCCGGGCGGTGTTCCAGTAGACGCCGCCGCCGCAGCGGGTGTCCCAGTAGCTGTACATCCAGTCGGCGTCGGCGCGGGCCGTGTTGAGGTACCGGCTGTCGCCGGTCAGGTCGTAGGCGGCCACCCAGGCCAGGCCCCACCATCCGGTGTCGTCGAGGTACTCGTTGCGGAACTGGCCCTGGTGGGTGCCGACCTGCTTGTCGTACGTGCTCGCGATGGCGTACCGGTAGCTGTTCATGCCGCTGCGCTGGATGTTGTTGATGATCGCGGTCAGCGCGTTGGCGCCGGTCCACCAGCCATTGGTGTCGAACAGTCCGGTGGTGCGGTCGAAGCGCATCATCAGCGCCGTGGCGGCGGCGGTGCGCCGGTCCCAGGCGTTCCAGGTGCTGCGCGTCCAGGCCGTGCAGACGATCTCCGGCCGGTCGCCGGCCTTCCCGCAGGCGCGCAGCGCTCCGACACCGGTGCTTCCCCAGTCGTCGACGTTGAACTGTCCGGTACGACGGCTGTTCGCGCCGGAGGGGATCGTCCCGTCGCCGAGCTTCGAGCCACCGGCCCACGTCTGGCCGCCGTCGAACGACCGGTCGAGCCAGACCTCGTCGCCGGCCGAGCCGTTCTCGACCGAACCCCAGGCCATCGCGTCGGTGTCGTTGACGTGCACCTTGAAGACGCGGCCGTACAGGCCCGCGGTCACCGGCACGCGATCCGCGGGCGCGAGCGCCGCGTCGCGCCCGTCGCAATACTTGTTACAGATGGCGGCCGTGACGGCCCGCGCCGCCGAGCCGGGGCTCACCTGGGGGGAGACGGCCGCCGCGATAGCCAGGACCGCAGCGGAGGCCGGGAGCGAAACCCACGTCGTCATGAAGTTAACAAAGCTTCTATATTGGCGGTTGTCAATGAAATGTGCCCGCAAGGCCCGCCCTGATGTACAAGTGGGCCCATGGAGATTCTCGAGCGGCTGGCGGGCGCGTCCCGGATCGGGCTGGGGCTGGCGGCGGTCGGCCGCCCGGCCTACATCAATCTCGGGCGCGCCGCGGATCTCCCTACCGAACGGTCGGTAGGGGCGCTGCGCACGCGCGCTCACGAGCTTCTCGATCAGGCGTACGCGTCAGGTGTCCGGTACTTCGACGTCGCCCGCTCCTACGGCCGCGCCGAGGAGTTCCTGGCCCAGTGGCTGCAGGCCCGGCCGGACGCCGGCGATGTCGTCGTCGGCAGCAAGTGGGGCTACACCTACACGGCCGGGTGGCGCATGGATGCCGAGGTGAACGAGGCCAAGGACCACAGCGTCGCCACCTTCGACCGGCAGCTCGGCGAGACCCGGGCCCTGCTCGGCGACCGCCTCGCCCTCTACCAGATCCACTCGGTCACCCCCGAGAGCCCCGCGCTGCGCGACGCGGCCCTGCACAGCCGCCTCGCCGCCCTCGCCGCGCAGGGCGTCGTGGTCGGGCTGTCGACCAGCGGCCCCGCACAGGCCGAGGCGATCCGGGCCGCGCTCGGCGTACAGGTCGGCGGGCAGCCGCTGTTCCGCAGCGTGCAGGCCACCTGGAATCTGCTGGAGCCCAGCGCCGGCCCGGCACTCGCCGAGGCCCACGACGCGGGGTGCATGGTGATCGTGAAGGAGGCCCTCGCCAACGGGCGCCTGGCCGATCAGCCGGGCGACGCCGTCTCGCTCGCCGCGGCGCTGCATCAACCCTGGGCGACCATCGTCCTCTCCGGGGCCGCGACCGCCGGCCAGCTGACCTCGAACCTGCGCGCCGAGCAGATCACCGCCGGGTGGCCGGACGACCTGGCGGTGCCGGCCGGGCAGTACTGGCAGGAGCGCTCACGCCTGCCGTGGAGCTGAGGCCCGGGGAAGCAGCAGCTCGACGCCGTTCGCCTCGAGGGCGTCGCGCAGGTCGGGCGGCGGCGCCGTGTCGGTGATCAGGTAGTCGGCGGCGCCGAGCTCGGACACCTGGGCGAACAGGCGGCGGCCGAACTTCGACGAGTCGGCGAGGATCGCCACCCGGGCGGCCCGCGAGATCATCTCTTGCATCATCGCGGCCTCGGCGAGGTTGCTCGTCGTGTAGCCGGCCTCGGCCGCGACCGCGCCGACGCCGATCAGCGCCAGGTCGCAGCTGATGTCGAGATCGGCGCCGGTGTTGGCGCGGAAGCTGACCGGGCCGATGGTGGCCAGGGTGAGCGCGCGCACCGCGCCGCCGAAGATGTAGATGTCGCGGACGGCCGTGGCCGGCAGCGCGCCCGGCACCAGCAGGTTGTTGGTCGCCACCGTCAGGTCGCGGTGCTGGCCGAGGCTGCGGGCCAGCGCGAGGGTGGTCGTGCCGCCGTTGATCATGATGGTCGAGCCGTCCTGGACCAGTGCCGCGGCCAGCGCCGCGATCTTCTCCTTCTCCTGTTCCTGCACGGTGAGCCGCTGGTCGACCGCGCGGTCGGTGGTGCGGGAGACGGTGGAGAGGCTGACGGCGCCGCCGTACGTGCGCACGAGGATGCCCTCGGCGGCCAGCTGATCGAGGTCGCGGCGCACGGTGTCGATCGAGACACCGAAGCGCTCGGCCAGCTCGCCCACCGTGACCTGGCCGGTGTCGGCGACGTACGTGGCCAGCTGGGCCTTACGCCCGGCGGGCAGGTGGCGCTGCCGGTCGTCCCTGTCAACGGTCACTGAGTCCCCCTTGTCAGTGCGGCAGTATGCCACAAATGCGTGTCCATGGAGCACATCGCTGCGGAGAGCAGCGAAGAGCCGCAAGGATGGGCAGGGCCGGTTCGCCCTGTTCAGAGCGAACCTGCATGTCTTCTGCAAGCAATAGTATGCCGTACTCCGCAGTTTTCTGCTGTTCTTGTCTTGTTCGAATCGGTAACACGCTGCTAACGTGGCGCCAACACGGCAGAGAACAGAAAGATCTCGATATAGAAGGAGCCACCATGGCGGTTCGTGCAACCCGGCTGAAGCGAGTGATAGGGGCGGTGACGGCGGCCGCGACGGTCGCGTTCGTGGCGGCGTGCGGCGGTGGCGACTCGGGCGACGCGGCCTCGGGCGGCGACGTCACGCTGGAGTTCGCCCAGTGGTGGGGGGCCGAGCTTCCGGCCGGGGAGTTCGACAAGATCGTCAGCGATTTCACGGCACAGAACCCGAACATCAAGATCAAGCTGCTGAGCGCGCCGTACGCTTCGACCAAGCAGCAGCTGATCACCGGCGCCGCCTCGAAGACCCTGCCCGACGTGGTGGGCCTCGACGGCGCCTGGGTCAACGACTTCGCCAAGCAGGGCGCGATCACCGATCTGTCCAAGCTGATGACCGACGCGAGCTACGACACCAGTCAGCTCGCCAGCCAGGTGCAGCTCGAGGGCAAGACGTACATGATCCCGGTGGTCAACTTCGTCTATCCGCTCTTCGTCAACAAAGACCTGCTCGCCAAGGCCGGCGTCGCGAAGGTGCCGGCCACGCGCACCGAGTTCCTCGACGCGGCCAAGAAGATCAGCGCCTCCGGCGGCGACGTGAAGGGATGGGCGCTCCCGCTCGACACCGCGGTGCCCAACGGCATCCAGAACGACGTCATGTCCTGGTTGTGGGCGTCCGGCGGCAGCATGCTGCAGGACGGCAAGCCCAACCTGCAGAGCGCTCCGGTCAAGAGCACGGTCGAGTACGTGAAGAGCCTCAACGACGCGGGCGTCATCGCACCCGGCTTGCTCACCATGAAAGAGCAGGACAAGGTCGAGAAGTTCACCAACGGCCAGGTCGGCATGATGATCGACTCGCTCGCGCACATCAACCTGATCAAGAAGAGCAAGCCGGATCTGAAGTTCGAGGTGGCGGCCCTGCCGGCCGAGGACGGCTACACCGGCAAGCGCGGCATCCCGTACGCGTCCTGGGGAATCGGCATCTCCAACTCGACGAAGCACAAGGCCGAGGCGTTCAAGTTCGTGTCCTACCTGATGAGCCAGGAGACCAACGCGAAGCTGAGCACGATCGCCAACGGCTTCCCCGGCAACAAGAACGCCAAGCCCGACTTCAGCGGCAGCGACCCGCTGTTCAAGACCGCCTTCGACATCTACCAGCAGGGCTTCCCGGCCAACGAGTTCGTCGGCCTGCCCAAGTCCGAAGACCTCATGCGCAGCTTCGACGAGCAGCTCCAGCTCGTGCTGACCGGTAAGGCGAGTGTCGACGACGCCCTCGCCAAGTCCCAGGCTTCCTGGTCCGAGGTGATCGGTTAGTCCGCCCGGGCGCCGCGCCTTCACCAGGCGCGGCGCCCGACCCAAGGAGACAGCGATGACATCCCTGATCGCCTCGAAGACCGCCCCGCCGGTCGCGCAGGCGGCGCCGCCGAAGAAGAAGACGCTGGTCCGGCGCCTGATCCCGTACGGCTATCTGTCCCCCACGGTGGTTCTGATCGTGGTCCTGATGGTGGTTCCCATCGTCATGGTGATCAGCTACTCGTTCCGGGACAACGTGATCGTCCAGGAGAACTCGGTGTTCGTCGGGTTCGCCAACTACACCAAGGTGCTCACCGACCCCGACTTCCTGGCCGCGCTGAAGAACACGGCCGTCTTCATCTCGGTCAGCACGGTGGCCCACCTGGTGCTCGGCCTGGCCTTCGCGATGATGCTCAACACCCAGCTGCTGAGCGGGGTCACCAAGGCCATCTTCCGGATCGTCTACATCCTGCCCTGGCTGTTCACGATCGCGGTGATCGCCGTGATCTGGCGGCTGCTGTTCGACCCGTCCGGCGTCGTCAACTACGTGCTGCACACGCTGGGTCTCATCCAGCAGGGCGTGAACTGGCTCGGTGACCCGGGCACGGCGCTCTGGGCGGTCACGTTCATCAACATCTGGTCGGGCTACCCGTTCTTCATGATCAGCCTGCTGGCCGGGCTGCAGGGCATTCCCGGCGAGCTGTACGAGGCGGCCGGCGTGGACGGGGCGAACTGGCTCCAGCGGTTCCGGCACGTGACGCTGCCCCAGCTGCGCCCAGTGATCATCAGCATGGCGGTGCTCGACCTGATCTGGACCTCGCAGCAGTTCGCCTTGATCTGGCTGACCACCGGCGGCGGGCCGCTGAACACCACCGAGATGCTCAGCACCTACACCTACAAACAGGCCTTCAGCGAGTACGAGTTCTCGACCGCCGCCGCGGCAGCCGCGATCGTGCTCCTGCTGACGATGGTCCTGGCGTTCTTCTACGTACGCCAGCAAAGGGAGCGGTGAGACGCATGGCCACCATGAAGACCCGTCGCACCCTCGCCAAGACCGGCGTCATCACCGGACTGGTCATCGGCGGGCTGTTCGCCGGCCTGCCGGTCCTGTGGATGCTGTCCACCTCGTTCAAGGGCAACGGGGACGTCTTCCAGAACCCGCCACGGCTGATCACCAAGACCTTCTCGTTCGACGCCTACCGCGAGATCCTCGGCAGCTCCACCCAGCTGCGGTTCTTCCTCAACAGCTACATCGTCGCCATCGGGGTGACCATCCTGACGCTGCTGGTGGGACTCCTGGCCGGGTTCGCGTTCAGCCGCTTCACGTTCCCGTTCCAGAAGACCATCAACGCCGTGATCGTCAGCGTCCAGGCCGTGCCGCCGATCACGCTCGTCATTCCGTACTTCGGGCTCGTCGTCGCGCTCGGGCTGTACAACACCTATGCCGGCCTGATCCTCACGCACATGGTGTTCACCCTGCCGTACGCGATCATCATGATCACCGCGTACCTGAACACGCTGCCCCGCGAGCTGGACGAGTCCGTCAAGGTCGACGGCGGCACCAGCTGGACCGCGCTGTGGCGGATCCTGGTGCCGATCTCGGTGCCCGGCCTCATCGCGGTCGGGGTCTACACGTTCATGATCTCGTGGAACGAGTACCTGTTCGCGCTCACGCTGACCCGCACCGACGACATGCGCACCGTGCCGATCGGCATTCAGCTGCTCATGGGCCAGCACTCGTACGAGTGGAACCAGATGATGGCGATGAGCATCCTCGGCTCCATTCCCGTGCTCGTCCTCTTCCTGCTCTTCCAGAAGCGGTTCATCGGCGGGCTCACCGCCGGCGCCGTGAAGGCCTGACCCCCCGTTTTTGTCGCGAAGGAGAAAACACCGTAATGCTGACGACCGGCAAGGCGATCCTGGACGTCGCCAACGAACACAGCTTCGCCGTGCCCGCCTTCAACATCAGCGACTGGGCGATGTTCAAGGGCATCGTGGAGATCAGCGAGGAGACGGACGCGCCCCTGATCGTCGCCATCCACCCCGACGAGGTCAGCCACATCGGCCCCGAGATGATCGCCGGCATCGTCGCGCGGTCGCACCGGTCGACCGTGCCGATCGCGATCCACTGGGACCACGGCGCCGCCTACGAGGAGGTTCTGCAGGCGATCCAGTACGGCTTCACGTCCGTGATGATCGACGGCTCGCTGAAGCCGTTCGAGGAGAACGTCGCGATCACCAAGAAGGTCACCGGCTCGGCGCACGTTCTCGGCGTGTCGGTGGAGGGCGAGCTCGGCACGATCGGCGGCAACGACAGCTACGCCGAGGCCGGCGCCGCCGAGATCATCTACACCGACCCCGACGACGCGGTCACCTTCGTCGAGCAGACCGGCGTGGACAGCCTCGCGATCGCGATCGGCACGTTCCACGGCTTCTATCCCGCCCACCTCAAGCCCGAGCTGAGGCTCGACCTCCTCAAAGAGATCAAGAGCCGGGTACGGATCCCGCTGGTGCTGCACGGCGGCTCCGGCAACCCCGACGACGAGATCCGCGAGGCCGCCCGGACCGGCATCAACAAGATCAATATCTCGACCGACATCAAGGTCGCCTACCACAACAAGATGCGCGAGGTGCTCGGCAACGATCCGAAGGTGCGCGAGCCCAACGCCATCCAGCCCGCCTGCATCGACGCCATGAAGGTGGTCGCCGCCCAGAAGATCGAGCTGTTCGGCGCCGCCGGCAAGGGCTCGCTCTACTGATATGGCCACAGCTTCCCGCGTCCTGCTGGGCCTCGGCGGTTGCGTCGACTACGAGCTCAAGCTGACCGCCGGCGTCCTTTCGTCGCTGGCCTTCGAGTACGGCGTCGTCGCCGGCGAGCTGACGTCGCCGGCCGTGGTGGCCAACGAGCGGGACCTGGTGGTGTCGATCCTCGGGTACGTGGCGCGGGGCGCGGGCGGCGAGCACTTCGTCGCCTCCGCCCCGGCGCTGTCGGCCTTCGCGAGCAGATTCCCCCATCGAGAGACCCTGGGCGGCACGTCGGTGCGGGCCGGGATCCTGATGAGCCGGCTCGGCGTGCCGTCGACGCTGCATCTGGTCACCGTCAACGACACCTTCCGCCGGCTGCTGCCGGCGGACACCGAGCACATCAACAGCGGCGTCGAGGACACCTTCTATCCACACCTGATCGTTCAGTACGACCGGGGCCTGCGGATCCGATCGGGCGACATCGACATCGAGGCGCCGTCCCCCAACCGCCTGATCTACGTCAACGACCCGGCGAACGGCGACATGCTGCTCACCGAGGACCTCGGCGCCCGTCTGTCCCGTGCCGAGGTCTTCCTGATCTCCGGGTTCAACGCCATGCGCGACAAGGCCGAGCTCGACGCGCGCCTCGCATCCTTGACACAGCACATGCGCCGGCTGCCGCCTGGCGCGGTGACCTACTTCGAGGACGCGGCCTACCACGAGCCCGCCTTCAGTCGCCGGGTCCGCGAGGCCCTGCTCGGCCAGATCGACGTGTACGGGCTGAACGAGGACGAGCTCCAGTCGTACTTGGGCCGGCAGGTCGACCTGCTCGACCCGGACGAGGTCGCGGCGGCGCTCACCGCGGCGCAGGCGCTCATCCCGGTGCCGACCCTGGTGCTGCACACGAAGTACTGGGCGGTGGCGCTCGGCGCGGGCGGGTACGCCGAGGCCCTCGACACCGGCACCGTCATGGCCGCCACCCGCTACTGCCACGGCGACGACTTCACCGGCGAGGACGTCGAGCGCCTGCGCCGGCAACCGCGGCGACCCGAGTCTGTCGCGTTTGTCGCGGCGCTGCGCTCGCGGATGGACTCTTGCCTGGGCCAGACTGTCGAGGGCGTTCCCGGCTTCGCGCTCGACGTCGAGAACCCCACCACCGTCGGCCTCGGCGACACGTTCGTCGGCGGCTTCCTCGCCGAGCTGGCGCTGAAAGGACACGGATGACCGTCGAGGCATTGCCCGCCAACCAGCCCGAGACGTTCTACCGGGGCGCCGGCCGGATCGCCGAGTTCCGCAACGTTCCGGCGCTGCCCGACCGCCCCGAAGACTGGGTGGGCTCGACCACGAGCCGGTTCGATCTCGCGCCGTCCGGGCTGTCGGCGCTGGCCGACGGGCGGCTGCTGGTCTCCGCCATCGAGGACGACCCGCAATACTGGCTCGGGCCCCGGCGCAAAGACACCGGGATCCTGGTGAAACTGCTCGACGCCGGCCAGCGCCTGCCCCTGCACGTCCATCCGGATCGCCGATTCGCAACGTCGCACCTGGCCTCGCCGTACGGGAAGACGGAAGCGTGGGTGATCGTCTCGGCGCGGTCGGACGCGTACGTGCATCTGGGGTTCGCGCGCGATGTCGCCGGCGAGGAATTGGCGGCCTGGGTGACCACGCAGGATTCGGCGGGAATGCTGGCGGCCACCAACCGGATCCCCGTCGCGGCCGGCGACGCGATCCTCTGCCCGGCCGGCCTGCCACACGCGATCGGCGACGGCATCCTGCTGGTCGAGATCCAGGAGCCGACCGACTTCTCGGTGCTGCTCGAATACGAGAGCTTCGGGCTCGCCGACGGCCACCTGGGCCTCGGCTACGACCTGGCGCTGCGGTGCGTCGACCGCGGCGCCTGGACGCCCGCACGCCTCGACGGTCTGCGCGGCGATTCCGCGCGGCTGCTGCCCGAGGCGGCCGACGAGTTCTTCCGGGCCTCGCGCCATCGCGGCGGCGACCGGCTGGAGCAGGGCTTCAGCGTGCTGGTCGCGGTCGCCGGGGAGGGCCGGCTGACCGGCGAGAAGGACGACCTGTCGCTCACCCGGGGAGACACGCTGCTTGTTCCGTACGCCGCGGGCCCGCTCCTGCTGAGTGGCGACGTCGAAGCGATCCGCCTCGCGGCCTCCGCCTAACGGGACGTCTTCTCGATCTCGGCGGCCGCGTCGGCGACCGGCGGAGGTCAGCGTGGTGGCCGAGCCGTGCCAGATCCGGGGCGCGCCGGCGTACGGCCTCGGCAGGCTGGTGACCTCGTTCAGCGGGCCGCGGAACCGGCCCTGCCAGGTGACGTTCTCCTCGCGCCACAGCCGCCGCAGCAACTCGTACTTCTCCGCGAGGGCGTCCCACTGGTCGCCGTTCTCGATGTTGAACATGGGTAGCTGGCGCAGCTCGTTGCCCTTGCCGATCACCAGCTCGAGCCGCCCGCGCGACAGCTGATCGACGGTGGCGTAGTCCTCGGCGACCCGCAGCGGGTCGTGAATCGACAGGACGGACACCCCGGTCTGGATGCGCACCCGGCTGGTGGTGGCGGCGATCGCACCGAGCAGCACGCCGACCCCGCTGGACAGGAACGCTCCCGCATGCCGCTCCCCGAGAGCAACCGCGTCGTAGCCGAACTCCTCGGCATAGCGGGCGGAGGTCAGCGCCTGGGAGAAGCGCTCGTCCGCGGGTGGACCTTGATAAATGGCGGTTCGCCGCGAACCGGAACTCATCACCGCTGGCCGCCCTCGATCAACGGCCGGGTCGATATGAGCGGATATTCCCGTCGCTCGTATCGGGTCTTTCCCGCACCGTGGGCCCTGCGCCCACTGACCGGGGACCCCGGCGAGTCGGTGGGAGTGCGTCCCACGGACTGGCCGCGACCGCGACATCGCGGGATCCCCCGAGAGGGCGCCGTCCACAGACGGCGGCCGACGACGACCGCGACCTCGACCCCAAATGTCGCTAACTAGACTCGCGGCGATGCCTGAGTTGCCGGAAGTCGAGTTCGCGCGTTCGGTGATCGAGCGCGCCGCCCTGGACCGCCTCGTCGTCGACGTGGACGATACCGACACGTACGTGTGCCGGCCGCACCGGCCGGGTGACATCCGCGCCGCCCTGCTCGGGCGCCGGCTCACCGCGGCCCATCGGCGCGGCAAGACCATGTGGTGCGACACCGACACCGACACCGACACCGACGGCGGCGGCGGCGACCAGGGCGGGGGCGGCGGGCCGGTGCTCGGCATTCACCTGGGCATGTCCGGGAAGATCGTCATCGCCGATCCGGACGGGCATGAGATCGACGGCGGCGACTACTGGGAGGGCCGGCGCAAGCCCGGCGACTACCGATGGGCGCGGTTCACTCTCACCTTCGCCGACGGCGGACGGCTGCTGCTGGTCGACCCGCGGCGGCTCGGGCGGATCCGGCTGGACCCGCCGCTGGGCGCGCTGGGCCCGGACGCGACCGCCATCACCGGCGAAGCCTTCACCCGGGCCGTCACCGGCGGGACAGCGCCGGTCAAGGGACGCCTGATGGACCAGCACCTGATCGCGGGGATCGGCAACTTGCTGGCCGACGAGATCCTCTGGCAGGCGCGGGTCGACCCGCGGACGCCGGGCGACGAGATCGCCGGGCCGGAGGTGGAACGGCTCCGGGTCGCCACCCGTGACGCCGTCGGGGCCGCCCTGCGCGACGGCGGCGTGCACACCCTCACGATCATTGCCCAGCGGGGCCCGGACGGCCAGTGCCCGCGGGACGGCGTGCCGATGGCCCACGGCACGGTCGCCGGCCGGACGACCTGGTGGTGCCCGGCCGAGCAACTCCGCACGGCGCCGGGCGCTGCGGGGGGCTAGACCCGGAAGCGGGAAACCACCGACTGGAGCTCGGCCGACATCTGCGCCAGCTCGTGGGCCGAGCGCTGGGTCTCGGACACCGTGGCGGTCGTGGTGCGGGCGGCCTCGGCGACGCTGGCGATGTTGTCCGAGATGCTGGCGGAGCCGGTGGAGGCCTCGCCGATCGAGCGGCTCATCTCGTTGGTGGTGGCGGTTTGCTCCTCGACCGCGGAGGCGATGGTGGTCTGGTAGTCGTTGATCTGGGCGATGATCTCCGAGATCCGGCCGATCGCGGCCACCGCGCCGTCGGTGTCGGCCTGGATCGCCTCCACCCGCTGGGAGATGTCGCCAGTCGCCTTCGCGGTCTCCTGGGCGAGGTCCTTGACCTCGCTGGCCACCACGGCGAAGCCCTTGCCGGACTCGCCGGCCCGGGCCGCCTCGATGGTGGCGTTCAGCGCGAGCAGGTTGGTCTGCTCGGCGATCGCGGTGATGACCCGTACGACGTTGCCGATCTCGGCCGACGACTCGCCGAGCTTGCCGATGCTCGCGTTGGTGGCGGCGGCCTCGGTGACCGCCTGCGAGGCGACGCCGGCCGCGTCGTTGGCCGACTGGGAGATCTCGCGGATCGCCGACCCCATCTGCTCGGTGCCGGCAGCCACCGTCTGCACGCTGCGCGCGACGTCCTCGGACGCGGCGGCGAGCAGGCCGGTCTGGGTCGAGGTCTCCTGGGCGTTGCCGGCGATGGCCTCCGCGGATGTCGACAGCTGACGGGACGACTCGGCGAGCGTCCGCGACGAGCCGGCGAGCGCCGCGACGGTCTCCCGGATCGTGGTCGTGGCCTGGTTGACCGAACCCGCCATCAGCCCGACCTCGTCGGCGCCGCTGGCGGCCGCCTGCCCGGTCAGGTCGCCGCCGGCGACGGCGTCGAGCACGTCCCGGACGCCGGCCAGGCGGCGGGAGATGCTGCGGCCGATCAGCATCGCCAGGGCGACCGCGAGAATCACGCCGGCCAGGACCAGGATGAGGATGGTCCGCTGAGCGCCGACGGCGTCCTCGTGGGCCCCGGTGCTGGCCTGTGCGGCCCGCGAGCGCTCGAGGTCCATCAGCTTGTCGACGGCGGTGTTCATCGTGTTCTCGGAGTCGCCCCACAGCTTGTACTGGTCCGCCAGCGTGGTGGGCAGGGTGACTCCGGACGGCGGGGCGTCGCGGAACAGCAGGAGGTTGACCAGCGCCTTGTACTGGGTCCAGGCGCCGCCGAACGCCTGGGTCTGGGTCTGCCAGGTGGTCGACGGGTCGGGGGAGGACGCGTACTGGGTGCCGGCGGAGTCCACCGCGGCCTGCCCGTCCTTGGTGAGCTTCGCGTACTGGGTCTTCTCGGCGGCCGACTGAGCGCCCTGGTAGAGGAAGAGCGCACGATACATGTCCGACATGCCGTTCTGCAGGTTGACCAGCGCGTCGAGGCGCGTGATGTTGCTGGTCTTGAGTCCCTGCACACGGACGTCCAGCGAGCCCAGCCGCGCCCAGGCGACCCCGGCGGTCACCACCGCGACCAGGGCGACCACGGCCACCGCTAAAAAGATCTTCGCGCTGACCCGCATGTTGTTGAGACGCCCGTTCATCGTGCACTCCTGGCGTGGCGAGACAGTCGCTGAATGATGCAACTTCCCGTTCGGCCGGATCACGTATCTGCTGAGCGCTT
Organism: Actinoplanes sp. NPDC051513; assembly: GCF_044454685.1. Classification (NCBI taxonomy): domain Bacteria; kingdom Bacillati; phylum Actinomycetota; class Actinomycetes; order Micromonosporales; family Micromonosporaceae; genus Actinoplanes; species Actinoplanes sp. NPDC051513. Next base: position 143,394 of record NZ_JBITDW010000002.1, read on the forward strand.
ACATGATGCTGTCGTCAGACATCGGATCTTTCGGAAAGCTCTGAAACTAAATCATTGTCGAAGTAGGCAGCCCACCGCCCTCTTATGCTTCTTGCGGGACATCGACATCTGAGAATTGACGGCGACAGACACCCGATGTTAATCCTTCGTGGCGGACATGTGTCGATCCGGTCTCACTCCCCGAAGGGTCGTCCCCCATGAGAGTGCTCCGTCCCGCGGCGGCGGGCCTGCTCCTCCTCGGCCTGCTCGTCGCCCACCCGTCCCCCGCGAGCGCCGCCCCCACCGACGCCGCGTTCAACGCGAGCACCGGCGCGCTGAACGTCGACTACGCCGGCTACCTCGCCAAGCACGACGTCGTCTACAACCGCCCGAACACCAATCCCCTGTACGGGCTGACCGTCGGCAACGGCCGCACCGGCGCGATGGCCTGGCAGCAGAACGGCCTCACCATGCAGGTGTCCGGCGTCGACCTCGCCGAGCAGTCCACCTACGCCGCCGGAAACCTCAACCTCCAGCTGGACACCACGGCCACCACGTATCAGGAACGGCTCTCGCTCTACGACGGCACGCTGACCACCAAGTACGACAACAACCGCACGGTCACCGTGATGGGCGCCCCGAACTCCGAGGTGATGGGCGTCCACGTCGAGGGCCCGGCCGGCGGCAGCGTCGCGCTCGACCTGAGCCTGTGGGACATGAACACCGTGCAGAACATCGCGGACGTGCCCGACCTCACGACGTGGCGCACGGTCAGCACGTACGCCGACTCGACCGGCGCCGGGCTCAGCCGCGGCCAGACCGACGCCAACGGCTTCGGCTACACGTTCGCCGCCACCGTCGAGGGCGCCGGGTACACCGCCCAGGCCGTCAACGGCACGCGGGTGCGCCTGACCATCACGCCGACGAGCAGCTACACGGTCTGGTTCACGGCGGCCGGCCGGATCAACTCATCGAGCCGAAACTCGGTGCAGCAGGCGAAGAACCAGCTCGCCGCGGCGAAGTCGACCGGTTACGCCGGCACGCTCACCAGCTACAGGAACTGGTGGCACGCCTTCTGGCAGAAGTCGTTCGTGCAGTACAACGCCGGCAACTCCGATTACCTGGAGAACGTCTACTACCTGGCCACCTACATGATCGCCGCGGGCGGCTACGGCAACTACCCGCTGCACTTCATCAACGGCGTGTTCCGCGCGACCCAGGACAACTCCAAATGGAGCAACGGCTACTGGTACTGGAACCAGCGCGACGTCTACAACTCGTTCTACTCCTCGAACCACGCCGACCTGATGCGGACGTTCAACAACCTGTACTCCCGGAATCTGGGCGCGCTCAAGGCGTACACCCAGACCCGCTATGGCAGTGATGCCCTGTGGGTGCCGGAGACGATGGGCTGGGACGGCAACGCCCGCGGCACGGTCGGCAGCGACTACGTGAACGACATCTACTCGACCGGCACCGAGGCCGCGTACAACATGTACCTCTACTACCGGTACACGAACGACGCGGCGTACCTGCGGGACGTGGCGTATCCGTACCTGAAGGACTCGGCCCGCTTCTACCAGAATCGCTTGTCCCGCAACGGATCCCAGTACTACATGGCGAGCTCCAACTCGCACGAGACGTACTGGGACGTGAAGAACGCGATCACCGACCTGGCCGCCGTACGCCTGCTGTTCCCCCTGACCATCCAGGTCTCCACCGAGCTCGGCCTCGACGCGGGGTTGCGCGCCGGATGGCAGGACGTGCTGAACAACCTCACGCCGTACCAGGTGCAGAACGGCGCCTACCTGCCACACGATCCGCCGATCTCGCAGACCCGCAACAACGAGAACGTCGCGCTCGAGCTCGTCTGGCCCTACGACCAGACCGGCATCGGGCACTCCGACACGGCGACCGCGGTCCAGACCTGGAACGTGCGCCCCTTCCCGTATGGCAACGTCTGGTCCAACGACCACGTGCACGCCGCCCGGCTCGGCCTCGGCGAGCAGGCGTACCAGGGCATGCGGACGATGCTGCAGAAGTACCAGAATTATCCGAACGCGATGACCAGCAACACCAACGGCGTCTTCGAGTACCTCGGCATCCACCTGGCCGCGATGAACGAGTCGCTGCTGCAGTCGTACTACGACAAGATCCGGGTCTTCCCGGCCCTCCCCGACGATTCCAGCTTCGTCGGCAAGTTCACGCTTCTGGCCAAGGACGGTTTCGTGGTCAGCTCCGAGCGGGAAGCCGGCGAGACCAAGTACATCGGGATCCGCAGCCAGTTCGGCAAGCAGGCGCGCGTGATCAACCCGTGGGGCACCCAGCAGATCCGGGTCCGCCGCACCTCCGACAACGCCGTCATCACCACGGTTTCGGCCGCCGAGGTCAGTTTCGCGACGACAGCGAACACCACCTATGTCGTCGAAAGAACAGCCAAACCGCTTTCCGTGTACGCGTCGACGACGCTCACGGGCACGGCCAACCAGGGCGTGAAATCCCTCAGCGGAACGGCGTCCACATTGGGCCTCGGCACCTCCACGGGGGGCGGAGGCGGCGCCGCACTGCTATCCCAGGCCAACGGCAGGTATGTCAGCGCGCCGGCCGGCGGCAACCTCATCGCCGGCGCCACCGCGATCGGCGCCACCGAGCGCTTCGATCTGATCGACCTCGGCGGCGGCAACATCGCCCTGCGATCCCGGGCCAACAACATGTACGTCTGCGCCGAGAACGCCGGCGCCAACCCTCTCGTGGCCAACCGCGCCGCGGCCGGCTCGTGGGAAACGTTCGCCCGCGTCAACAACAGCGACGGGACGATCAGCCTCCGGGCGACCGTCAACAACAAGTACGTGGTGGCCGAGAACGCCGGCGCCGCCGCGCTGATCGCCAACCGGGACGCCATCGGTCCCTGGGAGAAGTTCACGCTCGTCAACGGGTAGGAGACCGCATCATGTCGCGCCGCCTCACCACGATCCTCTGCGCCTCGTCCTCATCCTCATCGCGTCACCGGCGATCCCCGCGTCGGCCGCCCCTCTCACCAAGGTCCTGGTCTTCTCGAAGACCGCCGGCTTCCGGCACGACGCCATCCCCGCCGGCATCGCCGCCATCCAGAAGCTGGGCAGCGAGAACGGCTTCTCGGTCACCGCGACCGAGGACGCCGCCCAGTTCACCGCCGCCAACCTCGCCCAGTACCAGGCCGTCGTCTGGCTCTCCACGACCGGCGACGTGCTCGACGCCAATCAGCAGGCCGCGTTCCAGTCCTACATCGCGGCCGGCGGCGGCTACGTCGGCGTGCACGCGGCGGCCGACACCGAGTACGACTGGCCCTGGTACGGCGGGCTGGTCGGCGCCTACTTCCTGTCCCACCCCGCGATCCAGCAGGCGACCGTGCGCGTGGAGGACACCACCAACCCAGCCACCGCGCACCTGCCGGCCGCCTGGGTCCGCACCGACGAGTGGTACAACTACCGCGCCAACCCGCGCGCGGCCGTACGCGTGCTGCTGAGCCTCGACGAGAGCACCTATTCCGGCGGCTCGATGAGCGGCGACCACCCGATCACCTGGTGCCAGAACTACGGCGGCGGCCGCGCGTTCTACACCGGCCTCGGGCACACCCAGGAGTCGTACGTGGACTCGAACTTCACCCGGTTGCTGCTCGGCGGCATCCGGTTCGCCGGCGGCGCGGTGACCGCCGACTGCACGCCACGCACCAACCCGCAGCCGGCCGGAACCGTGCTGCGCTCGCGGGCGAACAACAAGTTCGTCAGCACCGCGGCCGGCAACCTGATCGCCAGCGCCACCACGGCCGGCACCACCGCCGAGCGGTTCGATGTCGTCACGCTCTCCGGCGGCAACGTCGCGCTGCGTTCCAAGGCCAACGGCCTGTACGTCTGCGCGGAGAACGCCGGCAACAACCCCCTCGTGGCCAACCGCGCCGCGGCCGGCGCGTGGGAGACGTTCGCGCTGATCCGCAACGCCGACGGCACGGTCAGCCTGCGCGCCACCGTCAACAACAAGTACGTGGTGGCCGAGAACGCCGGGGCCGGCGCGCTCATCGCCAACCGGGCCGCGATCGGCGCCTGGGAGAAGTTCGACCTCGTCACGGGAACCTGACCATGCGACTCGCGAGATCCCTGGCTGCCATGGCCCTGGTCGTCACCGGCGTGGCCGTCGTGGCCAGCCGCCCCACCCCGGCCGAGGCCGCCGACATCCCCGCCGCCGACTATCAGCAGGTCTCCCTGGCCCGCGGCAGCGCCGAGCTCGGCGAGGCCATGTCGCTGGCCGTCCTGCCCAACCGCTCGGTCCTGCACACCGCCCGCAACGGCGTCGTCCGGGTCACCGACGCGGCCGGCAACACCAAGGTGGCCGGCACCATACCGGTCTACACCCACGACGAAGAGGGGATGCAGGGCGTCGCGGTCGACCCGGGCTTCGCGACCAACCGCTGGATCTACCTCTACTACTCGCCGCCGCTGAGCACCCCGGCCGGCGACGCGCCGACCACCGGCACGGCGGCCGACTTCAACGCCTGGAAGGGCCACCTCAACCTGTCGCGGTTCACGCTCAACGCCGACGAGACCATCAACCTCGCGAGCGAAGTCGTCGTGCTGACCGTCGACAACGATCGCGGCCAATGCTGCCACGTCGGCGGCGACATCGACTTCGACGCGGCCGGCAACTTGTACCTGACTACCGGCGACGACACCAACCCGTTCGAATCGCAGGCCTACACCCCGATCGACGAGCGCACCAACCGCAACCCGCAGTTCGACGCGCAGCGCTCCGCGGCCAACACCAACGACTTGCGCGGCAAGGTGTTGCGCATCAAGCCGCAAGCCAACGGCACCTACACGATCCCGGCCGGCAACATGTTCGCGCCCGGCACCGCGAACACCCGCCCCGAGATCTACGCGATGGGCTTCCGCAACCCGTTCCGGATGAGCGTCGACAAGCCCACCGGCATCGTCTACCTCGGCGACTACGGGCCGGACGCGGGCGCCGCCGACCCGAACCGCGGGCCCGGCGGGCAGGTCGAGTTCGACCGGATCACCTCGCCCGGCTTCTACGGATGGCCGTACTGCACCGGCAGCAACTCGACCACCGAGACCTACAACGACTACACGTTCCCGTCCGGCCCGTCCGGCGCCAAGTACAACTGCGCCGGCGGCGCCACCAACAACTCCTTCCGCAACACCGGCCTGCCGACGCTGCCGGCCGCGCGGCCCGCGTGGATCCGGTACGGCTTCGACTTCACGCCGCCGGAGTTCGGCGGCGGATCCGAGTCCCCGATGGGCGGCCCGGTCTACCGTTACGACGCGGCGCTCAACTCGGCGGTCAAGTTCCCGCAGTCGCTCGACGGCCGCTACTTCGCCGGCGAGTACGGCCGCCGCTGGATCAAAGCAATTCAGGTCAACACCAATGGCACGTACGGCGAGATCAGCGGCTTCCCGTGGACCGGCACCCAGGTCATGGACATGGCGTTCGGGCCGGACGGCGCGCTGTACGTGCTCGACTACGGCACCGGGGCGAACGACCAGGCGCTGTACCGGATCGAGTACATCGGCGGCGGCAACCGCAGCCCCGTCGCGGTGGCCACGGCGAACCGCACCTCCGGGCCGAGCCCGCTGACCGTCGCCTTCTCCTCGGCCGGCAGCAGCGATCCCGAGGGCGGCGCGCTGACCTACCTGTGGACGTTCGGCGACGGCACCACGTCGACGGCGGCGAACCCGACGAAGACGTACACCGGCAGTGGCAGTTTTGTCGCGACGCTGAGGGTGACCGATCCGACCGGCCTGAGCGGCACCGCCAGCATCCCGATCACCGTCGGCAACACCGCGCCCACGGTCACGCTCAACACCCCCGCCGACGGCACACTGTTCAGCTTCGGCGACACGGTCCCGTTCACCGTGACGGTCAGCGACCCCGAGGACGGCACGATCGACTGCACGAAGGTGACCGTCGCCTACTTCCTCGGCCACCACAGCCACCAGCACCAGATCACCTCGAAGACCGGCTGCAGCGGCACCCTGACCGTGCCGGCCGACGGCGAGCACGACAACGCCGCCAACATCTTCGGGGTGTTCGTGGCTTCCTACACCGACAAGGGCGGCCTGACCGGGACCAGCCAGCGGACCCTGCAGCCGCGGCACCGGCAGGGTGAACATTTCGGCACCCAGTCCGGCGGCGTGCAGGTCGCCGCACACGCGACCGCCGAGGGCGGCGCGACGGCCGGTTACATCGACAACAACGACTGGATCTCGTTCCGGCCGTACAACCTGTCGACCGCGACGAGGTTCACCGCCCGGGTGGCCTCGGCCGGCGCCGGTGGCACGATCGAGGTGCGTACCGGATCGCCCACCGGAACCCTGCACGGCACCGCGACCGTCGCGGCCACCGGCGGCTGGGAGAACTACGTCGACGTCAGCACCGCGCTGACCAACGTGCCGGCCGCACCCACCCAGCTGTACCTGGTGTTCAAGGGCGGCGCCGGCAGCCTGTTCGACGTCGACGCGTTCACCTTCGACACCGGCGCACCCACCGGCCAGGGCTCGACGCTCAAGGCGCTGGTCAACAACCAGTTCGTCTCGGCCACGAACGCGACCACCGCGCTGATCGCGAACAAGGCCACGGCCGGCGCCACCGAACGGTTCGACGTGGTCGACCTGGGCGGCGGCAACGTGGCGCTGCGTTCGCGCGCGAACAACATGTACGTGTGCGCGGAGAACGGCGCCGCCGCCGCGCTGATCGCCAACCGCGCCTCGGTTGGCCCATGGGAGACGTTCGCGCTGATCCGCAACGCCGACGGCAGCGAAAGCCTCCGCGCGGCGGCCAACAGCATGTACGTCACCGCCGAGAACGGCGGGGCGGCCGCACTGATCGCCAACCGCGCGGCGATCGGCGCCTGGGAGAAGTTCGACCTGGTCTGACCGTCGCTCGTCAGGCCTCGGCCTGCAGGACAGGGCCGAACAGACGCCGCGTCTGTTCGGCCCTCAGGCCGACGAACATGCCGGTGGCCGAGACCAGGACCGTGCCGGGCTCGGCCTCGGTCGCTATCGTGCCGGTCGCGGTCACCCGGCGGCCGTCGACGTCGAGCACCTCGGCGGTGAGCCGCAACGGGGTCAGCAGCGGCACCGGCGCGCGATAGGTGGTGTCGAGGCGGACGGTCATACCCGGGTTGCCGGAGGCGACCACCGCGTGGCCGAGAATCTGGTCGAGCAGCATCGCGCTCACGCCGCCGTGGGCGAACCTCGGCGGGCCCTCGTAGGCCATGCCCAGCGTGCAGCGGCCGATCGCCGTGCCGTCCACCAACTCGATGCGCAGCGGCGGCGCGAGGGCACTGCCCGCGCCGATGACCGGGTTGTACATGCGGACGCCGTCGAGCAGGTCGTCGGCGCTCGCCAGGGTGGACCGGCCGCGCACCCGCTCGCCCAGCAGCGCCGCCGCCTCGCGGATCTCGGCTGCGGCGCGCAGCAGATCGTCGGCCGGCGCCTCGGTCGTGGTGGCGTGCTCGACCAGCACGCGCAGCGCGTCGCCGAGCTCGGTGATGGCCGTGCGGCGCAGAGCCCGTGTGTCTTCCACAAGGAACAGCATCGCTGCCCAGCGGCCGTGAGAGCTAGTGAATCAAGTCACACTGCTATAACCTGTTCTAGTTGCTCTAACGGAGGAGGAACGCCATGACCAAGGTGACAGTCGAGGCCGATGCCAAAGCAGATCCGCAGCGGGTCTACGACCTGCTGGCGACCCCGGCGCGGGTCCAGGATTGGAACACGATGCACGAGGGATTCACCGGCGAAGTGCCGGAGAGGCTCGGCGAGGGCACCACGTACCGGCAGCGGGTGAAGCTGATGGGCATGCCCGCCGAGATGGCGTGGCGGGTGACGACCGCGGCCGAGCCGGGGCGGCTCGAGCAGAACGGCGACGGCCCGATGGGCGTCAAGGCCAAGAACCTCTTCGTCATCGAGCCGAACGGCGAGGGCTCGCACATCACGTACGAGATGGAGTTCGTCGGGCCGGCGCTCAAGGGCCCGATGGCCGGCATGCTCGAGAAGCAGGCCGGCGCCGCCGGCAAGCAGGCCCTCGAGAAACTCGTCGCGCTCCTCGACTGAGCTACCCGGCCGGGGCCCGCCCGGCGGGCCCCGGCGGCGTCAGCGCAGCAGCAGCCGGCTGGCCAGCTCGAGGTGGTTGACCACGTCGTTCGCCGAGGCGCGGCGGGTCACCCAGGCCACCAGGTTGGACAGCCACACGTCGCCGATGACCCGCGCCTTCGCCCGGTCGTCGGCGGTCGGCTCGCCCTCGTGCATGGCGCGGGTGAACATCTCCTCCATGAGGCGCGCGACCGCGTTGACCTCGGCGCTGGCAGAGGGGTCGGCGAACATGAAGGCCCGGGTCATCGCCTCGGTGAGCAGCGGCTCACGCTGCATCGCCCGGGTCACCAGGTTGAGCACGAACTGCATACGCTCGTGCGGGGTGTCGCCGGGGATCGGCTTGCGCTCGAGCTTTTCATGGATCTTCTCGAGCTCGGACGCCAGCGCCGACACCAACAGGTGGATCTTCGAGGGGAAGTAGCGGTACAGCGTGCCGAGGGCGACCTCGGCGCGTTCCGCGACCGTGCGCATCTGCACCGCCTCGTAGCCGCCCCTCGACGCCAGCTGCAGCGTCGCCTCGAGGATCCGGCGGCGCCGGTCGCGCTGCGCGGCGGAGCCTTGCTCGCCGTCGAGCGTGCTGCGCGCGGCGCCAGTACTGGTATTCGTTCTCGGTCCTGCCATCGTTACCTCTCGGGGCCTCATTCCTCTCCCCAGCCTAGCAACGGGATGTTGTGAGGTTGTTGCGGCGACCGGTGTTCTCTCCGAACTGGAACGTGTTCTAATGGCGGCATGGGTCCGGACTTCGAGCTCGACGACGCCCAGGAGGCGATCGTCCGCCTCGCCGGCGAGGTGCTGAGCGACAACGCCGACACGCCGGAGCGCCTGTGGAAGTCCCTCGGCCAGGCCGGGCTGCTCGGCCTCGCGGTGCCCGTCGAGCTGGGCGGCGCCGGGCTCGGCGCGATGGCGACCGGCCTGCTGCTCACCGAGATCGGCCGGCACGCCGCCCGGGTTCCCGCGTGGTCCACGCTCTGTCTCGGCGTCCTGCCGGTGGCCCGCTGGGGCAGCCCCGAACAGCAGCGCGACCTGCTTCCGGGCGTCCTCGAAGGCCGGGTGCTGACGGGCGCCCTGGGCGAGCCGGGCACCGGAAACGGCCGGATCACCGGAAAGTGGAGCGCGGTGCCGTACGCCGACCGGGCCTACCGCATTCTCGTGCCGGCGACACGAGGTGTCGCCCTGGTCGACCCGGCCGCGCCGGGCGTGACGCTGCGGCCAGGCCCGATGTCGGACGAGTTCGTCGTGCTGCTCGACGACGTGGCGGCCGAGTCCCTGGGCGACGGCACGGCCGATCCGCATCGGTTCGCGGTGGCGGGTGCGTGCGCGCTCGGCGACGGCGCCCTGGCCGGCGCCCTGCGGATGACCGCCGGCCACGTGCGCGACCGGCATCAGTTCGGCCGTCCGCTGGCCACCTTCCAGGCGGTCGCCCAGCAGATCGCCGACGTCTACGTCGCGTCCCGCACGATGCACCTGGCGTCGCTGGCCGCGTGCTGGGAGGTCGAGAACGGCGAGGCCGAAGCAGACCTGTGGACCGCCGCCTACTGGTTGAGCAGCGAGGCGCTGCCGGCCCTGCGGACCTGCCATCACCTGCACGGCGGGCTCGGCCTCGACGCCAGCTACCCGCTGCACCGGCACACCGCCCTGGTCCGCGACCTGGTCCGCCACCTCGGCGGCGCCGAGCGCTGCCTCGACCGGCTGGGAGCACACGGTGTTCATCGACCTGACTGAAGAGCAGCATGCGCTGCGGGCGCGCCTGCGGGCGTACCTGAACGGGGTCTTGTCGCGCGAGGAGCGCGAGACGCTGTTGCTGGAGCGGCACGGCGCGGTCTACCGAGGCCTGATCCGGCGGCTCGGCCGCGACGGCTGGCTGGGCCTCGGGTTCCCCACCCGGTTCGGCGGCGGCGGGCTCGGCCCGGTGGAGCAGCAGATCTTCGTGAACGAGGCGGCCCGCGCCGACGTCCCGCTGCCCGCCGTGACCCTGCAGACCGTGGCGCCCACGCTGCTCGCCCACGGCTCGCCCGAGCAGCAGGAGTTCTTCCTCCCGCCGATCCTGGCCGGGGAGCTGCACTTCGCGATCGGCTACACCGAGCCCGAGGCGGGCACCGACCTCGCGGCGCTGCGCACGCGGGCGGTGCGCGACGGCGACGAGTACGTGGTGAACGGTCAGAAGATGTTCACCACCGGCGCCCACGACGCCGACTACCTCTGGCTGGCCTGCCGCACCGATCCGGACGCGGCCCGGCACAAGGGCCTGTCGATCCTCATCGTCGACACCCGCGATCCCGGCTACTCGTGGACGCCGATCATCACGTGCGACGGCGCCCACCACGTCAACTCGGTCTATCTCAGCGACGTGCGGGTGCCGGTGTCGCGCCGGGTGGGCGACGAGAACGGCGGCTGGCGGCTGCTCACCACGCAGCTCAACCACGAGCGCGTCATGCTGGGTCCGGCCGGGCGGTTCGCCGCGCTCATCGACCGCGTACGGGAATGGGCGCCGGACCAGCCCGACATCCGTCGCGCCCTCGCCCGGGCCGAGGCCTGCCGGCGGGTCAACGAGCTGCTCAACTGGCAGGTGACCGGCGCCGAGCCGAACGCCGCCGACGCCTCGGCCACCAAGGTCTTCTCGTCGGAACGGCTGCTGCGGCACGCCCAGGAGCTCGAGGAGGCCGTCTGGCGGCACGGCGACCCGGGCGACCCCGCGACCGCCGAGCTGCTGACGTGGCTCGACGTGCAGGCCAAGCGCAACCTCGTGCTGACGTTCGGCGGCGGGGTCAACGAGATCCAGCGGGAGATCATCGCGTCGGCGGGCCTCGGGCTGCCCCGGGTGCCGAGATGATCGACATCGAGGCCGCCGCGCGGCGAATCACCGAGCTGGGACCGTCGCCCGCACGGCTCGCCCGCGATCCGGTCAACCGCCCGGCCATCCGCGACTGGCTCGCCGCGATCGGCGACGACAATCCCGTGTACGAGCGGGACGGCGTGGCCCCGCCCGCCATGGTGCAGGTGTGGACGATGCGGGGCTTGCGCCCGGCCCCGAGTGGGCGCGTGCCCACTTCAAGTGGGCAAGCGCCCACTCAAGCCGACCCACTTCAGGCCATGTCCGACGTGCTGGACGAGGCCGGCTACACGTCTGTCGTAGCCACCGACTGCGCCCAGACCTACCACCGCTACCTGCGCGAGGGCGAGACGGTCGCGGTCAGCACGCGGCTCACCGGCATCACCGGCCCGAAGCGAACTGCGCTCGGCGAGGGCTGGTTCGTCACCACCGACAGCACCTGGGAGGTGGCCGGCGAGCCGGTGGCCGAGATGCGGTTCCGGGTCCTCAAGTACCGCCCCGGCGCCGCCCCGCCCGCGCCGCGCGCCGAGCCGATCCGGCCGGTCGTCAGCCCCGACACCGCGTTCTTCTGGACCGGCGTCGAGGCCGGCGAGCTGCGCATCCAGCGCTGCGGCGACTGCGGCGCGCTGCGCCACCCGCCGGGACCGGCCTGCCCGCGCTGCGGCGCCCTCAAGCCCGAGTTCGTCGTCGCGACCGGGCGAGGACGTATTCACAGCTACGTCGTGCACCACCATCCGCCGCTGCCCGGTCGCCGGTCGCCGGTGGTCGTCGCGCTGGTCGACCTGGACGAGGGGGTGCGGATGGTGGGCGAGCTGCGTGGCGTGCGCCCGACGGAGGTGCGCATCGGCGCCGAGGTGCGGGTCGAGTTCGCCGACGGTCTGCCGGTCTGGCGCTACGGAAAGGGCCTGCCTCCCTGGGAGCTCGCGGTGACTCCCACGGTCGTCATCAGCACGGCCCTGGCCACCCGCGACTTCCAGGACGTCCATCACGACCGGGACGCGGCCGTGCGCCGCGGCGGCAAGGACATCTTCCTCAACATCCTCACCACCACCGGCCTGGTGCAGCGCTACGTCACCGACTGGGCCGGTCCCGGGGCGGTGCTGCGCGGCATCGAGATCCGGCTGGGCGCGCCCTGCTACCCGTACGACACGCTGACCTTCACCGGGTCGGCGCGCGACGGCGAGGTGGCGGTGACCGGGCGGACGGCGTCGGGCGAGCACGTCTCCGGCATCGTGCGGGTGGCGTCGTGATCGCGCGGGCCGCGGCGATCGCGGGCATCGGCGCCACCGAGTTCTCCAAGGACTCGGGGCGCAGCGAGCTGCGGCTGGCGGTCGAGGCGGTGCGCGCCGCGCTCGACGACGCCGGTCTTCAGTCGTCCGATGTGGACGGCCTGGTCACCTTCACCATGGACGACAACGCCGAGATCGCGGTGGCCCGCGAGATCGGCGCGGGCGAGCTCACGTTCCTCAGCCGCATCGGGTACGGCGGGGGAGCGGCGTGCGCGGTCGTGCAGCAGGCGGTGCTCGCGGTCGCGGCCGGCATCGCCGAGACGGTGGTCTGCTACCGCGCGCTCAACGAGCGCTCGGGCCGCCGGTTCGGGCAGGCGACGGCCGCGCCCGGGATCGACGCGAGCTGGCACTACCCGATGGGCCTGGCCACGCCGGCCGCGATGGTGGCGATGGTGGCCCGGCGCTATCTGCACGACTTCGGCGCCACCCCCGACGACTTCGGCCGGGTGGCGGTGGCCTCCCGGCGGCACGCGGCAACCAACCCGGCCGCCTGGTTCTACGGCCGCCCGATCACCCTCGACGACCATCGTGCCTCCCGCTGGATCGCCGAGCCGCTGCGGCTGCTCGACTGCTGCCAGGAGAGCGACGGCGCGGTGGCCCTGGTGGTGACCTCCGCCGAGCGGGCGGCCGACCTGCGGCGGCGGCCGGCGCTGGTGTGCGCGGCGGCGCAGGGCAGCGGCGCCGATCAGTTCGTGATGACCAGCTACTACCGCGACGAGGTGGCCGCGCTGCCGGAGATGGGCGTGGTGGCCCGCCAGCTGTGGCGGCAGTCCGGGTTCACCCCGGCCGACGTACGCGCCGCCGTGCTCTACGACCACTTCACGCCGTACGTGTTGCTGCAGTTGGAGGAATTGGGTTTCTGCGGTCGCGGCGAGGCGCGGCACGTGATCGAGGCCGGCCAGCTGCCGATCAATCCGCACGGCGGCCAGCTCGGCGAGGCCTACATCCACGGCATGAACGGGATCGCCGAGGCGGTGCGCCAGGTCCGCGGCACGGCGGCCAACCAGGTGTCGGGGGACGGGCCGGTGCTGGTCACCGCCGGCACCGGGGTGCCGACCAGCGGCCTGATCCTGGCGGGCGATCGGTAGCCGCCGGTTCCGTGCCGGAGTCAGCGGAGCGTGACCACCGCGTCCGACAGGGCCGGGGCGTCGTCCCGGTCGGCGACCGTCGCGACGAGCACGAGCCGGCCGTCCTCGCGCCAGATCCGGGTGCGCAGCGTCTCGCCCGGGAAGACCACACCGGCGAAGCGAGCCTGGTAGCCGGCCACTCGATCCGGGTCCTCGCCGATGGCCGCCTTCAACACCATCGCGTACGTGCAGAGGCCGTGCAGGATCGGGCGCGGGAACCCGGCACGCGCCGCGAAGACCGGGTCGACGTGCAGCGGATTGCGGTCGCCCAGCAGCCGGTACCAGAGGGCCTGCCGCGGATCGGTGGGGGAGAGGACCTCGGCGTCCGGCTCGCGGCCGGGCGCCGGCGCCCGGGTGGACGGGCCGCGGTCGCCGCCGAAGCCGCCCTCGCCCTTGACGAAGATGCTGATCCGGCTGGTGAACAGCTCGGTGGTGGTCTCGGTGACGACGACCGCGGCGCTGCCCTTGTCGTAGACGGCGGCGATGCGGGACCGGGCCGCGCACCGGCCGCTGACCGGGATCGGCCGGTGCATCTCGAGCTCCTGCCGGCCGTGCACCACCCGGGCCAGGTCGACGTCGATGCCGGGCATCTTCACCGCCGGCGGGTCGGTGTCGCGCAGGGTGGTGGCCACCGTGGCGAACGTGGGCAGCACGCCGCGCAGCTGGTCCTCGTACACGTAGGACAGCTCGTCCGCGCCGGCGCCGACGGCCAGGTGGTAGCGCAGCACGTCGGTGCTGTCCCAGCTCAGGTCGCGGCCCGGCAGCTCGGCGCCGACGGCGACGGCCGGGTCGATGGGCATCAGCTCTCCTCGGTCACGTCGAGCGCTTCGGTCGTGTCGAGTGCTTTGCTCATGTCGAGCGCGGCCAGGTAGCCGAAGGTGAGGGCCGGGCCGAGGGTCGCGCCCGCGCCGGCGTAGCTGCGGCCCATCACCGCGGCGCCGGTGTTGCCCGCCGCGTACAGGCCCGGGATCGCCGTGCCGTCGGGGCGCAGCACCCGGGCCCGCTCGTCGGTGCGCAGCCCGCCCTTGGTGCCCAGGTCGCCGGGGACCATCCGGAACGCATAGAACGGCGGCCGGGCCACCGCGCCCAGGCACGGGTTCGGGCGCTGCCGCGGGTCGCCGTAGTAGCGGTCGTAGGCCGAGTCGCCGCGGTGGAAGTCGTCGTCGCGGCCGTTCGCCGCGAACTCGTTGAACCGCCGTACGGTGTCGCCGAGTGGGCCGGCAGGCACGCCGATCCGGTCGGCCAGCTCGTCCAGCGTGCCGGCGCGGTGCGCCACGCCGGCGTCGAACCAGCGGCGCGGGAGCGGCGTGCGGGGGCCGCGGCCGGCGAACAGGTAGCGGTCGCGGTAGGTCTGGTCGGCCACCAGCCAGGCCGGGAGGCTCACGTCCGGGCCGAGCATGGCGTGCACCGCGTCCACGTAGGGCGCGGCCTCGTTGACGAAGCGCCGGCCGGTGGCGTCGACCATCAGGCAGCCGGGCTGGTTGCGCTCGGCGAGGCAGAAGTACGGCCCGCCGGTGAGCGGGATCGACGGCCCCCACCACGCCTCGTCCATGAGGTCGAGGGCGGCGCCGAGCGCGGCGCCGGCCTCGATGCCGTCGCCGGTGTTGCCGGTCGCGCCCACCGTCCACTCGGTGCCGATGTCCTGGTACTTGCGGCGCATCGCCTCGTTGTGCTCGAAGCCGCCGCTGGCCAGCAGCACGCCCCGCCGGGCGCGGAACGACCGCTCGCCGGCGCGGACACCGGTGACCCGGCCGTCCTCCTCCACCAGGCCGGTCATCGGCGTCCCGAGCAGCACCGGAACGTACGCCTTCCGCAGGCCGGCCCGCAGCCCGGCGGCGAGCGCCTGGCCCATGGTGAGCCGCCGCCGGCGCAGCAGCCGGGCGGTCAGGCCCCGGCCCGCGAGGCGCGCCGCGGTGAGGATCGCCCGCGGATGCCGGGCGCCCAGCGACAGCCACCGGTAGTCGACCTGGGTGACCGCGATGCCGTCCGGCGCGGCGCGGTACGGAGCGGCCAGCGTCGCCAGATCGGGCCCGATCAGCCGGGCGTCCAGCGGGCGCGGCTCGATGCTGCGCCCGCTCGGCTGCCCGCCGGGCGCCTCGGGGTAGTAGTCGGGATACCCGGGCACCCAGGCGAAATCGAGCGGGGTGCGCGCGCGGACGAAGGCGAGCACCTCCGGCGCGGCGGACAGGAACGCGTTCTGCCGGGCCGGGGTCGCGTCGGGTCCCGCGACGTACGCGAGGTAGGCGCGGGCGTCCTCGCCGACGCCGGCCCGCTCCAGCACCTGGTTGCCCGGCATCCACAGCCCGCCGCCGGAGCGTGCGGTGGATCCGCCGTACGCGTCGGCCTTTTCCAGCACGACGGCGCTCAGCCCGTGGTGCGCCGCGGCGAGCGCCGCGACCATGCCCGCCCCGCCGCTGCCGACCACGACAACGTCGAACTCATCCTCGGTCATCGACACTAGAACAGGTTATAATTTTCCGCACTGCGCCGCACCCCTACGGAGGTTCTGTGACCCAGCCCTGGGACGAGACGGCCGACGTCGTGGTGGTCGGCTCGGGCGCGGCCGGCGCGTGCGCCGCGATCGAGGCCGCCGACGCGGGCGCCCGGGTGCTCGTGCTCGACCGATTCGGCGGCGGTGGCGCCACCGCGATCTCGGGCGGCGTCGTGTACGCCGGGGGCGGCACCCGGCAGCAGCGTGCGGCCGGCGTCGCCGACACCCCGCAGGAAATGTTCGACTACCTGCGCGAAGAGGTGGGCGACGCGGTCTCGCCGGCCACGCTGCGCCGGTTCTGCGAGCAGAGCCCTGGCATGGTCGACTGGCTCGCGGGGCTCGGCGTGCCGTTCGACCCGCGGGTCTGTCCGTACAAGACCTCGTACCCCACCAACGAGCACTATCTGTACTTCTCCGGAAGCGAGACCTCGTTCGGCCAGCGGGCGCCGCGCGGGCACCGGGTGCTCGCGCGCGGCACCTCCGGCCGGATGCTGTACGCCCGGCTCGCCGCGGCGACCCGCAAGCGGGGCGTGGTGCTGCTCGCCCAGACCCGCGCTTCAGGGTTGCTGACCGATGCCGGCGGCCGCGTGACCGGAGTCGAGTGCCGCACCCTGCGCGCCGCCCCGGCCTGGGCCCGGCTCGGCCACCGCGTGCTGCACCGGTGGTCGGTCAAACCCGGCGTCTACCTGCCGGGGCTGGGCCGCGCGCTGCACCGCCCGGTCGCCTGGCTGGAGCGGCGCTACGGCCGCCCGCTGCGGGTCGGGGCCGCGCGCGGCGTGGTGCTGGCCGCGGGCGGCTTCGTCTTCGACCGGTCGATGATGCGCGAACACGCCCCCGACTACCGTGGCGGCCTGCGGCTCGGCACGCCCGGCGACGACGGCTCGGGCATCCGGCTCGGCGTCGCGGCCGGGGCCGGCACCGCCCACCTCGACCGGGTCACCATCTGGCGGTTCCTGTCCCCGCCCTCGGCCATGCTCGGCGGCCTGCTGGTCGACCGGGACGGCCGGCGCGTCTGCGACGAGTCCCGGTACGGCGCGGCCGTCGGCGAGGCGATCCTGCGCTCGCCCGGCGGACGGGCCTGGCTGCTGCTCGACGCCGAGGTGCTGGCCGAGTGCCGCCGCCAGGTGCGCGCGCAGACCTTGTGGTTCCAGCGGTGGCAGGCGCGCTGGCTGCTCACCTCCGGCCGGATGACCGCGTCCACCCCCGAGGCGGTCGCGCGCCGGGCCGGGGTGGACCCCACCGGGCTGGCCGCCGCGCTCGCGGAGAGCGGGAAGGGTCTGACCACGCCGCCGTACTCGTTGATCGACGTCTCCGTGCGCAACCGGCCCGCCGTGCCGGCGCCCATGCTCACCCTCGGCGGCCTGCGGGTCGACGAGGAGACCGGGCAGGCGCTGCGGCCGGATGGGCGCTTCATAGAAGGCCTCTACGCCGCCGGCCGCACCGCCGTCGGCATCTGCTCCCGCAGCTACGTCAGCGGGCTCTCGCTGGCCGACTGCGTCTTCTCGGGACGCCGGGCGGGCCACAGCGCCGCCATCCAGGACAGGGGAGGACTGCATGCTCACCGAGGCTGACTGCCGCGCGCTCGCCGACCGGCTGTTCGTCGCCGAGCGCGACCGGCAGCCGATCCTGCCGCTGGTGGCCGAACGGCCGGATCTGACCGCCGCCGACGCGTACGCGATTCAGCTCCGGAATGTGCGCCGCCGCGGCGGCGCGGTCGTCGGCCACAAGGTCGGCCTCTCGTCGAAGGCCATGCAGCAGATGATGGGCGTCGACGAGCCGGATTACGGGCATCTGATGGCCGACATGCGGCTGTCCGAGAGCCGACCGGCCGACGCGAGGCGCTACTGCTACCCGCGGGTCGAGATCGAGGTCGCGTTCCTGCTCGGCGCCGACCTGCCCGGCGGGGGCTGCACCGAGAACGACGTGCTGGCCGCCACCGAGGCGTTCGCCCCGTCGATCGAGCTGATCGACAGCCGCATCCAGGACTGGAAGATCAGCCTGGCCGACACCATCGCCGACAACGCGTCCTCGGCCGGCTTCGTCGTCGGCACGTCCCGTGTGCTGCCGTCCGATGTGGATCCGCGCGGCATCGATGCGGTCCTCTACTGCAACGGTTCGCTCGCGGTCGAGGGCCGGTCGGATGCGGTCCTCGGCAACCCGGTCACCGCGGTGGCCTGGCTGGCTCGCACGGTCGCCGGCTTCGGGGTACGGCTGCGCGCGGGTCACCTGGTGCTGCCCGGCGCGTGCTGCCGGGCCGTGGATGCGAACCCGGGCGACGAGTTCCGGGCGGTCTTCACCGGTCTCGGCGAGGTCCGGCTGACGTTTGCGAAGGAATCGGCATGACTCTCACGGCCGCCATCGTCGGATCCGGCAACATCGGCACCGACCTGATGTACAAGCTTCAGCGCTCGGAGCAGATCGAGCCACAGTGGATGGTTGGCATCGATCCCGGCAGCCCGGGCCTGCGTCGCGCCGCTTCCCAAGGCCTTGCGGTGAGCGCCAAGGGTGTCGACTGGCTGCTCGCCCAGGACCCGCTGCCCGACATCGTCTTCGAGGCCACCTCGGCGGCCGTGCACCGGGCCGCCGCGCCCCGCTACGCCGAGGCCGGCATCCGCGCCATCGACCTCACCCCGGCCGCCGTCGGCCCGCTGGTCGTGCCCGAAGTCAACCTGCATGAGCACCTCGACGCCCCCAACCTCAACCTCATCACCTGCGGCGGCCAGGCGACGATCCCGATGGTGTATGCGGTCTCCCGCCGCACCCCCGTCAGCTACGCCGAGATCGTGGCGACCGTCGCCTCCCGCTCGGCCGGCCCCGGCACCCGAGCGAACATCGACGAGTTCACCCGCACCACCGGCCGCGCCCTCGAACTGGTCGGCGGGGCCGGGCGGGGCAAGGCGATCGTCGTACTCAACCCGGCCGACCCGCCGCTCGTCATGCGCGACACCGTGTTCTGCGCGATCGGCCCCGACGCCGACAGGTCCGCGGTCGCCGAATCCATTCGGGAGATGGCCGCCGAGGTGGCCCGGTACGTGCCCGGCTACCGGCTGCTCAACGAGCCGCAGTTCGACGAGGGCCGCGTCGCGATCTTCGTGGAGATCACCGGGGCCGGGGACTTCCTCCCGCCGTACGCGGGAAATCTGGACATCATGACCGCGGCCGCGACGCGCGTGGGAGAGGAACTGGCCTCATGACCGCCGACATCCGGATCACCGATTCCTCGTTGCGGGACGGCTCGCACGCCAAGCGCCACCAGTTCACCGTCGGCGAGGTGACCTCGGTGGTCGCGGCCCTCGACGCGGCCGGGGTTCCGGTCATCGAGGTGACCCACGGCGACGGCCTGGGCGGCTCGTCCTTCACCTACGGCCTGAGCCGCACGCCCGAGCAGGAGCTCATCGGCGCCGCCGTGAAGACCGCGACGCGCGCGAAGATCGCCTTCCTGATGCTGCCGGGGATCGGCCTGTTCGACGACATCCGCGCGGCGGCCGGCAACGGCGCGACGGTCTGCCGGATAGCGAGCCACTGCACCGAGGCCGACATCACCGAGCAGCATTTCGGCCTGGCCCGCAAGCTCGGCCTCGAGACGGTCGGCTTCCTGATGATGGCGCACTCCCAGCCGCCCGAGGCCCTCGCTCGGCAGGCCCGCATCATGGCCGACGCCGGCTGCCAGTGCGTGTACGTGGTCGACTCGGCCGGCGCGCTCGTGCTCGACCAGACCGCCGACCGGGTCGCCGCGCTGGTGGCCGAGCTCGGCGACGACGCGCAGGTCGGCTTCCACGGCCACGAGAACCTCGGGCTCGGCGTCGCCAACTCGGTGCTGGCCGTGCGGGCCGGCGCCAAGCAGATCGACGGCAGCACCCGCCGGTTCGGCGCCGGCGCCGGCAACACCCCGGTGGAGGCCTTCGTCGGCGTCTGCGACAAGCTCGGCATCGAGACCGGCGTCGACTTCTTCGCCATCGTGGACGCCGCGGAGGATGTCGTGCGGCCGGTCATGGCCGACGAGTGCAAGCTCGACCGGATGGCCCTCATCATGGGATACGCCGGGGTCTACTCGAGCTTCCTCGGCCACGCCTTCACCCTCGCCCAGCGCTACCAGGTCTCCGGTGCGGAAATCTTGGTGCGAGCGGGCGAACGGCGACTGGTCGGCGGCCAGGAGGACCAGCTCATCGACATCGCCGTGCAGCTCAGTAATAGGTGACCGAGACCTCTTCGCTGCGGGCCAGGGCCTGGCAGGCGAGGATGTAGCCCTCGTCGAAATCTTCCTGCTCGAGCACCTCGTTGTTGACCAGGTCGACCTTGCCGCGCAGCATCCGCAGCGCGCAGGCGCCGCAGTGGCCCTGCCGGCACGAGAAGGGCGGGTTGAGCCCGGCCCCGATGATCACGTCGAGCATGCGGCTGCCGGCCGGCCACGGCAGCCGGCGCGTCTGACCGTCGATCTCCACCTCGAGCGTGGCGTCCATGGATTTCTCCTGCTCGACATCGAAGCGCTCGACGTGCACGCGACCCTCCGGCACACCGGCTCGCCGCAGCGCGTCGCGGGCCGTCGCGACGAAAGGCTCAGGGCCGCACACGTACGTGTCACGGCTGTCGTTCTCGGGGATCAGTGAGGCGAGCGCGGTCGCGTCGGGGGCGCCGCGCTCACTGTCCAGCCAGTGCGTCACCCTCAGGCGGTCGCCGTGCCGCTCGCGGAGCTCGGCCAGCTCGGCGGCGAAGATGACCGATTGCTCGTCCCGGTTCGCGTAGACCAGCTCGAGCCGGCCGCGGCCGTGCGCGAGCACCGATTTGATGATGCCCATCACCGGCGTGATGCCGCTGCCGCCGGCGAGCAGCAACAGGTCGTCGTCGAGCGAGGCGGGCGTGAACTCCCCGGCGGGCGGGAGCAGCTCGAGCGTGCCCCCCGCCCGGATGTGGTCGCAGATCCAGTTGGACGCCTGCCCGTCGCGTACCCGCTTGACGGTGATCTTCAGATCGGTGTCGGTGTGCGGGGAGCTGGAGAGCGAGTAGCAGCGCGCTACGTTCCCGCCGTTGTGCGGCACCATGACCGTCAGATACTGCCCGGGGCGGTAGGCGAACGCCGCGGCCAGCGCCGGCGGCACGCTCAGGACCAGCGAATGCGCGTCGGGCGTCTCGGCGATGACCTCGGCGACGCGCAGCCGGTGGACCATCAGCTCACCTCCAGCTTGCCCGCGCGCACCGCGTCGTCGATGCTGGCGCGCAGGTCGGAGCAGGTGGGCACCAGTGCGTTGAGCTTCGCGGCGCACATGCTCGTCGCGGCGGTCGTCCATTGCACGCTGGTCTGTTGCGGGCTCGACTTCCGGACCCGGACCAGCGCGCAGCAGCGCCGGCAGGACAGCTCCGCGAATCCGCCCTCCAGATATTCCTGCCGCTCGGTCAGCGTCATGCCGTCTTCTTCAGGTTCGCTTCGACCTCGGCGGTCCACGTCTCGACCGCCCGGGTCGTGTCGACCTCGAACTCGTACCGGGCCACCATGTCCTCGGTGACATCCTCGACGTCCACGTAGAACTGCTCGTACCAGCGGCGCAGTTGGTAGACCGGGCCGTCCTCGGCGCACAGCAGCGGGTTGTCGATCCGGGTCTTGTGCTTCCAGATCTCCACGTCCTGCTCGAAGCCGATGCCGATGCTCTTGGCGAACTTGAGCGCCGCCCGCTCGGCCTGCTCGGTGGTGAGGCCGGGCAGCCGCTTGACGATGACGCCCCACTGCAGCACGAACGAGTTCGCCGACACCGGGTAGTGGCAGTTGATGAGCACCGACTCGACGTCGATGCCGCGGTAGTTGTTGTAGAGATAATCGATCATGTACGAGGGGCCGTAGTAGGCCGCCTCCGAGCGCAGCGTCGCGTCGCCGGACTGCCGCGCCGTGATCGGCACGTCCGGCCGCGGCCGGGTCTCGAGGAACTGCGAGGCCACGTGGCCCTCGAGGACGTTCTTGAAGA
Source organism: Actinoplanes sp. NPDC051513 (assembly GCF_044454685.1). Classification (NCBI taxonomy): domain Bacteria; kingdom Bacillati; phylum Actinomycetota; class Actinomycetes; order Micromonosporales; family Micromonosporaceae; genus Actinoplanes; species Actinoplanes sp. NPDC051513. The sequence continues at coordinate 165,208 of NZ_JBITDW010000002.1, forward strand.
ACGTCGGGAACGCGAAGTGGATGTAGAAGAAGTGGGCCATGTCCACGACGTTGTCGATGACCTCGCGGCAGTTCGCCCCGTCGATCCGGATCGAGTCCCACGTCCAGGCGCTCCACTCGTCGGAGAAGGCGCCCTCGATGTGCGGGATCGTGATGCCGGGCGGCGGCGCCGCACCCTGCGGATCGTTCCAGACGAAGAGCTGTTTGTTCTCCTCCAGCGTCTGCCACGAGCGGGTGCGGGCGCGCAGAGGAACGCGATGGGCGTACGGGACGGCGGCGCACCGGCCGTCGCCGCGCCACCGCCAGTCGTGGAAGGGACAGGCGATCTCGTCGCCCTTGATGGTGCCCATCGTGAGGTCGCCGCCCATGTGCCGGCAGTACCCGTCGAGCACATGCAGGGCGCCCGACGAATCCGCGAAGACCACCAGCTTGGTGCCGAACGCCTCGATCGCGTGCGGCTCGCCGTCGCGGTAGGAGTCGGCCAGCCCCAGGCAGTGCCAGCCCCGGGCGAACCTGGTCGGCAGCGCCCCGGTGTCGATCGTGCGTGCTTGCGCGCCGTCGCTCATGTGTCGCTCCCAGGTTCGGCGGTAGCCCCTCAGGTAGAACGTGTTCTAGTATAGGGACCGTTCAGTTCGCCAGCCAAGCCAGCATTCGTGTATCAGGCCGGAGGGATCTCATGGAGGTCGCAGCCGTAGCGTCAGGCGTGCGGGAACTGTTACCTGTTCTCCGGGACAGGGCGCAGGAGACGGAGGACCGCCGCGCCCTCTCGGCCGAGACGGTCAAATCGCTGGCCGAGACCGGCTTCTTCAAGCTGCTCCAGCCCGCCCGCTTCGGCGGGTTCGAGGCCGACCCGCTGACATTCCTCGGCTGCGTGCGTGACATCGCGTCGGCGTGCGGCTCGACCGGCTGGGTCGCCTCCGTGATCGGGGTGCACAACTGGCAGATGGCGCTCTTCCCCGACCAGGCCCAGCAGGATGTCTGGGGCGACGACCCCGGCACGCTGATGTCCTCGTCGTACGCGCCGACCGGCAAGATCCAGGCGGTCGAGGGCGGCTACCGGGTGAGCGGGCGGTGGAGCTTCTCCTCCGGCTGCGACCACGCCACCTGGGTGCTGCTCGGCGGAATCGTGCCGCCCGGCGAGGGCGGCGCGCCCGCCGACTTCCGCACCTTCCTGATCCCGGCCGCCGACTACACCATCGAGGACGTCTGGCACACCATCGGGCTGCGCGGCACCGGCAGCAACGACATCGTGGTGGCCGGCGCGTTCGTCCCGGCGTACCGGTCGCTCAGCTTCGGCGACACGGCCCGCTGCGTCTGCCCCGGCCAGGAGCTCAACACCGCCCCGCTGTACCGCATCCCGTACGGCTCGATCTTCCCGTACTCGATCACCACGCCGATCATCGGCATGGCCACCGGGGCGTACGACGCGCACGTGACCTACATGCAGGAACGGGTGCGGGCCGCGTACGCCGGGGTGCGCGCGGCCGAGGACCCGTACTCGCAGGTGCGGGTCGCCCGGGCCGGCGCCGACGTGGACGCCGCCTGGAACGCGCTCGCCGCCGACATGACCGAGCTGATGGGCCTGGCGCGTGCCGGCGAGAAGCTGCCGATGCGGCTGCGCCTGCGGATACGCCGCGATCAGGTGCGCGGCACCGAGCTGGCGATCCAGGCCGTGGATCGGCTCTTCGAGAACTCGGGCGGCCGGGCGATCTACACTTCGCACCCGATGCAGCGGTTCTGGCGCGACGCGCACGCGGGCCGGGTGCACGCCATCAACGACCCCGAGCGGGCGTTGTCGATGTACGGGCGCGGCGAGTTCGGCCTGTCCGTCGCCGACGCGATGGTGTGAGGCTGTCATGAGTCTTCATTTCCATCGGGCCGGGCCGGTCGGCGCGACTCCGGTCGTGCTGCTTCACGGCGGCGGGCCGGGTGCTTCGGCCATGAGCAACTTCGCGCGGACGATTCCCGTCTTCGCCAAACGATTCGACACCATCGCCGTCGACCAGCCCGGGTACGGCGGGTCCGATATCGGCGCCATCACCTCGCAGTACTTCACCCACTCCGCCGACGCCCTCGCCGCCCTGCTCGACGAGCTCGGCCTCGATCGGGTCGACCTGGTCGGCAACTCGCTCGGCGGCGGCACCGCGGTCCGGTTCGCCCTGCGCCATCCCGCTCGGGCCGGCAAGCTGCTGCTGATGGGCCCGGGCGGGCTGAGCCTCAACGTGTTCGCCGCCGACCCAACCGAGGGCGTCAAGCGGCTCGGCGCGTTCGGCGCCGCACCCAGCCGCGAGAAGCTGGCCGCGTTCCTTCGTACGCTCGTCTTCGACAAGTCGCTGATCACCGACGAGCTGATCGACGAGCGCCTCGCCGCCGCCTCCACACCGTCCGCGCTGCGCGCCATGCGCGAGATGGGCGCGTCGTTCACCGACCCGGCGCGCTACGAGGACGGCCTGCTCTGGCGGGACGCGCACCGGCTGCGCAACGAGGTTCTGCTGGTGTGGGGCCGGGAAGACCGGGTCAACCCGCTCGACGGCGCGCTGGTCGCGCTGAAGGTGATCCGTCGCTGCCGGCTGCATGTCTTCGGCGGCTGCGGGCACTGGGCGCACCTCGAGAAGTTCGACGAGTTCAACCGCCTCGCGTTCGACTTCCTGGAAGGGGACAGGTCGTGAGTCTCATCCGATCCCTCGGCTACCTGCGGGTCGAGGCCACCGACGTGCCCGCGTGGCGGGAGTTCGGCGTCAAGGTCCTCGGCATGACCGAGGGCCGTGGCCCCGACCCCTCGGCCGCCTATCTGCGCATGGACGAACTGCCGGCCCGCATCGTGGTCGTGCCCGGCGACCGCGACCGCCTCGCCGCCAGCGGCTGGGAACTGGCCGACCCCGTTTCACTGGGGCGCCTGACCGGCGTGCTGGAGGAGGCCGGCGTCGCTTTCAAGGCCGCCGGCGCCGACGAGCTCGCCGACCGCAGGGTCGCCCAGATGGTCAGCGTCGACGACCCGGCCGGCAACCGGCTCGAGTTCTTCTGCGGCGCCGCGCTCGACACCCGCCCCGCCATCAGCGCTTACGGGACGAGGTTCGTCACCGGCGAGCAGGGCATGGGCCACGTGGTGCTGCCGACCTTCGACGACGCCGCCGGCCTGCGCTTCTGGACCGAGGTGCTCGGCTTCCGCCTGCGCGACTCGATGCGCCTGATCCCCGAGACCGTCGGCCTGCCGCCCAGCGACCGGCCGCTGTGGATGCGGTTCCTCGGCTGCGGCCCCCGCCACCACAGCGTCGCCCTCGCACCCATCCCCGCGCCCAGCGGCCTCGTCCACCTGATGACCGAGACCGAGACGATCGACGACGTGGGCCGCGCCATCGACCGCTGCGCCCGCAACAAGGCCCCGATGATCTCCACCCTGGGCCGGCACGCCAACGACAACATGATCTCGTTCTACGTGCGTACGCCGAGCGGCTTCGACATCGAGTACGGCACCGCCGGCCTCACCGTCGACGACAACACCTGGGTGGCCCGGCAGACCACGGCGCACAGCGTGTGGGGCCACCGGTTCGCCGCCGGCGGCGGGCACTGAGGCCGGGGTGACCGTCATCCCGGCCGCGGTCGAAGCCCGGGAGTTCCGCCGGGTCTTCGGCCACTTCTGCACGGGCGTCACCATCGTCACGACGGCCGACGAGGAAGGCCCGGCCGGCTTCGCCTGCCAGGCCTTCGCCCCGCTGTCCCTGGATCCGCCGCTCGTGCTGTTCTGCCCGCAGGCCGGCTCTTCGACGTGGGCGCGGATCCGGCGGACCGGCGTCTTCGGCGTCAACGTCCTGGCCGAGGGTCACGACGAGCTGTCCCGCGCCTTCGGCATCCGGGGCGACGACAAGTTCGCCGGCGTCTCCTGGACCCCTTCGCCGGCCGGAGTGCCGATCCTATCCGGGGCGCTGACCTGGGCCGAGTGCCGCATCGAAGCCGTGCACCCCGGCGGCGACCACGCGATCGTGGTGGGCCGGGTCTTGACCCTCGGCGAATGCCGCGGCGACGGCCCGCTGCTGTTCTTCAAGGGCCGTTACCACGCTGCCGCCCCATCCTCGCCGAACGCCTCACCCGAGGTCGTCGACACCCTGCTGGCCTGGCCCCGCCACACCGACTGGATCTAGTCTTGGACTGGCCCCGCCCTACCGGGTGGGGCGGTTCGTGGGGTGGCGGCCGCCCCTTCAGCTGGTGCCGGACGAGCATCCTTCGGACACGCCAGAAGGTGCGCCGGTGCAGCCTTTGGTGCAGCCCTCGTCAGTGGGCTTGTCGGTGCCCGGGCATCGGCCGATGCTGATTGCCGGTCGCCCGGTGCGGCCGTGGCCCACAGGGGCCCGGATCGGAGGGGGGCCGGTGAAGCTCGCGGTGAGGCCCAGATGACGTACGGGCTGGGGGTAGACCTCGGGACCACCTGGACCGCGGCGGCCGTGCGGCGCGGCAACGCCGTGGAGGTGCTCCGGCTCGGCGGCCGGCGGCCCGAGATCCCGTCGGTGATCTTCCTGCCCGGGAATGGGCCGGTGCTGGTCGGCGAGCCGGCCGCGCGCCGCGGCGAGGAGCAACCGGGCCGGCTGGCCCGCGAGTTCAAGCGCCGGGTCGGCGATCCGGTGCCGCTGCTGATCGGCGGTTCGCCCTATCCGGCGCACGTGCTGCTCGCCCGCCAGCTGGAGCACGTTCTGGCGGTTGCCACGGCTGCCGAGCAGGGACCGCCCGGCTCCGTGGTGCTCACCTGCCCCGCGAACTGGGGTCCGTACAAGCGCGATCTACTGCAGCAGGCGGCGCGTCTGGCCGACGCGCCGCAGGTGGTTCTGCACAGCGAGCCAGAGGCAGCGGCGATCTCGTACGCGGCAGGCGAGCACATGGCCGACGGCGACATGGTGGCCGTCTACGACCTGGGCGGCGGCACCTTCGACGCGGCCGTGCTGCGCCGCACCCCGGGCGGGTTCGAGCTGCTCGGCACGCCGGAGGGAATCGAGCAGCTGGGCGGGGCCGACTTCGACGAGGCGGTCTTCGACCACGTGACCCGGCTCCTGCCGGCCGACCGGCTGGCCGGGGACGATCCCGAGCTGCTGGCGGCCCTCACCCGCTTGCGGCGGGACTGCGTGGACGCCAAGGAGGCGCTGTCCTTCGACACCGAGGTGATGATCCCGGTGGCGCTGCCCGGCCTGCACACCCGGGTGCGGCTGACCCGGCGCGAGTTCGAGGCGATGATCGCGCCGGCGCTGCACGAGACGGTGCGCGCGCTGGGCCGGGCGCTGCGCTCGGCCGAGGTGGGCCCGGAGCAGCTTCGGGTGGTCCTGATGGCCGGTGGGTCGTCGCGGATCCCGCTGGCCGGGGCGCTGGTGGGCGAGGCGTTCGAACGTCCGGTCGTGGTCGACCCCGACCCGGAGCACAGCATCGCGCTGGGCGCGGCCCGGTTGACCGGCTCCCTCCCCGCGCCGCCGCCGGCACCTGGGCCGCCCGCATCCACCGCGCCAGAGCAGCCCGCGCGGTCCGCGTCCGCGCCGTCCCCGCCCGCGCCGTCCCCGCCCGCGCCGTCCGCGTCCGCGCCGTCCGCGTCCGCGCCGGCTCCGTCGGCCGCGTCCATCGCCGCCCGGGCGGCCGCGCCGATCCCAGCTTCCGCGCCGCCGGCCTCCGCGCCGCCCTCAACGCCATCGGCCGAGCCGCCCACGCAGCCGGCCGACCCGCCGACCCAGCCGCTTGCGATCGGCCGGGCCAACCCGGGCGAGGCCACCGAGCAGCTGCCCGACGCGTCCGGGCGGGGCCGGCGCCGCCTCCGCATCCTGATCGCGGCCGCGGCCGTCCTGGCGATCGCCGTCAGCGTCCCGATCACCGTGCGACTGCTGCGCGCCGACGACCACCCGGCCGCAGAGCAGCCACCCGCTGCCAGCGCCAGCGCCAGCGCCCCGGCCTGCGGCTTCACCGAGGAGTTCACCGGCGCCACGGTCGACCCGGCCTGGGAGCGCAACCGGCAGGGCCAGACGATCGCCGTGAGCGGCGGTGCGGCGAGCCTCAACCCTCCGGACGGCGCGGACATCTACAAGGCCAACATGACGGCCCCGATGCTGCTGCGGCCGGTCACCGGCGACTTCGTCCTGGAGGCCACGGTGGAGGCGTCCCCGGCCGTCTTCTACCAGGGCGCCGGGTTGCTGCTCTGGAACGGCCCGGACAGCTACGTGCGGATCGAGCGCGGCTTCGGCGGGACCGGAACGGTCGGCTTCGAGTACAAGGACGGCGGCCCGCACAAGTGGGTGCACGGGCCGCTGCCCAGCGAGCATCCGATCAAGACCGAGGCCACCCGGCTGGTCCTCCGGATGACCCGGACGGGCGGAAAAATCACCGGCTCCTGGCGCCCGGCCGACAAGCTCGACTTCGCCGAGCTGGCCGGCGTCCCGATGACCCTGCCGCAAACCGTGCGGGTCGGCGTGGCCGCGCTCAACCGGGCCCAGTTCGGGGCGAAGCCCACGCCGTTCCACGCCCGCGTCGAGCGGATCGCGATCACGTGCTGATCCCTCGGTAGGCGCGGATCAGGACAGGAAGCTCCCGTACGGGCCGGCCATGATGGCGTTCTTCTGCGCCTGGCTGAAGTGGGTGTTCGGGTAGCTGTAGAACGACGCGGACATCGGCGTGCCGTCGGTGGAGGTGGAGTCGGGCAGGCCGAAGCCGTGGCCGAGCTCGTGCACCATGCCGCCGTACCAGCGATTCATCGCGCCGTTGATGCCGGCCGCGCCGTCGGCGTCGTGCCCGCTGAGCACCACCCAGCCGGGGCTCGCGCCGCCGCCGGACTGGTTCGTCTCCTCCGCGCTGATCTCGCCGACGCACAGCCACCGGCTGTCCGGGTTGCTGATGCCGAACCGGCGCATCAGCTCCTGGTGCATGTTCCCGACCACGCACCAGTAGTGGTCGCTGCCGCTGCAGTTGGTGGTGATGTACCAGTTCCGGTCGTGCTCACCGTTGACCACCTCGACGACGGTGTTGTTGAGCGTGAAGGTCTTGCCGAGCTCCTGCTTGTAGTAGCGCTGGGCCTCGCGCATGACGGCGGCGATGCCGTCCGGGTAGCGCTGGTCGTACGCGACGTCGGTGGGCTTGAGGTAGAAGACCCGGACGGTCTTGAGGGCCGGGCCGGTCGGCGGGGAAGTGGGCGGGATCGTGGTGGGCGACGTTGTCGGGGGCGTTGTCGAGGGCGTTGTCGGTGTCACCGAGCCGGTGCAGGCGACGCCGTTGAGCGTGAAGGCGGACGGCGCCGGGTTGCTGCCGGTCCAGGATCCGTTGAAGCCGAACGAGGCGCTGCCGTTGGTGGCGAGCGCGCCGTTGTACGAGGCGTTGACGGCGGTCACCGCGGCGCCGCTCTGGGTCACCGTGGCGTTCCACGCCTGGGTGACGGCCTGCCCCGCGCCGAACGACCACCGCAGCGTCCACCCGGTGATCGGGTCGCCGAGGTTGGTGACGGCCACACTGGCGCCGAAGCCGCCCTGCCATTGCGAGCTGATCGCGTACGACACCTGGCAGCCGGCCGCGGCGGCGCTGGCTCCCTGCGCGGTGACCGCGACGGTAGCGCCCAGGGTGGCCGCGGCGGCAACCGCCAGCAGGCGGCGGGTTCGTCGAGAAACCATCGTTTCCTCCAGGACATGAGATCGACGTTCGTCAATCAAGATGCCTGCCGAAAACGTTTTCGTAAAGGGGTCAGCCCAGCAATGCCGCCGCCAGTCGGTCGAGATGGGTGGCGGGCGCGCCGAACAGTTGTGCGTCGGCATACGCGCGGCGCAGGTAGAGGTGGGCGTCGTGCTCCCAGGTGATCGCGATGCCGCCGTGCATCTGGACCATCTCGCCGGCGATCGCCTGCAGGGCCTCCGAGCAGTACACCTTGGCCATCGCGGCCGGCGTCGAAGCGTCGGAAGAGCCGGCCACCAGGGCCTCCGCGGCGGTCCAGGAGGCGGTGGTCGCGGCCTCCAGGCGCAGGTACGCCTCGGCCAGCCGGTGCTGGAGCACCTGGAACGAGCCGATCGGCCGGCCGAACTGGACGCGTTGCTGCACGTACTCGTGGGTGGCCTCGAACGCCCGTGACGCCGCACCGACCTGTTCGGCACTCAGCGCCACGCAGGCCAGGTCACGCAGCCATGCCACGGAGACACTGCCGGCTCGCCGGCCGGGCGCCCCGTCGAACCGGACCGTGGCGAGCCGCCGGGTCGGGTCGAGCACGTCAGCCGGTTCCACGGTGACCCCGGGCGCGTTCGCCGCGACCTCCCAGAGCGCGTCTCCGGTCGCCACCAGCAGGACCTCCGGGGCGTCGAGCACCTGATGCGCCACCCCGCTGATCCTGCCCGCGGCATCGCAGCTCAACTCGCCCTGCCAGGCGACCGAGGCGATCAGGTCGCCGGCGCAGACGCCGGGCAGCAGCCGCTCACACGCCTGCTGGTCGCCGGCGCGCAACAGGGCCTGGGTGGCGAGCACCGCGCAGCCGAGCATCGGCCCCGGGGTGAGCGTCCGGCCCCACTCGCCCAGCACCACGTGCGACTCGAGCAGGGTCGCGCCGGCCCCGCCGTACGCCTCGGGAACCGCGAGACCCGCGACTCCGATCTCCTTGCAGAGCCGCTGCCAGAGGCCGGCGTCGTAGCCGGCCGGCTGCCCGGCGGCCACGCGCGCGGGGTGGCCGGCCAGCAGGCCGCGTACGGCGTCGCGCAGCGCCCGGTGTTCCTCGGTCAGTTCCATGCGCCCCCCTTGGACAGCTCCGCCATCACTCGCGCCCGATGGTCGGCCGGGGTGCCCCAGGCGAGGCTCAGCGCCCGCACCTTCGTCAGCCAGCGGCCGAGCCCGTGCTCCTGCGTGTAGCCGATCGCGCCGTGCACCTGCAGCGCCGCGCGGGCGGCCCGGCCGGCGGCGTCGGCGCAGGCCACCTTCGCGGCCGAGACGTCGCGGGCGGCCAGGGTCACCGCGGCCGCGTACAGCAGCGGGCGGGCGAACTCCAGCCCCACCGCCACGTCGGCCAGCCGGTGCTGCACGGCCTGGAACCGCCCGATCGGCCCGCCGAACTGGACCCTGGTCCGCGCGTGCGCCACCGCCGCCTCGAGCAGCGCCCGGCCCGCGCCGAGCAGCTGCGCGGCGCAGACCAGCACGCCGAGGTCGAGGGCACGGCCGACCGCCGGGCAGACCTCGGCGGGGCCGTCGGCGGAGACTTCGTAGAGCCGCCGCGTGCGGTCCATCGAGGACCGGGCGGCGCCGGGTCGAGCCGGCCCGACCACGTCCCCGTCGGCGAGCAGCACCAGGTCGGCGGCGTCCGCGTCGGTGGCATAGGGCAGCCACGGCGGCGCGGCGAGGGTCGCCAGGAAGCGGCCGGCGGCCAGCTCCGGCAGCCACTTGCCGGGCTCGCCCAGCGCCGCGAGCAGCGTGGGCACCGCGGCGAGCGACTCGGCGATCGGGCCCGGCAACGCGTGGTGGCCCAGCTCCTCGGCGGCGACGACCAGGTCGGCCGCGCCGGCGCCCAGCCCGCCCCAGCGCACCGGGACGAGCAGCCCGGTGACCCCCACCTCGGCGAGTTGCGACCAGATGCGCCGAGCGGGGTCGTGGTCGCCGCAAGCCCAGCTCTCCGCGGCCTGCGGCACCGCGGCGGCGGACAGCAGGTCGTGCAGCGCGGCCCCGAAGGCGCCCTGCTCCGGCGACGGCGCCAGCCTCATCGGGGGAGTCCCAGCACCCGCGTGGCGACGATGCCGCGCTGGATCTCGTTGGTGCCCGCGTAGATCGGGCCCGCGAGCGAGAACAGGTAGCCGCCGGTCCACGCGGCCTCGGTCTCGGCGCGCGGGCCGAGCACGTCCAGCGCGGTCTCGTGCAACGCCACGTCCAGCTCCGACCAGAACAGCTTGGTCAGGCTGGCGTCGCTTCCGGACGGCGGCCGGTCCAGCGCGGCGAAGGCGTGCATCCGGTACGCCTGCGCGCCGATCCACGCGTCCGCCACCCGGTCGCGCAGCGCCGGGTCGCCGTGTTCCTGCCAGAGCGCCACCAGCCGCCGGGCCGCCGCCATGAACCGGCCCGGGCTGCGCAGGGTCAGCCCGCGCTCGTGCCCGGCCGTGCTCATCGCCACCCGCCAGCCGTCCCCGGGCTCGCCGATCACGTCGGCGTCGGGGACGAACACGTCGTCCAGGAAGATCTCGGCGAAGCCGGGCTCGCCGTCGAGCTGCCGGATCGGCCGCACGGTGACCCCGGGCGCGCGCAGGCCGAACATCAGGTAGGTGAGGCCGCGGTGGCGCTCGGCCCCGGGGTCGCTGCGGAACAGCCCGAACGCCCGGTCGGCGACGACCGCCCGGGAGCTCCACGTCTTCTGCCCGGACAGCAGCCAGCCGCCCTCGGTGCGGCGCGCGCGGGAGCGGATCGCCGCGAGGTCGCTGCCCGCTTCGGGCTCGGACCAGGCCTGCGCCCACACCTCGTCGGCGCGGGCCATCGGCGGCAGGATCCGGTCGCGCTGCTCCTGGGTGCCGTGCGCCAGCAGCGTCGGTGCGAGCAGGAACAGGCCGTTCTGGCCGATCCGGGCCGGTGCGCCGGCGGCGTGGTATTCCTCTTCGAACAGCAGTGCGTGCAGCGGCGGGGCGGCCCGGCCGCCGTACCGCTCGGGCCAGGAGACCACCGCGAGTCGCGCGTCCGCGAGCCGCCGTTCCCAGGCGCGCAGCGCTTCCGCTCCTTCAGGAATCGGGGTGGGAACGTTGGCGGCCAGCCATTCCCGGACCTCGTCGCGGAACGCCAGCGCGGCCGGGTCGAGGTCGAGGTTCACGACGAGGCCTTCTTCATGGCGGCCGGATCGAGCCCCGCCAGGGGGTTTCCGGTCACCTCGGCGTTGTGTGCGTGGGCGACGTGATGCAGCCCGAAGACCGCGTCCATGCCCGCGCGCATGCCCATCTGATCTTCGCATTGGTTCACCGCGCGCTTGGCCAGCGCGAGGCCGAAGGCCGGCATCGCGCTGACGCGCTCCGCGAGCGCGAACACGGTGGGTTCGAGCTCGGCGCGCGGCACCACGCGATTGACCATTCCTATTTCGTACGCCCGGCGCGCGCCGAACCGGTCGCCGGTGAACAGCATCTCGCGGGCGAACCGGGGGCCGAGCACCCATGGATGCGCGAAGTACTCGACCCCCGGGATGCCCATGCGCAGCACCGGATCGGCGAAGAAGGCGTCCTCGGCCGCGACGATCAGGTCGCACACCCAGGCCAGCATGAGGCCGCCGGCGATGCAGGCGCCCTGCACCATGGCGATCGCCGGTTTCGGCATCTCCCGCCACCGACGGCACATGCTCAGGTAGACCTCCATCTCGCGGGCGTAGCGGCGGTCGGCGCCCTCCTTGCCGGTGTGGTCCCACCAGATCGCCGCGCGCCGGGGGAACGACGTGTCCGCGTCGCGTTCCGGGGTGCCGATGTCGTGGCCGGCCGAGAAGTGGTCGCCCGCACCGGCCAGCACGATCACCCGGACCTCGTCGTCGTCCACCGCGCGGGTGAACGCCGCGTCCAGGGCGTACGTCATCGCCGAGTTCTGCGCGTTGCGGTACCGCGGCCGGTTCATCGTCACCAGGCCGACCACGCCCCGGCGCTCGTAGAGCACTTCGTCACCCATCGGCGGCCTCCGCGCGCAACAGATACTTGAGGACCTTGCCGGAGGCGTTGTGCGGTACCGCGGCCCGCAGCTCGACCGAGCGCGGCACCTTGTACCCGGCGAGCCGGGCCCGGCAGAACTCGATCACCTCCGGCGCGGTGAGCGAGTGGCCCGGCCGGCACACCACGTACGCCCGGCCGACCTCGCCGAGCCGCGGGTCGGCCACCCCGACGACCGCCGACTCGGCCACCCCCGGGAGCCCGGCCAGGGCGCGCTCCACCTCGGCCGGGTACACGTTGAAGCCGCCGCAGATGTACATGTCCTTGAGCCGGTCGGTGATGGTCAGGTATCCGCGCTCGTCGAGCCGCCCGATGTCGCCGGTGTGCAGCCAGCCGTCGGCGTCGATCGCCTCGGCGGTGGCCTCCGGGTCGTCGAGGTAGCCGAGCATCGTGTTCGGCCCGCGCAGCAGAACCTCGCCGCCCTCCTGGCCGCCCCGCTCGCCGATGCGCACCTCGAAGCCCGCCGCGGCCCGGCCGCACGTCTGCGCGACGGTCAGCGCGTCGTCGCCGGGCCGGCACATCGTGGCCACCACCGCCTCCGTCAGCCCGTACGCGGTCAGCACCTCGGCACCCAGTTCCTTGCGCATCCGTTCGACCAGCGCCGGCGGCACCGTGGCCGCCCCGGTCACCGCCAGGCGCAGGCTCGACAGGTCGTGCCCCGCCGCGCCGGGATGGTCCATGAGGCTGGTGTAGAGGGTGGGCGGGCCGGGCAGCACGGTGATCCGCTGCTCGCCGATCAGCGCCATCGTGCGGGGCACGTCGAACACCGCCTGCGGCACGATGGCCGCGCCGCTGACCAGGCAGGCCAGGATGCCCGCCTTGAGGCCGAAGCTGTTGAAGAACGGGTTCACCACCAGGTAGCGGTCGCCGGGGCTCAGCCCGGCTATGGCGGCCCAGGCGGCAGCGACCGCGAGGGACTGCCGGTGGGCGCTCATCACGCCCTTGCTGCGCCCGGTGGTGCCCGAGGTGAACAGGACGTCGGCGACGTCATCGGGGGTGACCGCGGCGGCGCGCGCGTCGGCCTCGGATTCGGGAACCGTCGCGCCCCGGGACAGGAACTCGTCCCAACCAGAGGGCACCTGGACGACGAGCTGGGGGAGGGGGATGCCCTCCTCGGCCGCGGCGGCGCGCAGGGCCTCGAGGCGGTCGACGCCGAGGAAGGGGCCGACCACGAAGAGGCCGCGGGCGTCGCTGCGGTGGATGACGTCGAGCGCCTCGACGCCGGTGAACCGGGTGTTGACCGGCACCAGGGTGAGGCTCGCGTAGCTCGCGCCGAGCGCGGCCAGCACCCACTGCGCCGAATTGGGCGCCCAGAGCGCGAGCCGATCGCCGGGCCGCAGGCCGCCGGCGATCAATGCCCGCGCGACGCGACGGACCTCGGCGAGCAGTTCCTCGTAGGTCAGTCGCTCCAGGGCCGGCGCCGTGCCGAAGTCGCGGGCGGCGCCGATGAGGTTCGCCGGAATGGTCGACGTCACCGGGCCTCCCTGCAGCTCCGCGCGGATGGTCAACCAAGCAAGTGCTTGGTAGGGTGAGCCTACGCGCGGAGCGGGAGGCGACGCCAGTGGACGATGACCGGGAGTTCCGGCGCGAGATCCGGGATTGGCTCGCCGCGAACGTGACCGATGAGCTGCGCGGCGCCGGCGGCGCCGGCCGCGAGAACGAGGTCTTCGAGCAGCGCCTCGATTTCGCCCGCCGCCTGGCCGCGGCCGGCTGGAGCACCCTCGCGTGGCCGGTCGAGTACGGCGGGCGCGGCGCGTCGCTGGCGCGCCAGGTCATCTTCCACGAGGAGTACGCGCGGTCCGGCGCCCCCGGCCGCGTCGACCACATCGGCATCACCATGGTCGGGCCCACCCTCATCGCGCTCGGCTCCGACGCGCAGCGGCAACGCTTCCTGCCCGGCATCGCCGCGGCGAGCGAGCTGTGGTGCCAGGGCTACTCCGAGCCCGGGGCCGGCTCCGACCTCGCCGCGGTCACCACCCGCGCCCGCCTCGACGGCGACCACTGGGTGCTCACCGGTCAGAAGGTGTGGACGTCGCTGGCGCACGTCGCCGACTGGTGCTTCGTGCTGGCCCGCACCGCGCCCATCCCCGAGGGCGCCTCCCGCCACGCCGGACTGTCCTACCTTCTGGTGCCGATGCGCCAGCCCGGCGTCACGGTCCGCCCGATCCGGCAGCTCACCGGCGACAGCGAGTTCAACGAGGTCTTCTTCGACGAAGCCTGCACCGAGCGCGACCTGGTGGTCGGCGAGCCCGGCCAGGGCTGGCGGGTCGCGATGGCGACGCTCGGCTTCGAGCGCGGCGCGGCCACGGTCGGCCAGCAGGTCGGCTTCCAGCGCGACCTCGACCACCTCGTGGCGCTGGCGCGGCGCACGGGCGCGGTGGACGACCCGGCCGTGCGGGAACGGCTGACCCGGGCCTGGATCGACCTGACCGTCCTGCGCGCGCACACGCTGCGGGTGCTGGCCGCGCCGCCCACCATGGGCACCGCCACGGTCATCAAGCTGCTCTGGTCGCGCTGGCGGCAGGGGCTCGGCGAGCTCGCCATGACCGTGCTCGGCCCGGCCGGGGTGGCCGCGCGGCCCGGCGACCACGATGTCGACCGCTGGCGCCGGCTGTTCCTGTTCAGCCGGGCCGACACCATCTACGGCGGCTCCAACGAGATTCAGCGCGGCATCCTCGCCGAGCGGGTCCTCGGCCTGCCCCGGCAGGACCGGCGGTGACCGCGCCGCCGGAGGGGCACGGGCTGCTCGACGGCAAGACCGTGGTCGTCACCGCGGCGGCGGGCGCCGGCATCGGGGCCGCCATCGCCGAGCGCTGCCTCGCCGAGGGCGCCCAGGTCGTGCTCAGCGATAGCCACGAGCAAAGGCTCGCCGAGGCACACGAGCGCCTGACGAAGGCGTACGCGACAAAGGTCTGGTCGTTGCCCTGCGACGTCACCGACGACGACGCGGTGCGGGCGCTGATCGACGGCGCCGTGGGCGAGTACGGCCGGCTCGACGTGATGATCAACAACGCCGGGCTGGGCGGGAACCGGCCGGTCACCGAGATGAGCGACGACGAGTGGGCCCGGGTCCTCGACGTCACGCTGACCGGAACGTTCCGGTGCACCCGCGCCGCGCTGGGCCAGATGATCGCGCAGGGCGGCGGTGGCGCGGTCGTCAACAACGCCTCGGTGCTGGGCTGGCGGGCGCAGGCCGGGCAGGCGCACTACGCCGCCGCGAAGGCCGGCGTCATGGCATTCACCCGCTGCGCGGCGCTCGATGTGGCCGCGCACGGCATCCGGGTCAACGCGGTGGCGCCCAGCCTCGCCGCGCATCCCTTTCTCACCAGGGTGATCGGCGAACAGGAGCTGGCCGATCTCGCCCGGCGCGAGGCGTTCGGCCGGGCCGCGCGGCCCTGGGAGGTGGCGACCGTCGTGGCGTTCCTGGCCAGCGACTACGCCTCGTACCTGACGGGCGAGGTGATCTCCGTGAGCAGCCAGCACCCGTGACCGCGACGGTGGTGTGGCGGCTGCGCGTGGCCACCTGCTGCGTGCTGCTGACCGCGCTCTCGTTCTGGCAGCAGCCCGGCCGGATCGTGCCGGACACCAAAGTGGACCTCGTGGTCGCGCCCGGCGCGTGGCTGGCCCGGGTGCTGCACGCCTGGGATCCGTCCGGGAACTTCGGGCAGATGCAGAACCAGGCGTACGGCTACCTGTGGCCGATGGGGCCGTTCTTCGCGCTCGGCAAGCTGCTCGGCGTGCCCGCCTGGGCCATGCAGCGGCTGTGGTGGGCGCTGCTGCTGTGTGCCGCGTTCACCGGCGTGGTGCTGCTGGCCGGGCGGCTCGGCATCGGCACGCCCGCGGCCCGGCTCTTCGGCGGGGTGGTCTTCGCCCTCTCCCCGCGCATCCTCAGTGAACTGGGCCCGGTCTCGGTCGAGGCGTGGCCCACCGCCGTCGCGCCCTGGGTGCTGCTGCCGCTGGTGGGTCTCGCGCGCGGCCCGGTTCCGGCCCGGCGGCTGCTGCGGGCGGTCGCGCTCTCGGCGCTGGCGGTGGCCACGGCCGGCGGGGTCAATGCCACCGCGGTGGTCGCGGTGCTGCCGCTGCCGCTGCTGTGGCTTCTCACCGTACGGCCATGGCGGTGGCGCATTGCGGTGGCGGCCGCCTGGGGTTTCGCGGTCGCCTGTGCCACGGCCTGGTGGGTGGTGCCGCTGCTGCTGCTCGGCCGGTACAGCCCGCCGTTCCTCGAATACATCGAGACGGCCGCGACCACCACCCGCACCACCGATGTGGTGAGCACCGTGCGCGGCGCGTCGCACTGGCTGGCGTACCTCGGCGGAGCCTACGGACCCGGCTGGCCGGCAGGCTGGCGGCTGGCGGTCGGGGTTCCGCTGGTGGTCGCCACCATGGTGGTGGCCGGTCTCGGGCTTGCAGGTCTTTCCCGGCGCGGCCTGCCGCACCGGCGGTTCCTCATCGCGGCGGCGCTGGCCGGGGTGGCGGTGGTGGGCCTCGGCCATCTTTCCGCGGCGCCGGGCGCCGGCGCCGAAAGCGTGCGCGTCTGGCTCGACGCGGGCGGGGCGCCGCTGCGCAACCTGCACAAGTTCGACGTCCTCCTGCGCCTGCCACTCGTGCTCGGATTCACCCATCTTCTCGGCATCGTCCTGCGGGCTCGGGCCCCTCTTCCCATTCCAGCCGTTCCCAAAGCTGGTTTTCTCAGGGCCGCTCTTCTCGCCGCCACCGCGGGCACGGCGCTCGCGGTGGCGGCGGGGCCGGCTCTCGCCGGCGGGCTGCCGGGTCAGGGCACGTTCGCCGAGGTTCCGCAATACTGGCGTACGGCCGCCGCGTGGCTCGACGCGCACGCCGGCGCCGGGCGCACCCTGGTCGTGCCCGGCGCCCGCTTCCCGAGCTACCTGTGGGGCGCGCCGGGCGACGAGATGGTCCAGCCGCTGATGCGCTCCGGCTGGGCAGTGCGCAACTCGATCCCGCTCGTCCCGCCCACCACCGTGCGGTTCCTCGACACCGTGGAATCCGTGCTGGCCTCCGGTCAGGGCTCGCCCGGTCTGGCCGCCATGCTCTCCCGATCGGGCGTGCGCTACCTGCTGGTCCGCGCCGACCTGGACACCGGCCGAACCGACTCGCTGCGGCAGCTCACGGTGCGCGCCGCGCTGGCCGCCTCGCCCGGCCTGCGGCCCGTCACCGGTTTCGGCCCGCCGGTCGGCGGGCAGCCCGCCGGCTCCTACGTGGACCGCGGCCTGGACATCCCGGTGCCCGCGCTCGCGGTGTACGAGGTGGCCGGCGCCGCCGCGCCGGTCGGCGCCTACGACCTGGCCGACACGCGAACGGTGGTGGGCGGGCCGGAGTCGCTGCTCGCGCTCGCCGACGCCGGCCGGCTGAGCCCGGCGCCCACCATGCTCGCCTCCGACCAGCCCGCCGGCCTGACCACCGGCGGCACCGTCGTCACCGACGGCCTGCGCCGGCGGGAGGTCAACTTCGGGCAGGCGCACGACAACGCGTCGGCGACGATGACCGCCACCGAGCCGTGGCGGCTCGCCCAGCCGGCACACGACTACACGCCCACCGTGTCGCCACCGAACTCCGCCGGAGCCACCCGCTGGCAGACCGTCGCGCGCTACCTCGGCGTGCGGGACATCGAGGCGTCCAGCTCCTACAGCCAGGCGCTGACGCTCGTCGGCAACCGGCCGGAACATCTGCCGTACGCGGCGGTCGACGGCGACCCGGCGACCTCGTGGCGCTCGGCGCCCGGCACGGCGGCGGTGGGGCAATGGCTCACCGTGACCCTCGACCGCCCCCGCCGGCTCCAGCAGGTGCGGATCACCTTCGACCTCGGCGCCGACGCCATCCCCACCCGGATCGCCGTGCGGGCGGGCAACGAGCGACACGAGATCCCGGTCGCGGATGCGACGGTGACCGTGCCGCTCGAGGGGTGGTTCGCGGTCACCGACATCACCATCGAGGTCACGGCGGTCTGGAGCGTGCGGCTCGGCTACGGCGGCGTCGGCCTCGCCGAGCTGGCCGTACCGGGCGTCTCGGCGCACCGCACGCTGGTACTGCCCGCCGAACCGGGTTCCGCCACGACCGGCGACAGCATGGTCGCGATGGCGACACGCGCGTCCGCGCCGAGTGTGCTGCTCGGCGCGGCGCCGTCCGTGCCGTCCTGTTTCTTCGCCGACGGGCTGCCCTACTGTGCCGCCACGGCGTCGCGCGGTTCGGAGGACGGCACGGCTCTCGACCGTACGGTGCCGTGGTCGCTACCCGGCGCCTACACCGCCCAGCTGTGGGGCCGGCCGCGCGCCGGACCGGCGCTCGACGCCCTGCTCGACCGGGCGATCGCCGGCCCCGACACCCCGTGGGTCACCGCCTCCTCGACCGGCGTCCCCGATCCCGCCGCCCGGGCCGGCACGGTCGTCGACGGCAACCCGGACACCGTCTGGTACGCGAGCGACGAGGACCGCACGCCGTGGCTGCGGCTCGACTGGGCGTCCCCGCGCACCCTCACCGGCCTGCGCATCACGCTCCCGGACCGGGCCGCGGCGGCCCACCCGTGGGCGGTGACGGTGCTGACCGACGCGGGGTCGCGTTCCGGCACCCTCGACGCCCAGGGGCAACTCCGTCTCGACCCGCCGGTGCGCACCGACGAGCTCACGGTGCTGTTCGGCGGGGTGCCGGAGGCGGTCTCGTTCAGCCCGTACGCCAATCGCTTCGAGCGTTTGCCGGTCGGCGTGGGCGAGGTGACCGTGTTGTCCGACCGCGGGCAGTCCGGTCCCGCCGGGGGAGCGGCCACCGTGGTCCGCGTGCCGTGCGGCAGCGGGCCGGCCCTGCAGATCGGCGACCGGCGGATCCGGACGGCGTTCACCGCGACCGTGTCCGACCTCCTCGGGCGGCGCGAGCTCCCGATGCGGCTGTGCGAGACCGATCAGGTGAAGCCGGGCACGGCGGAGGGCGTGGTGCGGGTCGTGGCCACCGCAAGCGCGGCGGCGTCGCCGGCCCGGCTGGCGCTGCTGCCCGTCTCGGACGGGCCGGCCGCGGCGCCGGTGGACAGCGTGCTCTCGATCGACCGGTGGGATGCCGACCGGCGGCGGGTCACGCTCGCGCCGTGGGCCACGTCGCGGATCCTGGTGTTGCGGGAGAACACCAACGCGGGGTGGCGGGCCCGGATCGGCGCCCGGACGCTGCGGCCGATCGTGGTCGACGGGTGGCAGCAGGGGTGGATCGTCCCGGCCGGACTGTCGGGCGTGGCGACCATCGAGTTCGCGCCGGACGGGCTGTACCGGGCCGGGCTGGCCGGCGGCGCGGTCCTCGCGGCCGCGGTCGTGCTGGCTGCCTTACCGATCGGTCGGTCAGCGACCGCGGCGGTCCCGCCGGACCGGCGCGACCCCCACCGGCCGGCCGGGCCGGACCAGCTCCGGCAAGCTGGGCGCGACTCCTTCCGGCCGCGGGGGCGCGGCCTCTGGAGGCGTCGTGGGCGGGGCTTCCCGGGGCGTCGCGAGCGGGGTCGCCGGGGCGGTGGCTTCCTGGTCGTTCTGGGTGGAGTCTTCCTGGTGGTGGCCGGTGGCTACGCCGCGACGGCCCTGGCGCTGCTCGGCGTCCTGGCACTGCTTGTGCTGTCGGCCGTCGCACGGGTCGCACCCAGCGACCGGCGTCGTGCGCTGCGCCGCGCCGTGCTGCGCGGGCTGAGGTGGGCGCCGGTCGTCCTCTTCTCGGTCGCCTGCCTGCTGTCGCTACGATCCGGCAGCCCGCACGTGGCGTCGGGGCCTCAGCTCGCGGGACTGGCCGCGTTCGCCGCGCTCTGGCTCGGCACACTGCCGTTCGCCCCCGGCCCGGCCCGATCGGCCGATCGAGCGCCGGCTGCCCCCGCTCCCGCCGTCGGCGCGTCGGCTGCCCCCGCGTCGGCTGCCCCCGCGTCGGCTGCCCCCGCTTCAGCTGCCCCCGCTTCAGCTGCCCCCGCTTCAGCTGCCCACACTGCCGTTGCCACAGGCGGGCCTGCCGTGGCCGGCCCTTCCGCGGCCGGTCCTGCCTCCGTCATCCCCGGGCCGGGCCGGCCTGCGTCCCCGGACGGCGAAGGGGACTGACCACCGGCACGCGCGGTGCGGGTGAACCGGCGGCCGAACTCCTGCAGCGGCTGCTCCAGGCCGTACCAGCTCAGGGTCGCCAGGACCAGCGCGCCGGCCACGGTGAGCAGATAGACGCGCAGCGCGCCGCCGAAGGTCTCCGGCGTCATGGCCGGGTGCAGCAGGGCCAGCACGAGGGGATGCCAGAGGAACAGGCCGTAGGAGACCATGCCCAGCCAGCGGGCAACCGGCGCGGAGAGCGCCGACGTCAGGCGCCCGGGGCCGGCGAAGGCGACCGGCAGCACGATCGCGACCGACACCCCGACGAACAGCAGTGACTTGGTCGCGAACTGCCCGGCGGTGGGCTCGGCGAGGTCGCGCGGGCCGGTCAGCGGCGTGGCGGCGATCACGAACAGGCCGGCCGCCAGGGCCCACCAGGTCAGCGGGGCCTTGGCCGCCTCGGCCAGGAGCGAACGGCTGCCCGTCTCCATCGCCACGCGCAGCGTCGCCAGCGCCATCCCGGCGGCGAACCAGCCCGCGAACCCGGGCATCCACATCGTGTGCAGCCCCATGTCCAGCCGGCCCATGGCCATCGCGGCGTACCAGCCCCCGCTGATGATCACCCCGCCCGCACAGAGGATCGCGACCGTGCGCCGCGGGCGCCACCTCGATCCGAGCGCGAGCACCGCCAGCAGCGGCAGCAACAGGTAGAAGGCGGCCTCGACGGTCAGGCTCCAGGTGTGCCCGAGCGCGTCGTGTATGTGCCCGCGCTCGTAGAACTGCGTGAAGGTCGCGTACCGCAGCCACTCGGCCCACCCCAGCCCGGCGTTGTTCGGCAGGACCAGGAAACACACCGCCACCGTCAGCCAGTACGCGGGCAGGATCCGCAGGGCGCGCCGCCACAGGTAACCGCCGACTCCGGGGCGGTGGTCGCCGTGTGCGCATGCCCATGCGAACGGCCGGAACAGCACGAATCCGGAGAGGACGAAGAAGACCGCGACGCCGACGTCGAGCCGGACGACCAGACCGCCCCACGGGCCGGCGCCCCATCCGGTGGCGAAGCCGACGTGCACGCCGACCACGGCGGCGGCGCCCGCGGCCCGGAGCGCGTCGAGGGCCGGCAGGCGAGGCGGTGCCGATACGTCGGAAGACATCGTTCTCCCGGGGTTTCGTCGTCGGTTACGCAGCAGTAGATTATAACGAGTTCTAGTTCATGGGAGGTGCTACGATGCGACGAGTTGCCGGCGCTACGCTATTCGGCTTGGGGTTGCTCTGCGTGGTTGCCGCGGCGGCCCTCGCATGGCTGATAGTCCCCGCCCTCAGCCAGGTTCCGTACGATCTGAAGCCGCCGGATGTCGTGGTCGTGGCCTCAGATGCGAAATTCGTCAGCGCTCGGCTGCTGGCGAACGGCGAGCCCGAGGTCGCCGTCAAGGAAGGCACGCTGCGTTCGATGACCGGCGTCAAGCCCGACTACGAGGCCGCCGCCGACCTCACCGGAGACCTGGCCGGCAACACCCTGATCTGGAACGTGTATCAGGCAACCGACTGGGCCGACGAGCAGGTGCCGATCAACCGCGCCGAGAGCCGCATCGCGCTCGACCGGAGGTCGGGCGCCGCCGTGCCGTGGGAAGGCCAGTGCTACAACGACGTCAAGGTCACCAAGCAGGACGCGACCACCTGCGAGCCGGGGAACATCGAGTACTCCGGGCAGCTCTATCTCTTCCCGTTCGGCACCGAGAAGAAGACGTACCAGTACTTCGACGGCACCCTGCGTAAGGCGCTGCCGATGGAATACCGCGGCGAGGACGATGTCGCCGGCATGAACACGTACCGCTTCGAGCAGGTCGTGCCCCAGCAGGGCATCGAGGCCGACGACGAGACGATCGCCGGGTTGCTCGGCTTCCTCGCGCCGAAGGCGAAGAACGCGACGATGAACTACGAGGCCTCCCGCACCCTCTGGGTCGAGCCGATGACCGGCGCCATCGTGGCCTACCGCGAGCAGCAGCACCGCCAGCTCGTGCCCGACACCGGGCCGGCCATCGACATCCTCGACGCGACCTTCCAGTACGACAAGGCCACCGCCGACGCCATCGTCGACCAGGCCCAGGACGGCCGCTCGCAGCTGCTGTTGTATGGCCGCTACCTGCCGATCGGCCTGCTGGTCCTCGGGCTCCTGGCGATGGTCGCCGGGCTGATGATCACGCGGCGTGCGGCGCCGCCGGAGGAGCACGCCCCGGCCCACGCCGCCGAGCCCGAGCCGTCCGCCGTACCGCAGGGCTGACGGCCGCCCGCCGCCGTGCCCGCCACCACCGCGGCCCGCCACATTCTCTTCCTGAACTGGCGGGACACCCGGAACCCCGAGGGCGGGGGCTCCGAGGTCTACACCGAGCGGATCGCGGCCGAGCTGGTGGCGCGCGGCCACCGGGTGACGCTGCTGTGCGCGGCGCACGACGGCGCGCCCGCCGAGCAGGTGCTGCCCACCGACGTCCACGTCCTGCGGCGCGGCGGGCGGCACACCGTCTACCTGCGCGCGGCGCTCACGTATCTGGCAGGCGGCTGCCGGCTCGGGCGCCTGGCCTCCGGCGTACGCGGACGGCCTGATCTGATTGTCGACGTCTGCAACGGGGTGCCGTTCCTCTCGCCGTTGTACGCCCGATGCCCGACCGTGGTCGTGGTCCACCATGTGCACCGGGAGCAGTGGCCGGTGGTGTTCGGCGATTGGCGTGGCCGGTTCGGCTGGTGGCTCGAGTCCCGGGTCGCGCCGCGGGTCTACCGGCGCTGCCGCTACGTCACGGTGTCCGGGGCCACCCGCGACGAGCTCGTGCGGCTAGGCATCACCGGCGCGCGCATCTCCATCATCCAGAATGGACTGTCCCGCGCGCTCGACGCTCCGGTCCGCCGCGCCACGTACCCGTGCCTGGTCGTTCTCGGTCGGCTCGTGCCGCACAAGCGGGTCGAGCACGCGCTGGACGCCCTCGCCGCGCTCGCGCCCGACCTGCCGGGCCTGCGGCTGGTCGTGGCCGGTCGCGGGTGGTGGGAGCCGCGGTTGCGGGAGCACGCCGCCCGGCTCGGCGTCGCCGGGCGCACCGAGTTCGCCGGCTACGTCAGCGAGCGCCGCAAGCACGAGCTGCTGTCGCGCGGCTGGGTGGCGCTGGTCCCGTCGCTCAAGGAGGGGTGGGGACTGACCATCATGGAGGCCGCGGCCCGCGGCACCCCGGCCGTCGCGTTCCGATCCGCGGGTGGCGTGTGCGACGCGATCCGCGACGGCGAGACCGGTCTGCTCGCCGACGATCCGGACGACTTCGTCGTGAAGATCCGATGGTTGCTCACCGACGAACGGGTGCGGCAGCAGATGGGTACGGCCGCACGCGCGTACGCGGAGAGCTTCACCTGGACCGCCGCCGGGGAGCAGCTCGCCGCCCTCGTCGACGGGCTGCTCGCCAGCGATCAGCGGGCGCCGTAGAAGGTCGGCGGCTCGATCGGGTCGGCGGCGGCCTTGCCGGCCTCGCCTCCCGTGTTCGCCTGGCTGGCCATCTCCGTCGCCACCTCCTTGGCGGTGGGGTTGAGTGCCGCCATCGCCGCCGCGGTGCCGACGACGGCGACCAACAGGCCCACCGCGGCGCCGACGATCAGGGTCTTGAACGCGGTCATCGGGTTTTCCTCCTCATCGCTCTGCCAAGCGCCAAACGTCGCCATCCCGCGATGGCGACCACCAGCCCGGCCAGCACGTAGCCGGCCGTCGCCCACACCGGTGCCCCGCCCATGGCGCGGTATCCCGGATTGCTGTACAGCTCCATGCCCGGTCCACGGTGGACCGGAACGAGCCCGGCCAGCGCCGTCGCCGGCACGCTCCCGGCGGCGTCGACCTGCACGAGAACCCAGCGGATCCGGTCGTCGGCGGCCGGGCCGTGCGCCTCGAGTCGTTCCTGCACGGCCTCGGCCGTATCGCTCTCGCCGCGCGTCGTCTGGAAGCCACGTTCCACGCTTATCCGCAGCCGGTCGTCCATGATGACCGGGGCCGGCAGGTAGCGGCTCGCCGGGTCGTACACGACCGTCCCCGGGTTCCAGGGGTAGGCCCGGTAGGCCGACATCGGCAGCGACAGGACCGGCCCGGGCGCCTCCGCCACGGCCGCCGCCACGGTCGCCCACTCGGCCGGGTACTCGACCGGCCGCAGCTTCCCGCCGGCGCCCCACGCCAGGTCGGGCAGGGCCACCACCGGCAGCAGCAGGAAACCGGCCAGCACGAGACCACCGCCGACGGCCGTGAGCCGGTCGGCGAGCCATTCGGCGCCCAGCGCCAGGCACAGGGCGAGCAACAGCACGTACGGCATGAGGAACTTCTGCCCGTCGCGGAACAGGCCCGCGCCCGGCAGCAGATCGACGGCCGTGCGCAGGGTGCCGGACGTGCCGGGCAGCACACCGATCGCCGAGAAGAACAGGGCGAAGCCGGCGAGCCGGGCCAGCCGGGTCGCGGTGCCCTCGGGCCAGCGCCGGCGCAGCGGCCCGAAGCCGGCCACGGCCACGGCGACCAGGACGAGCGTGACCAGCGGGACGAGCGGCCCGGAGCGGCTCGCCGGCACGGCGAGCGCGTTCCAGATGCCGCCGGTGCCGGCGAGCGCGACGAGGGCGCCCGCCCAGTTCTCGGCCCGGGCCGAGAACATGGCCACGGCCTCCGGCGTGGTCACCCGGATCATCGACGACGTGGCCGCCACCACCAGCCACGGCGCGTTGAGCGCGGCGACCGCGGCCACGGCGACGCGGCCCTCGCGCCGGCGACGACGCCAGGCCGGGTCGGTGGGTGTGTGCCCGGGCGGCCACCGCCGGGCAGGCCCGGCCGGGGGGACCAGGGCAACGGTCGTGGCCAGCGCGATGAGCCCGCCGGTCGGCGTCACCGAGGCGCAGGCGGCGGCCAGCACGAGCCGGGCGCCGGCGCGCGGGTGGCCCAGGCGCAGGTCGCGGGCTGCGCTGACGATCCACGGCAGGGCGGCGTAGCAGAGCAGCAGGCCCCACTGGCCGATCAGCAGGCGTTCGGCGAGGAACGGCGTCCAGGCGTAGGCGAGCGCCGCGACCAGCCTGGTGAGGACACGTCGCGTGGGGACGAGCCGGCCGGCGCCGATGGCGGCCGCGGCGAGGATGCCGGCGAGCGCCACCCGTTGGACCAGCCAGCCCGGCGCGATCAGCGCGGACAGGCTCACGAGCGCGTCCTCCGGCACGGCCCGGGGCATCGTGCCGATCGGCGCGATCAGGTTCCAGGTCAGCGGCTGCCGGGGGACGAAGACCATGTCGTAGCGCAGCACGTAGCCGGCGCGGGCCAGCGGAGCCAGGACGGCTGTCACGACGACCGCCGCGCAGCCGTAGAGCAGCAAACGCTCCCGGCGGCCGGCCGGTCGGGGGGTGGCCGTTGCGGGGGCGGTTACGCTGTCGGCACGATCGGGCCCCGCGTCATTCAGCGACGGTGGAGGCACAGTGGACTCTTCGCCGGGCATTCGCGGCTCCCTCGCCACTCTCGGCCGCGCGGGAATCGCCGTCACCGCGGCCACCGCGACGGCGAATCTGCTGGCGTACCTGCCGCCGGTGCTCGGCGCCCGGCGGCTGGCCCCGGCCGACCTCGGCGCGCTGGCCGCGGCGCTCGCCCTGGTCGCGATCGCGACGATCCCCGGCATCGGGCTGCAGACCGCGGTCGCCGTCGCGGTGGCCCGCTCGGGCCGGCCCGTCGCGGCGGCGCGGCAGGCCTGGCTGACAGCGGCGGTGTGCGGGGGAGCGATGCTGCTGGCCACGCCCGTGCTCGCCGCCGCGCTGCGGTTGCCGCCCGGCGTGCCGCCGCTGCTGGCCGCGATGACCGTGCCGGCCGTGCTGGCCGGCCGGCCGCTGGGTGTGCTCCAGGGCAGCGAGCGTTTCGGCCGCCTGGCCCTCGGGACGGTGGCGCTGGCCCTGGGCCGATACGCCGGGGTGCTGGTGGGCCTGGCCGCCGGGCTCGGGCTGACCGCCACGTTCGCGCTCGGCGCGCTGGTGGCGTGGGCGGTCCCGCCGGCGCTCGCCTGGCTGCTGCGCGCCGGTGGCGCGTCGCATCCCGCCACCGTGGCGCCCGGCGCGGATGCCGTGGCGGCCTCGCCCGGTGGCGAGCTGCGCGGGCGGGCGGTGTTCGCGGCGGCGAGCGCCTCGCTGGCCATCCTCGTCGCCTCCTACGCCGATCTCATCCTCGCCCGGCGGCTGCTGCCGCCCGGCGAGTCCGGGGCGTATGCGGTCGGCGCCGTGCTCACCCGGGCCGCGATCTGGGGCCCGCAGGTCGTCACGATCGTGGCGCTGCCGAAGCTCGTGCGGGGCGGCGCCGCCCTGCGGGTGGGCCTCGCGCTGGTTGTCGCGGCCGGCGCCGTGCTGGTCGGCGGCGCGGCGCTCGCCGGCGACCTGCTCGTGCGCGCGGTCGGCGGCGGCGGATACGCCGGGCTCGGCGACCTCGCGCCGTACTTCGTGCTGGTCGGCGCGCTGTATGCGGTCACCGTCCTGCTCGTCAACGCGCTGATCGCCGACGGCGCTCGCCACCCGGCCGCGGGGGTGTGGGCGGTGGTGGCCGCGCTGGCGGCCGTCGTCGCGATCGCCCGGCCGGCCACCGTCGGGCAGTTGCTCGCCTGCGCGGCCGGCGCCGCCGCGGCGAGCGTGCTGACCACCGGCGCCGCCGTCTGGTGGCGCCGGGCCCGCCGCGGATCGCCGGCGTTCACATCCGCTCGATGATGGTCGCCGTGGACATCGCGCCGCCGGCGCACATGGTGACCAGCGCCGTGCCACCGCCCGTGCGCTCCAGCTCATGCAGGGCCGTGGTGATCAGTCGCGCCCCGGTGCTGCCGACCGGGTGGCCGAGGGCGATCGCGCCGCCGTTCGCGTTGACCCGATCGAGGTCGGCCTGGTGCACGCTGAGCCAGGAGAGCACCACGCTGGCGAACGCCTCGTTCACTTCGACCACGTCCACGTCGTGGATCTTCATGCCGGTGCGCGCGAGGACACGGTCGGTGGCCGCGATCGGCCCGTCCAGGTGGTAGTAGGGCTCGGCGCCGACCAGGCACTGGGCCAGGATCCGGGCGCGCGGCCGCAGGCCGAGAGCCGACGCGCGCTCGGCGTCCATCAGCAGCACCGCGGCTGCGCCGTCCGAGATCTGCGATGAGGTGCCGGCGGTGTGCCGGCCGTCGGGCAGAACCGGCTTCAGCCCGGCCAGACCCTCCATGGTGGTCTCCCGCAGGCCTTGGTCCCGGTCGACGTCGCCGACCGCGATCACCTCACGCTTGAAACGGCCCTCTCGCCAGGCGCGCGCCGCGTTCGCCTGCGAGCGCACACCGAAGGCGTCGAGGTCGGAACGGGTCAGTCCGCGCCGGTCGGCGATCCGCTCGGCCGCCACGTACTGGTTGGGCAGGTCGATGTCCCACGACTCGGGCCGGGGGAGGCCGGCGTCGCCCAGGTTGGCGCGCAGCGGGACGCGGCTCATCGACTCGACCCCGCAGGCGACGCCGGCCTCGATGGCGTCCGCCGCGATCAGGCCGGCGATCAGGTGGGTGGCGTGCTGCGCCGAGCCGCACTGCGCGTCGATGGTCGCGCAGCCGGTCGCGTACGGGAGGCCGGCGTGCAGCCAGGCGGTGCGGGTGACGTTGTTGGACTGTTCGCCGCCCTGCGTGACGCAGCCGCCGATGGCCTGCTCGACGAGGCCCGGGTCGAGGCCGGCCCGGTCGAGCAGCGCTCGCTGCGCCGCGCCGAGCAGCTCGGCGGGGTGCCGACCGGCCAGCCACCCGCCGCGGCGGCCGATCGGCGTGCGGACCGCGTCGACGATCACCGGAACGCCCACCGCGCCCTCCCGAAAAATCTAGAACGTGTTTCTATATCAAAGCACAGGAGGCATACCGCCGGGGGTGGTGCGCGTGCTTGAATCGGTAGAACCTGTTTCTGTAGGAGGAGCCGTGGCTCAGCCCCGTATCCCCACCGGTTTCGACTTCACCGATCCGGAGATCTACGTCAACGGCATCCCGCATGCGGAGTTCGCCGAGATGCGGCGCCATGCCCCGGTCTGCTGGATCCCGCAGGAGCGCGGCAGCGCCGGCTTCGACGACGACGGCTACTGGGCGGTGACCCGGCACGCCGACGTGATGGCCGTGTCGCGCGACAGCGAGACGTTCTCCAGCTGGGAGAACACGGCGATCGTCCGGTTCAAGACCGGCATGCCGCGCGACCGCATCGAGATGCAGCGATACGTTCTGCTCAACATGGACCCGCCGCAGCACACCCAGCAGCGCGCGATCGTGTCCCGCGGCTTCACCCCGCGCGCGATCAACAGCCTGCGCTCGGCGCTGCAGACCCGGGCCGAGCGGATCGTGGGCGAGGCGGGCGAGGGCGCCGGTGGCGACTTCGTCACCGAGGTCGCCTGCGAGCTGCCGCTGCAGGCCATCGCCGAGTTGCTCGGCGTGCCGCAGGAAGACCGGCGCAACGTCTTCGACTGGTCCAACGCGATGATCGGCTACGACGACCCCGAGTACAGCGGCGCCGACGACCCCCTGGAACCGGCGATGGAGCTGCTCGGCTACGCCATGAAGATGGCCGAGGAGCGGCAGGCGTGCCCGCGCGACGACATCGTCAGCACGCTCGTGCAGGCCGAGATCGGCGGCGAGCACCTGTCCTCCGACGAGTTCGGCTTCTTCGTGCTGGTGCTCGCGGTGGCCGGCAACGAGACCACCCGCAACGCCATCGCGCACGGCATGCTGGCCCTGCTCGAGAACCCCGAGCAGTGGGAGGCGTTCAAGGCCAACCGCCCGCGCACCATGGTCGACGAGATCGTCCGCTGGGGCACCCCGGTGAACGTCTTCCAGCGCACCGCGACCCGCGACACCGAGCTCGGCGGGCAGCAGATCAAGAAGGGCGACCGGGTTGCCCTGTTCTACGGCTCGGCGAACTTCGACGAGGAGGTCTTCGACCACCCGGAGCGGTTCGACATCACCCGCAGCCCCAACCCGCACCTCGGCTTCGGCGGCAGCGGCGCGCACTTCTGCCTCGGCGCCAACCTGGCCCGGCTCGAGATCGACCTGATCTTCAACGCGATCGCCGACCACATGCCGGACATCAGCCTGGCCGGCCCGCCCGAGCGGCTGCGCTCCGGCTGGCTCAACAGCATCAAGCACCTGCCGGTGCGTTACCGATAAGGCGACGAACCGACGACCCACATCGAGAAGAACTGAGAGCCGCCACCGTACGCGTGGCCGAGCGCCACCTGTGCGCCGGCCACCTGGTGCTCGCCGGCCCGGCCCATCACCTGCATGGCCGCCTCGGCGAAGCGCAGCATGCCGGAGGCGCCGATCGGGTTGGAGCACAGCACCCCGCCGGACGGGTTGACCGGCAGCCGGCCGCCGATCCGGGTCTCGCCCGACTCGGTGAGCTTCCAGCCGTGCCCGGCCTCGGTGAAGCCCAGGTTCTCCAGCCACATCGGCTCGAACCAGGAGAACGGCACGTAGATCTCGGCGGCGTCGACCTCGTCGAGGGGATCGGTGATGCCGGCCGCGCGCCACAGCGCCTGAGCCGCCTCGGCGCCGGCCCGCGGATTCACGTGGTCCTTGCCCGCGAAGAAGGTCGGCTCGGTGCGCATCGCGGTCGCCCGGATCCAGGCCACCGGCCGTTCGCTCGCCTCGGCGGCCGACTGGTCGCCGATCACCACCGCGCAAGCGCCATCGGAGGAGGGGCAGGTCTCGTCGTACCGGATCGGATCCCAGAGCATCGGGGACGCCTGCACGGATTCCAGCGTGATGCCGGGCTGCCGGAGATGGGCGTAGGGGTTGAGCGCCCCGTTGCGGCGATCCTTGACGGCGACCATCGAGCCGATGTGCCCGGGCGCGTGCGACCGCCGGATGTAGGCGCGGATGTGCGGCGCGAAATAGCCACCGGCCCCGGCCCCGATCGGCGCGGTGAACGGCGGCTGGATCGACAGCGCCCACATGGCGTTGGACTCCGACTGCTTCTCGAACGCGACCGCCAGCACCCGCCGGTGCACGCCCGCGCGGATCAGGCTGGTCGCCACGATCGCGGTGGCGCCGCCCACCGAGCCGGCCGTGTGCACCCGCAGCAGCGGCCGGCCGGCGGCGC
Organism: Actinoplanes sp. NPDC051513; assembly: GCF_044454685.1. Taxonomy (NCBI): domain Bacteria; kingdom Bacillati; phylum Actinomycetota; class Actinomycetes; order Micromonosporales; family Micromonosporaceae; genus Actinoplanes; species Actinoplanes sp. NPDC051513. The sequence goes on from NZ_JBITDW010000002.1 coordinate 194,998, forward strand.
CGAGCGCGTCGGCGAGGAACAGCTCGGGCATCATCACGCCCTCGAACAGGTCGGGCGCCTTGCCCAGCACCACGGCGTCGATCTGCGACCAGTCGACGCCGGCGTCGGCGAGCGCCCGGTCGATCGCCTCCCGGCACAGCCCGGCCATCGACACGTCGGTACGCCGCGTCCGGTGGTGCGTCTGCCCGGTACCCAGTACGGCCGCTCGTCTCACGACTCCGCCTCCAGCACGCATACGAGGTTCTGCTGCAGGGCCGGCCCGCTGGTGGCGTGCCCGGCCGCCTTCCGCGCCCGCCCGGACATCACCTGCTCGGCCGCACTGCCGATCCGGGCCAGGCCGGCCGAGAACAGGGGATTGCCGCAGAGCGCGCCGCCGGACGGGTTGATCCGCACCCGGTCGCCCAGCCCGAGCGCGGCGCGCAGCAGCAGCTCCTGGTGGGTGAACGGGGCGTGCAACTCAGCCACGTCGAGGTCGCCCGGCAACCCGGCGGCCGCGGCCGCGGCGGTCGCGGACGGCACCGTGGTGAGGTCGCGCTCGCCCAGCCCCTGCGGGTCGATCCGATGGGCCACGCCGGTGATCCAGGCCGGCCGCTCGCTCAGCTCGCGGGCCCGATCACCGGACGCCAGCACCAGCGCGGCGGCGCCGTCGGAGACCGGCGCGCAGTCGTGCTTGCGCAGCGGGTCGGCGACGTACGGCGCCGCGAGCAGGTCGCCGGCCTCGACACGGCCGGACACCTGGGCGTACGGATTGGTGGTCGCGTCGGCCCGGCTGCGGGCCGCCACCTCGGCCATCGCCCGCTCGGTGACGATCCCGGCGTCGAGCGCGAAACGGGCCTGCAGCGCGGCGACGCTGACCGAGTCGGGCCAGAGCGGCGCGGTCACGTACGGGTCGAGCTGCAGCGCCAGCACCCGGCGCAGCTCGCCGGCCGACGACTTGCCGAAGCCGTACACGAGCGCGGTCTCCGCCTCGCCGGCGAGGATCTTCACGTACGCCTCGTAGAAGGCCCACGCCGCGTCCATCTCCACGTGCGACTCGCAGATCGGCGGGTACGCCCCGATCGCGTCGACCGCGTTGACGAAGCTGAACGCCCGGCCGGCCAGATAGTCGGAGGAGCCGGAGCACCAGAAGTCCACCTCCCGCCGGTCGAGGCCGGCCGCCGCGAGGGCCTGCCGGAAGACCGGGACGAGAGTCTCGACGCCGCTGGTGGTGCCGGCCGAGGGCCGGTTCGGGGCCTGGGCGAAGCCGATGACGGCAACCGGCGGCGGGCTCACAAGTGCTCCTCGTAGGACTCGTACGGCGCGTCGGGCTCGCCGGTGGGCCGGAAGTGCGCGATGTTCTCGGGGGTGGCCGACCAGCTCTCGCGCTCGCGCCAGACCGCGGCCACCCGCATGCCCATCCGCACCTCTTCGGCCGGCAGACCGAGGATCAGGTGCGGGATCGGGATGTCGGCGCCGTCCAGCAGGATCTGCGCGACGACGTACGGCGGCTCGAGACGCTGCCCGGCGAACGGCACGTTGACCACGCAGAACGTGGTGACCGTGCCGTGGTCGCCGATCGGCGCCTCCTCCTCGGTCGGCACGCCGTCGGCGGGGCAGACCCGGGGAGGCACGTAGACCTTGCCGCAGACCGGGCACCGCTGCCCGAGCAGCCGCCCCTCGGCCAGCGCCTGCAGGTACCGGCTCTCGTCGTCGGAGGTGGTGTGCGTGTAGGCGAGCCGGATCGGCGTCTTCATGATGGTGACCGGTTCGCCTTCGGCCGTGAAAGGTATGGCGGCAGCCGATGACTCGGGCTCGAAGCACTCGATGTCGTTGATGTGCCCCTTCCGGGATGCGGCCCAGCGGATCTGGACCCGCATGCCGGTGTGCATCCGCTCGCGCTGCCCGGCGTCGACCGCGTGCAGCATCGCGGTGTCGGCGCCGTCGAGCCGGATCAGCGCCCAGCCGAACGGCCGATCGAGGGGCTGCCCGTCGAGCGGCCGGTCGGTCCAGGTCCAACTGGCCACGGTGCCGGTCGGCTGGACGGCGACGAGCTCGGTCACCGCGGCGTGGGTCGCCGGGTCGTATTCGAGCGGGGGCACGTGGATCCGGCCGTCGGCGGTGCGGCTGCCGAGCACCCGGCGGTCGCGCAGCCCGGCCATGAACCGGCCCAGCACCGGGCCCAGCGAGCGGGTGTAGTCGAACTCGATGACCAGCGGCGCTTCCACGTCAGCGCCCCTGGAACTGCGGGGTGCGCTTCTCGATGAACGCCCGCGGACCCTCCTTCGCGTCGGCGCTGCGGAACACCGCCATGCCGATCCGCGACTCCACGGCGAACGCGTCGTTCTCGGCCATGCCTTCGGTCTCTCTGATCGTACGAAGGATGGCCTGCACCGCCACCGGACCGTTCGCGGCGATCGCCCCGGCCAGCTCGAGCGCCTTCTCGAGGGCCTGGCCGTCCGGCACGACGTGGCCGATGAGGCCGACCTGACGGGCCTCCCCGGCGCTCAACTGGCGGCCGGTGAGCAGCATCTCGGCCGCGATCGTGTACGGGATCTGCCGCACCAGCCGCACCGCCGAACCGCCGAGCGGGAACAAACCCCAGCGCGCCTCGGAAACCGCGAACCGGGCGCTCTCGCCTGCCACCCGTACGTCGGTGGCTTGAAGAATCTCGGTGCCGCCGGCGACCGCCGGGCCCTCGACCGCGGCCACCAAGGGCTTGCTGAGCCGGCGTCCCTTGAGCAAGGCGTCGATCCGCGACAGGTCGGAGCCGTTGAAATTGTCGCCGGGATGCGACTGGGTCATCGCCTTGAGGTCGGCGCCCGCGCAGAACGCGCCGCCGGCCCCGGTGAGCACGCAGACCCGGATCTCCGGATCCTCGTCGACCCGGTCCCAGGCCTCGCGCATGATCGCCATCATCTCGGCGGAGAGCGCGTTGCGCACCTGCGGCCGGTTCATGGTGACGATCAGGATCGGTCCACGTTGCTCGACGAGGGCATGCGGTTCCACGGGGCCTCCTCCGACCGGCCTGGGGCTTGTCACGAACAATAACAGGTTCTACTTTCTGTGGATGGCGGCAAATATTGCGGACCTGTTCGAGCACGCGGTCGACGCTTTCGGGCCTCGGACCGCCGTGTGCTTCGGCGAGCAGGCGGTCAGCTACGCCGAGCTCGAGGAGCGCGCCAACCGTCTGGCCCACTTCCTGCAAGATCGTGGAGTGCGCCCGGGCGACCATGTCGGCCTGTACGCCGGCAACTCGATCGAGGCCGTGGTGGCGATGATCGCCGTCTACAAGCTGCGGGCCGCGGTCGTCAACGTCAACTACCGCTACGTCGAGAACGAGTTGCAATTCCTCTTCGCGGACGCCGAGCTGGCGGCCGTGGTCCACGACCGCCGCTTCGCGCCCAGGGTCGCCGCGGTGCTCGCCGCCGCGCCCGGTCCGCACACCGTCGTCGCCCTGCCGGACGGCTCGGACGAGGAGATCGGCGGGGTTCATCTCGAGGACGCGCTGGCGGCCGGCGACCCCGGCCGCGACTTCGGCGAGCGCTCGGCCGACGACATCTACCTGCTCTACACCGGCGGCACCACCGGCTATCCGAAGGGCGTGATCTGGCGGCACGAGGACGTGTGGCGCGCGCTGGGCGGTGGCGTCGACTTCATGACCGGCATCCCGCTCGAGGACGAGTGGCAGCAGTCCCAGCGCGGTGTCGGCGCGGATCCGTTGGTGCGCCTCTGCCTGGCCCCGCTCATCCACGGCAACGCGCAATGGGCCGCGCTCATGGCGCTGTTCGCCGGCGACACCGTGGTGATGCTGCCGCATTTCGACGCCGACGAGGTCTGGCGCACCATCGATCGTCACCGGGTCAACGTGGTGGTGCTGATCGGCGATGCCATGGCCCGGCCCATCATCGAGGCGTACGCGAAAGGCTCCTACGACGGTTCCTCGGTGGGCGCCGTCTCCTCCAGCGGCGCCCTGTTCTCCCCAGTGGTCAAGCGGCAGTATCTGGAACTGCTGCCCAACATTCTGGTCACCGACGCGATCGGCGCGTCCGAGACCGGCTTCACCGGGCTGGGCGTGGTCGCCGACGTTCCCGGCGGCGCGATCGAGGACCCGCGGGTCATGCCCGGGCCCACCACCGTGGTGCTCGGCGACGACGGCCGCCCCGTGCCGCCCGGCGGCGTCGGCCGGTTGGCCAAGAGCGGCTACCTCCCGCTCGGCTACTACAAGGACCCGATCAAGACAGCCGCCCTGCTGGCCGAGGTCGACGGGGTGCGGTACGCGTTCCCCGGCGACCTGGCCCGGCTCGAGGACGACGGCACGATCACCCTGCTCGGCCGGGGCAGCACCTGCGTGAACACCGGCGGCGAGAAGGTCTTCCCCGAGGAGGTCGAGGGCGCCCTGAAGACCCACCCCGACGTCTTCGACGCCCTGGTCATCGGCGTGCCCGACGATCGCCTCGGGCAGCGCGTGGCGGCGCTCGTGCAGCCCCGCCCCGGCGCGAAGCTCGATCTGGCCACGGTCGAGGAGCACCTGCGCGAGCAGATCGCCGGCTACAAGGTGCCCCGGGCTGTCTGGCTGGTCGACGAGATCCACCGCACGATCAGCGGCAAGGCCGACTACCGTTGGGCACACGAGCACGCCACCGAGCACCCGGCTTCTCAGTCAGGGCAAGCCGAGGAGGTCAGCCATGCGGACTGAACTGTGCGAGCGGCTCGGCATCGAGCATCCGATCGTCGGCTTCAGCCCCTCCGAGCACGTGGTCGCGGCGATCACCCGGGCCGGCGGCCTGGGCGTGCTGGGCTGCGTGCGTTACAACGATCCTGCCGAGCTCGACGCGGCGCTCAGCTGGCTCGACGACGAGACCCAGGGCCTTCCGTACGGCGTGGACGTCGTGATGCCCAGCCACTCGCCGACCGAGGGGGTGGCCACCGACCTCGACAAGCTGATCCCGGCCGGGCACCGCGACTTCGTCGAGCGGACGCTGCTGCGGCTCGGCGTGCCCCCGCTCGGTGTGGACGAGTCGCGGCGGGCCGGCGTGCTGGGCTGGCTGCACTCGGTGGCCCGCTCGCACGTCGAGGTGGCGCTGACCCACCGGCCGCGGCTCATCGCCAACGCGCTCGGCCCGCCCCCGCCCGACGTGATCGACCAGGCGCACTCGCACGGCCTGGTGGTGGCCGCGCTGGCCGGCCGGGCCGACCACGCCCGCAGCCACATCGCGAGCGGCGTCGACATCGTGGTGGCGCAGGGGTACGAGGCGGGCGGGCACACCGGCGAGATCGCCAGCATGGTGCTCGTGCCGGAGGTGGTCGACGCGGTGGGGGAGTCGGTCCCGGTGCTCGCCGCGGGCGGGATCGGCAGCGGGCGGCAGATCGCGGCCGCCCTGGCTCTGGGCGCGCGCGGCGTGTGGATGGGCTCGGTCTGGCTCGGCACCTCGGAGTACCAGAGCTCGCCCGCGCTGCGCGAGGCGCTGCTGACGGCGCGGTCGTCGGACACGGTTCGCAGCCGGATCTACTCCGGCAAGCCGGCCCGGCTGTTGCGCAACCGATGGACCGACGCCTGGAACGAGACGGAGGCCCCGTCGCCGTTGCCGATGCCGCTGCAGAACCTGCTGGTGGCGGAGGCGCACACCCGGCTCATGGAATCGGGCGACCCGACGGTGGTGCCGATGCCGGTCGGGCAGATCGTGGGGCGGATGAACTCGGTCCGGCCCGTCGCCGACGTGCTGGCCGACCTCGTCGCCGAGGCCGACGAGACTCTCGCGCGCCTCGGAAAGCTGGTCTGAACGCTAAGTGCCCACCGCGACGGGGCTTCTTCGCCGCGGCGACACCGCGCGGGACAGCAGCGGCACGATCAGCGCCAATGCCGCCGTGGCCCCGAGGCCGGAGATGACGAACAGCCAGCGGCCACCGACCACCCCGAGCAGCGCGGCGCCGGCGAGGTAGGCGAGAACCTCGGCGGCGTACGGGAAAAGGTAGATCGTTCCGAAGACCGTGCCGAGGCGGTTGGCCGGCACGTGGCGCTGCACCAGCGTGTCGGCGGCGACGTTGTGCCACCCGGCGCCCGCGCCCGCCAGCGCCTGCCCCGCCACCGCGAACGCGACGGCATAGCTCAGGCCCGTCAGCACGGTTCCCGCGCCGATCACCAGCACGGAGGCGTACAGAACCAGATCCATCCGGATCCGGTCGGCGCGGCGGGCGATCAGCAGCGGACCGGCGACCATACCGACGCCGTACGCGGAGGTGAGCAGGCCGACCGCGATCGGCCCGGCGCCGAGGCTGTCGCGCACGAGCGGCACCACGGCCACGTTGTCGAGGGCCGCGAAGGTGACCAGCACCAGGAAGCCGCACGCCACCGCCCGGACGACCAGGTTGCTGCGGACCACGGCGAGCCCGTCGCGCAGCACCGCACGCAGCGGCTCGACCGACGCGGCGCCGCGCTGGGCCAGCGGCCGCAACCCCGCCACGAGCACCGCCGAGATTCCGAACGTCGCCACATCGGCCAGCAGCGTCGGCGTCAGACCCACCGTCGCCAGCAGCACGCCGCCGAGCGCCGGGCCGGCCGCGAACCCGATGTTGACCCCGACGGCCAGGCGCGCGTTCGCCGCGCCGAGCCGCTCCGGCCCGACCAGCTCGGGCAGCAGGCTGCGGCCGGCCGGCGTGAACGTCGTCGCGGCGACCGACGCGGCCGCGACCAGCGCGAGCAGCACCGGCAGCGACGGGCTCAGCAGCGCGATCGCCGTGTAGAGCGCCGCCTGCGCCACGTCGCAGACCACGATGATGCGCCGCTGGTCGAACCGGTCCGCGAGCGCGCCGAGCGCCGGGCCGAACAGTCGCGGCACCGTGGCGGCGAGCAGGAACAGGCCGACGGCGGCGCCGCCGTACCGGTCGAAGACGGCGACGAGCAGGGCGGTGCGGGCGATCTGGTCGCCGGCGTACGAGACGAGCCGGGCGGTCCAGTAACGATGGAATGCCGCATTCATGAAAGCCCCCGTGATTGCAGTTTCCTGCAAAGTAGTTGTTTCCGGCAATGGCATTATTCCCAGTGCGGCCATGCCGCGCTATGGTCGGCCCATCGAAATTCGGAACGCTTTGTCACAGGGGGATCAAATGATCAAGCGCACATGGGCCGGCCCGTCTCGCACCTGGGCGGGTCCGACCCGCTAGTCCCACTTTCCGTGGCCCGGCCACGCCGTTCGTCGGCGTGGCCGGGCCGATCAAGCCTGCCATCGTTCCGCGCGGGAATGGTCGCCATGTCATTGCGATTCGCCATTGTCATCGCCGCGCCACCGCTTGCGGGCGTGGCACTCGGATACCTTTCCGGCGGCCGGATCAGCGGCCTGCGCACCATTCCGGTAAGAGCGCTGTGGCTCGTCTGGCTGGCGGCAGCCGCCCAATTCGCCCAGTACTACGTGCCGGGCCTGCACCGCGCCGCGATGCTCGCCGTCGTCTTCGGCGTCGTGCTGATCTGGCTTGCGGTCAACCTGCCGCGCTGGCCGGTGGCCGCCCGGATCGCCGGCGTGCTGATCGTTCTCGGCGCGTCACTCAACGGCGTGGCCATCGCGCTCAACGGCCGCATGCCCTACGACGCACGAGCAGCCGCCGGCGCCGGCACACCCAAGAACGTGCCCGCAAACGAGCGGACCCGGGCCGCCATCCTCGGCGACACGATCCCGCTCGTTCCGCTGCACGCCCTCATCAGTCCCGGCGACATCCTGATCGGCGGCGGCGCCTGCGCGTTCGTCGTGATCGCGATGCGCCGTTCCGAACGGAGAAGCCATGACCGCGACCCTGTCCTGGCGCCGCATCACGCTGGCGCTCTTCACCCTGGCCACGCTGGCCCTGTTGCTGTACACCGTCGGGGCACCGTACGAGCAGGGCGGCTGAACCCATGACCCTCTCCTGGCGCTGCATTGCCCCGGTGCTCTTCACCCTGGCCACGCTGGCCCTGTTGCTGTACACCATCGGCGCACCACACGAGCACGGAGGCTGAAACCCATGACACTCTCTCGGCGCCGCATGGCCTTGGCGCTCCTCACCCTGGCCACGCTGGCCTTGCTCCTGTACACCGTCGGCGCGCCGTACACCCACGGCGGCTGACGGCACACCTGCCGGCTGGTCGGCAGGGGAGTCGTGACCCGCGAGGCGAAGGCGCACTGACCACGAAGCGTGATCAGTCCGCCATCAGCGGCTCATCGACGCACCCGGCCAGCCCGTCCGATGCCGCCACCCGGCCCGCCTCGACTGCCGCGCGCAGCAGGGCCGGGCGGCGCTCGGTGCGGCCGATCCGCGCGCTGCCGTTCGGCGGACGGATCTGCAGGGTTGCCGGGTGCGAGGCCAGCAGTTCCTCCTCCGCCGCCCGCAGGGCCACGCGGTTCAGCCACGGCTCGAGGGCTCCGGGCGCCTGCCGGGCGAACCATCGTGACATGACGAGACGCTCGACACGAGACGGCGGAAGGACCACCTCATCCGCACGCCGGGTGCGCAGCGCGACGATGTGGGTGGCCTTCTGCGCCACCGCCGTCGGGACGCAGACCGTCTCGCTCACCCCGGCGTCGACGTACCGCCGGCCGTCGATCTCGACCGGGGCGCCGGCGAGGAAGGGCATCGCCGTCGACGCGCGCAATGCTGCCTGCAGGCCGGCCTGGTCGCGGACCTGGGCGTGCAGGTCGACGGCCTGGCCGGTGAGGGCGTCGGTGGCGATCGGGTGGAACTCCACGGGGTTGCCCAGAAGCTCGGGGAACCGCATCGGCAGGATCTCGGTGTACACGGTGTGGACCAGGAAACGGGTGTCCACGACCGGCCGCCGGCGCAAGGCCCGCCGCGGGTCGATGGTTCCCCGCATGATGATCGGATCCCACCACGCGTGGATGGTGCTCTCGGCCTGGCCGCACAGCAGCCACGCGCCGTTCAGCGCGCCCGCCGAGCTGCCGTAGACGGCGTCGAACAACGGCAGCAGCCCGAGTCGCTCGATGGCGATCGTCATGCCGCTCGAGTAGGCGCCCCGGGAGCTTCCGCCTTCGATCAGGAGCACCAGGCGCGCGTCGTCGCGGCGATGCCCGGGAGTACTTCCGTGTTGCCGGCGATCGCGCAGCAACTGCAGGACGGCGTCTGTCATGGTTCCTTTATACAGCGTTACGTATCGTGGTTCCGTAACAGTGATCCGTGATACGGTCGTGCCGTGCCGCGGCCGAAACAACGAACCGAAGCGCTCCACGAGCGAGGCGTCGCCAGCGCTCTCGCCGTCCTCGCCGAGGAGGGCGTCGCCGGGCTCACCACGCGCACGGTCGCCCGCCGCGCGGAGGCGTCGGTACCGGCCATCTACGAGGTCTTCGGCGACAAGGCCGGCCTCATCCGCGAGGTGTTCTTCCACGGGTTCCGGACCCTCGGCGACGAGCTCGCGGCGGTGCCGCCGGTCGACGACCCGCTCGAGGCCCTCCGCCGCCTGGCCGAGGCCTTCCGCCAGTTCGTCGTGGCGAACCCGGTGCTGGCTCAGATCATGTTCTCCCGCCCGTTCGCCGACTTCGACCCTACGGCGCAGGACGACCGGGCCGGGGCCAAGGTGCGCAAGATCTTCGTCCACCACGTCCGGGTCGCGGTCGATGCGGGGCTTCTCGCCGGCGACGTCACCGACATCGCCCATCTCCTCTTCGCCTTCGCCGAGGGCCTCGCCGCGGCCGAGAGCGCCCGCCGGCTCGGAGCGTCGAAGGCGTCGGTCGACCGTCGCTGGCGTCTCGGCCTCAACGCGCTGATCAACGGTCTCAGGCCGGCGCCGGATGCCGTGGCGCCCGCCGAGGGCGCCTGATCCGGTCTACCGGATGTCGGCGAACGCCGCGTCCACGTCGGCCGGCGTCAGCCCGAAGTCGCCGAGCGTGTAACGGTGGGCCGGCCGCCGCCCTTCCGATTGCAGGGCGGTCATCGCCGCCCGTGCGGAGGCTGTCAGCGGCGTCCCCAGCCGGTCGTAGATGGATTCGACCGTGCGAAGAGGATCGGCCACGAAGTCGTCGTAGTCGACGTCGATGAAGTGGGCCGGGTCGTGCCGGGCGCGGTCGCCGGCGAACTGCCGCAACCCCCGTGACCACAACTCCAACTGCGCGCGGCCGAGCACCGAGCCGCGGAACAGCGATGACCACCCCTCCGAGGCCCGCGCGTTGAGGCTGCACACCGACGCGATCGCCACCCGCGGCGCGCGATGCGTCTGAATCACCACCGCGTCGGGATAGGCGGCGAGCAGCGCGTCCAGCGCGAACAGATGGCTCGGATTCTTCAGCACCCAGCGCCGATCCCGATCGGGCATGCCGATGAGCTGCAGATTGCGCCGGTGCCGCCGATACGCCGCGGTCCAGTCCTGCTCGCTCAGCCAGCGCGAGTAACTCGGAATGTTCGCCAGGCACTCGAAGGACACCGACGTCATCGACTGGCGCAGCAGCCGCCAGCACTCCTCCACCTCGCCGGCCCCGGTGAAGTGCATCCCCATGAACTCCGGGTCGGTCTCGTGGTGCTGCTCGTATCCGGCCTGCAGCGCCGCGAAAATCGGGTTCCCGGCCCAGGTTTCGCGCGGCGGCCGGGGTTGCGGCACCTCGGTCAGCCACAGCTCGATGCCCTGATGCGCGAGGTCGGCGGTGAGCAAGCGGTGCAGCGCGGTGGTTCCGGTGCGCGGCAGCCCGGTCACGAAGATCGGGCGAGGCACCGCCACGTCGGCGTGCTCGGGGTGCTGCTTCCACGCCGCCTCGCTGAGGAGCCTCGCAACAAGGGCCGCGCGCAACAGCCCCCGGGTTGTCTTGCTGCCCGCCGGGGTCAGGGCCGCCTCTTTCGTGTACGCGTGAAGCAGCGCACCCATCCCCGCGCGATAGTCGTCGTCGCCGAAGTCGTCGAGCCCGGTGAGCCGGGTCGCGGAGGCGTGGAGGTCCTCCACCGTGCCGACATCCGTGCGTGCGCTCTGCATGGCCGCCCCCGGCTCAGTGATGGAACTCGCCGCAGTTGACGTCGAGGCACTGCCCGGTGATGCCGCGCGCCATCGGCGAGACGAGGAACAGCACGGCGTCGGCCACCTCGTCGGGCTCGGGCAGGCGGCGCAGGTCGGTGGTCGCCGCGACCTCGTCGTAGATCTGCTGGGCCGGCACCTCGCGCTGCGCGGCCTGGTAGTCGAACCACATGCGCAGGCTGTCCGCCCAGATCCAGCCGGGCGCCACCGAGTTGACGCGTACGCCCTTGGGCCCGAGCTCGCCGGCCAGGTTCTGCGCGACCGCGAGCAGCCCCGCCTTGGCCAGCTTGTACGGGCCGAACGGCCTCCGGGAATGCCGCAGCACGGCCGAGTTCACCATCACCACCGAGCCGGCCGACTCGATGAGCGCGGGCGTCAGCAGCCGGGTCAGCCGCAGCGCCGCCAGCACGTTGACGTCGAAGCTGGACCGCAGGTCGTCGAGGTCGACCTTGCCGAGGCTGCGCATGGGCGGCATCACGAAGGCGTTGTTCACCAGCGCGTCGACCCGGCCGAACTCGTCGAGCGCGGCGCGCACCAGCGCCGCGCTCGCGTCGTCGTCGGTGAGGTCGGTGGGCACCACGAGCGCCCGCCTTCCCGCCGCGGTCACCTTTCCCGCTATCTCGGTCAGATACGACTCGGTGCGGGCGGCGAGCACCACGTCGGCGCCCATCTGGGCCGCGCGCACCGCGACCGCCTGACCCAGCCCGGGCCCGACCCCGGCCACCAGCACGACCTTCTCGGCCAGCAGCATGGCTCAGCCCAGCATCCGGGTCGCGGTGGCGGCCTGCCGCGCGGCGATGCGTTCCCGCCAGGCCGCCTCGTCGATCGGCTCGTGGTACGGCAGTTGCTTGGGCAGGTCGTCCACGGCGACCACCTCCGCCCGCGGGCCGTCGGCGCCGGTCAGTGCCCGGGACAGCCGTTGCCAGCGCAGCTGCACGTAGCCGCGGTCGTGGCCGGTGCGCTCGATCCAGTTGGCCACGCCCGGGTCGCGTTCGCTGATGACGTACCGAATCATGCCGTCGGGATCGACGTGTGCTTGCGGCACGGTGAGGCTGGTCTGGTGGTTGATGTAATCGAGGGAGACGTACCACATGCTGCCCAGCTGCAACCCCTGATAAGGCGCGTCCGAGACCGGCACGGTGACCACCATGGCCTGGTCGTCGGCGAGCTCGTAGTGGCCCGCCGACGAATACTGGGTGGCCAGCCCGCCCGGCGTGAGCCGCGGCGGTGTCAGCGTGTTCACGGGCAGGTTCAGGTAGAAGCGCTCGGCGAACGCCAGGAACGTGCGGATCCGGCCGACGAGCATCTTGCCGGCCACCGCGTACCTCTTGGCGATGAGCTCCCGGGTGAGCGGCGGCGGAGCCGTGCCGGCCCGGTCGGCGCGGTGGATGCGCAGCATGCCCGGGCGCTCGGTGGCCCAGTCGCTGAACACTTCACGCACCACGAGCATGGCCGAGCCGGGCGCGAGCGCGAACGCGTTGCGGCCGGACAGCCCCGGCCCGAACCGGATCTCGAAGCTGCCGTCCGCGCCGATGTCGATTTCCCGGTCGTCGAATGCGGCGAGGCTGCCCGGCACGTTCACCGGCGAGTAGGAGCCGTCGAGGATCTGGAAGCTCAGGTCGGCCGTGCTCCCGCGACGGCCGGTCACCACGTACTCGGCGTCGTCGCGCAGCCAGGCGTGGAAGTAGAGCGTGTCGGGGTTGTCGAGACCCATTTTCGTGTACGGCCCGGTGGAGCGCACGAAGTAGGGATAGTCACGCTCGTAGGCCCAGGCCATCTGGATCGATGCCCGGATGCCGCCGGCCAGATAGTCGTGGCCCTCGACCAGATCCTGCTCGCCGCGGATGTGGGGCGCCTCGGCGACGACGCGCTCGGCTTCCGCGATGGCGTCGGCGAACGGCTGAGTAAGCACGTCTCATGCTAGAACGCGTTCTAACTTGAAATCAACTTCGCCCCGGCCACAGCTTGACCGGCGATAGAACGTGTTCCACTCTAGAGCGATGCGGGCCTTCCGGATGACCGGCTGGGGCAACGCCCCTTCGCACGCGGAGACGCCCGTGCCGTCGCCCGGCCCCGGCGAGGCGCTGGTGCGCGTGGCCGGCTGCGGCCTGTGCCGCTCCGACCTCACCATGCGCCAGATGCCGCAGGCGGCCGGCGAGCGGCTCGGCTGGCAGATGCCGTTCACCCTCGGCCACGAGATCGCCGGCTGGATCGCCGCGACCGGCCCCGGCGTCACCGGCCTCGCCGAGGGTGCGCCGGTCGCGCTGACCGCCTCCGCCTCCTGCGGCAGGTGCTGGTTCTGCCTCCGGGGCCTCGACAACGGCTGCCCGCACGGCCGGACAGGCCGCGGTTACGGCCGCGACGGCGGCCTCGCCGAGTACGTCCTCGCCTCCGGAACCCGCGGCGTGCTGCCGCTGCAGGGCCTCGACCCGCGCCACGCCGGCCCCCTGACCGACGCCGGGGCCACGGCCTACCACGCGGTGCGGCGGGCCTTGCCCCGCATCGTTCCCGGCGGCACCGCGGTCGTGCTGGGCGCCGGCGGCCTCGGCGCCTTCGCCGTGCAGTTCCTGCGCGTCCTGACCGCCGCCCGGGTCGTGGCCGTGGACCCCGATCCGGCCCGGCTCGCCTACGCCGAATCGGTGGGCGCCCACGAGGTGCTGCCGGGCGTGGACGACGAGAGCGCCCGGTTGCTGCGGCGGTTCGGCGCCGACGCCGTACTCGACTTCGTCGGCACCGGCGAGACCATCGCGGCCGGCATCGCCGCGGTCCGCCCCGGCGGCGCCTACGGCCTGATCGGCTCGGCCGGCGGCCGCCTCGACCGGCCCTGGTTCGGCATGCTGCCCCGCGACGGCGAGGTCTACACCTTCCAGGGCTCGTCGATCGCGGACGCCCAGGAGGTCATCGCCCTGGCCGCCGCCGGGCTGATCCGCAACCAGGTCGAGGAGTTCCCGTTCGAGAAGGTCGAGGAGGCCTACGAGAGACTGGCCGCCGGCACCCTGGCCGGCCGCGCGGTCATCCTTTTCTGACGGCCGGATAATCGCTTGGCGCCGATGGTTCGGGTCAATAGCTTGCCAGCTATGCCCCTTCGTAACGAACAGCCGCGTGACGGCGAAGCCGTCGGCTCCCTCCACCGAACGGCGTTCGGCGGTGAGCACGGCGGCACCGTGGCCCAACTCGTGGACGCCTTGCGACGTGATGATCCCGGCGCGCTCTCGCTCGTGGCGGAGGAGGAGGGGCAGATCGTCGGGCACATCATGTTCAGCCGGGCGCTGCTCGACGCCCCTCGACGGCTCGTGGCGGTCCAGTCGCTGAGCCCGCTCGCGGTCGCCCCGCCGTGGCAGCGTCGCGGCATCGGCACGGCGCTCATCCGGGCCGGCCTGCAGCGGCTCGACGAGCAGGGCGTCCCCCTCGTGTTCCTCGAGGGAGATCCTCGCTACTACTCGCGCGCGGGCTTCCGCCCGGCGGGGGACACCGGCTTCCGCAAGCCGTCCCTGCGAATCCCCGACGCGGCTTTTCAGGTCGTGAAGCTGTCCGCCTACGAACCCTGGATGACCGGGACGTTCGTCTACTCGGAAACCTTCTGGCAGCACGACTGCGTCGGCCTGCGCGACGAGGGCTGATCCAGCCTCGACAATCTAGTCGCGGCAGGTTCGCTCGATCAGGTACTGCCAGGCGGCGCCCAGCTCGCGCTCGATCCCGTCGGTGGCGGCGGTCACGGGGCCCCTGGAGATGTAGAGCAGCAGCGGGCCGTCCAGGGCGGCGGTCAGCTGGACGGCGAGCAGGTCGACGTTGACGCCGCGCGGGGGGAGCTGGCGCAGCATCGTCCGGATGTGCACCTGCGACGCCGGCAGCTGCGCGGCGCCGGGGAGCGGCTGGCGGCCGTCGAGCGTGAAACGGGCCACCTCCTGGTTCTCGAACAGCCAGGCTATGCGCGCTCGCCCGTACGCGATCAATCGCTCGATCGGCGGCGCGCCCGGACCCAGCGGGGGCGGGCCCGACAGCACCTGCTCCTGCAGGCCGCGCTCGCCGTCGTCGAGCAGCGCCTGGAAGATGCCGGCGCGCGTGCCGAAGCGGCGGAAGACCGTGCCCTTGCCCAGGCCGGAACGCTCGGCCAGGGCATCCATCGTCAGCTGATCGGGGCCCGACTCGGCCAGCATCTCGCGCGCCGTGGCCAGCAATTGTTGCCGGTTGCGCGCGGCATCGGCCCGCTCGGGCTTCGGTTTTCCCCAGCTCAGCGGTACCCCCGTCATGTAGTGATCCTAACCACGTCCACGCTAAGCGGGGTAAAGTCCGCTTATGCTGGGTCGCGCAGGTAACGAACCGAGGGAGATCTTGATGACGGCGAACATCCAGGAACGCTTCACCCAGCTGCCCGACGAGCAGGCGCTCGCGGCCACCGTGACCGCGCTCGAGGAGCACGGCTTCAGCGTGGAGGTGGTCGACGACATCGAAGCGGCGCGCAAGAGCGTGCTCGCCCGCATCCCGCGCGGCGCGGCGGTCATGACCAATACCTCGGTCACGCTGCAGGAGACCGGCGTTCAGGACGCGATCAACGAAGCGGACGGCCCGTACGAGTCGTTGCGCAACCGCATGATGGCGCTGGACTTCCAGACCCAGATGCAGGAGATGAAGAACATCGCCGGCGGCGCCGAGTACGCCCTTGGCAGCGTCCACGCGATCACCGCGGACGGCGCGCTGGTGATCGCCTCGGCGTCCGGCAGCCAGCTCGCCGCGTACGCGTGGTCTGCTCCGAATGTGATCTTCGTGGCCGGCGCGCAGAAGCTGGTGCCGAACCTCGAAGTGGCGCACGAGCGACTCACTCAGCACAGCCTCCTGCTCGAGGACGGCCGCGCGCAGGCCGCGTACGGGCAGCGCAGCTACATCGGCAAGGTGCTCGAGATCCGCCAGGAGATGCCCGGCCGCATCCACCTCGTGCTGATCCGCCAGAACATCGGATTCTGACGCCCGATGTGAATGCGACGTGCGAAGCGGGAGGATGATGCCAGGCATCCCCCCGCCGCACCGAGGAGGCACCCGGTGGTCCAACGCCAGCTCCCCAAGCCGTCCGAGATCTTCGAGCTCATGCGGTTCAAGAAACCGCAGCTCAACGGGCGCACGCGCCGTCTCGAGTCGGCGCTGACCATCGAAGACCTGCGTGCGATCGCCAAGCGCCGCACCCCTCGGGCCGCGTTCGACTACACCGACGGCGCCGCCGAGGGTGAGCAGTCGCTCGCCCGCGCCCGCCAGGCGTTCCAGGACGTCGAGTTCCACCCGAGCGTCCTGCGCGACGTGGCGAACGTCGACACCTCCACCACCGTCTTCGGCGGGCCCTCGGCGCTGCCGTTCGGCATCGCGCCGACGGGGTTCACCCGGCTCATGCAGACCGAGGGCGAGACCGCCGGGGCGGGCGCGGCCGGCGCCGCCGGGATCCCGTTCTGCCTGTCCACCCTCGGCACCACCAGCATCGAGACGGTCCGGGAGGCCAACCCGAACGGCCGCAACTGGTTCCAGCTGTACGTGATGCGGCAGCGCGAGATCTCGTACGCGTTGGTGGAACGCGCCGCCAAGGCCGGCTTCGACACCCTGTTCTTCACCGTCGACACCCCCGTGGCCGGCGCCCGGCTGCGCGACAAGCGCAACGGCTTCTCGATCCCGCCGCAGCTGAGCCTGCGCACCATCGGCAACGCCATCCCGCGCCCCTGGTGGTGGTACGACTTCCTCACCACGCCCAAGCTCGAGTTCGCCTCGCTGTCGTCCACCGGCGGCACCGTCGGCGAGCTGCTCGACGCGGCGATGGACCCCACCATCAGCTACGAGGACCTGCGCATCATCCGCGAGATGTGGTCCGGCAAGCTCGCCGTCAAGGGCGTGCAGACCGTCGAGGACGCCAAGAAGCTCGCCGGTCTCGGCGTCGACGGGATCGTGCTGTCCAACCACGGCGGCCGCCAGCTCGACCGCGCCCCGATCCCGTTCCACCTGCTGCCCTCGGTGGTCCGTGAGGTCGGCGGCGACGTCGAGGTCACGGTCGACACCGGGATCATGCACGGCGCCGACATCGTCGCCTGCATCGCGCTCGGCGCCCGGTTCACCCTCATCGGCCGTGCCTACCTGTACGGCCTGATGGCCGGCGGACGCCCGGGGGTCGACCGCGCCATCCAGATCCTCACCGAGCAGATCGTGCGCACGATGAAGCTCCTGGGCGCCCACAGCCTCGAGGAGCTCACTCCGGCTCATGTCACCCAGCTGGCCCGGCTCGCGCCTCGCCGGCTCTGACGCGTACGGCTCAGCCGCCGTTGGCGGAGAAGTGCATGAAGTCCTTCAGTGAGCGGTAGTCGCCGCCCCATTTCCAGCCGATGGCGGCGAACGCCTTCACGACCGGCCCGCGCGGAAGGATCATGCCGGGGCGGGCGTGGCCGCGGTCGAGGTAGGAGGTGGCCAGCTCGGGCAGGACGACCTTGCCCTTGTGGTACGGGTTCTGGAACGGGTCGACGTCGACGGCGAGTCCGTAGGCGTGCTGCGACCAGGCCTTCTGGCCCCGTACCGGCCGGCAGGCGAACACCGCTGTGGTGTTGCCGTCGCCGGTCGGCGGCGCGTTGAGCTCGGCGGCGGTGGTCACCCGCATCCGCTCGATCGGGTACCCCTCGGCGAACAACGTGCCGAACACCTTGACCAGGCCGGCCGCCGCACGCGCGTTGACCAGCAGCTCACCGGTGTGCGCCCGGCCGTCGAAGCCGCGGAAGCCGACCGTCATGTACCGCAGATCCGTGGCCTTCACCGGGCAGGCGCTGCTCCAGGTGGAGCGGGCGAGCACGCCGGCCGGCACGGCCCGGATCGTGGCGTGGAAGCCGCCGTCGGCGGGCGGCGGCAGGTCGTCGGTCGTGATGATCGACCGGTTGCGGAGCTCGGGCGGGGTGGCCCGGGCGGCGGCGAAGCCGTCGGACCCGACCGGCAGCACCCGCGTGCCGAGCCAGGCCGGGGCGGCGGTGGCGTCGCCGATGCGCGGGACCGGAGAGCTCGGCGGCGTCGCCGGTCTGCTCGATCCGGCCGGCGCGGGACCGGTGGACGTGCCGGAACAGGCCGCGACGACCACGCAGGCCAGTAGGGCGATCGGCAGCCGTGCCGCCGTTCGATGTCGCACGGAGCCAGTCTGCCAGGGGACCCTCCGCGCCGAGCGGATCGACCGTCGAGCACACTTCTCCCCATGGCAGATGTGACTGTTCTCGGCGCCGGGGCTGCGGGTCTCGCCGTGGCGGCTCGGCTGAAGGCGCGTGGCATGGACTGCGTCGTCCTCGAGCGCGGCCCGGGAGTGGCCACCAGCTGGCGCGGCCGGTACGACCGGTTGCGCCTGCACACCATCCGCAGCCTGTCGGGCCTACCCGGCTTCCCCATCCCCCGGGAGTACGGCCGGTGGGTCAGACGGGACGACCTGGTGCGCTATCTGGAGGCGTACGCCGAGCGCTTCGGCATCGACGTACGGACCGGGACGACCGTGGCGGGCGTCAAGCCCGGCGCCGACGGCTGGTCGCTGCGGCTCGACGACGGCTCCGAGCGGTCGGCGCGCACCCTGGTCGTCGCGACCGGCTATCTCCACACGCCGGTGGTGCCGCAGTGGCCCGGCCTCCAGTCGTGGCCGGGCACGCTGATCCACTCGGCGGAGTACCGCAACGCCGAGCCGTTCCGCGGCCGGGACGTCCTCGTGGTCGGCCCGGGCAACAGCGGCGCCGAGATCGCCACCGACCTGGCCGAGGGCGGCGCCGCCTCGGTGCGCCTCGCGATCCGCACCCCGCCGCACATCGTGCGCCGCGAGACGGCGGGCTGGCCGGCCCAGATGAACGGCCTGCTGCTGGGCCGTCTCCCGGAACGGCTCTTCAACCCGATGGCCGCCGCCATGGCCCGGGTGGAGATGCCGGATCTGAGGCGCTACGGCATCGACCGCCCGGCGGAAGGGTTGAAGACCCGCCTGCGCACCCACCGCTACGTGCCGGTGCAGGACGTCGGCATCGTCCGGGACGTCGTGGCCGGGCGGGTGCGCCCGGTCGCGGCCGTGCGGGGCTTCACCGCGACGTCGGTGGAGCTGGCGGACGGCACGAGCGTGCAGCCGGACGTGGTCATCGCGGCCACCGGGTACGGCACCGGCCTGCGCGACCTGTTCGAGGACACGTCGCTGTTCGACGAGACCGGCGTGCCCCTGGTCCACGGGGGTGCGCCCGCCCGGCCCGGCCTGTTCTTCGTGGGCTACGACGTCACTCTGGGCGGGATGCTTCGCCAGGTGGCGCTGGAGTCGCGCCGCGTGGCCCGAGCCATCCCGGGCTAGGCGTCGGCCGGCTTGCGGTGGATCGTGTAGTGCAGCACCAGGAACGGGAAGCCGTACAGCGAGAACGCGTGCTCGGCCCGTAGCTCGCCGCTGCCGTCGACGTAGACGTCCAGCTGCTCGGCGAAGCCGTGCACGGACAGCGTGGTCAGCTCGCGGGTCTCGGGATCGATATAGGTCAGGTAGTGGCCGGGGTGCGGGAGCTCGCTGCGGCTGCTGAGCACAAGACCGCCGTCCGGGCGGGGCGTGGGGAGCAGGGTGGCCGTGAAGTTGCCCTGCGGCACCGGGAAGCCGACGCTCACATAGCCCCGGCCGTCATGCCGGTACGTGGTGTAGACGCCGACGTAGATGGGCTCGTCGGTGTCGGCGAACGAGCGGATCCAGCCGCGTACGCCGATCAGGTCGGTGCCTTCGGGGGTGATGGTGTCGATGCGGCTGCGGACGCCGCGCAGGGTCTCGCGCTGGTTCATCGGCACGTTGGCCTGGCCGAGCCGGCGGGCCACCAGCGTGCGGTAGAGCAGGTAGCCCGGGCGCACCCAGAGCCGCCACTCGGGGACGATGTCGAGCCGGAAGCGGGTGGTGTGCTCGTAGAACTCGCGCACCAGCGGATCGACACCGGCCGGGTCGAACTGCGGGCCGGTCAGGTCGTCGAGCGAGGCGACGATCCCGACGTCGGGGGCGTCGGCCTGATAGGTGCCGCCCAGCACCTCGGCCAGCTCGCGTACGTATTCGGTGCCGACGTAACCGGTGCGTGCCTCGAGCGGCACGACGAAGGGCAGTTCCTCGGCCGCCACCCCCTCGGCCAGCAGGCCCACCTGCGGGTCGCGGAACAGCACCGCGGACAGGGCCCGGAACCCGACCACGGCGCTCGCCGCGACGGCGGCCGGTGGCGCCTCGGGGCCGGCGGCCAGGCGCCAGGCCGCTCCCACGGCCGCACCGACGACGGGGCCGAGGGCCACCTTCTGCGGGCGCAGCCCGAGCGCGCCGGCGGCCGAGCCGGCGGCCAGGCCCACGGTGACGGGGCCGGCCTTGGTGAGCCGGCCGCCGAGCCAGCCGGCCGGCGCTGCCAGCGCGCCGCTCATCACGACCCGCGACCACCAGGCGGGAATCTCGCCGGGCCGCTGCCGCGCCCGGGCCACCGCTTCGGTAGCGGCGAGCGCCGCTGCGCCGGCAACGCCGCCGAGCGTGGCCGCCCGGGCGCCCCGGCGACTCGCGATCGCGGCGCCGGCCAGCGCCCCCGTGAGCGCGGCGAACGCGAGCCCACCGGCGCGCTTTCCGTTGGTCATGCCCGAACGGTAACAAGCCCTGCGCGCGGCCTGCGCGTCGCGCGTGACCATCATGTCCTGCTCCGCGTAGGCGTTGAACGCGGAGTTTGAGCCGCGCTGCCGTCATTGCTGCGGGATCTGGCTGATCACCTCGTCGGCGAAGCGGCGGATGCCATCCTTCTTGGCCCCCAGCTCGCCGTCGAACTTCGTGCCGTAGAAACGCCAGGGGACGACGATCGCGTCGGTCACGCCGATGCCGGCCAGCTGGCGGAAGCCGTCCAGCCCGAAGCGGTCGACGCAGACCGCCTGGATCTCGAAGGGCTGGTCGGCGCGGCCGTACTCGGCGCGTAGCGCGGCGAGCTTCTCGATGACCGTGCGCAGGTCGTCGAAGCGCATCATGGCGGAGGACCAGCCGTCGCCGACGCGGGCGGCGCGGCGCAGCGCCACACCGGCGTGGCCGCCGATGTAGATGGGTACCGGCTCGGTGGGCGCGGGGCTCATCTGCAGACGGCCGAACTCGAAGTGCTTGCCGTGGTACTCGACCATGCCGCCGCCGAGGATGAGCCGCAGCACCTCGATCGCCTCGTCGCCGCGGGCGCCCCGGTCGGCGAAGGGGGCGCCGCACCACAGCGACTCCTCCGGCGACCAGCCGAGGCCGACGCCGAGGCCGAACCGGTTGCCGGTCAGGTGGGCCACCGAGCCGACCTGGCGGGCCAGCAGCACGGGACTGCGCGGCCCGAGCTTGAGGACCTGGGTGTAGAACCGGATGGTCGTGGTGGCGGCGCCGAGAGCCGCGGCGGTCACCAGGGGATCGGACCACGGTGTCTCGGCCGTCCAGAAACGGCTTCCATCCGACGTGTACGGGTATTTGGCGCTGACCTCTTCGGAGTAGAAGAGCGAGTCGGGCAACGCGATCGACGAGAAGCCGCACTCCTCGGCGGTACGAGCCAGGTCGATGAGTTGGTCGAGGGGGCTGAGCGCGATGCCGAGACTGAACCTCATCCTTGTTCTCCCGGGAGGGTCGAGGCGAGCGTGAGCAGCTGGCCGGTGGCGCCGCCCAGCAGGAACTCGTGGTACTTGGCGGCCAGGAAGTAGCCGTGCAGCGGGTAGTCGACGTCGATGCCGACACCGCCGTGCACGTGGACCGCGGTGTGCAGCACCCGGTGCCCGGCCTCGGCGGCCCAGAATCCGGCCGTCGCCACCTCGGCGCCGGCCGGCCGGTCCTCCGACAGCAGCCAGGCCGCCTGCCACATCGTCAGCCGCAGCGCCTCCACGTCGATGTACGCGTCGGCGAGCCGCTGCGACACGGCTTGGAACGAGCCGATCGGCTTGCCGAACTGGACGCGGGTGCGGGCGTACTCGGCGGTCATCTCCAGTGCCCGCTCGACGACGCCGAGCTGGGCTGCGCAGGCGCCGACGGCGGCGTGTGCGGCGAGCCAGGCGGCGGCCCCTTCGAGGGGATGGCCCGGCGCGCTGTCCAGCCGGAGCAGGCCGGCGCCGGGGCCGCCCTCGACGCGCTGCGGCTCGACCTCGACGCCCGGGTCGCCGGGCCGCACCAGGAACACATCGGGCCCGGCGGGAACCAGGATCAGGGCGGCCCGATCGGCGGCCGGGACGGCGGCGACCTCGCCGTCGAGAAGCCAGCCGGCGCCGTCGGGCCGGGCGTCGACGGAGCCGTCCGGTGCGGCGGCGAGCACGAGCGCACCGCCGGCGGCCGGGGCGGCCCACTCGGCCACCTGCGCGTCGGTGCCGAAGCGGCACAACGCCGACGCCGCCGCGACGATCGAGGGAAGGTACGGCACGGTGGCGGCGGCGCGGCCCAGTTCGACCAGGATCGCGCACTGCTCCAGCAACCCGTACCCTTCGCCGCCGGCCCGCTTGGGCAGCGCCGCGGCCAGCACGCCGGCCTCGGCCAGCGCCGGCCACAGCGGACGGCCGGAGGCCGCCAGATCCCGGGTCAGCGCGGCCAGGTCGCGCGCCTCGCCGCTCGACGAGAAGTCCATGGAAGTCTCCTTAGCGCTTGACCGGCAGGCCGAGCGCGCCGGCCGCGATGATGTCGCGCTGAACCTCGTTGGTGCCGCCGCCGAAGGTGAGAATCAGCGACGCGCGGTGCATCCGCTCGATCCGGCCCTGCAACAGCGCGCCCGGCGAGCCCGCCCGCACCGTGGCGGCCGGGCCGAGCACCTCCATGAGCAGCCGGTACGCCTCGACCGCGAGCTCGGTGCCGTACACCTTGCCCGCCGACGCCCGCACGGCCGCCGGCGCGCCCTCCGAGCCGGCCGCTACCCGCCAGTTGAGCAGCTTGAGCACCTCGGCCTTGGCGTGCACCCGGGCGAGGTGCAGCCGCACCCACTCGTGCTCGAAGCGGCCGGACGCAACAGCCCACGCGGTGACCTCGTCGAGTGCGCGGCGCAGCGGGGCGGCCGGGGTGAGCGCCACCCGCTCGTGGTTGAGCTGGTCGGTGATCAGGCGCCAGCCCTCGTTCTCGGCGCCGACCCGGGCCGAGACCGGCACCCGCACGTCGCTGTAGTATGTCGCGCTGGTGGTCGGCCCGGCCACGGTGCGCACCGGCGTCCACGAGAAGCCCGGCGCGTCGGTCGGCACCACGAGCATCGACAGGCCCTTGTGGCGGGGCGCGTCGGGATCGGTGCGGCAGGCCAGCCAGACGTAGTCGGCGTACCGGATCAGGCTGGTCCACATCTTCTGGCCGTTGATGACGTACTCGTCGCCGTCGCGGACCGCGCGGGTGCGCAGCGCCGCGAGGTCGGTGCCCGCCTCGGGCTCCGAATAGCCGATGGAGAAATGCACCTCGCCGGCCGCGATCCGGGGCAGCAGCTCGGCCCGCTGGGCAGCCGAGCCGTGCCGGGCGATGGTCGGCCCGACCGTGTAGATGGTCAGGAAGGGAACCGGCACGCCGGCCATGGCCGCCTCGTCGGCGAAGATGAGCTGATCCATCCGGGACCGCCCGCCGCCGCCGTGCTCGACCGGCCAGCCGAGCGCGAGCCAGCCGTCCCGGCCGAGCTGCCGCACCACTTCGCGATACGCCGAGCCTTCGCCGTACTCGCCCTCGTCGTCGGTGAGCGCCTCGCGCAGCGACGGCGTCATCAAGCCGGCGAAGTATGCCCGCAGCTCCTTGCGGAGCTGCTCCTGCTCGGGTGTGTATCCCACGTGCATGTGACCCGCCCGATGCCCTAGGGTGGAACCACTCGAAGTAGAACAAGTTCTAGTAGAGTCCATCGGCGGAGGGGCGTCAACCGTGGAGACGGCGTATCTGGCGGGCGCGGTCCGCACCCCGGTCGGCCGGCGTGGCGGCGGCCTCGCCGGTGTGCACCCGGCCGACCTGGCCGGCCACGCCATCGCCGAGCTGCTCGACCGCGCGGGTGTCGACCCGGCCGCCGTCGACGACGTGATCCTGGGCTGCGTCGACACGATCGGGCCGCAGTCCGGCGACATCGCGCGTACGAGCTGGCTCGCGGCCGGCCTGCCCGAGCACGTGCCCGGCGTCACCGTCGACCGGCAGTGCGGTTCGGGCCAGCAGGCCGTGCATTTCGCCGCGCAGGCGGTCATGAGCGGCACGGCCGATCTGGTGGTGGCCGGCGGTGTGCAGAGCATGAGCCAGGTGCCGATCGGCAGCGCGATGGCGCCGGACGGGCCGTATCTGAAGAGCAAGGGCTGGGCGGCACGCTACGGCGACCAGGAGGTCTCGCAGTTCCGCAGCGCCGACGACATCGCCGCCAAGTGGGGGCTGCCCCGTGCCGAGCTCGAACAGTGGGCGCTTTCGAGCCACCTCCGGGCGATCCACGCGATCGACGAGGGCCGGTTCCGCGCCGAGACGGTGCCGGTCGGCGGCTGCGGCACCGACGAGGGCCCGCGCCGCGACACCAGCGCCGAGCGGATGGCGGCGTTGCCGGCCCTGCGCCCCGCCGGGGTCACCACGGCGGCGACGTCCAGCCAGATCGCGGACGGCGCGGCGGCCCTGCTCGTCGCCTCCGGCCATGCTGTCCGCGCGCACGGGCTGCGCCCCCGGGCGGTGATCCGGCACCTGTCCGCGCGCGGAGGCGACCCCGTGCTCATGCTGACCGCGCCGATCGAGGCGACGGCGCACGCGTTGCGACGCGCCGGATTGAAGACGGCCGACATCGACCGGTTCGAGATCAACGAAGCGTTCGCGAGCGTGGTGCTCGCCTGGCTGCACGAGACCGGCGCCGACCCCCAGAAGGTCAACGTCAACGGCGGCGCGATCGCGCTCGGCCACCCGCTCGGCGCGACCGGCGCGCGGCTGCTCACCAGCCTGTTGCACGAGCTGGAGCGCTGCGGCGGCCGCTACGGCCTGCTGACCATGTGCGAGGGCGGCGGCCAGGCCAACGTGACCGTCATCGAAAGGCTGTGAGCGCGGCCAGGCGGTCGTCGGCCTCCTTCATGATGCGGTCGATCAGCTCGGCGCAGGACGGCAGGTCGTCGATGAGGCCGGCCACCTGGCCGGAGGACATCACCCCGGACTCGGGCCGGCCCTCCACCATGGACGTGCGCAGCAGCGCCGGAGTGTTGGCCGCCATCAGCCTCTGCGCCCACGAAAGGCCCCGACCGGCCCGCAGCAACGAACGCCAGGACAGCCCGGACTCGCGGTGAAAGGCGACCGCGTGGCGCGCCGAGCGGGCCAGTGCGGCGATCCGGTCGGAACGTTCCAGGGAGTCGACGAACGGGGTCCGCAGCACCCGGTGCGGCACGCCGTCGACCCGCGTCGTGACCACCGTGCCGGTCACCGTGGCGGCCAGATAGTGCCGCTTCACCTCGGGACCGACCGGGCTGTCCGAGGTGAGCAGGAAGCGGGTGCCCATGGCGACGCCGGCCGCGCCGTACGCGAGCGCCGCCACCAGGCCGCGTCCGTCGAAGAACCCGCCGGCCGCCACCACCGGGATGCCGACGGCGTCGACCACCTGCGGCAGCAGCAGCGTCGTCGGCACCGGGCCGGTGTGCCCGCCGCCCTCGCCGCCCTGCACCAGCACCGCGTCCACGCCCCACCCGGCCACCTTCTCGGCGTGCCGGCGCGCGCCCACCGACGGCATGGTGAGCACGCCGCCGTCCGCGCAGCGCCGGATCAGGTCGCGGCTCGGGGCCAGGGCGAACGAGGCCAGCCGGACCCCCTCCGCGACCAGGAGGTCGATCCGCTCGGCGGCGTCGGGCAGGTCGGCCCGCACGTTGACCCCGAAGGGCGCGCCGGTGCGCCGCCGGATCTCGCGCAGCGTCTCGCGGAGCTGGGGGAGGCTCATCGTCGCGGAGGCCACGATGCCGAAGCCACCGGCCGCCGACGTCGCCGCGACCAGCCCGGCCCCCGCGACGTACCCCATGCCGGTCTGCACGATCGGGTGCCGGCAGCCGAGCAGCTCGGTGAGCCGGGTCTTCACCGGATCTCCTTCTCCCGCAGGCCGTCGGGGTCGAGCCGGCCGAGCAGGGCCAGCTCGGCGGCCGAGGGCGCCCGGGTCGCCGGCACGTCGGCGGGGACCTGGAGCGGGAATCCGGTGGCCGCCAGCACGTCGGCGACGGACACGCCGGGGTGCACCGAGCGCAGCCGCATCGAGCGATCGGTCGTGGCGAAATCGAGCACCGCGAGGTTGGTCACCACCACGCGGATCTCGACGGCGCCGCGGTCGAAGCCGACGCCGCTGACCATGTCGACCCGCGGAACGAACACGCGCGGCGCGTGCCGGGGCACCCAGTAGCTGGTGGCGTGGTTGACCGTGTTGCCGGGCGCGCCGCGCACGCCCAGCAGCTGCCGGGCGGGCCGCGCCCAGTCGCCGATGCAGGAGATGTTCTGGTTGCCGAACCGGTCGAGCTGGCTCGCGCCCATCATCACGTGCCGGGTGCCGGCCGCCACCACGCCGAACACCGCGCGGTACGGCAGCCAGCCCTCCGCCTCGTCGTCGTGCAGCAGGGTGGCTTCGCCGTCGGTCAGCAACAGATCGGGGGCGAAAGTGAGCTGCGCCAGCCGGGCGCCCAGCCGCGGGATCAGGCCGGTCGGGGAGGCCAGCACCGCGCCGTCGCCGCGCCATGCCTCGGCGCACGCCACCACGCAGACGTCGGCCCGGCTCATCGCGCGGCCACCGCCTTCTGGTAGTGCTCCTCGTCGCCGTCCAGGTAGGTGGCGCGGAACCGGGCCCAATCGGCCGGGCTCGCGGCGGCCGTCGCGTACTCCCGCTGGAACGCCTCGTCGCGGTCGTAGTCGGGGACGCAGCTGGTGAAATGCGCGCCGCGCGGGGTCTCCACCACGCCGTCGACCATCATGCGGTTGAGCAGCAGACCCTGCGGCGGCCCGGCATCGCGCAACTCGGCGGCGGAGACGATGCGTTCGCAGGAGAGGTATCGGCGCCGGGCGGCGAGGCAGAACAGGTCGTCGAAGTACGGGTCGGAGCCCAGGTAGCGGCCGTTGCCGCGCCGGTCGGCGCGATTGAGATGGACCAGCGCGGCGTCCAGCTCGAGTGCGGGCATGGCGACAAGCTCACTGCCATCCGCGTACGGCGACCGCACCGTCAGCAGACCAGGATTGACGCGCATCACGTCGGAGCCGAGGCCGGCTCGGATCGGCAGGAAGGGCAACCGGTTCGCGGCCGCCAGCAGCCCCCAGTAGAGCATGCCCTCGTCGTACTCGGTCAGCTCGATCTCGCCCTGCCGGCGGGCCCGGCCGAAATGTGGCTCGAGCGGGATGCTGTCGAGGGACACGAAACCGGTGACCACCCGGCGGACGCAGCCGGCCGCGATGAGCAACCCCACATCGGGCCCGCCGTAGGAGACGACGGTCAGGTCTTTCCGGCCGGCCCGGCAGATCGCCCGCACCAGGGCCATCGGTTTGCGGCGCGAGCCCCAGCCGCCGATGCCGATCGTCATGCCGTCGTGCAGCTCGCCGACCACGTCGTCGACCGTCATGACGCGGTCCATGTCACGTCCCCTCCACGAACTTCTGCCGGGCGCGGTCGCCGGCGCCGTTGAGGTTGAGCTCGAAGGTGAAGCCCTGCTCGAACCGGTACGACTTCTTCACGTCGATCGGGTCGATGCCGTTGAGCGCCTCCTTGGCCCGCCGGATCACCATCGGGTCCTTGGCCGCGATCTCGCCGGCCACGGCCCGCGCGGTGGACCGCAGCCGGGTCGGGGGGACGACCTCGAGGACGGTGCCGAAGCGATGGAGGTCGGCGGCGGTGACCGTGCGGCAGGTGTAGACCATCGTGCGCATCAACTGGGGCGGCACCAGGCGGGCCAGGTGGGTGGCCGCGCCGAGGGCGCCCCGGTCGACCTCGGGCAGCCCGAACGTCGCGTCGTCGGTGGCCACGATCAGATCGGCGTTGCCCACCAGGCCGATGCCGCCGCCCAGGCAGAAGCCGTGCACCGCGGCGATCACCGGGACCGGGCAGTCGTAGACGGCCGCGAACGCGGCGGCGCAGCCCCGGTTGGCGGCCAGCAGCGCCTCGTGGCCGGGGGAGCGCTGCATCTCTTTGATGTCGACGCCGGCGCAGAAGCCGCGGCCCTCGGCGGAGAGCACGACCACGCGGGTGCCGGGGTCGGCGCCGGCCGCGGTGACCAGATCGGCGATGGACAGCCAACCGGCCGCCGGCACCGCGTTGACCGGCGGAAAGTCGATCACCACCTCGGCGACGGCGCCGCGGTCCAGGTGTACGCCCACGCGCTCAGGCTAACCTAGCGCTTGCTTGGTCGGCTAGCATCGGCTGATGAATCCCCTCGACTTCACGGGCCGCGGTGTGGTTGTCACCGGCGGAACGCGGGGGATCGGCGCGGCGATCGCGTCCGCCTTCCGCGCGGCCGGCGCCGGCGTGGTGGTCTGCGGCCGCCATGCCTCGCCGGAGGACGGCTTCGTCCAGGCCGACGTTCGTGTTCCCGATCAGGCCATCGCGCTCATCGAAACGGCGGTGGATCGGCTCGGGCGCCTCGACGTGCTGGTGAACAACGCGGGCGGGGCGCCGCAGACTCCGGCCGCCACCGCCTCGCCGCGGCTGCACGCGAAGATCATCGAACTCAATCTCCTGGCCCCGCTGCATGTCTCGCAGGCGGCCAACGTGGTCATGCAGGCCCAGCCCGAGGGCGGGCTCATCCTCATGGTGGGCAGCACCAGCGGCACGCGTCCGTCGCCCGGCACCGCCGCGTACGGCGCGGCCAAGGCCGGCCTGCACCACCTGGCGACCAGCCTGGCCGCCGAATGGGCTCCGGCGGTGCGGGTCAACAGCGTGGTTCCCGGGCCGGTGGGCGATGGCGGACTGGATCCCGGCGCCGTCGCGCGCACGGTGCCGCTCGGCCGGCCCGCCACGGTGGACGAGATCGCCGGCGTCTGCCTGCTGCTGGCCTCGCCGCTGGCGTCCTACGTGAGCGGCGCGGCGGTGGCGGTGCACGGCGGCGGCGAGTGGCCGGGCTATCTCGCCGACCTGCGCGGTGACTAGCTCACCAGCCTGCGGTGGTCCCAGCTGACCACCTTCCGGGGCTCGACGAGGTACGCCGCCCGCTTGGTGGCCGCGTGCGCGACGTACCCGTCGAGCGCCTCGGCGATCTGCTCGGGCGGCAGGTCGCCGACCACCGGGCTGGGCATCCGCGCGGCGACGAGCCGGCCGATCTCGGTCACCCCGGCGAGGTCGTCGATCCGCCGCACCTCGCCGGTGACCTGGACGCCGCGCAGCTCGAAGTAGTCGTCGCCCTCCTCGACCAGGCAGGTCACCCGGGGATCGCGGGCCAGGTTGCGCGCCTTCTGCGAGGCGCGGTAGGTCCAGAACGCGATCTGCCCGTCGCGCATCGCGTAGAACATACTGACCAGGTGGGGCGTGCCGTCCCGGTTGATGGTGGCGAGCTGGAGCTTGCGGCCGGTCTCCAGGAGCTTCTCGACGTCCTCGGCCGGCATCGTGACGGTGTCGCGCTGTTTCATGTGTCCTCGCCGAACGTGTCGGAGGCCAGGGGCAGGGTGTCCTCGCAGACGAAGCCGGGACGCGGCGGGTCGGCGGCGAACATCTTGCCCAGCGTGGCGTCCAGCTCGTCGGCCGTCCACTGCGGGCCCGAGGCGTGGAAGGCGGCGCGCACCGTGGGCGGCCCGAGCACGGCCACCACGTCGCCGTGCGCCACGAAGACCTCGCCGGTGATCCGTTCCCCGGCCGGGCCGGCCAGGTAGGTCACCAGGGGGGTGACGCGCTCGGGGGCCAGCGGGTCGGGGCCCTCGGGCGGTGGGCCCATCAGTTCGCCGGTCATCGCGGTGCGGGCCCGCGGGCAGATGGCGTTGGCGCGTACCCCGTACCGATGACAACCGCGCGCCGTGGCCAGGGTGAGTGCGACGATGCCGCCTTTGGCGGCGGCGTAATTGGGCTGCCCGGCCGAGCCGAGCAGGAACGCCTCGGAGGCGGTGTTGACGATCCGGGCGTACGCCGGCCGGCCGTTCGCCTTGGCGAGCGAGCGCCAGTACGCGGTGGCCAGCCGGGTGGTGACGAAGTGGCCGCGCAGGTGCACCCGGATCACGGTGTCCCACTCCTGCTCGGACATCGAGAACACCATCCGGTCGCGGAGCACGCCGGCGTTGTTGACCAGGATGTCGATGCCGCCGTACGCGCCCAGCAGCGCCTCGCCGGTGGACCACTCGGCGACGTCGCCGGGGCAGACCACGGACTCGCCGCCGGTCGCCCGGATCAGGTCGGCCACCGCGTCGAGCCCGGGGCCGGGCAGATCGTTGAGGACCACCCGGGCGCCCGCCCCGGCCAGCGCGATCGCCTCGGCCGCGCCGAGACCCTGCCCGGCGCCGGTGACCACCGCGACCCTTCCCTCGAGAGGGGCCATCTCAGTACCCCGGCCCGCTGAGCAGACCCCCGTCGGCAACGAACTCGGCGCCCGTGGAGTACGACGACTCGTCGGAGGCGAGGAAGGCGACCAGCCGGGAGATCTCGACGGGCTCGGCGAACCGGGCGATCGGCAGCGACTTGAGGAACGCGCTGGGGTCGACCCCGGTCATCACCTCGGCGGCGGTGAGCGCCATCGAGGTCAGCACGCCGCCGGGGTGCACCGAGTTGACCCGGATGCCGAGCGGCCCGAGCTCCTGCGCGGCCGAGCGGGTGATCCCGCGGATGCCGAACTTGCTGGCGCTGTAGGCGGAGAGGCCGGCCGCGCCCGCGAGCCCTTCGATCGACGACACGTTCACGATCGAGCCGCCGCCGGCCGCGATCATCGGCGGGACGACGGTGTGCACGCCGAGCCAGCAGCCCACGAGGTTGACGTCGATGACCCGGCGGAACTCGGCCGGGTCCATCTCGGCGATCGGCCCGTGCTTGAGGATGCCGGCGTTGTTGACGAGCACGTCGAGCTTGCCGAACGCCGAGACCGTCGCGGCCACGGCGGCGGCCCAGTCGTCCTCGCTCGTCACGTCGTGATGCACGTAGCGGCAGCAGTCGGGGCCCAGGCCGTTGGCCACCGCCCGGCCGCGGTCGTCGAGCACGTCGCCGATGACCACCTGGGCGCCCTCGGCGGCGAAATGCCGGGCGTGCGACTTGCCCATGCCGCGCGCGCCGCCGGTGATGAGTGCCACCTTGCCGTCCAGCCGGCCCATCGCGCCCTCCCGGTCCTTGAAAACCAAGCGCTTGCTTGGGAGGAGGGTAGCACCGTCAATGCGCGGTGATGCCGTCGAAAAGCAGCCGGAGAAGGCCGTCCACGATCTCGTCGGTGTTCCAGGACTTTCCCCGGCTCTGCTTCCACGAGGTGGGGATCCACAGGAT
This sequence comes from Actinoplanes sp. NPDC051513, assembly GCF_044454685.1. Taxonomy (NCBI): domain Bacteria; kingdom Bacillati; phylum Actinomycetota; class Actinomycetes; order Micromonosporales; family Micromonosporaceae; genus Actinoplanes; species Actinoplanes sp. NPDC051513. The sequence goes on from NZ_JBITDW010000002.1 coordinate 226,273, forward strand.
GTCGCGCAACAGCCGGTAGATGAGCCGCGCGTCGAGGTCGGCGCGGAACTGGCCGGTCTGCTTGCCCCGCTCGAGCTGGTCGATCCAGGTCTGCTCGATCTCTTTCATCGCGGTGCGCAGGTACGCGAAGCGCTTCTGGGCGCTGAAGTAGGCCCAGTCGTTCTGCAGCATCGTCAGGGCGGCCCGGTGCCGGCTGAGCGCCGCCGTGCTGGAGCGCACCATCCGCTCGATCGCGACCCGCGGCTCGTCCGCCCCGGAGGCGGCCTCGCGATAGCCGCCGAGCACGTCGTCGAGGAACTCGCGGAGGATCTCGTCGCCGATCGACTCCTTGGAGTCGAAGTGGTGGTAGAGGCTGCCCGAGAGGATGCCGGCGGCGTCCGCGATCTCGCGGACCGTGGTGGCCCGGAAACCCTTCTCGGCGAACAGGTCGGCGGCCAGCCGGATCAGATGGGCGCGGCGCTCGGACGGCGGCGCGGCCTTCTTCGTGGTCGTCACCAGGTCGATGCTACTTGCCCAAGTGCTTGCTCGGTTCGATGGCGGCCGTTAGCGTAGAACGCGTTCTAATTCTTGAAGGGGGTGGCGAGGTGCGGGCCGCTGTTCTCCATGCGATCGGCGACGACAAGTTCGACATTCGCGACGACGTGACGGTGCTCGGGCCGGGCCCGGGCGAGATCCGGCTGCGGGTCCGGGCGGCCGGCGTCTGCCACTCCGACCAGTCCGCCAAGGACGGCGGGCTGCCCCAGCCGGTGCCCGCGGTCCTCGGCCACGAGGCGGCCGGCGACGTGATCGAGGTCGGCGAGGGGGTCGACGACCTCGCCCCCGGCGATCGCGTCATCGTCAACTGGCTGCCCTCCTGCGGCACGTGCTCCGAGTGCCTGCGCGGCGAGCCGTTCCTGTGCATGACCCACGTGATGATGGGGTACGCGATGCCCCGCTTCATGGCCGGCGACCTGCCCGTCTTCGGGATGGCCGGCTGCGGCGCTTTCGCCGAGGAGATGGTGGTGCCCCGCATCGGCGCCGTCCAGATCGAGCCCGACGTGCCCTACGAGGTGGCGGCGCTGGTCGGCTGCGGCGTGATGACGGGGGTCGGCGCGGTCGTCAACACCGCGCAGGTACGCCCGGGGGACAGCGTCGTCGTCATCGGCTGCGGCGGGGTGGGCATCGCCGCGATCCAGGGCGCCCGGCTCTCCGGCGCGTCCGTCATCGCGGCCGTCGACACCGTGCCGGCCAAGCTCGACGTGGCCCGCCGCTTCGGCGCCACCCACGCGGTCACCCCCGACCAGCTCAGCGACCTCTCCACCGAGATCACCGGCGGCGAGGGCTTCGACTACGCCTTCGACGTGGTCGCGGTGCCGCAAACCTTGCGTACGGCGTGGATCGCGGCCCGGCGCGGCGGCACCGTCGTCGTGGTCGGCGCCGGCCGGGCCGAGCACCACGTCGAGTTCAGCCCGTTCGAGCTGCTCTTCGAGGGCAAGCGCATCATCCCCTCGCTGTACGGCTCGGCCTACCCGCCGCGCGACTTCCCCAAGCTGATCGCGCTGTGGCGGGCCGGCCGGCTCGACCTCGAGGGCATGGTGTCGCACCGGCTGAGGCTCGAGGAGGTCGACGACGCGATCGCCGCGCTCGGCCGGGGCGACGTGATCCGCCAGGTGATCGTGCACGACGACGGCGTCTGACATGCGGCTTGGCATTCAGCTCGGCTACAGCGGGGAGGGGTTCGCGCACGCGGTCGAGGAGGTCGCCGAGTTCGAGGCCGCCGGCGCCGATCTGGTGGTGGTGCCCGAGGCGTACAGCTTCGACGCCGTCAGTCAACTCGGCTACCTGGCCGCCCGCACCAACCGGATGCAGCTCGCGTCGGGTGTCATGCAGCTCTACACGCGCACGCCGACGCTGACCGCGATGACCGCGGCCGGGATCGACTACGTCTCGGGCGGCCGCTTCTCGCTGGGCCTCGGCGCGTCGGGGCCGCAGGTCATCGAAGGGTTCCACGGCGTCAAGTACGACGCGCCGCTCGCGCGCACCCGCGAGGTGGTGGAGATCTGCCGGCGGGTGTGGCGCCGGGAGGTCCTGGTCCATGACGGGAAGCACTACCGGATGCCGCTGCCTGATGGCCTCGGCAAGCCCCTGAAGCTCATCAACCGGCCGGTCCGCGACCGCATCCCGATCCTGCTGGCCGCCATGGGTCCCCGCAATGTGGCGCTCGCGGCCGAGATTGCCGAGGGCTGGCAGGCGCTCTTCCTCGACCCGGCGGCCCTCGACCGGGTGTTCGGGCCCGCGCTCGCCGAAGGAAGAAAACTGCGGGATCCGGCGCTCGGGCCGCTCGACATCATGGTGCCGCTGCCGTTCGCCGTGGCCGAGCCGACCGAGCAGTTGCTGGCGCGACACCGGGCGCAGCTCGCCCTCTACATCGGAGGGATGGGCGCCCGCGGCCGGAACTTCTCCAACGACCTGGTACGCCGCTACGGCTACCCCGGCGAGGCCGCGACGATCCAGGAGCTGTTCCTGAGCGGCCGCCGGGCCGAGGCGGCGGCCGCGGTGCCCGAGCGGCTGGTCCGGGCGACCGCGCTCGTCGGCCCGCGCGGAGAACTGCGCGACCGAGTGGCCGAGCTCGCCGCCGCCGGAGTGACCACCCTGCTGGTCTCCCCGCTGGCCGCGACCCGGGCGGAGCGGGTCAAGGACATGGCCGAATTGAAACAAGTTCTCATAGACGGAGTCCTTTGACATCAGGGTTCGAGCGGGCTGATAGTAGAACGCGTTATAGCTCCAACCTCTGAGGAGCTTCGCGATGACCGCTCATCTGAATCGGCGCCAGGTCCTCGCCGGCGCCGCCGCCCTCGGAACCGGCCTGGTCGCCGGTTCGTCCGCGCTCGGTCGTCCGGCGCGGGCCGCCCAGCCCTCGTACGATGTCGTGGTCATCGGCTGCGGGGCGGCCGGGATGACCGCGGCGTTGCGCGCCGCCAAACGCGGGCTCAGCGTCCTCGTCGTCGAGAAGGCGCCCACCTTCGGCGGCTCGGCCGCCCGCTCGGGCGCCGGCATCTGGATCCCCAACAACCAGGTCATTCTCGCGGCCGGCGTGCCGGACACGCCTGCGAAGGCCGCCACCTACCTCGCCGCGGTCGTGGGCGCCGACGTGCCGACCGTCAAACAGCAGGCCTTCCTCGGCAACGGCCCGGCGATGATCTCGTTCGTCATGGCGAACAGCCCGCTGCGCTTCCGCTACATGGACGGCTACTCCGACTACTACCCCGAGCTGCCCGGCGGCATCGCGCGGGGCCGCTCGATCGAGCCCGACATGTTCGACGGCAAGCTGCTCGGGGCCGAGCTGGCGCATTTGAATCCCGCATACCTGCCGACGCCCGACGGGTTGACGGTGTTCAGCGCCGATTACAAGTGGCTCAATCTCGCGCTGGTCAACGTGAAGGGCACCGCCGTCGCCGCCGAGTGTGTCGCGCGGTACACCGCGGCCGTGCTGGCCGGGAAGACGCCACTCACCATGGGACAGGCCCTCGCGGGGGCGTTGCGGGCCGGACTGGCCGGCGCGGGCGTACCCGTGTGGTTGAACTCGCCGTTCGAAGAACTCCAGTTCGACGCGAGCGGGCGGGTCACCGGGGTGGTCGTGACCCGCAACGGCGCCTCGACCGGCATCACCGCCAACCGCGGCGTCCTCGTGGCGGCCGGCGGGTTCGAGCACAACCTGGCGATGCGGCTGGCCTACCAGCGGCAGCCGATCGGCGTCGACTGGACCGTGGGCGCCAAGGAGAACACCGGCGACGGCATCCGGGCCGGGCTGCGCGCGGGCGCGGCCACCGACTTCCTCGACGACTCGTGGTGGGGCCCGGCGATCCCGTTGCCCGGGGAGCCGTACTTCTGCCTGGCCGAGCGGACCCTGCCGGGCAGCCTGATGGTCAACAGCGCCGGGAAGCGGTTCGTCAACGAGGCCGCGCCGTACAGCGACGTCGTGCACGTCATGTACGACAAGAACGGCATCACCCCGGACATCCCGGCCTGGCTGATCTTCGACCAGAACTACCGCAACCGGTACCTGTTCCGCGACACCGCGCCGGCCCTGCCGTTCCCCGACGAGTGGTACTCCAGCGGGGCGGTGGTCAAGGACCTGACCATCGCGGGCCTGGCCCGCAAGATCGGCGTCTCGGCCGGCGCGCTGGCGGCCACCCTCAGCCGGTTCAACGGCTTCGCCTTCACCGGCAAGGACACCGACTTCCACCGCGGCGACAGCGCGTACGACCACTACTACACCGATCCGGCGGTCATCCCGAACTCGTGCCTGGCGCCGCTGTGGCTGCCGCCGTTCTACGCCTGCAAGATCGTGCCGGGTGACCTCGGCACCAAGGGCGGGTTGCGCACCGACGCCCGCGCCCGGGTGCTCCGCACGGACGGCACGGTGATTCCCGGCCTCTACGCGGCCGGCAACTCCAGCGCCGCGGTGATGGGACACAGCTATGCGGGCGCCGGCTCGACGATCGGCCCCGCGATGACATTCGGCTACATCGCGGCCAACGACCTCGCCGAGGGGGCCTGAGATGGCAAAGCGTCGCACTCTCCTGCGGGCCGCCGTGCTCGGCGCGCCGGCCGCCGCCCTGCTCGCCAAGGCCACCGCGGCCGGGGCGGCCATCGCCAACGGCGACCACGTGCCGGCGCTCGTCGTCGGCAGCGGCTACGGCGGCGCGGTCGCCGCGCTGCGCCTCACCCAGGCCGGCATCGCCACCGCCCTCGTCGAGATGGGCATGGCGTGGAACACCCCCGGCTCGGACGGCAAGGTCTTCTGCAGCATGCTGGGCCCCGACCAGCGCTCGTACTGGCTGCGCACCACCACCGATCAGCCGGTCGGCTACTTCCTGGGCATCAGCGCCAACCGGTCGATCACCCGGTACACCGGGGTTCTCGACTCCGAGAAGTTCGCCGGCATCCGCGTCTACCAGGGCCGCGGCGTCGGCGGCGGTTCGCTCGTCAACGGCGGCATGGCCGTGGTGCCCAAGCGCGACTACTTCACCCAGATCCTGCCGTCGGTCGACGCCAACGCGATGTACTCCACCTACTTCCCGCGCGCCAGCGCGGGGCTGGGCGTCAACAGTATCGACACGGCATGGTTCGAGAGCGCGGATTGCTACCGCTACGCGCGGGTCAGCCGCGACCAGGCCCGGGCGTCCGGCTACACGACGACGTTCCTCAACAACGTGTACGACTTCGCCTACATGAAGCAGGAACAGGCCGGCACGGCGCCGCGGTCGGCGCTGGCCAGCGAGGTCATCTACGGCAACAACTACGGCAAGCGGTCGCTGGACAAGACCTACCTCGCCGCCGCGGCCGCCACCGGGCGGCTGTCGGTCACCGCCCAGCACGTCGTCACCGCCGTGGCCCCGGCCGCCGCGGGCGGCTACTCGGTGACGATGAACCAGATCGACACCGGTGGCGCCACGGTGGCCACCAAGACGGTGCGCGCCGACCGGGTTTTCCTCGCGGCCGGCAGCGTCGGCACCAGCAAGCTGCTCGTCGCGATGCGTGCCCAGGGCAAGCTGCCCAACCTGCCGGACGCGGTCGGGCAGGGCTGGGGCAACAACGGCAACGTGATGGTGGCCCGGGCCAACCACATCTGGAACACCACCGGCGCGCTCGAGTCGGGCATGCCGGCCATGGGCATCGACAACTGGTCCGACGCCGCCGGGCCGGTCTTCGCCGAGATCGCGCCGTTCCCGGCCGGCACCGAGCTGTGGATCAGCCTGTACCTGGCCATCACCAAGAACCCCAACCGGGCGCGGTTCACGTTCAACACCTCGACCGGCGGGGTCGACCTGAGTTGGCAGACCGCGCAGAACCAGCCCGCCATCAACGCGGCCAAGCGGGTCTTCGACAAGATCAACAAGGCCCAGGTCACCGTCTACCGCAGCGACCTGTTCGGCGTGAACAAGGTCTGGGGCGACGACCTCACGTACCACCCGCTCGGCGGCTGCATCCTCAACCAGGCCACCGACAACTACGGCCGGCTGCCCGGATACCCGGGGCTGTACGTGATGGACGGCTCGCTGATCCCCGGCAGCACCGGGGTCAACCCGTTCGTCACGATCACCGCCCTGGCCGAGCGCAACATCGAACAGATCATCACCACCGACCTGTCCTGACGGGGTTGTCCGGGCGGTCATAGCGTGCGCAGCGCTTCGGTGGGGGACAGCCGGGCGGCGCGCAGGGCCGGGTAGAGCCCTGCGCAGCCGCCGATCAGGGCCGCGGCGGCCAGGCCCGCGGCCACCGCGTACGCGGGCACGAGGGTCTGCCAGCCGTGCGCGGTCGCCATCGCGTACGTGACCGCGGTGCCCAGGACCACCCCCGTCACCCCGCCGCCGGCGCCCAGCAGAACGGATTCGACGAGGAACTGGGCGCCGACGTGGCCGCGGGTGGCGCCCAGGGCCCGGCGCAGGCCGATCTCGCCGCGCCGCTCCAGCACCGAGATGACCAGCACGTTCGCGATGCCGATCCCGCCGACCAGCAGCGCCACGGCGCCAAGGCCGAGCAGCAGGACGGTGGCGCCGCCGGTGACCGCCAGCCGGGCGGTGAGCGCCTCGGACGGGCGGCTCACGGCGACCTCCTCCGGGTGTCCGGGCGCGGCCGCGCGGGCCAGCATGGCAGCCACCTCGGTCGTGCGGTCGGTCTGGGCGCGTACGAAGATCCTGGTCGGGTTGCCCTGATAGCCGAAGTCCTGGGCGGCGATGGGCGCGCCGATGAAGGCTGCGGTGTCCAGTTCGGGCGCCAGGTCAACCGGCGCCATCACGCCGACGACGCTGTACCAGCGATCGCCGATGCGGACCCGGGGGCTGCCGGCGACGTCGCCGATGCCCAGGATCGTGGCGGCGTAGTGGCCGAGCACGACCGCCGGGTAGCGGATGAGCGCAGCGTCCAGGAAGCGGCCGTGCACCATGGCGCCGTCGAGCGTGGCGAGCAGCTGCGGGTCGGTGACGCGGACCGACAGGCCACCGGTGCGCCCGCTCGGGATCCGGTCGCTGCGATAGACCTGGATCGGCAGGGTCGCGGTCGCGGCGGCGGACATCACCCCCTGCGTACGCGCGACGGCCGGCCCCGCGGTCTCCGGCAGCTCGGCCTCTCCTCCCCGGAGGGTCTTGCCGTTGGCCACGGTCAGCAGGTTGGTGCCGACGCGGTCGATCTGGGCGAGCACGTCGGCCTGGCTGGACCGGGTCACGCCGAGCACGGCGACCATCGCCGCGATCCCGATCGCGACACCGAGGACGGACAACGCCGCCCGGCCCGGCCGCGATCGCAGGCCGACCGTGCTGACCGGCAGCAGATCGGCGATGCGCAGGTGGGATCTCATCGCGCCTCCCCGACGACCAGGCCGTCGCGGAGCTCGATGCGGCGATGCATGGCCGCCGCGATCCGCTCGTCGTGGGTGATCACGACGATGGTCACGCCGTCCGCGTTGAGCTCGTGCAGCAGCGCGACGACGCCCTGCCCGGCGACCGAGTCCAGGTTCCCGGTGGGCTCGTCCGCCAGCACCACGGCGGGGCGGCCGACCAGGGCGCGGGCGATCGCCACCCGCTGCCGCTCCCCGCCGGACAGGTGCGCGGCGGGGAACCCGGCCCGGTGGGCGAGTCCCACCCGCTCGAGGGCGGCCTGGGCGGCCTCGCGGCGCTCGCGGGCCGGCACGCCGCGGTAGAGCAGGCCGGCCGCCACGTTCTCGGTGGCGCTCAGCCGGTCGAGCAGCATGAACTGCTGGAAGACCACGCCGAGCCGGTGTGCGCGGACGCCGGAGAGCTGCCGGTCCCGCAGCTTCTCGACGGCGTGGCCGGTGATCCGCACCGAACCCGAGGAGGGGCGGTCCAGGCCGGCCGCGAGGTTGAGCAGCGTGGTCTTGCCGGATCCGGACGGTCCGACGACGGCGACGAGCTCGCCTCCGCGGACGGTGACATTGATGCCGCGCAGGGACTCCACCGGCGGGGTGCCGGGGTAGACCTTGCGCACGTCGATCAGCTCCAGGACGTTGCTCATTCGGCCGGCACCTCCACGGACTGACCCTCGGTGAGCCCGCTGACGATCTCGACCTGGCCGGTGCTCTCGTCGAAGCGGCCGAGCTCGACCTGGGCGAGGCCGCCGCCGGCCAGCCGTACCTGGTACCCGCCGCCCGGCCGCGCGAGCAGCGCGGCGATCGGGGCGAGCAGGACACCGGGGCGGGTGCCGGTGGTGACGTCGATCGTCGCCGGGGCCTGGTCCAGCGTGAAGCCGCGGGGCAACCGGATCGAGATGGTGACCGGCACCGTCGCCGCGTTCGGATCCGCGGGCTGATCCGGCGATCCTTCGGACGGCGGGGTCGCCACCCGGCCGATCGCGGCGATCCGCCCGGGGACCGGCTCGGTGTCCGGCAACGAGACCTCGACCTGGTCACCCACGTGCAGGCTGCCGGCCTGTGCGGTGTCCACCTGGGCCACGACCGCGCGGTTCGCCGACGTTCCGGCGAGCACGGTCGTTCCGGGCGCCACCGCGGTTCCGACCCGGGCCTGCAGCGTGGTGACCCGGAGCGGCGCGGGCAGGAAGATGATCTGGCCCTGGCTCAGCCGGCCGGTGCGCTGGGCGACCGGGCGTCCCCAGGAGGCCTCCCAGCGGCGGATGGCCGCGGCGGTGGCGGCGCTGAAGTGCCGGTCCACGGTGATCCGGTGGTTCGGATCGAAGCCCAGGGCGACCAGGTTGCTTTCGAGCTGGCGCACGTCGGGGCCGTTGCTCATGCCGTACCCGAAGTCGCGATAGACCGGAATGGCGCCCAGCAGGAGGCGGACCGGCACGTCGGCGACGCGGTAGAGGATGCCGCCGCGGCCGATCGTGGCGCCCAGCGCCGGCGCGGCGGTGAGTACCCCCGGTTCGCCCTGGTAGTCGGCCGTGTACGAGCCGGTGTACTGGAGGGTGCCGCCGAGCTGGGTGGTCTGGGTGAGGGTGCCGCGATTCACGGTTGCCGTTCCGGTGGAGACCTCGGCGGTGGGCGTGCCGGCGGCTTCCGGCTCGGAGCGGGCGGCGTAGGCGACCCCGGCGGCGAGGGGCGCGGTCACCGCGATCGCGATGGCGGTGGCGGCGCGGCGCCGCCGGCTCACTTCTTGCCCCCGGTCATGCCGGTGATCTTGACGTCGCCGCTCCAGATGCTCTTGCATGCCTGGTCGGCCTGGTCACGCAGCTGGCCGGGTACGCCGTTGGCCAGCGCGGTGCCGCTGAGGTCGAACTCGCCCTCCTTGTTCGGATCGGGGAAGGCGGGCAGGCCGTTGGCCCGGACGCACTTGGCGTATTCGGCGAGTTTGCGCAGGTCGTCGGCGGTGTACTGCTGCTTGGGGCGGAACGCGTTCGGCGGGTACCTGTCCTCGATCGGCTGACACGCGTCGATGATCGACCGATGTTTGCCGAGGTCTTCCTTCCAGTTGTAGTCGCGCTGGGGCACGAACTGGAGGTAGCCGTCCTGGCTGAGCTGCGCGTCCGGCATCCGGGTCAGCCCATGGTCGCGCAGGCACTGGACCCATTCCTGGCCGAGGCTCAGCAGCTGCTGGCGGTTTGCGGAGGCGGAGGCGGACGGATTCGGCGAGGCGGACGAGCCGGCGGCGCTGCACCCGGCGAGCCCGGCCGCGAGAAGGGCGGTGAGCAGCAATGTGGACGCTGTCTTGGTCATGCCCTCACCGTGGCGTTCGCGCCGGCCGTACTCGTCACACCACGGTCGGGACTTCGGGCGGCGTTGGTCCTGCTGATGTAGTACCTGAGTCTGACGCTTCCGGGCTCCGCGCTTCCTACGATGGGCACATGCCCCGGTTCGAGCCGCGCCGCCTGCTGACCGACGCCGCCCTGGCGCTGGCCCTGCTGGCCCTGACTCTCACGCCGGGCCTGGTGACGGGTGCGATCACGCCCGAGAAGGCGGGCGAGTCGGCCGATTATCTGAGCAAGACCGGCATCCCGGTGACCTCCGGCTGGTGGCTGTTCTCCGGGCTCGTCGTCGCCGGCCTGCTGATCAGGCAACACAGGCCGGTCCCGGCGCTGCTGCTCATCGCGACCGGGACGTTCGGGCACCTGGTGCTGCAGACGAAGTTCCAGCTGCTCGATCTGGCGCTTCCGCTCGTGCTGTACACGGTGGCGTCGGCCGCCCGCAACCGGCGCCGCGCCCTCGCCATGCTCGCGCTGACCATGATCCTGACGTACCTGGCGATGCTCGCCGGCCGCATCGGCATCCAGGACGAGCAGAAGGCGGCGCTGGCCAAGAAAGAGGCGCAAGCCCAGCTGCAGAGCGAGCGGGCCGCGCCAGACGTGCCTCGCACCAAGATCGCGTCGTCGGCGAAGACCGTGCCGGTCGACGTCCTGGTCGACACCAGTCAATCGGTCCTGGAGATCTGGCTGCTGTCGGTCGCGGCGTTCGCGGTCGGCGACGGCATGCGCAGCCGCCGCGCGCACCTGGCCGCGGTCGAGCAGCGCAATGCCGACCTGGCTCGGGAGGAACGGCAGCGGGCCGCCCTCGCCGTCGCCGCCGAACGGGCCCGCATCACCCGGGAACTGCACGACGTGGTGGCGCACGGCATGTCGGTGATGGTGGTGCAGGCCCAGGGCGCGGCCGCCGCGCTCGAGCGGCACCCCGACCGCGCCGCCGACGCGCTGCGGCACGTGGTCGATACCGGCCGGTCGTCGCTGGCCGAGATGCGCCGGCTGCTCGCCGCCGGGCGCACCGGTCCGGCCGGCACCGACCCGGCCGGCACCGACCCGACCCGCACCGATTCGGCCGGCACCGACCCGGCCGGCACCGATGCGCCCGGCACCGATCCGGCCGGCGCGGCCAGGCTCCGCCCGCTGCCCGGCATGGGTGATGTGCCCGCCCTGGTCGATCAGCTTCGCTCGACCGGCATGCCGATCGAGCTGGCCATCGAGGGCGTGCCCGACGCGTTGCCGGCGGCGGTCGACTTGTCCGCGTACCGGATCGTGCAGGAAGCCCTCACCAACACGCTCAAGCACGCCGGCCCGGGCGCCGGCGCGCGTGTCCTGCTGGAGTTCCACCCCGACCGCGTGCGCCTGGAGGTCTCCGACGACGGCCGCGGACCAGCCGGCGGCGAGGACGGGCACGGCAACGGCCTGCGCGGCATCGCGGAACGGGTCGCCATGCTGGGCGGCGACCTGGAGACCGGCCCGGGTGCGGGCGGCGCGGGGTTCCGCCTGGCCGCGACCCTGCCGCTGTCGGCGCTCCTGGTGGGGCCGTGACGGGTGTGGCCGTGACGGGTGCGGCTGTGACGGTGCGGCCGTGACGGTGCGGGTCGTGCTCGTCGACGACCAGACCCTCGTCCGCACCGGCTTCCGCCTGGTGCTCGACGAGACCGGCGACATCGAGGTGGTGGGCGAGGCCGCCGACGGATCCCAGGCCCTCGACGTGGTGGCCCGCACCCGGCCCGATGTGGTGCTGATGGACGTACGCATGCCCGGCCTGGACGGCATCGAGGCCACCCGCCGCATCCGCTCGAGCCCCCACCCCGCCAAGGTCATCATCCTGACCACGTTCGACCTCGACGAGTACGTTCTCGCCGGCCTGCGCGCCGGGGCCAGCGGCTTCCTGCTCAAGGACGCCCTCGCCGCCGACCTGATCTCGGCCGTACGTGTCGTCGTCGCCGGCGAGGCGGTCGCGGCGCCCAGCGTGACCCGCCGGCTCTTCGCGCACTACCTGGGCCGGACGCCCGCCCCGCCGTCCGCCGACGAGCGGCTCGCCGCCCTCACCGGCCGCGAGCGCGAGATCCTGACGCTGATCACCCGGGGCCTGTCCAACGCCGAGATCGCCGCGGCCCTCTCCCTCGCCGAGAGCACGGTGAAGACCCACCTCGGCCGCATCCTGGCCAAGCTCGACCTGCGTGACCGGGTCCAGGCGGTGATCCTGGGCTACGAGTGCGGCCTGGCCGGCCCCGGTCGGTAGCCCGGGAGCCCCCGGGTGATGAGTTGTCGCGCCCGCGCCCGTCATACCTACGTCGGAACACGAAGAGACGGAAGGATGACGCAATGAGTGCGGACACACGGCTGGAGGAACTGGGCGTGAGCGGTCTGGGCGAGGTCGACGAGCCGGCGTTCGCCGGGCTGGCGGAGCGGCACCGGCGGGAGCTGCACGTGCACTGCTACCGGATGCTCGGGTCGTTCGAGGACGCCGAGGACACCGTGCAGGAGACGTTCCTGCGTGCCTGGCGGCGGCGGGAGACCTTCGAGGGGCGATCGACGTTCCGGGCCTGGCTGTACCGGATCGCCACCAACGCCTGCCTGGATCTGCTCGCCAAAAGCCGCCCGGAGCCCGCGACCGGCGGCGAGGTGCTGTGGCTGCAGCCCTATCCGGACCGGCTGCTCGACGAGCTGCCCGCGTTCACGTCGGACGAGCCGGAGACCGTCGCCGTCGCGCGGGAGACGATCGAGCTGGCGTACCTGGTCGCCGTCCAGCACCTCGCGCCGCGCCCGCGGGCCGTGCTGATCCTGCGGGACGTGCTGGGCTGGCCGGCGAAGGACGTCGCGGAGCTCCTCGGGGACTCCGTCAACTCCGTGAACAGCGCGCTGCAGCGGGCCCGCGCCGGCATGCGGGAGCACCTGCCCGCCGAGCGGCAGGACTGGACCGGCGGCGAGGAGGACGCCGGGACGCGCGAGCTGGTGCGCCGCTTCACCGACGCCAGCGTGGCCACGGACGTCCCGGCGCTCGCCGCGATGCTGCGGGACGACGTCCGCTGCTCGATGCCGCCCACGCCGGGCCTGTACGTCGGCCGCGACACGGTGGTGAACAACTGGGTCGAGGAGGGCTTCGAGGGCATGACGGGCCTGCGCGCCGTCCCCACCGCCGTGAACCGGCAGCCCGCCATCGCCTTCTACCACTGGCGGGAGCGGGAGGGCGCGTACCTGCCGCTGACGATCGACGTCCTGCGCATCACCGGCGGGGCGGTCACCGAGATCGTCACGTTCCACGCCGACCGGTTCCCGCGGCTCGGGCTGCCGGAGCGCCTGCCGGCCGACGGCACAGTGCCGAACAGCGGAGGAACGAAATGAACGTCGTCGCAGGCCCGGCGTCGGACCGGACCAGCCGCACCCACCGGCTCCGTGGGCTTGCCGGCATCGGCCTGGTTGCCGCGCTCGCAGCGATGGTGGCCACCACCCTCGCCGCTGCGCTCGCCCATGCCGTCGGCGTCGACTTCGAGATCCCCGATGGTGGCGAGACGATCCCGTTGCCCGGGTTCGCCGTGGTGACGGGCTTCTTCTCGGTCGTGGGCATCGTCATCGCGGTCGCTCTTCTTCGCTGGAGCGCCCGCCCCGCCGTCCGATTCGTGTGGACGGCGGTGGCGCTGACCGCGATCTCGTTGGTCCCGCCCTTCCTCTCCGGGGCGAACACCGCCACCGCCACCGCCCTCATCGGGCTCCATCTCGTCGCGGCGGCGGTGATGATCCCCACCCTTGCGCGGAGCCTCCGTAACCGGACCCTCACTCCCACGTGAACCCGTCGGGGTCGGTGACCGGCCCGGCGTCACCGCCGATGGCGAGCCGGTGCGATCCCTCGCCGTCCGGCGCGACGCCGGCGGCCTTGGCGAGCGCGCGGCGCTTCAGAAGAGCAAGCTTCACCGTACGGGCGGGAAGGGCGAACTCGACGTACTTGCTCCCGAAGCTCTTGCCGACCGGGAGGCCGCGCTCGACGTAGAAGCGCTTGCTCGCCGCCACGTCCGCGACGCCCAGCTGCAGCACGACATCGTCGATCTGCCGGGTGGCCGGGCCGGTGTCCTTCTTCGACGAGGACGCGAACGTCACGACCGTCCCGTCCGGGCCCTGGACGCCGCCGCCGTAGCCCCACAGCGACTTCGCGGCGGGCTTCAGCGTCGTGCCGCCGGCCGCGAGGGCGGCGTCCATGAGGGCGTTGACGGCCGACGGCTGGGACACGACGAGCGAGAGCGTGAATCCGCGGAAGCCGGTCGTCGGCGCCTCCGAGGCCCGCAGGCGGACGTGGGCGTCCAGGCCGAGGGCCTCGATGTAGAAGCGCTCGGCGGCCGAGGGGTCGGCCACCTCGAGGGTGATGTGGTCGATGGAGGTCATGACAGGTCCTTACGTTCGAGGAATCCGAGAATGTTGCCGTTGGGGTCTTCCACGACGGCCGCCAGCTGCCCCGCGCCCACGTCCTTGACGCCCTGGCGGGTTCGCCAGCCCGCGTCGACGGCCCGGCTCAGGCTCGCGGCCACGTCGCCGACGTGGCAGTAGCCGACCGGACCGGTCATCCCGTGGTTGTGGCCGTTCGGGTCCAGGCCGATCTCCTGGTCGCCGACCCGGAAGCCGACATAGTAGGGCTCGTCGGCGTACGGCGCGACGCCCAGAACCGTCTCGTAGAGCGCCCGGGCGGCATCCAGGTCCCGTACCGGGACGATGATGGTCTTGATGCCGTCGTTCATGGCGATGAGTCTCCCGTCGGCGGGCCCCCGGCCGCATCCGTGGTGAGCACGGAGCGCACCACCGATCCCGGCCACGGAGCCGTACGGCAGGATGGGCAGGTGACGAAGCAGGCGGAGATCTCGGCTCGTGAGGCCGAGATCCTGGCGCTGGTGGGGGAGCACCTCAGCAACGCCGAGATCGGCGCGCGGCTGTTCATCTCGGTGCGCACCGTCGAGAGCCACGTCTCGTCCCTGCTGCGCAAGCTCGGCGCGGTGGATCGCCGGGCGCTGGCCGAGCTCGCCCCGGCCGCCGCGGCGCCGGCCCGGCTCCCGTCGCCCGTCAACCCGTTCATCGGCCGCGCCCGGGAACGCGAGGCGCTGCGCGACGCCGTCACCGCGAACCGGGCGGTCACCGCCGTCGGACCGGGCGGTGTGGGCAAGACCCGGCTGGCGCTGGCCGTGGCGGCCGACCTGGCCGGCGACTTCGCCGACGGCGTGTGGTTCGTCGACCTCGTGCCGGTCACCGACCCGGCGATGGCCGGGTCCGCGGTCGCGGCCGAGCTCGGCCTCGGCGAGCAGCCGGGCCGCGACCTCGACGACTCGGTGCTGACCGCCGTGGCCGACCGGCGCGCGTTGCTGGTGCTCGACAACTGCGAGCACGTGGCCGACGGGGTGGCGCCGTTCGTCGAGCGGCTGCTGGCGCGCTGCCCGCAGGTGAGCGTGCTGATCACCAGCCGGGCCCGGCTCATGGTGCCCTTCGAGTGGGTCTACCCGGTTCCGCCGCTGTCCCTCGAGCACGACGCCGTCGGGCTGTTCGTGGATCGGGCCAGGGCGGTGGGCTGGACCGTCGAGGACGAGCAGCTCGACCAGGTCGCCGACGTGTGCCGCAAGCTCGACGGGGTGGCGCTGGCGATCGAGCTCGCGGCGGCGCGGCTGCCCACGCTCGGGCTCGACGGGCTGGTCGCGGGCCTCTCCGACCACCTGCGGCTGCTGGTCGGCGGATACCGGGCCGACGACCGGCACCGCTCGGTGCGGGCGATGCTGGACTGGAGTCAGGCCCTGCTCGCCGGCCCCGACCTGTGCCTGCTGCGAAGGGTCTCGGTCTTCGTCTCGCCCTTCACCGCCGGCGCCGCCGCGCAGGTGGCCGGGTTCGACCCCCTCGAACCGGACCGGGTCGCCGACGGGCTGGCCCGGCTCGCCGGCCAGAGCCTGCTGAGCGTGGCCGCGACGGCCGGCGGCACCCGATACCGGGCGCTGGAGACCATCCGCCAGTACGGGACCGAACAGCTCGCCGCGGCCGGCGAGTTGGCGGCCACCCGCGCCCGGCACCTGGGCTGGAGCCGGGAGACCGCCGCTGTGCTGGCCGGGGACCCGTCGCCCGGCGGCGGCGACTGGCGGGCCCGGTTCGACGCGGTGGCCGACGACTTCCGGGCCGCCCTGAGCTCGACTCCCGACCACGGCCTTGCCCTGACGCTGGCCGGCCTGGCCTTCGCCCGCAACCTGATCGGCGAATCGCAGCAGCGCTACGAGCAGGCCGCCACCCTCGCCGCTCTCGCCGACGCGCCGGCGGCGGCCGCTTCCGCGCTGCGGTCGGCCGCGAACGTGGCCGCCTGCCGGATGCGCGGCGACGACGCCTACCGCCTCTGGCGGGCCGCCGCGGACGCTGCCGCGCATCCGGCCCGTGACCTGGCGATGGCGAGCGCCACGTACTTCCGCAAGGCCGGCACCTTCACCCACCTGCCGCCGCGCGAGGAGCCGATCGCGTTGCTCGCCCGGGCGCGCGAGCTCGCCGGAGACGACGCCGGCGCCCTGGCGGCGGTGGCGCTCGCCGACTGCGCCGCCGCGGGCTACGCGATCTTCGTCGAGCAGACCTCACCGCCGCCCGATCTGAGCGCGCTCGCGGAGCGGGCGGTGGAGCTGGCCCGCCGGCTCGGCGACCCCGTGGCGGAGGCCGCCGCCCTCTTCGCGCTGACCGGGGCCCAGCGCCGGGCGGGCGACACCTTCGCCGCCGCAGCCACCGCGCGCCGCCGCGTCGAGCTGTTCGACTCCGTGCCGCTGTCTCCGGGCACCGCCGACGAGCTGATCGACGCGCTCCAGATCGCCACCGCGACCGGCATCGGCGCCGGCGACCTGCGGGCGGCCCGGCGATGGGGCCGGCGGTTGCACGACCTGCCGCCGCTGGCCGAGGCCGGGCATGTCGCCACGGCGCAGCTGCTCATGGCCGACGCCCTCGCCGGGCACGCCACCGACGTGATCGATGTCAGCGGCCGGTTCCTCGACGCCTGGACCCGGGAGGGCCGCCCGCCGGCCCGCAGCTTCGGCCCGGCGGCCGCCGCGGTCGCGATGATCCACGACCTGCGCGGCGACGACGCGGCCCGCGCCGAGTGGCTGGGCGTCCTCGACCAGCTGGGCGCCGGGCCGCAGGAACGGGCCGGGTACGCCCCCGCCTTCGAGGGCATCGGCCTGCTTCACCGGGGACAGGCCGAGCTCGCCCTGAAGGTGCTCGACGGCGCGTGGCTCCCCGGGATCCTGCAGCATTGGCACGTCGCCCTGCGGGCCGAGGCCGCCGTCCTGGCCGGCCACCCCGACGCTGCCGGTCATCTCGCCGCCGCCCGGCCGATCGTCGCCGGAAACCCCGTCGCCGAGGCGATCGTCGACCGGGCCGCCGCGCTGCTCGACGGCGACCAGGAACGCCTCCTCGCGACCGCCCCCGCGTTCGAGGCCGCCGGCTGCCCCTTTCAGCGGGCTCGGACTCTCGTCCTGGCGACCGCCACCAAGACCTGAGCGTCACTCTTTCGGCGACATACACGCCCGTCGCTGGTGGCTAGAGTCCGGAAACGTGTCCGTTGACCTGCCCGGCATGATCGTGCAGTCCGTGGGTGAGGCGATCGTGGGGGAGACGCTCGACGGCACGGTCGTGCTCTGGAACCGGGCGGCCGAGCAGCTGTACGGCTACCCCGCCGCGGAGATGATCGGGCAGCGGGCCGATCGGCTCTACCCGCCCGGGTGCCCCGCCGGCGAGGCCGGCGCCGGCGAGCGGATCCGCCGCGACGGCACGCGGGTCCGGGTCTGCTTCCGGGCCGCCCCGATCGTCGACGCCGCGGGCGCCAAGGTCGGCGTTGCCACGACATCGTGGGTGGCGCAGGCCGACCGTCTCGCGCACGACCTGCGTACGCCGCTGAATGCCGTCCTCGGATTCACCGAGACCCTGCTGATGCGCCTGCCCGGCCCCCTGAACGACGAGCAGGAGCACCAGCTGCGGCTCGTGCGGACCAGCGCGGAACAACTCCTCGCACGCATCAACCTATTGCCGTGAAGGCGGGCCCGTGGACGGTTGGACAGACACCTGGTGGCAGCTGACGGCGCTGGCGAACGCGGTGATCCTGGCCGCGTACCTGGCGATCTCGTTCGCGATCGGGCGGGGGCTGTGGCGTTCGCGCCAATGGCGGAACAACCCGCTCGGCCTGGCGACCGCGTCGATCTTCTTCAGCTGTGCGGTGCACCACGGCTCGCACACGGTGCACCTTCTGATGCCGTACTTCGGCGGCGACATGCACGCCGGAATGGCCATGCGGATGGCTTTCGGCATGGACTTCCAGGCCGCCGGATGGGACACCGTGACGGCGTTGCTGGCGGTCTGGTACTGGACGTTGCGCGGGCGGTTCCCGGCGCTCGTACGCGGCGCGGCGGTGTTCGAGGATCTGAGGCTGCGGCAGGCGGCGGAGGCGACCCTGCGCGCCAGCGAGGAGCGCTTCCGCGAGATCGTGGAGACCACCAGCGAGGGCGTCGTGGTCCTCGACGGCGACGGGCGGATCGGGTACGCCAACGAGCGGTTCGCCGGGATGGTGGGCCGCCCGGCGCCCGATCTGCCGGGGACGCCGGTGCTGGAGCTCGTCGTCGCCGCCGACCGGCCCGCCGCCGTGCAGGCGCTGAGCGAGGTGGGCGCCAGCGGGGCGACCCGCATCGAGGTCGGGATGCAGGCACAGAGCGGCCGGGCGGTGTGGGCGCGGATCGCGCTGACCGCGCGGGTCGGCGACGCCGGCGATCCGGTCGGCGCGCTGGCGATGGTCGCCGACGTGACCGAGCAGAAGAGCATCGAGGCGCAGCTGCACCAGGCGCAGAAGCTCGAGGCGGTGGGCCAGCTCGCGGGCGGGCTCGCGCACGACTTCAACAACCTGCTCACCGTCATCGACGGGTACGCCGCGCTGCTGATCGCCGAGGCCGACGAGGCGACCGTCTCCGACCTGGTCATGATCCGCGACGCGTCGTCGCGGGCGAGCGCGCTCACCCGTCAGCTGCTGACGTTCTCCCGGGCCCAGACCGCCCGGCCGCAGGTGGTCGACGTCGCCGAGCTCGTCGCCGGCGTCGAGGTCCTGCTGCGGCGGCTGATCCGGGAGGACGTCGACCTGATCGTCACCTCCGCCGCCGGACCGACCCCGGTGCGCGTCGACCCCGGCCAGCTCGAGCAGGTGCTGGTGAACCTGGCGATCAACGCCCGGGACGCGATGCCGGACGGCGGGACCCTGGCCATCGCCACCGACCGGGTCGATGGCGAGACCGGTGACCAGGTGCTGATCACCGTCACCGACACGGGTTGCGGCATGACGGCCGAGGTCGCCGACCGGGTGTTCGAGCCGTTCTTCACGACGAAGGGCCCGGGCGGGGGCACCGGCCTGGGGCTGTCGACGGTGTACGGCATCGTGACCCGGGCCGGCGGGCAGGTGCGGCTCGCCTCGCGGCCGGGGGAGGGCGCCACCTTCGAGGTCTTCCTGCCCGCCGCCGAGGTGCCCGCCGAGGCGGTCGGCGAGCCCGCCGCGCCGCAAAGGCTCACCGCCGGCACCGGGACGATCCTGCTCGTCGAGGACGATCCCGCCGTCCGCCGGCTCAGCGAGCGGATCCTGACCACCGCGGGCTACCAGGTGCTGGTCGGCGTCGACGGGGAGAACGCCCTGGAGGTGGCCCGTGCCCACGCCGGCATCGACCTGCTGCTCACCGACGTGATCATGCCGGGCATGAACGGGCAGGAGCTGGCCGATCGGCTCACCGCGCTCCGGCCGGGGTTGCCGGTGATCTTCACGTCGGCGTACACCCGCGGCGTGCTGACCGACGACCTTTCGGCGGCTTTCCTCGACAAGCCGTTCACGGCGGCGGCGCTCACCGAGAAGGTTCGATCCGTGCTGGACAGCCGGGCCGCCGTGGGGTCCCGCGGATGACCGCGACCGTGCTCTACATCGAGGACAACCCGACAAACACGATGCTCGTGGAACGGGTCCTGCGGGCGCGGCCCGGCGTGGCGTTCGCGTCCGCCCCGGACGGGCGTACCGGCCTGGACCGGGCCGAGCGGCAGCTTCCCGACCTCGTGCTGCTCGACCTCGACCTGCCCGACATCGGCGGGGAGCGGGTCCTCGCCGAGCTCCGGGCCCGGGACATCCCGGTGATCGTCATCAGCGGCGACGTCGACCCCGCCGTCCAGCGGCGCACCCTCGCGAACGGCGCAAGGTTCTTCCTGGTCAAGCCGTACGAGATAGCCGACCTGCTGGGGGCCGTCGACGCTTCCCTGCAGTAGCTCTCAGGTGTGCAGGACGGCCACGCACACGTCGTCGTCCGGGGCCGCGCCGGCGAGCATGTCCCGGACGATGTTCTCGGCCAGGAAATCCGCCGGCGGCTGGTCCGGGTCGGTCCGGCCGAACGCCTGCGCGGCGACCCGCAGCAGACGCCGCCCGTCGGCCGAGGACGGGTCGTCGTGCCGATCGGTCAGGCCGTCGGTGTAGGCGCAGAACGCCGAGCCCGGCGGCAGGTCGAGGTCACGCTGGGCGAACACGGCGTCCGGGAGCACGCCCAGCGCCGGGCCCGAGGCCTTCACCAGGATCGCCGCCACGCTGTCGCCGTCCTGCGTGACCACCACCGGCGCCGGATGCCCGCCGTTGGCGAACCGCAGATGGCCCGCCCGCGGGTCGTACAGCGCCACGACCGCGGTGACGAACGTGTCGTCGCGGCCGGTGCCGGTCAGGAATCGGTTGAGCCGGGTCAACACGGCGACCGGATCGGGGTCGTCGTGGGCGTAGGCCCGCAGCACGGCGAGCGCCTGCCCCATGACCGCGGCCGGGTGCCGGTCGTGGCCGGCGACCTTGCCGACCGACAACAGCAACCGATCGCCGCCGACCGCCTGCGCGTCGTACCAGGCGGAACCGATGTCCAGCCGCTCCGGCGCGGGCAGGTAGACCGCCGCCAGCCCCACGCCCGCGACCGACGGCAGGGCCGCTGTCAGCACCGCGCTGTGGAACGCGTCGATGGTCCGGCGGACCGCCAGCCAGTCCACCTGCGTCTGTGCGGCGGTCCGCGCCTGCGTACGGATCCGCGTGACGTCCTGCGCCACACCCCACAACCCGGACCCGCTCGCGGCCCGGCACGACACGACCAACTCGTGGATCGCGCCGTTCGCGTCCACGACCCGCAGCTCCGCCGCGGCCGGTGAGCCGGCCAGCCAAGTTCGCTCGGCCATGCTCGCGATGCGGGTGGCGTCCTCCGGATGCACACGCCGCAGCAACTGCCGCACGGGCAGCCGCGCCGACGGCAACCCGAGGGCGTCGCGCAGCCCGGGCGAGACGAGGATCGTGTCGGTCGCCGGGTCGAGCTCCCACGTGCCGGCGCCGGTCAGCCGCTGGGTCTCGGCCATCTGCTCGAGCGGGGAGACGGACACCTGTTCCACGACGAGCAGGGAGTCGATCGTCGCCAGCACCGTCGACGGCTGCGCCGGCTTGAGAATCACGTCGTGCACCCCGCAGGCGTGTGCCAGCGGCTCGATCTCCTGCGCGCCGTAGTGCGCGGTGCTGAAGACGATGGGGATGTGCCGGGTCGCGGGCTCGCCGCGCAGCGCGCGGGCCAGCGCATAGCCGTCCAGGCCCGGCATCAGGACGTCGGTGATCACCACGTCCGGTGGGCGCAGCGCCGCCATCGCCAGGGCACTGTCCCCGTCGGACGCCTGCTCGACCTCGTGCCCGCGGTAGCGCAGCAGGGTTCGCATGAACTCTCTGCTGGGAGCGTCGTCATCGACAACAAGCACGGTCGCCATCGCTCGGACGGTAGGTGCGCTCCGGCGTCGGCCCTCGCACACCGTGTGCGGCGCGGGTCGTGCGACGTCGCACGAGAGGATGAAAGACGTCGCACGAGAGGATGAAAAAGGACTCCGTCACGTTCGCGCGTGCATACCATGCCGCCATGGATCTGGGCCACGGTGACCGGTGGCGGCTCGACACCTGCCCGGCATGTCCTGCGAAGACTCTGGAGGTCGGGGAGTTCGACGTCCTGGATCGCCCCGGGCCGGCGTCCCGCTACGACCCCACCGCCGGGTACCGCACCAACGTGACGACCGGCCTCCCCGAGTGCGTCCATCCGTCGCGGGTCCGGCTTCCGCCCTGCCTGTACGCCAGCAATCACGAGCCGCCCCCCGGCCCGGCGGAGCATCCGCCGCCGGCGCCGGACGACCTGGCCGATCTGGCGGCGTGGTTCGGCGCCGCGATACGGGCGGCGCCGGCCGAGTCCCGGGCCGCGGCGCTGGCCGACGCCGAGCTCACCGCCCGCTGCCGGTTCCCGGCCGACGACGTGCTCACCGCGATGCGTCGCGCCCTGTCGGTCGAGCTGGAGCGCGGCATTCTCGTGCGGCCACCGGACTCAGCGGGACGCGCAGAACTCCCGTAGCGCGTCCGAGTCGACCGGGTCGATCCACTCGTAGGCGCCGCGCAGCTGGTCGGCGATCTGGTCGACGGTCGCGACGGCCGCGGTCATGTCGCCCCAGGGCATGCTGACGTGCAAGAGCGTGCGCACGATGCCGGCGGGGAGGTGCGGGCTGCCGGTGGCGGTGGCGCGCAGGAGCAGGCCGCCCGTGGAGACATCCTCGACGCGCCCGCTCACCGGCACCAGGCGACGGCCCGGCTCGGAGTCGACCTGGGCGGTGCCGGTCGCCGCGTACGTGCCGGGCCGGCGTGCTGCCTCACGCCGCTGAACCACGTCGGTGGTCAGGTCGCCGGCGATGGTGAGCCGGCCCCCGCGCAGCTCGGCCTCGATCCAGGTCACCCCGGCGCTGGTGGCCAGCTCGACGATGCCGGTCCGCCGGGTGACGGACTCGCCGAGGCCGAGCACCGGGATCGGGGGAAGCCCGGCCACGAAGTCGGCCCGCACCTCGGCCAGCACGATCAGGGCCAGGTCGGGCTCGCCGGGAGACCGCAGCGTGAGGGTGCTGCCGGCCGGCACCACGATCATCGGATCCTCCCCCGGCTTCCGCGCCTGTCATCCGACGTTCTCATGCCCAGCCGGTGCGACGCCGGGGAATCGACGGGGTCGAGACTCTCAGCAGTCGCTGCTGGGCTGAGATGCGGGAGAGGTTCTCGACCCCGCAGGACCGGGTGGAAGACCAGGGCTCCGGCAAAGTCGTGATGGTGTCCGACTTGTGTGGCTCGGGGTAGAAGCGCCGCAGCTGGTGGCAGCAAGACGGGCATGACCGTTTCAGAAGATCATCAAGGTTCCTACGCCACGGTGATCTATCCGAAGTGAGTCATGCCCGCACTGCCATCATCGCTGATCTCGTCCTTGTCCTGCGCACCGGCTCTGACCGTGCCGGAAACCGCCGGTGGGCTGCCCGCGGCACTCGCCGCTCTGCCCGATCCGCGAGCCCGGCGAGGCGTGCGGCATCCGCTGACGGTCGTCGTGACCGCAGCGGTCTGCGCCGTCGTAGCCGGCTACCGCTCCTACACCGCGATCGCCGAGTGGGTCGCCGACGTTCCGGACTCGACTGTCCTGGCCGTGGGCATCGCACCTGATCGGCGGCCTTCCGAAGCGATGATCCGCCGCCTGCTGCAAGCCCTCGATCCGGACCTGCTCAGCGCAGCGATCGGCGTCTGGCTCGCCGGCCGAACTCCCACCGCCGGCACATCGGCGAACCGGCGGGCGATCGCTGTCGACGGCAAATCCCTGCGTGGATCGCGCACCACCGACACCACGGCCCGGCACGTCCTGGCCGCCTGCGATCAGGACACCGGCGTCGTGCTGGCCAGCACCGACGTCAACGGCAAGACCAATGAGATCACCCGCTTCGAACCGTTGCTCGACCAGATCGGCGACCTGCGCGACACGGTGATCACCGTCGACGCGTTGCACTGCCAGCGCGACCACGTCACCTACCTCGCCGAACGCGGCGCGCACTGGATCCTGACCGTCAAAGGCAACCAGCCCAACCTGCATAAACAGCTTGCCGCTCTGCCCTGGCGCCGCGTTCCGCAAGCCACCCGCCACGACGACCGCGGTCACGGCCGCCGCGAAATCCGCACCCTGAAGATCCTGACCGTCTCCACCGGCATCGCGTTCCCGCACGCGGCCCAGGCCCTGCAGATCCGCCGGCGCAGACGCCGACTCGACGAGCCTAAACGCTTCACCACCGAAACCGTCTACGCCATCACCGACCTGCGCGTTCACCAGGCCAAACCCGCACAGTTGGCCGCCTGGATCCGTGGCCACTGGTCGATCGAGAACGCCATCCACTGGGTCCGTGACGTCACCTACGACGAAGACCGATCCCAAATCCGCACCGGCACCGGACCACAAGTCATGGCCACCCTCCGCAACGCCGCCATCGGAGCACTCCGCACCGCGGGCATCACCAACATCGCCGCAGCCAACCGGCATCACGCCCGCGACAGCACGCGCCCGTTGGCACTACTCGGCATCATCTGACGACTTTGCTGGGGCCCTGGGCCGGCGGGCGATCGCGGTTGATCCGCGATTCACCCGCGGCGGGTCAGCCGGAGGCTTCGGTTCCGGCCGATGCGAAGACGCGTACGTCCCACGCGCCGAGGTACACCGCCGTGCCCGGCGCGACCGCGGCACCGGTCAGGGCGTCGGTCAGCGGCACCGGCGCCTCGACCGCGACGGGTTCCCAGCTCCAGTTGTGCACGACGTGGACCCGGCGCCCGTCCGGGGAGGTGGCGGTGGTGGCCGTGACGGAGGTCGGGAGGCGGCGCCATCCGCCGGTCGGCACCGGCGCGAGCCATGCGGCGAGGGCTTGGGCGAGGTCGCGTCCGGGTACCGTGCCGACGCAGGTGACCCGGCCCGCGCCGTGGCGGCGGGTGGTGATCGCCGGCCAGCGGCCGAAGTGCGGATGGTGGTATTCGACGAGCACATCGGTGTCCACGACGGTGAGGCCGTCGGCCCAGCGCGTCGCCGTCGCCCGCTCCGGCAGGTCGAGCGGCCCGCCCGGGGCGGCACGGACCGGGACGTCGCGCACCAGGTTGCTGAACTCCTCGTAGCGGACTCCGGCGGCCTCGACGAGCCGTCCGGGCGCCGGCTCGTGTCGCGCGCGGGCCTCGTGGTCGGCGTAGCCGGTCCGCGGGCCGAGCACGAGGTGGCCGCCGGCGGCCGCGTAGGCGGCGAGCCAGTCGAGCGTCGCGTCGTCGGCGACGTACAGCGCCGCGACGACCAGGACCGGATGCCGTCGCGCGGCCGACTCCGGCGCTGGGGCGGCCCGCTCACCGCTCGGGTCGTGCAACTGCCCGGCGTGGACGATGCGCACCTGCAGGCCGGCGTCGAATGCGCCGCGATAGAAGGGATCGAAGATGCCGTGGTACGCCGCGGCGTCCGGTCCACCGTCCGCGGCCGACAGCGGCGGGTACTTCTGCATGAGCCACTTGCTCGGCATCGAGTAGACCATCGTGATGTCGGCGTCGGGTTCGAGGGCGGCGACGAGCGGGCCGGCGGCGTCCAGTTCCGCGCCGAGGCGGGACAGCTCCGCGTACGTGCGGCCCGGCCGGCCGCTGTGCGGAAGGATCCCGCCCCAGTAGGTCTCCGTGCCGAAGTGCAGCGTGTGCCAGTGCCAGTACTCGATCATCTGCGCCCCGCGCGCGACGAGCGCCCAGGCCGCCTGCCGCCACTGGCCGTCGTACGCCGGCCGGTTGTCCCACGGCGTGCCGATGGACATGGCGTTGGTCTCGGTGACCAGGAACGGCGCCTGGCGCGACGAGAACATCCGGTCCGCGGTCTGGTACAGCGCCCACACCCCGGCGGTCTTCCAGTGCTGTTCGTCGTCGTGGTCGCGGTCCGGCAGCGCCAGGGCATCCTGCATGACGTAGTACGGGTTGCCGGCGGCGACGTCGAGGCGTTCGGTCAGCTCGTCGTCGTGCACCGCGGGCCGGCCGTAGGAGATGCACGTGGTGACGAACTGGTCGCCGCGCGCGTACTCCCGGACGATGCCGGCCTGCCAGCCGATGAACTCGGTCGTCTGGCGGGCCTGGAACGCCCGCCAGGCGACGTCGTACTGGGGCTGGGCGTTGCCGTCCGGGGTCCACAGGTCCGCCCAAGTGGAGAGGCGGTGCGACCAGTAGACCAGGCCCCATTCGCGGTTGAGGGTCTCGACGTCGCCGTAGGTGGTGCGCAGGTGGTCCATGAATCGCTGGAAGACGCCGTGGTTGTGCAGCAGTTCGTTGCCGGGCTCGTTGTCCACCTGGAACCCGATGACCGCGGGGTGGCCGGCGTACCGGCCGACGATCTGCCGGATGACCCGCTCGGCGTGGAACCGGAAGCCCGGGTGGGTGAAGTCGACCTCCTGCCGCGCGCCCCATCCGATGCGCTGCCCGGTGGCCCGCTCACCGGCGATCTCCGGGTACTGCCGGGCGAGCCACGGCGGCACGGCGTAGGTGGGCGTGCCGAGGATGACGGAGATGCCGCGTTCGTGTGCGCCGTCGAGCACCGGCTGGAGCCACTCGAGGTTGAACCGTCCGTTCTCCGGTTCCCAGGTCGACCAGACCGACTCGCCGACCCGGATGACGGTGAAGCGGGCGTCGACCATCAGGTCGAGGTCGGCCTTGAGCCGTTCGTAGGGCTGGTACTCGACGTAGTACGCGGCGCCGAAAAGGACGCGGGCGGGGAGCACCGCCATGGGGGGAACCTCCGAGGTGGAGCGGTCGGTCATTGCTTGACGCTGCCGGTGGCCAGCCCGCTCTGCCAGTACCGCTGCAGCAGCAGGAAGGCCACGACGAGCGGGACGATCGAGAGCATGGACCCGGTCACCACGAGCACGACCGTCTCGCTGTTCGCGCCGGATCCGCCCCCTGCGGTCTGGGAGGCCCAGGAGGAGAGGCCGACGGTGATCGGGTACAGCCTGGGGTCGCTGAGCATGATGAGCGGGAGGAAGTAGTTGTTCCAGGTCGTGACGAGGGTGAAGAGCACCACGGTCACCAGCCCGGGAGCCAGCAGCCGCAGGGCGATCCGGAAGAAGATCTGGGCCTCGCCGGCACCGTCGATGCGGGCGGCCTCGATGAGACTGTCCGGGACGGCGTCCTGCGCATAGACGCGCATGAGGTACAGGCCGAAGGGGCTGACCAGCGAGGGCAGGATCACGGCCCAGGGCGTGTTGACCAGGCCGACCTTCGCGAACAGCAGGTACGTCGGTATCGCCAGGGCGGTGGTCGGCACCATGATGGCGCCGAGCACCAGGTTGAATCCGGCGCGGTCGCCGCGGAACCGGAACTTGGCGAACCCGTACCCGGCGGCGGCCGCCAGCAGCGCCGCCCCGACCGCGCTGACGACCGCGTACAGCACGGTGTTGAGCATCCAGTGCAGGAAGACCCCGTGGTCGTGGGTCAGCGTCGCCCGGATGTTCGACAGCAGTTGCGGTGACCGGGAGAACCACAGACCGAACGTGCCGAACAGGTCCTGCGTGCTCTTCGTCGAGGCCACCGCCAACCAGAACAGCGGCAGCAGGAAGTACGCCAGGGCGGCGAGCATGGCGATGGTCAGCGGGGTGCTGCGCCGCCTGGCCGGCGACCGGCGCCGCGTGGCGGTGCGTGCCCGGCCGGTCGCCGCGGCGGTCGGAGCGGCCGGAGCGGTGGTGGTCATGAGGCCCTCCTGCGGTTCGCGGTGAGCAGGACGGCGTAGGAGACGATCACGATGACCAGCCCGAGGAGGAAGGACACCGCGGCCGCATAGTTGATCTGCTGGCTGATGAAGGCGAGGGAGTAGGCGTAGAGGTTGGCGGTGTAGGCACTGTCGATGACCGCGGGGGCGAGGCGCTGCAGCAGGTTCGGCTCGTTGAACAGCTGGAAGCTGCCGATGACCGAGAACACCAGGGTGAGCATGAGCGCCGGCCGCAGCGCGGGAAGCTTGATGGACCAGGCGATCCGCCACGCGCCGGCGCCGTCGACCGCCGCCGCCTCGTAGAGCTCGTGCGGTATGGCGCGCAGTGCGGCGTAGAGAATGATCATGTTGTACCCGACGAACTCCCACGTCACGATGTTCGCCAGGCTGCCGAGCATCCAGCCGCTGCTGAGGAAGTGCGGGACCGGCACGTGCAACGCCTTGCTCAGCTGGGCGAACGGGCCGTAGTCCGGCCCGTAGAGGTAGCCCCACATGAGCGAGGCGACCACACTCGGTACGGCGTAGGGCACGAAGATGCCCAGCCGGACCACGCGCGCCAGCCGCACTAGGCCGCTGTCCAGCGCGAGCGCGAAGAGCAGCGCCAGGACCAGCATCACCGGCACCTGGATCAGGAAGAAGGTCGCGACCCGCAGCACGCTGTGGATCAGCAGCGGGTCCTTGACGGCGGTGACGTAGTTGTCCAGCCCGACGAACGTCGTGCCCCCGATGAGCTTGTGCTCGAAGAGGCTCAGGTAGGCGGCGTAGCCGAGCGGGGCGAGGAAGAGCAGCACGAACAGCAGCAGGAACGGGGCGACGAACAGCGGCCCGGCCGTGCGCCGGGAAGACCGTGCGGTGATGACACTCATCGTCGGGCCTTTCGGTCGAGGGTGCCGGGTCCCGCGGCCGGCGCCGGCCGCGGAACCCGCCGGCTGCTACTGGACGGTGAAGCCCTGGCCCTTGGCGAAGGTGGTGATCCGGGTCTGCCACTGGTCGAGCGCGGTGACGGCGTCGGTCTTGTCGGTGAGGGACTTGCCGACGGTCTCGTTGAAGTCCGCCTCCACCCGGTCGAGGAACGGCGGCCACTGGAACGTGGTGTTGACGGTGCTGCTGATCCCGGCGAAGAGCTCGTTGACCTTCTGGCCGCCGTAGAAGGCGGGGGTGTCACCGACGTAGGCGGGGTCGGCGAGCACCGCCTTCGTCGCCGGGAAGAAGAACTGCTTGGTGGCGAACAGCTTGGCGCTGTCCGGGTCGGTATTGAGGAACTGGGCGAACACCGCCGCCGCGATCGCGTTCTTGGTCGACTTGATGACCGCGCTCGTCGAACCGCCCCAGTTGCCCGACTGCGGCTTGGACGCGTCCCACTGCGGCAGCGGGGCAGCGCGCCACTTGCCCGAGGTGGACTTCGCCGAGCCGGAGAGGAAGACCGGTCCCCAGGCCGCGGTGAGCCAGGTGGCGTACTTGCCGCTGTTGAGCGCGGCAAACCACGGATCGGTGAAGTCCGGCTCGATCCCGACGACGCCCTCCTTGGCCAGCCCGCCCCAGTACGCGGCGAGCTTCTTGGACGGCGCGTCGTTGACGTGGATGGCAATGTTGCTCTTGCCGGACAGCACGTAGGGCTTGCCGCCCGCCTGCCACAGCAGCCCGTGCCACGCGGCGGGCTGACTCGACGAGAAGTTGGTCAGGTAGACCTCCGGGTTGGCGGCATGGAGCTTGCGGGCCGCGGCAGCGAACTCGTCCCAGGTCTTCGGGACCTGGATGCCGTACTGGTCGAAGATGTCCTTGCGGTACAGCATGCCCATCGGACCGGTGTCCTGCGGGATCGCCCAGACCTCGCCGTTGGGCCCGCTGACCTGCGTCCACGTCCAGTCGACGAACTTGTCCTTCAGCGCCGCCGCGCCGTACGGGCGCAGGTCCAGCAGGCTGTCGGTGATGGTGAAGGTCGGGATGTACTGGAACTCGATCTGCGCCACGTCGGGAGCACCGGTGCCGGCCTGCAACACCGTGCGCAGCTTGGTGTACTCCGGGCCGCCCTGACCGGCGTTGACCACCTTGACCTTGACGGCCGGGTACTTCTTCTCGAACAGCGCCACCTCTTGCGCGATGTCCGGAACCCAGGTCCAGAACGTCAGCTCGGTCGCGGTCGACATCGCCTTGTCGATGTCGGCCTGGCTCACCGCCGCGGCGGCGGAGGTACCGCCGCCCTTGCCGTCGTCGCCGCACGCGGCCAGCGCGGCACTTAACGACACCGCTCCGGCCGAGGCGAGCAAGGTTCGGCGGCTTATCGGGAACTGTGGGGACGATGTGGCCATGGTGAACTCCCATCAAAAGGGCAGGGGGTACCGGCGCGCCGGGCAACGGCGTGCTGAGGACAGGGGGTATCGAGAGAGGTGCGCGTCCGCGCCAGTGCCATCGCCGCTCGTCAGCGACGGCCGGTGCGGGCCTCGGGTGACGTGCCGCCGTAGGTGGACAGATCGACGCTGATCAGGGCTGGGTGGATGAGACTTCGCTGCCGGCGGGCTGACCGTGCGGGCCACCGTGGGCATGGGGGATCGCTCGGCGGCCACGTCCCGGGATCGGCCGGGGCGGTGGCGGCGCCGTCGAGGCGCGGACGACGAGCTCGACCGGTTGATCGGCCGCCGGTGGAAGCTCGACGTCCGGCTTCTCGATGACGTGTACCAGCCGCGCGAGGCCCTGCCGCGCGACCTCGTCGAACGGCTGCCGCACGGTGGTGAGCGGGGGAGTGCCGTAGGCGGCGACCGGGATGTCGTCGAACCCGACGACGCTGATGTCCTCGGGCACCCGGCGCCCGGCCTCGAGCTGCGCGCGGATGAAACCGATCGCCATGTCGTCGTTCGCGGCGAACACCGCGGTCACGGTGCCGTCGCCGGCCAGTTCCCGGCCCGCCGCGTAGCCGGACGCGGCCGACCAGTCGCCCTCGATGACCGGCGGCTCGTCCGCGCCGTGGGCTCGCAGCGCCTCGCGCCAGCCGGCGACACGGTCCCGTGCCGAATACCACCGCTGCGGGCCGGCCAGGTGATGGACGGTCGCGTGCCCCAACTCCAGCAGGTGCTCGGTCGCGGCCCGCGCGAGCAGGCCCGCGCCGACCCTGGCGGTCACCACCTGCGGCGCGGCGAAGGTGGGCGGCGCGCCGAGGACCAGGACCGGCACGTCGACGCTGATGAGGCCGACACCCTCGTCGATCGGCTCGGAGATGACGACGCCGTCCACGCCCTGGTCCAGCAGCGACGCCAGGGCGCCCGCGATGCCGCCCGGGTCGCCCTCGATCGTGTCGGCCACCCGCAGCGTGTAGCCCACCTCCCGGACCGCCCGCTCGATGGCCATGAGCAGCGACGCCGGCCCGTACAAGGCGCTGCCGAGCGTCACCACGCCGATCGACCGGGTCCGCCCGGAGGCCAGCGCCCGGGCCGCCTGGTTGCGCCGGTAGCCGAGCTCCTCGGCGGCGTCCAGGACCCGCCGGCGCACGTCGGCCGAGACATACGGCTCGTCGTTGAGGACTCTGGACACCGTCTTCTGGGAGACGCCGGCCAGCCGCGCGACGTCCACACTGCGCGGCGTCGGAGGGCTTCCACCCGGCCTCGCCAGTCGCGTCACGGCACCTCCCATCGCCGGCCACCGTACTGTATGACTGCGCTGTCATGTCTACGCAATCAGACGCTCGCTGTCAAGAGCACGTAACCCGCCGTAACGCTGGCGAAGCACGTTCCTCACCAACTCCCAACCCCAGTTTCGAACCGAACAGGTCGGGCCGGGCCGCCCGCCGACTTCGTCGAAGATCGCAGTGCTGTCCACGCCTTCGACGTGTCACGCGGCCGGGCGCCGCAGAGGTGAATCGGTTCGCTGCTCGATCGGCGCCACGTCGGTGGGCCGGCGACACGGAATGCCCGAGCGCGATGCCTGGCACGCCGGACGGGTCGTACTCATCGGCGGCCACTCGAAGCCTGCGAAGCGTCAGGACCCGGAAGTAACCGTCTTGAAACCTTGACTTCACGCTCGATACGTCCATTAATTCATATCTATGTATCCGGGCCGTAGCCACCCTTCCGGGTGGTCGGCGACGCCGGCAGATATGTCGAATCGGTTCGAATATCGGCCTGGATGCTGTGCCCTGAACCGGTGTTGCGGAGCTGGCGGATGAGTCACGGGAGGTTGGCATGCATCGTTCGAAGGTCCGCCGGCGCGGGTGGTTGCCGACAGCGGCTGGAGGGCTGGCCGCAGCCGTGGTCCTCGGCGGCCTGACGCTGGCGATCCACGGGCCGGCCCTGGCCGCGCCGGTCGCCACCAAAACCGTAGCGGCCGCCGGTGCGGCCGGTAACGCCGCGATCACCTCGGTCGACCTCAGCGGCACGTGGAGCTTCACACCCGCGGGCCGCGGGGCGACCTCGATCGCGGTACCCGGGGGTGGCTGGTACAAGCAGGGCTTCACCGACGTGAACGAGGCGGTGTACTCGCGCAGCATCACCGTGCCGGACTCGGGTCAGCCGCAGTCGACGTGGATCGAGTTCGGGGCGGTCAATCACCAGGCGACACTCTCGGTCGACGGCCGCGTGGTCGCCACCCAGACGACGGCCTTCACCCCGTCGAACTTCGACATCAGCGCATACGCGGCCCCCGGTAGCACCCACACGATCAGCGTCGACGTGAAGGGCCGTGGTGCGTTGAAGGCATCCAACGGCCGTTACCTGGTGCCCGACGCCGCCGAGTGGTCCGCGGCGGTCCCCCAGGGGATCTTCCGTTCGGCGTTCCTGCGGGTGTACCCGGCGGTGTACGTCAGCGACACATTCGTGCGTACGTCGGTGGCGAACAAGACGTTGAGCTACGACGTGTCGGTGCGGAACACGTCGGGCAGTTCCCGGTCGGTGACGTTGACCGGGTCGCTGTCGTCCACCAACGGAACGGCTTTCAGCTACCCGGAACTGCCCAGCCGTACGGTCACCGTGGCGGCCCACTCGACCGCGACCGTGACCGTCGGGCCGGCCGCGTGGAACCTCGACAGCACCTCGTACTGGTGGCCCAACGTGCCGTACCGGTCGGGGTACCGGGCGCAGCTGCACGGGCTGACGGTGCATGCCGTCACCGATGACGGGCACACCAGCGACGCCACGTACCGGTTCGGGTTCCGGGAGGCCACCCAGAACGGCGACTACTACTTCCTCAACGGCGTGCGCGTGAACTTCCGCGGCGACAACCTCCAGGGTGCCGACTACGACCAGATCAACAGCGGCGGCAAGGGCGACGCGTACGACACGCTGCCCGGGTTCCTGCCGCCGTCGGCGGGCAACGGCGGCTGGCCGCAGGCGGTGGACAACTACCAGCGCCTCAACTACAACGCGGTGCGCGTCCACCAGGAGCCCGCGAGCCCGTACATGTTGGATGTCGCCGACGAGATGGGCCTGATGATCATCGACGAGGTCGCGATTCGCGGCTCCCAGTCCGGGCAGGATTGGATCGCCGGGCACGACAACATGGTCAACCACGCCCGTGCGCTGGTCCTGCGCGACCGCAACCACCCCGCAGTCATCCGCTGGAGTCAAAACAACGAGCCGAACCAGAGCGGCCAGGATTCCGAACAGTTCGAGAAGGACCTGTACGCGGCGATGAACGGCGCCGACGGCACCCGGCCGATCATCGCCGAGCTGGGCGTCGGCGCGAATGTCAACAGTTATCCCGGGATGACGTACGCCAACTTCGCGGTGATCTCGCATTACATCGACGGCTTCGGCAGGTACGGGGAGGGCGTGGTCACCGCGAATGGGCGGCCCGACGGCGAGGGCGAGTTCATCTGGCCGGCCTGCAACAACAAGCAGGGCTTCGAGTGGTTCGCCACGGCAACCCTTGCCAAGCGCGGCAAGAACGCCACCGACCTGCGCCCGTACACGCTGCTGTCCGCCTGGACCAGCGTCGTGCCCGGAGTGCGGACCACCGACTTCACCCCGGAGGAGGGCGGTCACCCCATCTACGGCGCGGACAACCTGCCCGACCCTTGGAGCAACCCGCAGATCCAGCGCGTGCAGGCGGCGTTCAACCCGGTGGCCGCGGTCGACCTGCCATACTGGTCGGCCTCCGGCGCCTCAGACTCCAACGGCACCTTCCCACTGCCGCAGGCCGTACCCAGCTACGCCCACAACGCCACGGTCACCCGCAACATCACCGTCTTCAACGACGACCTCGCCGACACCTCGGTCGGCCTCACCTGGACCGCCCGGCTCGACAACCCGACCGGCACGGTCGTCGCGTCCGGAAACACCACCCTGACCATCCCGCTCGGCTCCCGGGTCACCCAGCCGGTGACCTTCACCACCCCCGCCACCGGCAGCCGCGTGTACCTGCAACTGTCGACCGCGAAGTCCGGCAGCACCGTCTTCACCGACGCGGTCGAATACATCACCCTCAGCGGCGGCGGAGGCGGCGGTACCGGACCCGCCCCGGGCACCTACCGCATCGTCAACCGCAACAGCGGCAAGCCCTTGGCCATCTCCGGCAACTCCACCGCCGACGGGGCAAAGACAATCCAGCAGAGCGGCACCCCCACGTGGACGATCAGCACCGCCCAGGACGCCTACACCGTGCGCTACACGGCCTCCGGAAAGATGCTCGACGTCAATGGCGGCAGCAGCACGGCGGGCCTGCAACTGCAGCAGTGGTCGGCCAATGGCGGCACCAACCAGATGTGGTACCTGCGGCCCACCGGTGACGGCTACTACACCATCGTCAGCCACGAAAGCGGACTCGCAGCCGACGTCTACGGCGCGTCGACCAGCGACGGGGCGCAGGTCGTGCAGTGGACCGCCAACGGCGGGACCAACCAGCAGTGGCAGTTCGTACCCGCCTGACCGGACGACCCGGTTCTCGCCTGCCGCCGCCGCGTCGACCGCTGCCCCTGGCCGCTCGACCCTGCGGCCAGGGGCAGCGGCGAGATGTCAACTCCGAACGTCGGCAAGCGACCACCACCGAGCACCTTGTCTCCGCTCCCATCGGTACGGGCCGGCAGGCCACCGCAGTGAACGCATCGAACCGCCTCGCTCGCGAGCGGTAGGCGCTTGTCAGCGCCACGACCGGCAGTCGATGCCGGACACCTCGCCGGGCCCGTGGATCAGGCAGATCGGCGAGTGCTGCGGGCAGCCCACCAGCGGTCTCAGGCACGGTCGAGCCGGTGCACAAGACAACGAGGAGATCAGCGATGATGGCGGGCGGGCATGGCTCACTTCGGATAGATCACCGTGGCGTAGAGAACCTTGATGATCTTCTGAACCGGTCATGCCCGTCTTGCTGCCACCAATACCGGCACTTCTACTCCGAACCACTCAAGCCAGACAGCATCACGACTTTGCCGGGGCCCTGGGTGGAAGACGCTGATCTTTGCGTCGCCGAGTTAACGTGATCGCCGGCCGGAATGCCGAATCCCGGAAATGCGAAGCACGGCGTTCCGCGAATCTCGGCAATGTCGCGGAATGGTTCACCCGAACCGGTACTTGCGTCCCCGCAGACATTAGGCTGACGTGCGAGGCCACGAAGGAGTGAAATGACTGCGCGAGCATGTGTCGAGTGCGGCGTGACGCCCCGGGGCGACGAAGAGTCCTGCCGCATCTGCGGTGGTCTGGTGCCACCCGTCGCCGGGCGGGACGCCCCGGACGCCTCGGGCGGCGAGACCGTCGCGCTGCCGCCCGTCCTGCTCGGGCCCCGCGCCGACGACGCGGCGGGAGCGTCCGGCGGGAGCTCGGCGGGCGACCTCCTGCGCGTTGTGCTCGAGCCGGAGGCGTACACGATAGAGGTGCGCCGTGGAGAGCAGGTCGTGCTGGGACGGGCGCTCGATATCTCACCCCATGCCGGGTATCTCCGCCGTTTCGATGACGTCTCGCGCCGGCACGCGACCCTCCGGGTGGACGCTGAGGGGCACGCCTTCGTCCGCGACGAGTACTCGACGAACTGGACGGTCCGCAACGGCGCGCGCATCGTCCCCGGCGACGAGCGCCCGCTCCACGGCGGCGACCGGCTGCGGTTCGGCAGTTCGGTCGGCGGCGTCGTCCGGCTGGTCACCATCGCGGCCGGCCTTCCCGGCACGCCCCGGGCGGGCACGCGGACGGGATAGGCCGATCGGCCGTCATCCCCGACCAACGGCCAAGCGAAACTCCTCCGCTTTCCATATTTTTATGAGATCGACGATGCTCTACCGTGCCAAGGTAACGGCATTGTTCGCAGAGCCGTATTCGGATGCCACTGATGTCGAGGTGATCCTTGCCGTTCGTCCTGCAGGAGCTGCGTGAAACTGTCGCCGGGCGTTGGCGTCGTGAGCTCGCCGGCCGGGAACCGTCCGTGAAAAAGCATTGGAACACCAAGGTCAGCTATTACCGGGCCGTCGATTCGCTGCTGGCGGACGGCCATGGTGATCCACTTTCCTGGACGGACGTGGTCGCGGAGGTGCGCCCGCGCGGCTCCCGGACCGGCTTCTACGAGGTCGCCGGGCCGCATGCCAAGAAGCCGCTGCCGCACGCGTACCGGCTGGCGGAGCCCGGACCGGTCCGAGACGTCGCCTGCCTGCTCGACCGGGCGACCGCCCCGCAGCGGCTGATCGACGAGACGAAGGTGTGGAGCTACTGGCCGCACCGGGTGGGCTGGATGCACGAGCTGTATCGCGCCGGGGAGGTCACCCGCGCGGCGGTCGCCGAGTGTCTCGTCCGGGTGCTGCTCGACTGGGCGGTCCGGGAGCCGCGGCTCGCGTCGGCGCTCGAGCAAAGCGCGCCGGTCTGCGCGATCGAGGACCTCCTGGTGATCCGGGAGGGCCGGCTCGGCGCCGAGGCGGCCGATCAGGTGCTGCGCCGGGCGATCCGGCTGCGGCTCACCCCGGGCAGCAGCACCGACGGCGTGCTGCATCAGCTGCGCCCCGAGCTCCGCCCCGCGCCGGTCCCCCCGGCGGGCAACCGGCGGCTGGCCCAGGCCATCGATCTGCTGACCCGCAACTCCCGCGCCCCGTACGAACAGCGCCGGCAAGCGGTGGCCATGATGCGCGACGCGATCGATGTCCTCGAGCCAGTCGCGGAGTGATCGGAGCATGCAGCCGCGCGACGACCGGGACCGCGACGTCGCCGGCCTGCTCAGCGCCCGGCTGCAGACCCTGATCGGCGCGGCGCGCAAGGCGGCCGACTTCGCCGCGCTGCGCGACGACGCCCGGCGTCAGCTGGGCCCCGACCACGAGATCACCCTCGAGATCGAGTATGCGTGGGAGTCCCGCCGCGACGCCGGTCGCAGCGCCGTCGACTCGCTCCCGGTCTGGGCGGGCCTGCGTCAACGGGCCGAGAAGTCGCTGCCGCCGGGCTCGGTCACGGCCGTCGCGATCCGATCGCGGCACCTGCGCCAGTTGCGCGGCTGCGGCCGTCCCGGCGACCTCGACGTGCTGGTCGGTCTGTGCCGCGAGGAGATCGAGCGGTGCGCCGGCGACCCCGATCCGCGCCGGCTCGGCGAGGCCCGCGCCGACCTGGCCTGGGTGCTCCGCGACCGGGCCTGGTTCGCCGGCTACCACCGCGAGGCCGCCGGCGGCGAGGCGGCCCGCGACCTCGCCGAGGCGTCCGCGCTCATCGACGGCGAGGTGCGCCGCCTGCGATCGGCCGCGGCGCCCGACCAGGTGTCGGCCACCGCGTGCCGCCGGATCCAGGCCGAGGTGCTGCTCGCCCTGGGTCGCGACGCCCCGGCCGCCGCGGCGCGGGCCCGCGACATCGCCGAAGACCTGGTCGGCCTCGACGACAGCGAGGACGACGACGGACGGACGACCGCGGTGTTCGACCAGCTGCCCGGCTCGCACGTCCTGCTGGCCGAGGCGCTGCTGCTCACCGGGCGGGTGAGCGAGGCCGGCCGGGTGGCCCGCCTCGCGTACGCGTTGCACACCGGCGCCCGGGTGTTCGACCCGGCCCGGCCGCTGCTGGTGCTGGCTCGCAGCGAGGCGCGCGCGGGCCGGCCCGACGCCGGTGAGACCGCGCGGGCGGCGCTGCGGCAGCGGCTCGAGACCTTCCCGGCCGACAGCCACTACGTCGCCGAGGCCCGCCGCCTGGCCGAGGAGTTGCCGCCGTGACCGCCCCCGCCGGAGCCGCCGCCGCGACCTGGAGGACACCGACCGACATGTCTGAGGCGCTGTTCACCGACCCGCTCGCGCTCGTGCCCGGCATGGACGGGCGGAGCGCCGCCGAACTGGACCGGCTGATCGCCGAGCTCGCCCGGCCCGAGCTGCGGCCCACCCCCGCTTTCGACCTGGTGCGGGCGCAGGCGCTCGGGGCCCGGTTCGTGCACGACCGCCGCCCCGGCACGCTGGCCGAGGCGCTGGCGACGTACGACTCCTGCGCCTACCGCGGGCTCGCCCGCGGAACCGTCGGCCGATCGCTCGTGCTGCGGCTGCTGCATGCCGGTCTGCTCGGGCAGCCGTTCGACACCGTCCGCGTCCGCGCGCTGATCGACGACGCGGGCGACGACCCGGCGATGCCGGGCACGGCCGCGGTGCTGCACGCCATGACCGACGCGCTCGCCGCGTACGGGGACGACCCGGGATACGACCGCGCCCAGGCCCTGCGCCGGCTCGACGACCTGGCCGAGGCGGTGCCGCCGGAGAGCCCGCTGGCCGACGTGGCCCCGGCCATGCGTGCCGCGCTGGCCGTGAAACGCGGCAGCGAGCACGGTGTCTACGCCGACGCGGCCGCGGCCGCCGAGCACGCCCGGTCGATGCTCGCCCGCGACGACCTCGACGAACGGCGGCGGCTGCTCGCCGAGGCCATGGCGGCCGCCGCCGACGGCCTGGCGGACGCCCAGCACGGCAACCTCGAGGGCGCCATGGCGACGGCGCAGGCGTTGACCGATGTCGTCGATCGGATGCCGGCCGGCGACCCCGCCGCCGAGGCCATGCGGCGTCTGCTGGCGGGCGCCACCGGCACGGCCCGGCCGGAGGGCGCCTCGGAGGCCGATCTGGCGGCCGGGGAGCGGGCCTGGCGGCTGCTGCTCGCCGCCCTCCCGGTGGCGCGTACCGCCTTGGACCTCAAGAGTGCCGCCGAGCTGGCCCGGGGCGTCC
Organism: Actinoplanes sp. NPDC051513; assembly: GCF_044454685.1. Taxonomy (NCBI): domain Bacteria; kingdom Bacillati; phylum Actinomycetota; class Actinomycetes; order Micromonosporales; family Micromonosporaceae; genus Actinoplanes; species Actinoplanes sp. NPDC051513. Next base: position 264,634 of record NZ_JBITDW010000002.1, read on the forward strand.
GCATGCTGCGCGAGGCGGCCGACGCGGCGCCGCCGGGTTATTCGCACGCCCCGCTGATCGGCGTCATGCTCGGCGGTCTGCTCTGCACGCAGTACCAGCTCGGCGCCGGCCGGCCGGCGCTGGACGAGGCGCTGCGCCGGCTGCGGACCGCCCAGCGGGAGTCCGGGCACCCTGGGCATCCGATGTGGGCGCCGAGCGCCATGTCGCTCGCCCTCGCCGACCGGCTGGACGGGCGGCTTGCCGCGAGCCGTGAGACCGGGCTGCGGGCGCTGCGCGGGCACGCCTGGTCGGTGTTGCTGCAGGCCGGCGCCGAGGACGCGGCAGCGGCCGCGCGCCACGCCGCCGACGAGGCGAAACAGGTTGCCCGCTGGTGCCTGGCCGACGCCGAGCCGGCCGTGGCGGCCCGCGCGCTGGACGCTGGCCGGTGCCTGATGCTGTACGCCGCGACGGTCACCATGGACGTGCCCGCCCGGCTGCGCGGACTCGGCCGCACGGATCTGCTGGGCCGGTGGCAGCGGGACCACACCGACGCCGACCTGCGAGCCGAGGTGCTCGCCGTGCTCATCGGGGCGCCACTCGCCGAGGACGCGCTGCCGGACATGCTGGACCCGCCGACGCCGCGCGAGGTGGGCACGGCGCTGGCCGAGGTGCGCGCCGACGTGCTCGTCTACCTGGCGGCGCGCGACGACCAGGGCGCGGGCTACGCGGTGCTGGTGCCGGCCGAGGGCCGCGCCGCCGGACGGGTCAGCCATCTGACCCTGCCGGGGCTCGCCGCCACCGGCCGGGTGGCGCGCCATCTCCAGGTCCTGGGATCGCGCGACGCCGGTGCCGCCGAGGGTGGCGCGGCCGAGGGTGGTGAGCCGCCGGCGGATCTCGACGGCCTCTGCGACTGGGCCTGGACCGCCGCGATCGGTCCTCTCCTCGGCACGTTGGACCGGTGGCGGATCGGTCGGGCGCCGCGGATCGTCATGGTGCCGATGGGCGAGCTCGCCGCGGTGCCCTGGCATGCCGCGCGCGACCGGGACGGCACCCGCGCGGTCGAGCTGGCGACTTTCTCGTACGCGGCCTCCGCCCGTCTGCTCTGCCTGACGGCCGAGCGCGCGCCGGTCGCCGCGGACGCGCCCGCGCTGGTGGTCGGCGACCCGACCGGCGATCTGCCGGAGGCGCTGGCCGAAGCCGGCGCCATCCGCGAGGCGTTCTATCCGGCCGCCGAGATGCTCCAGGGCGCCGCGGCCACCCCGGAGGAGGTCCGCGCGTGGTTTCTGGCCGGCGGCGGCGCCGTGCTGCACCTGGCCTGCCATGGCGCCGTCCAGTCCGGAGTGGACGGTTCCCACCTGCGCCTGTCCGGTGGCCGGCTGACCGCCCGGGACATCCTGCAGACCCGCCGGCAGAGCGCGATCGGGCTGGTCGCCCTGGCCGCCTGCACCACCGGGACGCCGAGCGGCGCCTACGACGAGGCGTCCAGCCTGACCACGGCGTTTCTCGCGGCCGGCGCGCGCAGCGTGTTCGGCTCGCTCTGGCCGGTGCCCGACGGCGCCACCTCGCTGCTGATGTTCATGGCGCATCACTACCTGCGGGCCGGGGGAAAGCGGCCGGTGGACGCGCTGAACCACGCCCAGCGATGGATGCTCGACCCGGACCGCGAGATCCCGCCGACCATGCCGCCCGCGCTGGCCGCCCGGGTGCCGCTGGTGACCGCCGACGTGACCGCGTGGGCCGGCTTCACCCACCAGGGCCGCTGAGCGCTACGTTCCCCGGTGGGTGAAGGCCGCCCAGGAGCGCGGCTCGGCTGCCCGCGGGTTGCGGCAATGGCGGGCGAGCTCGGGCGGCATCCCGGCGGGCGGCTCCCGATCGGGGTCGAGCATCCACAGCTGCGCGTGGCGCAGCGCGTCCGCCGGCGCGCACCGCTGTTCGTTCAGGCCGTGCTCGTTCAAGAAGTGGTGGACGAGGAACATCAGCAGCGAGGTCTCCTCGTCGGGCACTGGCCACAGCGACCCGAACACGGTGTGGGCGCCGGCCGCGAGAAACGCCGTGGCCAGGCTGAACGCCTCGTCGTGGTCGGCGCCGGCGACCCCGGTGGCGCAGGCCGCCAGGAACACCCGCTCGATCTGGAGCTCGGCCGTGCGCGACGCCTCCAGCAGCCGCCGGGCCGTCAGCACGCCGCCGGCCAGCCGCAGGCAGGCGTCCGCCGGATGCGCCGGATCGGTGTGGCCGTGGCAGGCGAGATGGAGCAGCGAAGGACCGGGCGCGGCGTCGGAGATCCAGTCGAGCACCTGCCGCGGCGTGCCGGGCTCGGCGGCGCCCACGCCGAGGAACGTCCCGTCCGGGTAGAAGACCCGGCCGATCGCGCTCGCCTCCACCCCGGCGAACGGCAGGTCGCCGGCCGGGTCACCGACGATCAGCACCGACTTCACGTCGCGGGCCGGCCGGCGGGCGCTCTCCGCGAAGGAACGGCCGGAGATCGCGTACGAGATGACGGCGTCCTCGATCGCGTAACGCCGCCGCGACCCCTCGGCGCGGAAGGCCGCGTGCCAGGGCACGGCGGACAGTGGACCGGTCGGCACCAGGATCAGCCGCACCGGGCGGCCCAGGCCCCACGTGGCGGTGTGGCGCAGCAGCGGGCCCATCGCGGCCGACCAGGCCCACCGGCAGAGGTCGTCGGGCGTGCTGGCGGGCCGCTCGGCCGGGCTGTCCACGGCTGGGCTGTCCACGGCTGGGCTGTCCACGGCTGGGCTGTCCACGGCTGGGCTGTCCACGGCTGGGCCGGCGTCGCGGACCACGGCGGCGCTTCGGTCGAACGCCGATCCCGGCGCGGTGATCAGTCCCGGCAGGACCAGCGCCGACATGTCGCCGATGGCCGGCACGACGACCGCGGCGCCCGGCTGCTCGGCGCCGGACGGCACCAGGTAGACCAGCGCGTCGGCCGGCGCGGCGGCGAGCGCCACGCGGATGTCCGCGGCGGCAATCGGCTCGGGCGCGCTGAGGTCGAGGGCGTGCAGCACCCGGGTGCGAAGGTCGTCGGGCACCTCGAAGGCGGCGCCACCCACGGCCTGCAGCGGGTCACCGGTGACCACGTTGCTGCCGTAGCCGGCCGAGGAGCGCCACCGTTCGGCGAGGTCGGCGTGCCCGGCGTCGGCCAGCCGTTCGGCGATCGTGCGGGACGCGGTGGCCGCGGACAGCACCAGCCCGCGGCCGGCGTCCAGCGCGGCCACCAGGTCGTCCATGGCCCCGTCGGCGCGGCACCAGCCGGCGACCCGGTACGCCGCCGCGCCCGCGTCCGCCGCCGCCAGCACGGCGTCGTCGGTTCCGGACTGCAGCAACACCTGCCAGGCGTGGCCGCGCAGGCCGGCCAGCCCCCACCGGCGCGACTCGGCGCGGTCGCACGTGACCGCGTGCCGCAGCGACTCGGCCCGGGCCAGGGCGAACGCCGACCAGCGCGGGTGGTGCGCGCCCCCGGCGATGCCGAGGCCGTCCTCGGTCCAGCGCAGCAACCGGCGGCCGGTGTCGCGGTCGCCGGGCTCGTCGCGGAGCAGCGCGACGCCGGTCATGCTCCCCAGGCCGAGCGCTATCAGCCGGAACAGATGACCGGCCGGAAAGAACCCGAGCAACTCGTCGATCCGCTCGCCGACCGCGCGGAGCGTGGCGACGTCATGCCGGGTCATCGCCGCCATCGCCGGGCCGAACAGCCCTTGCAGGGCGTGGTTGGCCGCGAGCATGTCGCCCGGCGCGATCGGGGTGCGGTCGACCGGCTGGTAGACGCTCGCCGCGCCGGCCATCGTGCTCTCGATCATGACGAGCAGCGGGACGATCGACTGCTTGGTCACGTACGAGACGTGCTCCTCCCGCAGGCGCGCGAGCAGACCGCGCAGGTCGGCCCGGATCGTGACGTCGCCCTGCTGCCCCCGGTCGACCAGCGCGAGCGCCTCGGCGAGCAGGTGGTCCTCCGGATCGGACGAGGCGCGCAGCTGCTCCATCGAGGAGCTCAGCATCCGCCGGTCGCCGCTCTGGATCGCCCGCGCGGCCATGAACACCGGGGCGACGCGCCGCAGCGGCTCCAGCGTCGCCGGGCCGGCGTCACCCCGCAGCAGAGGCTCGAGCAGCATGGGCAGCGCCTCGCTCGGCACGTTCGCGCCGGCGTGCGCCTCCTCGGCGTAGCGGCCGAGCGCGGCCAGCGTGTCCAGGCTTGCCTCCCAGTCGGGCGGCACGTCGGTCAGGCCCCTGGCCGCCGCGAGCATCTCGCCGAACCACGCGGCGTTCACCCGATCGGGATGTGCCTGCCAGGCCAGAGCCGCGCTGCCGGCCATGGCGGCCGCGAGCCGCGCCCGCTCATCGGGGTCGCCCACGCCGCTCGCCCAGACCTCCCCGGCCTCCGCGACCTGCTGCAGGAGGCGTGCGGCGCTGGGCGGGATGCCACCGGGCGCGGCCGCCGTCTCGGCCTCCAGCCGGTCGCGGGTCAGCGCCAGACGGTCGCGGTGGGCGGTCACCAGCCATTCCGGCTCGGGCGCCTCGGCCAGCCCGCGGTCGAGGCAGACCGCGGCCCGTTCGAGGTCGGCCGGCTCCCGGCGCAAGGTCCAGCGCAGGTGGTGCGCCATGCCCAGATGCCACGAGCACGGCTCGCCGCCGTCCGCCGCCTGGTGCAGCAGCGCTATCGCGTCCGCGGCGTCATCCGGATCCTCGCGGGTCTGGCCGCGTACGCCGAGCAACCGGCCGCACTCGGCCAGCCAGCTCGGCTCCGCCACCACCGCCAGCGCCCGCCGCCAGTGCTCGATCGCGCGATCGAGGTCGTCCGGGTTCTCGTCGGTGTCCCAGCGGATCTGGTACGCCCAGCCGAGCGCCTGGTGGATGTCGGGATCCTCGCTGTCGCCGGCGGGCCGGCCGGTCTCGATCGCGATGTCGACGTCGCCGGGCTCGTCCCGCGCCAGGTAGGCGCGGCACAGCATCGCGAGAACCGTGTCCCGGGCCTCTCCGGGGATCAGCGCGTCGGCGACCAGCAGATGCATGTGGATCGCCCGATTCCAGTCGGCGAGGTCGCCGCGGCGGGCGGCGCGTTCCTGATACGCCAGTCCGAGCGAGTGCCACCAGCGATGCGCCTCGCCGGGCGGGCCGGTGGCGATCGCCGCTTCGTACTGTTCGACGGCGCGGTCGAGGTGGGCGGGGTCCTGGTCCTCGTCGTACCGCTCCAGCCAGTGATCGCCCTGCTCGCCGGTCACGCCGGCACCTCGGTGAGCACGCCGATCGCCGACGTCGCCCAGTCGTACAGGTCGTCCGGATCGGATGCGCCCGCGTCGCGGGTCATCCGGACCCGGGGCAGCGCGCCGCGCCGGCCTGGCTCGCCCAGGGCCTCCTGCTCGAACGGGCGGCCGCCGAACTCGTCCTCGGCGACGATCAGCTTGAGCCAGTCACGGACCTGCGCACCGGGCGCCGGCGTCGCGCCGTCGGGAAGCCGGAACCGCACCGGGCGCCCGCCGATCGCCGCGCCGGTCCGGTGCGCCCCGACGAACTCGCCGGGGAAGAGCCCGGCGTGAATCCGGTACCGGCCGGTGAGATCGAGCAGCACGCAGTACAGCGGCCGGCCGGTCGTGTTGCGCAGCAGCACGAACACGGTCGGGCCCACCCAGGCGCCGTTCTCCCGCCGGTACCGCAGCCGGATCAGCCCGTCGTCGTCCGGCGCGAGGGCCGGCCGGTCCAGCGGCGCGGTGCGCTCACCGGGGTGGGCGGGCACGATCTCCAGGCGTACGGCCCCGGCCAGCGCCGACGCCGGATTCGTCAGCGCATGCACCTGACGCCACCGGGCGATGTGCTCGCCGGCTCGCACCGCGGTCTCCGCCAGCTGCGGCAGGCCCTCGGCGACGACCTCGGGCGCCAGCTCGTCGCCGTCCGCGCCGAGGATCCGGGCCCGGGCCGGCGCCGACAGCCGGAACCGCAGGCCGGGAACGATGGGCTCGGACAGGGCGGCGACGCGCAGGTAGGGCGACCCGGCGGCCCGCCCGGCCACCGCGGCGGACGCCTCCACCGGACCGTCCACGGCGATCGCCAGGGCCGGCTGTGGCAGCTCGGTGAAGACGACCGGATACTGCCGGGCGGGATCGGCGGACCAGTCCTCCGGCACCACCGTGGAGCGGTCGACCTGCACCGACAGCACCCGCGCCGGACGAACGGGCCCGTCTCCGGCAACGGCGACCCGGGACGGGCCGGCCGGCACGCCGTGGCAGCTGCCGGCGTCGATCTCCCAGCGGCCCGCCAGGTGCCGCATGGTGATCCTCGAGGCCGGGCGGCGCAGGGTCCCGCCGAGAAACGGCTGGTCGGCCGGCGCGTCCCCGGCCAGTTGCGGCACCTGGAACCGCACCTGGTCCTCGACCGCGCAGCGGGCCGCGGCCAGCAGCTCGCGGTAGGTGGCGCCCGGACCGAGCTGGTTGAGGGCCCGCAGCAGCGCCCAGCTGAACACGCCGTGCGTCTCGCCCTCCAGCGGCAGCTCGTTGGCCACCTGGTCGGAGCGGCAGGCCGTGAGCGCGACGAGCCGGCTGCGGACGGGCAGCGTCCAGCCCCGCCGCAGCTCGGGAATCAGCTCGTCGGAGCGGGGCCGCCGGGCTGGCGGCGGCACCCGGCGGGTGCGCGCGACCGCCTCGGGGACCTCGCCGCGAACCGCGCCCGAGGAGTGGCAGCTGTCCAGCACGACGGCCACGTGGCAGCCGCTCGCCGCGACCTGGTCGAGGAGCACGGACAGCTCCTTGTCGTAGAGGTCGGGCACGGCGCCGTCGCGCGAGTCGGCGCAGACCAGCGTCTGCAGCCAGCCGCTCGGCTCGAGCAGATCCAGCTCGGACGGCACCGGGGCGAGCGAGCCGTGCCCGGCGAACCAGAAGAGCGCGGTGTCGCCGGCCCGGGCGCGGCCCAGGTGCTGCCGGATCCCGCCGACGACGGCAGCGCGGGTCGCCTTGTCGTCGTACAGCTCGAGGGCGTGGAGATCGTCGCTGCGGGAGCGTAGATACGCCAGCGCCGTTCGCACGTCGTTGCGGCAGCCGGAGAGCGGCGACACGGCGCGGTACGTGTCGATGCCGGCGAGCAGCGCGTACAGCCGGCTCATGCGGCCGCGCCCGGAACGTGCAGCCAGGCCTGCTCGAGGAAGCCCTTGTGTGGCAGGTCCACCGTGATCGGCCGGAAGGACGCCGGCGGCGGATCGTCCGTGGTGGACAGCACGTCGGCGAAGAGCACATCGGGCACGCCGAGCACGTAGTCCGCGTGCGGGTGCTCGACCAGCGCGGTGCGCAGCGGTGGGGAGTCGAGGATGCGGTGCACGGCGGTCGTGGCCCGTCCGACCCAGCCGTTGTCGGCCTCCTTGACCAGGCCCCGGTGCAGCGCCAGGCGCAGCCGCATCCGGTCGCCCGGCTCGGCGGCGTTGCGGGCCGTCAGCGCCGCCGCGATGCCGCGCAGGAGGCGGGGGATCGCCGCCGCCTCGTCGAGGCCGACCGGCAGCACGGTGAACTGGCCGTCGCCCTGGGGCTGAGGCGCCACGTCGTTCGGGCGGATGCCGGCCGTGGCCCGCCCGTCGGCCAGGATCCGGACGAGATCGCGCTGCACCCGCTCGGCCGCGGCCGGCCCCCGGCTGCTGTACGACACCACGTCGGCGGCCATGCACAGCCGGACCGCGGCGGACCGCGCGGCCGGGGCCCCGGGCAGCGGCGTGGTGAAGGCGACCCGCTCGGCGCTCGAGAACCGGCGCCGGGCCGGGCCGGCGAGGTCGGCCCCGGCCTCGAGGACACCGACGAGCTCGGCGACGCCGGGCGGGACCTCAAGCACCGCGTGCACCCCATAGCTGCGCGGGAGCAGCGGGGCGTCCCGGCGGTCGCGGTACCGCCAGCCGAAGCGTGGGCTCAGCACCCCGGTGGTCCAGGCGGCCGGCCGGTCGGCGCGCACGCCCAGGCGCCGCAGCAGTCCCGGCCGGCCCGCGGCGGCGGCCCGGTCGGCGAGGGGCGACAGGGCATCGCCGGCGACCAGTCCGAACTGGTCACCGGCGGAGTGCACGAGAACCCCGATCGCGCCGGAGTCGCCGAGGTCCACGGTGAACCGCGCGGCGGCGTACCGGTACCCGGCGGGCGGCTCGTCCAGGTCGAAGGCGAGCACGGCGCCGACGTAGCGGGCACCGGTGGCGGCGGACCGGTCGTGCAGCCTCGCCGGCAGGTCCGACGGGGGCAGCGGATACAACAGCGGACGCCCGCAGCGGAGCGTCACCGCCATCGGCGCGTCCCCGCGCGGCGACGGGCCGATCAGCCGGACATCGGCGAGCGCCTCATCCGTTCGGATTAATTCGTCCTGCTGGAAGGCGGCTTGCGCGCTCATCTATTCCTCGCCATTCAATGAGGGGCATCGGCAGCATCCTCGCACGCGCCGGGATGGCCGACAAGAATGCGAAGCCGGCCGTCTTCTGATCAATACTGTTCCGCGAAACGGCGGCATTCCGCGGAATGAGCGAATTTCGCGGAATGCTCGCCCGGAATCCCTGTACTGGCCGGTCGATAGGGGTATGGCCGTTCGGCCGACACCCGCCGGGCCGACTGTGTCCAATCCGTTCTCACAATGATTGACGACAATTCTCTGTCTGGTGACGCGTGCAATTCTGCTGCTACGCTTCCGGTCGTCCGGCAATGATCAATGCCGCGTCGGCGGCAAGCAGCGCAGGGGGACGCTTTGCCTCCAGAAATGAATTTTCAGCGACGCCGGCGGGTCGAAACACATATCGACCCCCGTGCGGCCACCACCCGGGGCGCGCGGCAGTCGTTACCGACGCAGCACCAGGTGCGCAAGCCCCGGCATGCGGGCCTCGTCAAAGCTGTCCACAGCTTCGACGCGGGCCTGGACTCGGCGAGCCGCGCCCAGCTGGCCGCGTGGATCCGCGCCGAGTACGAGAGCGAGTTCGGCGACGTGCCGCTGGGCCTGTTCTCGCTGTGCCACCTCGGGCCGCCCTACATCGACCACCGGCTCGACCTGTGGCGGTCCATTCTCGAGCACTACGCCCCGGCCGACGTCGTGCCGGAGCCGTTCGCCCAGGCCCGGATGCTCGTCCGCTCCGGCGCCTACGAGTTCGTCGAGGTCTACGCGAGCGGAGAGCTGCGGCCGGTCCTCGCGGACGGCTCGGTCGTCGTCTGAAAGGGGTTCCGGTCATGGCAGATGTTGATTACACACTCCGCCGCAAGGTGGACGAGGTGCAAGGGCTCGTCCTGCGGTTGGAGCAGGGGGTCGGTCAAGTCGGCATGCAGGTGGCGGACGTCGACCAGAAGACCCGGGAGACGAGAACCGAGCTGCTGGAGCTGACCCGCCAGTTCAAGGCGTGGGTGCTGGAGGCCCAGAAGACCGCGAACGTCCAGCGGTCGGAGACCCGGATCGGCGTCGTCGAGGGCCAGCTGGAACACAAGTACGGCCATTACAAGAAGGTCCGCAACGTCGCCACCGGCATGCTCCAGGGCTTCGACGTCGGCCTCATCTCCGACGACACGGCGCGCCAGGTCAGCGAGCAGCTGATGATGGAGACGCCGCGGTACTGGCTGGCGCCCGTCCTGGTGGCCATGCGCGCGTGGCTGGCCGGTCAGCCGGAGCTGTGCGAGCGCGCCGTGCAGGAGGCCTGCCACCGGTCCCCGGCCAAGACCTCGCTGTTCATGGCGCTGACCCTGCGCAGGCAGGGCCGCGACGAGAGCTCGCTGCGCTGGCTGCGGCACTACCTCGCCGCGCTCGACCCGAGCAAGCTCGGCCGCGAGTTCGCGATGATCCTGGAGTCGGTGTCGCAGGGCGCGTTCGGCCCGGCGGGGGTGGCGCTGATCCAGGAGCGCCTCGACGAATGGCGTGCCCGGCTGCTCAGCGACGAGTCCCGGCAGCTGGCGCAGGTCGCCCGCTGGCGCACCGAGATCGACCAGCACGCCGCGCCCTCCTCGTCGGCGAAGTACCCGCGGCTCGTCGCCGTCTCGCCGCAGTGGCCGGAGATGGACGCGGCGCTGGGGCGCGCCGGCGCCCACGAGAACCTGATCCGCAAGTACTCGGCCATGGCCGCGGAGCCGCCCATGCCGGCGGAGCGGATCGAGGACCAGGTGGACGACATCCTCGACCTGCTCGTCACCGGGTACGACGACGAGGAGCTGCCGTTGCGCCGCGAGCACGCCCAGCACCAGGCGGTCGTCCACCATGGGGGAGACCTGGACGCGGCTCGCCGGGCACTGGACACCGACCTGCTCGCCCTCGACAAGACGCTCGACTACCTGACCATCCAGAGCGCGTCGGCGCTCGCGCCGGACAAGCTCGGCGTCTCCCGGGCGACGCAGCGGATGGCGGTCTCGTCCTGCCACGAGTGGTTCGCGCAGGCGCACGCCGCTTACAGCCGCGACTACCGCGCCGCGCTCCCGCCCAACGTCGACGCGGTCTTCGAGGGGCAGCACAACGCCGCGGGCGCGGTCTTCCAGCTGCCCCGCTGGACCGGCTCGTTCACCCAGCCGATGGAGGACCTGGAGCGCTCGTTCACCGCGCACTGGGACCGGGCGGCGCAGCCGTTCATCGAAGGCCTTGCCTACAAGTGGGGCGCCAACCTCATCGCCCCGATCGCGGTCACCGTGGTGCTGTTCATCTGCGGCGCCGGGGTTCACCCGGCGTTCTTCCTGATCGCGCTGCTGGTGGGCGGTGGCTGGGGGTTGTTCCTGTGGAGCCAGGCGCAGTCCGCGGCCGCCCGCCAGGAGGAGGTGCGCAACCTGCTCCAGCGCGCCAAGCAGGACTCGCTGCAGCAGCTGCGCGGCGCCGGCGCCGAGGTCGTCGACTGGTCGAACACCTTCAAGCAGGCCGACGGCCGCGAACCCGAGGTACGGGCGCTGATCGCCGACCTCGCCCGGGCCGGGAACGCGGCCTCACCCTACGAGCGGCGCGTCGCCGACGCCGGCGTGCGGACAGGAGCCTGAGATGACCCAGCCGGCCAACGGTTACCCGATCCCGCCGCAGCACATCCCGCCGCCGCCGGCTCAGCCGCCGTCGCCGCTGGACGCCGGGGCGCAGCCGCTCTTCCCCGCGGCCGCCGACGAGGACGTGCCCTGGGCGCGGCAGAACACCGGCCACGAGCCGCTCACCCGCCGCAGCCGCCGCCACCTGCGCGACCTCCCGGCCTGGGACCCGCTGCCGCCCGGCGAGATCGTCGTCCAGCGCCGCCACCGGGCGGACTGACCATGTGGATCACCGGAGGCGCCTACCAGGCCTGGTCCGCCTTTCTCCAGCAATGGGGCGAGGGCGGTCATGCCGATCCGGCGGCCCTGCCACGCCTCGTGCCCGAGGACCTCGCCGGCGACACCTGGGAACGCCTGATGAACCAGCTCACCGCCGCCCTGGACCGGCGTCTGAGCGCCTGGTCGGAGACGTTGTCGCGAGAGCTGAGCAACGCGACCGACGAGTTCGCGGCGGCCCGCGCGCTCGACCACGCACGGTGGGGACTCCCACCGTTCCGGGCGCTCGCCGCGGCGCCCGGCCTGCCCGAGCAGGTGCGCACCCGGCTGACCGGGCTCGTCGACAACCAGATCCGCTCGACGCAGGACCAGATCGACCAGCAGATCCAGCGAATGCGGCACAACGGGGTGCCGTCCGCCGCGGTCGAGGCGCGGCTGCGCACCGTCCGCAGCAACCCGCTGACCGCCGTCCTCGGACCGGCGCACGCCACCGGCGGCGGGTGGGACGCCGACCCCACCGCGGCGCCGCGGCGCCGCGTGCTCCCTCACTGATCCGGAGCCCGACATGTCGAACTACGCCGAGTCCGCCAAGGACCTGGACAGCTATATCTCCGCCCGGGTGCCGCTCATCGGCGTGCACAGCATCGAGCAGACGCGTGCGCTGCGCCTCGTCAAGCAGATGGCCGTGAACCCGCGCCGGGCCAGCCTTCCGTTCTGGGTCTATACCCGGGCGACCGGCCTGCGCGACCTGCGCACCAACACCCCGGCGCAGGAGGATCGCTCGCTGACCGGAGCGTTGGACTTCGCCGCGCAGCAGTTCACCAGCCGCGCCCAGGCGACCGTCGTCTTCGTCGACCCCGAGGACCTCAGCGACGACAACACGGCCGGCCGGCACATCGCCGAGCTGGCCCGGCTCGCCGACGCGAACTCCGGCAGCGTCGTCATCGTCACCGACACCCCGCTGTGGAGCGGCCTCGAACGGCTCGGCATGAGCGTCACGCTCGATCTCCCGGACTCCGGCGAGATGTACGAGATCATCGTGGAGTTCCTCCGCGATCACCACGGCGTCGTCCCGATCGCGTGGAGCGAGCAGGACGCCCGCCGGGCGGCCGAGTTCCTGGTCGGCGTGCCCGAGGGCACCGCCATCAACGTGATGGCCACCCTGGTCGCGAAGGGCTCCGTCGAGAAGGACGACGTCGGGCGCCTGGCCGAGTTCAAGGACAAGCACTTCGGCTCGCTCTCCGGCCTGGAGCGGGTGAAGCTCCAGCCGGCCGACAGCCAGGTCGGCGGGCTCACCAGCCTCCGCGCCTGGCTGCGCCGTAAAGAGCGGATCATGTCGTCCGACCTGCGCGGCACCGAGCTGCGCCCGCCCCGCGGCGTGCTGCTGGTCGGTGTCCCCGGCTGCGGCAAATCGCTGTCCGCGAAGGCGATATCGGCCGAGTGGCGGCTCCCGCTCTACCGGCTCGACCTCGGCGCGATCATGGGCCAGTACGTCGGGCAGTCCGAGGGCCGGCTGCGGGAGGCGCTGGACACCGCCGATCGGGTGGCGCCCTGCGTGCTCTGGATCGACGAGATCGAGAAGGGGCTGGCCGGCCAGAACGACAGCACCGGCGTCAGCCGCCGGCTGATCGGGCAGTTCCTGTTCTGGCTGCAGGAGTCCCGCCACCGGGTCTTCGTCGTGGCCACCAGCAACGACGTCCGCTCGCTGCCGCCCGAGCTGCTCCGCAAGGGCCGCTTCGACGAGATCTTCTTCGTCGACCTCCCCGACACGCCCGACCGGCACGAGATCATCGAGATGTACTACCGCCGCTACGTGCGCCAGGATCCGTCGCCGGAGCTGGTCGACAAGCTCGTCGGACTCTCCGAGGGCTTCGCCGGCGCCGACATCGAGTCGGCGTTGCACGAGGTCGGCGAGCAGATCTTCCTGAACGGCCCGCAGTCGCTGCGGCCCGAGTCCGTGATCGACACCTTTGCGAACACGTTCCCGCTCAGCCGCACCAACCCGGAGCAGATCGAGGAGATCCGCGCCTGGGGCCGCGACCGGGCGGTTCCGGCCGGGAAGCCACCGGTCACCGCCGACCTGGGCGCGGGAGCATCGCGCAGCCGCCGCGTCGTCGTCTTCGGGGACTGAGCGATGTCCGACTCCGAACGGCCCACCGGCCTCTGGAACGCGGCTTCCCTCCTCTCCGGCACCGAGCCGGCGCAACCTGCCGACCCGCCGCCTGTCGACGTCCCACCCACGCCGCCGGGCTTTGCCGGGCCGCCTCCAGCACCGATCCCTCCACCGCCGTCCGGCACACCACTCGCCGACGTCCCGCCGCTGTTGCCTCCGCCGCCACCCGTTTCTCCGGTGCCCTCGCGGCCCGGTGCCGGTCGCCGGCCGCTCCTCGTGGTGGTCGCCGCGGCCGCGGCGGCGGCGGTCGCCGCCGGCGTGGTCGCCGTGGTCTTGATGAACCGCAGCGGAGGGCCGGACGCAGAGGCTGCGTCGTTCGCCGCCCCGGCCACGACCGTCGCCACGCCGCTCTCCACGGACCGGACGACCGACGAGGCGCAGGGGGAGGCGGCGCCGCCGACGGAATCCACGCCGGAATCCCAGGAAACCTCGCTCGGCGGCGACACCACCTCGCCGGACGGCGGCGAAACCTTGCCCGGCGGCACCACCGAGGACGATGCGGTCGCCGAGTTGCAGCGGCTGAGTGACGACGGCCTGGCGCAGGTCTCGTTCCAGGGGCAGTACGCGGCCCAGATCGCCTCGAAGTATCCCGGCATAGCCGACCCGCTGCAGACCACCGCGACCGGCTCGCACACGTTCGGCGCCGCCGACATTCTCGATGAGCATCGCCGGCTGAGCGACGCCCACGGGAGCGCCGAGCATCCGGTGATCCTGCTGAAGAGCACCGACTACGGCAAGCGCCAGATGGTCGGCACGGAGTTCCTGTGGGTGACGTTCGCGATCGGCGACTTCCCGGACCGGCAGTCGGTCCTCGACTGGTGCGGCAACCAGTTCGCCGAGCTCACCGCGAAAGAGCGGGAGAACCAATGCGCCGTACGACGGCTGGAGCCCGGACGATGAGCGACGAGCCGCCGCCCTGGGCCCGGCCGCGCGACGACTCCGGACGGCTGTTCGCGTCCCGGCGCGTGAACCAGCAGATGCCGGAACCTCGCCGCCCGGCCCGCACACCGGTAGCCGCGGCCGGCCCACCGCCCCCGCTCGGCCCCGAGCCCCCACTCGACCTCGGCCCGCAGCCGCCATCCGGCCCCAAACCGCCCGTGGCCACGGATGCCGCCGATCCGTCGGCCGTGCGCCGCGATCCGCTCATCGGCCTGATCACCAGCCAGGTGACCTATACGAAAGGCGTCCAGGCCGGCCGTCCGGGGATCGGCCTGGTGGCGGTCGCGATGAGCGCGGTGATCACGCTGGCTGCGCTCGTCGCCACCGCGCTGGCCGGCGCGACCGGTGCCCCGCTGCTGGTGATCGGGTCGGCGATCTCGATCGCGTCCGTGGCGGTCGTCGCCCTCGCGAACCGGCTGGCGGTCCGGCGTGGCATGGCCTCGGAGTGCCGGTTCGTCATGCGGGCCGAGACCGGCAGATCCGCCGCCTGGACGCTGCGCGGCGCACCGCAGACCGGCCAGCTGCGCACCGGCGACCTGATCCGGATCGTGCCCGCAAAGAGGATCGTGCCCGGCGCCAAGGGAAACGGCCCCAGCGCCAAGGGGATGGTGCCCGGCGCTAAGGGGAACAGGCCCAGCGCCAAGGGAAACGTGCCCGGCGCCAAGGGCCGGGCACGGGCGGTCGAGGTGCTGGCCGGCCCGGACGGCCCGGTCGTCCGCCGGATCACCGGCCGCCGGTTGCTGGCGCCGCTTCAGTGGGCGGGTCTCGCCCTGGCCGTCGTCCTGCTCGCTCTGACCACCGCCGTCCTCAACGGCGCCTTCTGAAGAAAGGCGAGATCGATGCGTAAGTTACTGCTCTGGATGGGCACGATGTGGGTCGGCATGGTCACGCTCATCGTGGTCCTGTTCATGTTCACCGGCGCGAGCAGCGCCGGCGCCAACGGCGGCAGCGGCAGCGGCGGCGCCATCTTGGGCAGCGTCGTGCTGTGGCTGTTCTCCCTGGCGGGCGGCCTCGCGCTGAGCGCGCCGGCCTTCCTGAACCCGCCGGACGACAACGGCGGGATCTGGGCGTTCCGGCTCCCGCTGCCGTTGTGGCTCTTCCTGATGATGATGAAGCTGACGTCCTGGGTGGGCTTCTACATCCTGCTCGGCACGTGGATGCTGATCTTCAAGGTCGGGAACACGCACCAGAACAACAAGCTCCCCACCTTCAGCAACCAGCCACAGCCGGCGTACGCGACGCAGCAGCCCTTCGGCGGGCCACAGTTCCCTCCGCAGCCCCAGTTCCCTCCGTAGCTCCAGTTCACGGGGGGCCTGCCCCCGGCCTCCTGGCAGGCCGACCCGACCGGCCGCTACCGGCACCGCTGGTGGGACGGCATTCGCTGGACCGACCGGGTGGCGAACGGCAACGTCCAGGCCATCGACCCGCTGTGAGGGCCGCCGCTAGCCATAGGTAGATGGTCGACATATGATGGCGACATGCCTATGGGACGGATGCGCGAGCCCACCTACTTCATCCTGGCCGCGCTGCAGGACGAGCCGCGGCACGGGTACGCGATCATGGCGCGCGCCGAGGAGCTGTCGCGGGGGCTGGTCAAGCTGGCCACCGGCACGCTGTACGCGGCGCTCGACCGGCTCACCGGCGAGGGTTACCTCCGCGTGGTCAACGAGGAGATCGTCAACGGCCGGGCCCGGCGCTACTACGCGCTGACCGACGAGGGCCGCGCCGCCCTGGTCGCCGAGGCCGAGCGCATGGCCGCGGCCGCCCGCGTCGTCACCGGCGGCCCGCAGCGCCGGAAGGCGACCCGCACCCGCGGAGCGACGGCGTGAGCCCCGACCTGGAACAGTGGTACGCCGACCTGCTGCGGCTGTACCCGAAGGCGTACCGCGAGGAGCGGGCCGGCGAGATGCTGGCCACGGTGGTCGAGGCCGAGCGGCCGGTCGTCCGCGAGACGGCCGCGCTGATCCTCGGCGCGCTGCGCGCCCGCGCCGGGCTGGCCGGCCTCACCTCGCCGGGGCAATGGTGGCTGTCGGCGCTGCGCCTCACCGTCCTCGTGCTGGTCGCGCACGCCACGGCGCTGGCCGGCGCGAAGGCCGGGCGGATCGTCTTCTCCGACCTGCTGCAGGGACGCGGGCTCGCCCTCCCGAGCGACCTCGGCCACGTCGGCGCCTTCGTGACCGGCGGGCTCGCGCTGCTCGCGTTCGCCGCCGCGCGATACCTGAGCGGCATCCTGCTCGCCGCCGCCACGTTCGTCCTGACGCTCTGGGCGCTGAGCTGGTATCCGACCTTCATGTTCACGCTGGTCGACGGCGAGTTCTGGCCGCTGCCGCTGGCGATGCTCCTGGCCGTGCCGCTGCTGCTGTGGCCGCCGCGCCCGGCCGCGCGTCCGGTGTGGTGGCTCCTCGCGGTGCCGGTCGCCCTGCTGGTGCTCCCGACCGCCTTCGACGCCTCGCTGGGCTGGCAACCCTACGCGCTGCTGGCGCTGGGCGTCGTCGCTCTGCTGTGGACGGTTGTCGACGCGCGCGTGGCGATCGCCGCCGGCGGGTTGTTCGTGGTGCAAGTGCTGACGCTTATCAGTTTCTGGACGCCGGGTTGGTCCAGCCATCCGGTCGGGCCGTTCCTTCTGATCTACACGGGCTATGCCGCCGTGCTGGTCGCCGCGGGATACGCCGGCATCCGGCGCCAGGCCGATCTGTGACGGCGTGGGCGCCCCGGTTCGGGGACGCCCACCCGTGTCAGATCTTCACGTCGCCGCAGAGGTGGACCTGGACGCCCAGGGCGGACAGCAGGGAAGCCTTGGCCAGCAGCGCCTTGTCGGCGGTGGGGGCGTCGGGGGCGTAGGCGACGTTGAGGTGGTTGGCCTTGTGCCGGGCCATGAACTGGTCGCGGGTCACGCCGTGCAGGACGGCGTGCATGATGGGCCAGGCCGGGGTGGTGGCCTGGGAACGGCGCTCGGACTCCGCGGCCGGCAGCGAGACCGCGGTGGCGCGGCCCAGATCGGCGTGCAGCGCGCCGCCCTGGACGAAGACGCGGCTCCAGACGACCTCGCCGGGCTTGCAGATGCCCTTGATGGTCGAGCCGCCCAGCGGGAAGTAGACGGGATCCTGCCGCCAGCCCTCGGCCTCGGCGTAGCCGGTGGCGAAGTGGGAGGCGGGCACCGAGCCGGAGATCTCCCAGACCCAGACGAACTCGCCGTCGTACTCCTCGCCCCAGCGCACGTCGTGCAGGGTCGTCGCGGGGTCGAGGCCCATCGCGCTCCAGAGGCGGTTGGTGATCAGGGCGTCGACCGCCACGCCCTCGTCGGCCTCGTTGAAGTGGGGGAGCGGCCGGCCCTCCCACAGCACGCGGGCGCCGTCGCGGGAGGTGACCGGCGGGCGGTCGGCGTTGTTGAGCAGGCCCTCGGCGAGATCGGAGGCGGGGCAGATGTCCTTGAGGCCCTGCTGGTACTGGATGCCGACGGCGTCGAGGCCGAAGTCGTCGCTGATCCGCAGGGCGGCGATGTACATCTTGTACTGCCAGCGCAGCTGGGCCTCGGTCAGCTCGGTGGCCTCGTCGGCGCCGAGCTTGAACGTCATGCCCTTCGTCAGCAGCCATGCCCCGACCGCGTCGGCCTCCGCGTCGCTGACCCGCTGCATCTCGGCCCACAGCGCGCTCTGCGACAGCCGCTCCTTGTAGATGCCGATCGGGTTGAGCAGCTCGTCGTCGATGATGGCGTTGTACATGCCCATGCAGCCCTCGTCGAAGACGCCGATGATGGCCTTGTCTGTCAGCAACTGAGCCGCGAGAGCCTGGCCGAGCGCGGTTTCGGCGTTGACCGGGAGGTCGGGCAGGTCCGAGACGTGTGACGCGTCATGCGAGATGGCGCCGGTGGTGATCCACTCGCGGAGGCCGGCGCGGAACCACTCGTCCTTGAAGTCGACCGACCAGATCGTGGAGTACGCGACGCCCATCTTCGCCATGCCGGCGTTGACGCCGAGCAGGCCGACCAGGCCGGGCCAGTCGCCGGCGAAGTTGGCCACGGTGAGGATCGGGCCGCGGTGGGTGCGCAGGCCGGCGAGGATGTGGTGGCTGTACTGCCAGACGGCCTCGGCCACGATGAGCGGGGCGTCCGGCGGGATCGTCTTGAAGACCTCGAGGCCCATGCGCTGGCTCGAGATGAAGCCGTGCCCGGCGCCGGGGTCGAAGGAGTGCGTCCGCCGCACCGACCAGCCCAGCTCGGCCAGCGCCGCGGTGACGTCGGCCTCCATCCGCTCCTGGGTCGGCCAGCCGGCCCGGTTCGCGGCGGGGCGCAGGTCGCCGCTCGCGATGAGATAGGCCGTGCGCGGCTCGGCGGCCGGGCGGGACGGGGCGGCGGGGAGGGTGTAGGCGCTCATAGGGTCCTCCGTTGGCGGGTAGCGAGCGAGTGCGCGATGGTGCGCGTGGCCGGGTAAAGGTCTCGGTAGAGGGAGTAGAGCTCGTCATATCCGTCGCGTGTGGACGGATCCGGCTCGACGGTCTCGGCGGCGGGATTCCAGTCGGCGATGTTCACGGGGCTCGTCAGAAGCGCGGCGAGGTAGGCGGCGCCGTAGGCCGCGCCGGTCGTCACCCGGGGCACGACCTGAGCCAGGCCGGTCACATCGGAGACGATCCGGGTCCACAGGCCGCCCTGGGTGCCGCCGCCGACCGCTACGACCCGGTCGATGCCGGGCATCGACTCCACGTTGTGCCGCACGCCGAACGCGGTCGCCTCCAGCGCGGCCCGGTAGAGGTCGCCACGAGCATGGGAAAGGGTCAGGCCGGCGACGACCCCGCGAGCGTCGGGATCCAGCAGCGGCGTGCGCTCCCCGGCGAAGTACGGCAGCATGAGGAGGCCCTGAGCGCCGGGTCCGGACGCTTCGGCCTCGGCCAGCAGCGCCGGATAGCCGGCGCCGGTCAGGTCGCGCAGCCATGCGGTGATCGCGCCCGAGGTGGCCATGCCACCGGCCACGTTGCGGGTGCCGGGGAAGGCGCCGACCGTGCCCCACATCGACGGGCTGGTCACGAAGCCGGCGACCGTCGCGATGAGGAACATCGTCGTGCCGTACATCAGCATGAGGTCGCCGGGGCTCTGGGCGCCGACGCTGACCGCCTCGGTCCACGCGTCGATCGTGCCGGTGATGACCGGGGTGCCGGCCGGGATGCCGGCGAGGGCCCGCGCCGTGGTCCCGGCCACGTCGCCGGGCCACGCCAGCGGCGGGAGCTCGAGATCCGGCGCGATCCGGGAGGCCCACGGCTGATACCAATCCAGCGCGTGCGCATCGAACAGCGGCGTGCACTGGCTGGCGGAATGGAGATCGAGGGTGTACGCGCCGGTCAGCCAGTAGACCAGCCACGACGCGGGCATGAAGAGCCGCCGGGCGGCGGCGAACGTCGACGGCTCGTTGGCTGCCAGCCAGGCCAGTTTCGGGCCGACCGCTTGCGAGGAGAGGGCCGATCCGCACCGCGCCCGGATGGCATCGGCGCCGCCCAGCGCGGAGGTGAGCGCGTCGATCTCCGCGGTGGCGCGCGTGTCCACCCCGTACAGAATCGCCGGTCTCAGGGGCTTGCCCGCGGAATCGGTGAGCAGGACGCACGGGCCCATGCCGCTCACCCCCACCGCGGCGACCGCGACGCCGGCGGTGAGCTCCTCGGCCAGCGAGACGAACTCCTGCCACCAGATCTCGCCGTCCATCTCGACGTGGCCGGGCCGCGGGCGGTCGACGGCGTGCTCGCGCACGGCCAGCCGCTTGATGTCGCCGTCGGTGTCGACCAGGACGCCCTTGCTGCTGGAGGTGCCGATGTCGACGCCCAGGAAGAGGGTCATTTCTGCTCCCTCGTGCGCAGGACAACGGTTTTCGCAGGGCTGGCGTCGCCGCCGATCCGTTCCAGCAGCAGCGCGGCCGCGGCCTCGCCGAGCTCGCGCGCGGGAACGTCCACGACGCGGATGCCCCGCCGGCCGAAGGAGGCGAACGGCAGGTCGCCGAAGACCGCCAGGCCGAAGCCCGGCGGGGTGAGGCCGGCGTCGTGCAGCGCGTCGAGGGCGCCGGCGGCCATGAGGTTGTTGGCCACGACGGCGGCATCCGGCGGCTCGGGCAGGGCGAGCAGCTCGGCCATCGCCTGCCGGCCGCCGTCGACCCGGTAGTCGGCGTAGCGCAGCAGGTCCTCCAGATAGTCGTCGCCGGCGTGCCGGGCGGCCGCCTGCCGCCAGCCCGCCATCCGCAGCTGCGCGGTCTCGACCGAGCTGGGGCCGGTGATGCAGGCGACCCGGGTGAAGCCGGCCGCGAACAGCGACTCGGCGGCGGAGCGCCCGCCGGCCCGGTTGTCCACGGTGACCGCGTCGACGTCGGCGTGGGCCAGGCTGCGGTCCACGGCGACGACCGGGCGGCGCTGCGCGACCAGCCGGCTCACGTCGCTGGCGTCGTCGGCCGGCGCGAGGATCACGCCGGCCATGTGCTCGGCGATCGCGATGTCGATGTACGTCGACTCGCGCTCGGGATCCTCGTCGGTGTTGCAGAGCACGACCGAGTAGCCGGCGGCGCGGGCCCGGTTCTCGACGCCGCGGGCGAGCGCGGTGAAGAACGGGTTCTCGATGTCGGGGATGATCAGGCCGATCACCGCGGAGCCCTGGCCGCGCAGGCGCCGGGCGGTGCGGTTGGGGACGAAGTCGAGATCGGTGGCGGCGGCGCGGACGAGCCGCTCGGACTCGGGGGAGACCTTGGCGCCGTTGAGGACGCGGCTCACGGTGGAGGGGGAGACGCCGGCGCGGGCCGCCACCTCGTAGATCGTCACCACGTACGGAAGTCCTCGCGCAGAGACCGGCGCAGCGCGTCGAGCCGCCGCTCGCGGGCGGCGCGGCTCGAGCCGGCGTCGGGGTCGAGCAGATCGAATGCGTGCACGGCGTCCGGGACGAGCGTGAACAGCGCCGGGACGCCGGCCTCGCTCAGCCGCCGCGCGTAGTCGGCGTCCTCGTCGCGGAACATGTCCCGCTCACCGGTGTCGGCATAGGTGGGCGGGAGGCCGTGCAGGTCTTCGGCGCGGGCGGGGGCGGCGTACGCGTCGGCGGGACGGCCGCCGAGGTACGCCGCCCACGCCACGTCGGCGAGGCGCCCGTTCCACATGGGTGCGTCGGCGTTCTCGCGGGAGCTGGCGGTCTCGCGGCGGTCGTCGAGCATCGGGTAGTACAGGTGCGCCGCCCGGATGAGAGGTCCTTTCTCGTCGCGGGTGAGCAGGCAGAGGGCCGCGGCCAGGCCGCCGCCCGCGCTGGCGCCGGCCACCACGACCCGCTCGCAGCGCTCGGCGCACCAGGCCAGGGCGGCGCGGCAGTCGTGCAGCGGGGCGGGATGCGGATGTTCGGGGGCGAGGCGGTAGTCGACGGCGACGACCGCGGCGCCCAGCCCCGCGGCCAGTTCACTGCAGAATGCATCGTCGTAGCGGGCCGCGCCCAGGTACATGCCGCCGCCGTGGATCCAGAGGACGCACGCGTCGCCGGCGCCGTGGATCCGCAGTTCGGCGCCGCCGGCATGGGTGACCGCGGGCGGGACGGCCGCGGCCGGGGGAGGGTTGAGCGCGCGCAGCCGATCGTCGATGGCGCGCACGGTCGCCACGTCGAGCGGCCCGGCGGGCAGGTGTGAGGTCAGTGGCTCGACGGTCACCGGGCACCGCCCTGCGTCCTGTCGATCTCGCTCAGCAGCGCCGTGGTCTGGCGGCACGCGATGGTGAGCAGCAGCGGCGCCACCACGAGGGCCAGCACACCGGCGGAGGCCACCGCCGCGAACGCGGCGATGACGGTCAGGCCGGTCAGGGTGAGGGCCCAGGAGGGGCGGTACGCGGCGAGGATGACCCCGCCGCGTACCGCCGTCAGGCCGCGCTTGCCCCGAACCGCACCGTAGGCGAGCGCATACGGCCCGACGATCAACACGGCCGCGGCCGGCACGACGCCCCACGGGGCGAGCAGCGCCAGGCCGGCGGCCGACAACAAGAGGGCGAGGACGGGGTCCACCCGGCGCAGCGCGGTGAGCGACGGCCCGTCGCCGCGGGCGACCTGGGCGGCGAACGACGCCACGCCGGTCAGCGCCAGCAGCAGCGGCAGGACGGCCGCGGCCGCCAGCCAGCGCGGCGCGCCGGACAGCAGCGACGCGGCCAGGGGCGCGGCGGCGACGACAGCGCCCGCGCCCGCGGCCAGCGTGCGGGGGAGTTCGTGCCAGGACGCGACGGCGCCCTCTTTGGCTAGCTCAACCATGGTTCTTCCCTAGAGCTTCAGACCGCTGGAGGCGATCGACTGCACGATGTAGCGCTGGGCCGCGATGAACACGACGAGGACCGGGACGATCGCCATCGCGATGCCGGCGGCGATGGTGCCGAGCGAGCCGGTCGAGAAACGTCCGGCCAGCAGCACGAGGCCCACCGGGAGCGTCTGCCGGTCGGTGTCGCTGATCATGACGAGCGGCAGCAGCAGGTCGTTCCACCAGTACGTGAAGCACAGGATGCCCAGCGTGGCGATGGACGGCCCGGACAGCGGCAGGATGACCCGCAAGAACGTGCGCAGGTGCCCGGCGCCGTCGATCTTCGCGGCCTCCTCCAGCTCGGCCGGCAGCGCCAGGAAATGCTGCCGAAGCAGAAAGATGCCGAACCCGCTGAAGATGCCGGGCAGGATCAGCGCCCACAGCGTGTTGGTCAGGCTCAGCTTCGACATGACCAGGAACAGCGGCACGATCGTCACCTGGATCGGGATCATCAGCGAGCCGATGACCACCGCGAACAGCACGTTCCGGCCGCGGAACTTCAGGCGGGCGAAGGCGTACGCGGCGGTGGCGCAGGTGATGATCTGGGCCGCCGTGATCGTGGTGGACACGATGATCGAGTTGAGGAAGAACCGGAAGTACGGCACCTGGTCGGTGACCTTGCCGAAGTTCGCGCCGGTCAGGTTGTCCGGCTTGAAGGTCGGCGGCAGCCGGTACAGCTCCGCGTCCGAGGCCGAGAACGCGCCCCGGAAGATCCACAGGAACGGCGCGGTGATCGCGAGGGCGGCGAGGGCGAGGATCGCGAAGGTAGCCACCCGGGCAAGAACTCTGCTCACAGCAGTCCTTCCGTGGAGACCCCCGGCTTTGGCAGCGGGGTGGGAATCGTCGCTGGTGGTCGCGTCGTCCACACTGGAATGGTGTACTCGAGCGCCGTAGAATGTTTTGTATGTGGGAGACAGTGCGGTACTCCTACCGTCTGCGGCCCGGCCGCACGGCGGAAGCCGCGTTGCTCGACGAGTGGGGACGCTGCCGGTGGTTGTGGAACGAAGCGGTCCACCAGCAAAAGGCTCGCCGCAAGCCGACCCTGTGCAAGCTGTCGAGACTGCTGACCACAGCCCGCGGCCGTAACGCTTGGCTGCGGGAGGGCTCGCAGGTCGCGCAGCAGCAGACGCTGCGCTCTTACATGTCGGCCTTGGACTCCTCGTTCAAGGTCAAGGGCCGCGGACTGCCAAAGGCCAAGAAACGCAAGAAGGCGTTGCCGAGCCTCGAATACACGACCCGGGGCTTCCGCATCAAGGACGGCCGTCTCTGCCTGCCCGGCAAGGTCACGATCCCGGTCGTCTGGTCCCGTGAGCTGCCGTCCGAGCCGTCCAGCGTCCGTGTTCACCAGGACAACCTCGGCCACTGGTACGCCTCGTTCGTGGTCCGCCGTGACGTCACGCCCGCCCCGGAGGCTGGCCTGCCGGGCATCGGCGTGGACTGGGGCGTAACGACCACCGCGACTACTACCGACCCGGCGTTCGACCTGCCGTACCTCGGGCACCGCAAGCGGTGCGCCGCTGAACGCGCCAAGGCCCAGCGGAAGATGGCCCGCCGCCACAGGCCCAAGGGACGCGCCCCGTCGAAGGGCTATCTGGCCGCGAAGCGGCAAGCGGCCCGAATCGCGAAGAAAGCTTCCCGGCAGAACACGCACGACGCACGCGTCTGGGCGAAGAGGGTCACCGACCATCACACGCTGATCGCGGTCGAGGACTTCAAGCCGAAATTCCTCGCCAAGTCCCGCATGGCCCGCAAAGCAGCCGATGCGGCGATCGGTGCGTGCAAACGTGAACTGGTCGACAGAGGTACCCGGGCGGGCCGGATGGTGGTGCTGGTGCCGCCCGCCTACACCACGATGACCTGCTCGCAGTGCGGAACGAGAACCAAGAACCGCCTCGGTCTGGGTGTACGAGTCTTCGACTGCGCGGCCTGCGGCTATATCGCCGGCCGCGACGTCAACGCCGCGAGGACGATCCTCGCCACGGCTGAACGCAACCGTGCCAGTGCTGACGACATCAGACATTCGATCGCTTCCTTCCGGGACGGTGAACCGGATGCAGTCCGAGCTGGGAATCTCGGTCTCGCCGGGAGGAATCCCCCGGATTGATCCGTGGGGAGTCGTTAATCGTAAAACGTCCATTTGCGAGAGAGCCGGAACTGGATCGCGGTGAGCACGATCAGCACCAGCATGAAAGTGATGCCGATGGCGGAGGCGTAGCCGAGGTCGAAGTCGCCGAACGCGCGGTCGTAGAGGTACTCCACGATCGTGCGGCTGGCGTCGCCCGGCCCGCCCTGGGTGAGCACCCGTGGCTCGGCGAAGATCTGGAACGAGTTGATGGTGTTGATGACGACCAGGAAGAAGATGGTCGGCGACAGCATCGGGAACGTGATGCGCCAGAACCGGGTCCAGGCGTTGGCCCCGTCGACGATCGCGGCCTCCTTGAGCACCGCCGGGATCGCCTGCAGGCCGGCGATGTACACCAGGATCGAGAAGCCGATCGTCTTCCACGAGTTCACCACGATGACCGACACCGGCGCCCAGGCCGAGGAGCCCAGCCAGTCGATGCGGTCGAGGCCGGCCAGCCCGATCACGTAGTTGACCAGGCCGAGGTCCTTGTTGAGCAGGAACCGCCAGATCAGCGCGACCGCCGAGGCCGAGACCACGAACGGGAACAGGAACGACAGCCGGAAGAAACCGCGCACCCAGCGGGGCATCCGGGTTTCCAGCAGCACCGCCAGCAACAGTCCGAAGACAACATTCACTGCCAAGATCACCAAGGCCATGTACGCCGTGGAGCCGTACACATGAAGCAGTCGGTCGTCATGGACGAGCCGGTCGAAGTTGTCGAGCCCCACGAACGTGCCGTCGCTGAGCAGGTTCCAGTCGTAGAAGCTCAGGTACAGAACGCCCGCCGTCGGGGCCAGGACGAAGACGAGGAAGGTCACGATCGCCGGGGACAGGAACCCGAGAGCGGCGAGCCCGTCCTTGCGCTTCTTTCGGGGTGCCCCCCGGCCCAGGGCCGGGGGGACCGTTTCACGTGTCATGAGGGTAGTCATTTCAGCAGGTGACGATGCTGCTCAGTTCAGCCTGCATGTCCTTGAGACCGTCGGAGACACTCTTCTCGCCGGCAAAGATCAGCTGGAGGTGGCGCAGGACGGTCGACTCGAAGGCGCTGTACTTGGCCGGGGCCGGGTACGGCACGAGCGTCGGGTACTTGTCGATGCTGTCGTAGAACAGGTCGGAGTTCGCCGGTGGCACGCCGACCTTCGAGATGGTCTGGGCGAGCGAGCGGCGCGACGGGATCGAGTCGCCGGGCTTCTCGGGCGTGCCCACGTACTGCTTCTCGATGTCCGTGCTGACCGTGAACTTCTGGTACTCCCAGGCGAGGTCCGGGTTCTTCGACGACTTGAGGATCGGGTATCCGGCGCCGCCGAAGACCGTCTTGTAGGTGTCGCCCTTCGGGTACAGCTGGATGTCGAAGTTCTTGAACTTCGGCAGGAACGTCGCGATCGGCCAGCGCCCGGCGCCGAACATCGCGATCTGGCCGTTCTGGAAGCGGGTGAACACGTCGCTCATCGGCATCGGGGCGGGGGAGACGCCGGACTTGATGAGGTTCTCCAGGAACGAGACGGCCTTGTTGACCTGCGGTGTGTCGGCGGTGGCCGAGCAGACGTCGTCGCTGGTCAGGTTGCCGCCGGCGTTGGCCACCCAGGGCATGATGCCGGGGAAGATCTCGTTGCTGGCCCAGGTGAAGCCGTACTGGTCGGGCTTGCCGTCGTTGTTGGTGTCCTTGGTGAGCTTCTTGGCGGTGGCCTCGAAGTCGGCCCAGGTCCAGTCGGCCTTCGGCGGCTCGACGCCGGCCTTGGAGAAGACGTCGGTGTTGTAGTAGACGACCATGTCGTTCCAGCCGTAGGTCAGCGTGACGACGTCGCCCTTGACCGTGAAGCCGTCGATGAGGCCCTGGGCGATGTCGCCGGTCAGCGTCTTCGCCTCGGGGTCCTTGTCGAGATACTTGTTGATCGGCAGCACGAGGTTGTTGGCGTGCACGAACTGCGCGCCCTCGCCCGAGATGACCATGAGGTCGGGGCGCTTGCCCGAGGCGATGAGCGTCGCGACGTTGGCGTAGTAGGTGCCCCAGTTCTCGCCGGTGACCGGGGTGAGCGTCACCTTGGCGCCGGGGTTGGCCGCCATGAAGGCGTCGGCCGTGGCCTTGTTGCCGCTCTCGGCGGCCGGCCCGTAGTTCCAGTACACGATCTCGAGCGACTTCTCGCCCGACGACGAGGTGTCAGATTTGTCGTTGGAGCAGGCGGCCGTGGGTGCGACCGCGAGCACGACGGTCGCGCACAGCAGCGCGAGTTTGCGTAACCGGGTGTTCATGAGCCTGCGTCCCTCTCGGATGGGGAACGGGTGGGAGGCGGTGCGGTGGACACAGTGAAGGCCAAGAAATCGATTTCGTCAAGAACTCGTTACGAGGTTCCTCAGGCCGGGCCTGATCAGGAAACTTTCAGTCGGTATCGATTGCAGCAGCTGGCGCTGGCTAGACCAACTCGGCGCGCAGGACGATCGTGCGGGGCGGCTGGGCGTCGCCGCCGATGCGCTCCAGCAGCATGGTTGCCGCGGTGGTGCCGAGGTGGCGGGCCGGCAGCCGCACCTGCACCACGGCCGGCGGGGTGAGGAACATGAACGGCAGCTCACCGACCACGGCCAGGCCGAATTTGGCCGGGTCGACCCCCGCCTCGACGATGGCCTGCAGGGCACCCACGCCCATGAGGTTGTTCGTGGTCAGCACGGCGTCGGGCGGCTCCGGCAGGGCCAGGAGCCGTTGCATCGCCGCGTGCCCGCCGTCGGCGCGGAAGTTCGCGTGCTGCAGGTAGCCGTCCGGCATCGCGGCCCGCCGCGCGGTCATCACCTGCCGCCAGCCCAGGAACCGGTCCTCGGTCGCCTCGATCCCGACCGGCCCGGCAATGCAGGCGATCCGCCGGTGCCCGGCGTCGAAGAGCGCCGTCGTCGCGGCGATGCCGGCGGCGCGGTTGTCGACCTTCACGGCGTCGACGGGGTACGGCGTGGTGCGGTCGACGGCCACGACCGGCCGGCCCAGCGAGGCGATCGCGCCGAGATCGGCCTCGTCCGACGCGGGCGCCAGGATCACGCCCGCCATCTGCTCGGACGCGGCGATCTCCAGGTAGCGCAGCTCTTTGCCCGGGTCGTCGTCGGTGTTGCAGAGCACGACCGAGAAGCCCTTCTCCTGGGCCCTGTCCTCGACGCCGCGCGCCAGGGCGGTGAAGAACGGGTTCTCGATGTCGGGGATGAGCAGCGCGACCACCTCGGAGCTCTGCTTGCGCAGCCGCCGGGCGGTCTTGTTGGGGGTGAAGGCCAGCTTGGCGGCGGCCTCGCGCACGGCCTGCTGCTTCTCCGGCGACACGGTGTTGCCGTTGAAGTAGCGCGAAACGGTCGCGGGTGAGACTCCCGCGAGCGCCGCAACCTCGTAGATCGTGGCCATGACGCCACACTTTAAGGCAGCTTGACACCGGCCGGGTCTCGATCTACGGTCCGTGAAATCGATTTCACAGGGGAGGCCGGAAAATGCGGTTCACCGGAGACGCGCGGCGCGCGGTGGCGTTCCCGCTCGGCGGGCTCGGCAGTGGGCAGGTGGCGCTGTGCGGCGACGGTGCGCTGCGGCAATGGCAGCTGCTCGGCGTGCCCAACCACGGCGCGCTGCTGCCGGACAGCTTCTTCGCGCTGCGCGTCTCGTCGCTGGAGCCGCCGGACGATGTGGTGCGGCTGCTCCGGGCCGCGCCGCTGCCGCCGCACCCGCATCCCGCGCCCAACATCTCGGACGCCGAGGTGCCCGACCGCGGGGCGAGCTTCCGCTGGCCGTTCGTCGAGGACACGACGTTCGAGGCGGAGTATCCGTTCGCCCGGGTCGGCTACCACGACCCCGCGCTGCCGGTCGCGGTCGCGCTCGAGGCGCACACGCCGTTCGTGCCGCTCGACGTCGACGCCAGCGCGCTGCCGCTCGTCCGTTACCGCTTCACGATCCGCAACGACAGCCCGCTGTTCCGCCACGGATTCGTTCTCGGCGCGCTGCAGAACGCGGCCGGGTGGGACGGCGTGACGCCGATCCACGGCACCCGCGGCGCCGGCTACGGCGGCAACGTCAACCGGACGCTGCGCCGGCCGGGGCAGAGCGGCGTGCTGATGGACCATCCGGGACTGGCCGAGGACGACGCGGCCGCCGGGGAGATGCTGCTCTGGACCGACTCGCCGGCCGCGGTGCTGCCCCGGGCACACGACGCCGACGCTCTGCTGCGCTGGGCCGAGACGCTGCGGCTGGCGACGCCGACCCAGCTCGGCGACTGGTCCGAGGGCACGGTGCGGGCCGCGCTGCGCGCCGGCGCCTCGCCGATGCGGGCGCCGAGCGGGCCCAGCCCGGCCGGGCACACGTGGGACGCCGCGGTCGCGGCCGCCTTCGCGTTGGCGCCGGGGGAGTCGGCGACCATCGACATCGTGCACGCGTGGTGGTTCCCGAACCGGTACGCGGACTTCGACCGCTTCGGGCCGCAGCATCACTACGGCCCGACCCGGTTCTGGGTGGGTAACCACTACGCGACCCGGTTCGGCGGCGCGCTCGACGTGCTCGACGCCTATTTGGGCGACGGCGAACGGCTCGACCGCGAATCGCGGGCGTGGGCCGAGGCCGTGGCGGCCGGCGACCTGCCCGAGCCGCTGCGGGACACGATTTCGGCGCAGCCTGCCCTCGTACGATCGCCGAGCGTCTTTCAAACCGCCGATGGGCGGACCTTTGCGTTTGAAGGGGCGCTCGGCGCCTCGACCCGGAACTGGAACGGGGACGCGGGCGGGTCCTGCCCGCTCAACTGCAACCACGTGCTCAACTACGAGCAGGCGCTCGCGCGGCTGTTCCCCTCGGCCGGGCGGGACATGCGCGAAACCGAATTCGCGGTGCAGGCGCCGGACGGGTCGATTCCGCACCGGGTCGTGCTTCCGCTGTACCTGCCGCAGCTGAACGGGGTTCCGATCGGCGGACCGGAGCGGCCGGCGCTCGACGGCATGCTGGGCGCCGTCCTCAAGACCTATCGCTCCCTTCTGGACGGTGCGGGCCTGCCGTGGCTGCGGTCGCAATGGCCGTCGCTGGTCGCGGTCATGTCCCACGTCTCCGGAAAATCTGACGGCAGCGGCATTCTGCGCGGCGACCAGCCCGTCACCTACGACATCGCGCTGCACGGGCCCAACATGTTCGTCGGCGGGCTCTGGCTGGCCGCGCTGCGCGCGATGGCCGAGATGTCGTCGCGGCTGGGTGAGCCCGACACGTTCACCGCGACCTTCAAAAAGGCCTCCATCGCGTACGACGAATTGCTGTGGAACGGCGAGTTCTATGCGCAACCGAGCACGGGGGAGGACTACGACTTCGGCAAGGGCTGCCTTTCCGACCAGCTCCTCGGCCAGTGGTGGGCGCACGAGCTCGGCCTCGGTCACCTGCTGCCCGCTTCCCGGGTCCGGCAGGCCCTCCGCTCGATCGTCAAGTACAACCTGCGTACGGGGTTCGCGCCGCACGGATACCGCGAGTTCGCCGACGGCGACGAGACCGGCCTGGTCGTCTGCACCTGGCCGCACGGCGGCCGCCCCGCGGTGCCGCTGCGCTACTGCGACGAGGTGTGGACCGGCGTCGAGTACCAGGTCGCCGCGCACTGCTTCTACGAAGGCCTCGACGACGAGGGCCTCGCGATCGTCCGCGGCGTGCGGGCCCGCTACGACGGCACCCGCCGCAACCCGTTCAACGAGGTCGAGTGCGGCGACCACTACGTGCGCGCCATGGCCGGCTGGTCCCTGCTGACCGCCTGGAGCGGCGTCCGCCACGACGCGACCGCCGGCACGCACACCGACGGCGCCCGCCCCGGCCGTTTCCCGTACGTGGCCGGCGCCTCCTGGGGAACGCTGACCGTCGCCGCGGACCGCTCTGTCACGCTCTGACGCGAACACTGTTCCCGGTTCCGGCGAACAAGGGGTGTGATGCACCCTGAGAAACGACGGAGACGGATCTGGTGGTGATCGTGACGCAACCGGGCACCACGGGCTTGGCCGCCGATGCCCACCTCATCGAGCACGACTTCACGGCGATCTTCGACCGCCATTACCGCAACATCTACGCGTACGTGGCGCGGCGACTCGGGCCCGATCTGGCCGAGGACGTGGCGTCGGAGACGTTTCTTATCGCGTACGACCGGCGGCACGCCTTCGATGCGGCCCGCGGTGACGCGCGGCCGTGGCTGTTCGGGATCGCCTCGAACCTCGTCGCGCGGCACGTCCGGGCCGAGTCGCGGCGCTATCGGGCGCTCGCGCGGGCCGGCGGGCAGGACATCGACGCGGCCGACGGCCACGCCGACGCGGTCGCCGGACGGCTCGACGCGGCGGCCGTGCGAGGGCGGCTCGCCGAGGCCCTGCGGCGGCTGCCGGAACCGGTGCGCGCCGTGCTGCTGCTGGTCGCCTGGGCCGGGCTCAATCAGCAGGAGGCCGCGGAGGCGCTGGGCATACCGGCCGGCACGGCCAGGTCCCGGCTGCACCGGGCACGACAGGAGATGCGGCAGGCGCTGGGCGCCGAGATCGAGGTGGACGAGTGATGGACGAGATCAGCATCCTGCGGGGGACCTTCGACCCGGACGCGGCGCCGTCCCCGGCGGCGGAACAGCGGGCCCGGGACGCCTTGCGCGACCGGATGGCGCCCCGGCCCCGGGCCTCCTGGCGTCTGCGGCTCCCGATCGTCGTCGGTCTCACCACGTCGGCGGCCGTCGTCGTGGCCGTGGCGATCGCCAATCTCGGCGGCGCGACCCCGGTGACCCCGGCGAACCCAGCCGGGCCCGGACAGCGGCCGGACCAGACCCAGGCGGCCGCGACCGTGCCGTACCTCCGCCCGGCCAACGCGGCGCAGGTGCTGGAGAACGCGGCGTGGACGGTCGAGCAGGAGCAGTGGGCCGACCCGGCCCCGACCCAGTTCATGTACGTCGAGACGCAGGAGATGCGCAACCCGCCGGCGTACGAGCAGAAGGCGCCGAACGGGGCCCTGCTGCCCGGCAAGGCCAAGTACCGCAAGATCCAGACCTGGAACCGGATCGACGGCCAGGTACAGGCGACGATGCGCAACGGCAAGCTCGACGTGCTGCAGCAGGGTAGGGACGGCGTGAACTTCGCCTTCGTCCCCTGGTCGCAGGTCGTCAAACTGACCACGCCCGACGCGATCGCCTACTACATGAAACACCCCGAGGGTGGGGTCATGGCGATGCCCGACGCGCTGGCCGGCCAGTACGTGCTGCCGCCGGAGGTCAAGGCGGCCATCTACCGCTACCTCGCCCAGCAGCCGGGCATGAAGGTCAACCCCGACGCGGTCAACCTCGACGGGCATCCGGCGATCGGTCTGGGCCGGGTCGTGGAGGGCTACCTGTCGCAGGAGCTGCTCTTCGACAAGGAGACGTACACGCTGATCGGCGAGCGCCTGATCGCGGTGAACGACGAGTCCGGAAAGGGCGACGGGCGCAAGGGCGATCTCTACCGCCAGGTGATCTACCGCAAGATGGCGATCGTCGACAAGCTGGGCGACACGAACTAGCGGCAATACCGTTTCGGCGGCGTTTCGAAGGCATTGACAGACCTTCGGGGCGCCGCTGTAACGTCGCTCACTGATCGAATAGGAGACAAGTTGACATTCGGTACCCCGTTTTAACCCGAAGTGAACTGTTCCGCAGGTCAGCGCAATGTTCGCGACGCTCAGGAAACGTCGCCGAAGCACATTGGACGTTCTATTAGCACCGCGGAAATGTGACAGGTAAGAAATGTTCCCCCCAGGGCTCGCGCATTTCCGCGTCCTCCGGTTCGCTGGTGGCACGGAATTCACGGCATTGGATATCGACGGCTCTGGGGGAGCATCCATGACGGCATCGTCCGCACCACCGGCCCGGGCCGGGGCCCGCCTGGCCTGGCGGCCGCTGCAGCGCTCGACGCGGGTGGCCATCATCGCGGCACTCGCGGCCACCGTGTTCTATCAGCTCTTCCTGCTCAACCCGGCGTACCGCGGGCCCGGCTGGCTCTGGGTCACCATGCTGGCCGCCGAGGGCCTGACCGCCCTGCACCTGGTCGGCACCTGGTGGACCATCCTGGCCCACGACGACCGGCCCGAGGCGGTGGACGCCACGGTCTGGCGCAACCGGTTGCGGGCCGGCGCCGACGTCCCCGCCATCGACGTCCTCATCACCGCGTACGGCGAGGAGCCGGGCCTCGTGCGGCGCACCGTGCTCGCTGCCCGCGACATGGAGCTGCCGCACCGCACATTCCTGCTCGACGACGGCGACAGCGACGAGCTGCGCCGGATCGCCGACGACGCGGGCGTCGGCTACTTCCGGCGCCCGGGCGGCGCGCATGCCAAGGCCGGCAACGTCAACGCGGGACTGGCCCGCACGGACGGCGAGTTCGTGGTCATCTTCGATGCCGACCACGTGCCCGAGCCGGGCTTCCTGGTCAGCATCCTGCCGCATTTCCAGGACCCGGACGTCGCCTTCGTGCAGTCCCCGCAGTCGTACACGAACAACGTCAACCTGGTCGCCACCGGCTCCGGCGAGGCCCAGCGGATCTTCTACGAGCTCGTCTGCCCGGGCAAGAACCACTTCAACGCCGCGTTCTGCGTCGGCACCAATGTGATGTTCCGGCGGGCCGCGCTGGACAGCATCGGCGGCATCTGGACCGGCAGCAACTCCGAGGACATCTGGACGTCGATCGAGCTGCACAAGCGCGGCTGGAAGTCGATCTACGTGCCGCAGGTGCTGGCCCGCGGGCTGGCCCCGGAAGATGTCCCGTCCTATCTGAAGCAGCAGCTGCGCTGGGCCGGCGGCGGCTTCGAGGTGCTGCTGCGCGGCCGGCTGTTCAAGCGGGGCACCGGCCTGACCATCGATCAGCGCCTGCAGTACCTGTTCTGCGGCACGCACTACCTGCTGTCGCTGGCGATGCTGACCTTCATGCTGTTCCCGGCGCTCTACCTGCTGTTCGCGCTGAGCCCGATCCGCGCCGACGGCGTCGCGTGGGCCACCCACTACCTGCCGTTCCAGGCGGCCGTCCTGCTGGTCACCTGGCTCCAGTCGGGCGGGTTCAAGCTCTCCGCGATCGTGGCCAGCATCGGCGCCGTGCCCGTGCACCTGCGGGCGCTCGGCGGCGTGCTGATCGGCCGGCCGGCCAAGTGGAAGGTCACCAACGCCGGTGGCCGCGGCAACCAGTCGCTGTGGGCGGTCATGCCGCTGGTCGCGCTCCTGGTGCTGAACGCCACCGCCATCGTGGTCGGTGTGCTGGTGATGGCCGACCCGGCGCCGACCTGGCTGTCGGTCGGCTGGGCCGCCATGATCGTGCTGATCCTCGGCCGGATGATCGTCGAATCGGTCACCGGCGGCCGGATCCGGCAGCGCGCGGCCACCCCGGCCACCGCGCCGGAGGGCTCGCGCCCGCCCGCCGGCGGGCTCGACACCCCGCCGCAACCGGTCGCGGCCGCCGCCTGATCCGCGCCCGCCTGATCGCGCCCCGCCTGATCCGCGCCCCGCCTGATCCGCGCCCCGCCTGATCCGCGCGGCTGCCTGATCCGCGCGGCTGCCTGATCCGCGCGGCTGCCTGATCCGCGCGGCTGCCTGATCCGCGCGGCTGCCTGATCCGCGCCCGCATCGTCCGCGCCACGCCCGCCTGATTCGCGCCGCCCCTGTTGAGAGAGGCACCGCCATGAACGCCACTGTGGACACTGTCATCGAGCACGACGAGCCGACCGGTGAGACGGCCCCGCCGCCGCGTCGCCGGCTGCGCCGGGCGCTGCTGGCCACCCGTACGATCGTGGTGGTCTTGATCTTGCTGGCCGCCGCCGTGGCGGGCGGCAACCACATCGTGCGGCAGCGCATCGCCGACCGCGCGATGGTGGACGCCGGCACCGCCGTGCTGACCGCCGAACCGATCACCGTCGGCTCGGCCGACGCCGCCGTGGTCACCAAGGTGCTGGCCACCGAGCGGACGAGCGTGACCGCGGGGACTCCGCTGGCCGCCATCGCGCTGACCGCGGATGGCGATGGGCCCCGGACGCGGGAGCTGCGCGCGCCCGCCGCGGGCATCGTCACCGAGATCAACGTCGCTCCCGGGCAGATCGCCCGCGCCGGCGAGCCGATCGTGACCCTGTACGACCCGGCCGCGCTCGCCTTCCGGGTCGACGTGCCGCTCGAGCAACTACGCCGGCTGCGGCTCGGGATGACCGCCTACGTCTCCGGACCCGGGCTGGGCGGCCGGATCGCCACGACGCTGCAGAAGGTCGAGCCCCGGGTCGCCAGCTCGCCCGCCGCCCAGCCCGATCGGCTCACCGTCGTGCTGCGCCCCGATCCGGCGGCCCTCGCGACCGTGCGCACGCTGGTGCCGGGTCTCCAGTTCGCCGTGGTCGTCGATACCACCACGGCCGCCGCCGGCACCCCGGCGGTGAACAGCGCGTGAGCGCGCGACGAGCAAGCCGACCGTCTCCGCGTCGACCCGCACCGGCACTGGCCGCGATCGCGGCGCTCACCGCGCTCACCGCGGTGACCGCCTGCACGGCGGGGCCGGAGCCCTCCGCAACCGAGCCGCCGACTGGACCCGACGCGGCCGGCACAGTCACGGAGGACGTCACAGGTTCGCGACTCGCCGTTCCCGCGGTGACCGGCCGGGGAAGCATCGCCGGGACACTGTCGCCCGGGGCGGCGCCGACCAAGGCGCCCGTCCAGGCCGGCGAGCTGGCCGGCCAGGCGGTGCCGACCAACCAGTGGTGGAGCTCGGCGTTGACCGGGCCGCGGACCCAGGTGATCTGGACGCACCCGCTGGCCGTGCGGGCCGACCCGGCCGGCCTGCAGATCAGCGGGGCGGGGGTCACGGCCTCCGCCAACGCCATCATCACCCCGTTCCTGCCCGCGCTCACCGTCGGCGCGGCGACCGGCGACGTCAGCGTGGCCGGCTACGGCGCCTTCCACGTGGTCCTGCGGGTGGGGCTGGCCGGTGGCGGCCGGGTCGACGTCACGCTGGTGCAGGGCAGCCCGGTGCTGTGGCTGCGCTTCCGAGGCGCCGCGCCCACCCTGACCGGCGCCTTCCGTGACGTGGGCAGCTCGGCCGAGCGGGCGCGGCTCGAGGTGGCGGGCGGGCGCTGGGACGTGCTCGGCGCCGGCCTGACAGTGAACGGCTCGACTCCCACCGAGGCGGGCTCGACTCCCACGGGGTCGGGCTCGACGCGCACGGGGTCGGGCTCGACTCTCACCGGGTCGGGCGAGCAACTCGCCGTCGCCCGGGTGCCGGACGGGGCCGACCGGGCGAGCTGGGAACGGGCCAGCAACGGCGATCCGGTCGTGCAGACCACGGCCGCGATGGCGTACGACCCGGCGGCCGGGACGGTGACCCAGACGCTCACCGCGCGGCGGGCCGGCGGAGGTGGCGGAGCGTGGGCCCTGCTGCCGCACCAGCGGGCCGGGCTGGTCGCCGGGCCGGCGCCGGTGACCGGCTCCTATCCGGACGCCCGAGGGGCGATGTCCCTGGTCACGGCGGCCGCGGTGCGGGTGCGCGTCCCGATGCCGGGTCTGCTCACCGCCGTGCCGGAGGTGCCGCTGAGCGCGGCGGCGCACCGGGCCGTCCGGGCCGACCTGGACCGCGATCTGGCCGGCCCGGCCGGCGCGGGCGGCAGCTATTTCGGGCTCAAGGAGCTCGGCCGGCTGGCCACCATCGCAGAAGTGGCGGCCGCCGCCGGGGCGGATGCTCAGCGCCGGACCGCGCTCGACCGGCTGCGACCGCAGCTGGCCGACTGGCTCACCTACAGCGGGCCGGCCGACGGGCGCTACTTCGGATACGACCGGATCTGGGGCGGGCTGATCGCCGTGCCGGCCGAGTTCGGCGCCCAGGACTACAACGACCATCACTTCCAGTACGGCTACCTGGTGCGGGCCGCGGCCGTGCTGGCGGCGGCCGATCCCGGGTTCGCCCGCGACTACGGCGACGTGGTCGACCTGATCGTCCGCGACTATGCCGGTTCGCTGGCGATCGGCCCGGCGAGCGGGCTGCCGCCGTTCCGGGCGTTCAACGCCTACCTGGGCAGCTCGGCCGCCTCCGGGTTCGCGCCCTTCGCCGACGGCAACAACCAGGAGTCCTCCGGCGAGGCGGTGGCGGCCTGGGAGGCCGTCGTCCGCTGGGGCCGGGTCCGCGGCAACAACGCGATGATCGGGTACGGGGTCGCGCACTATGCCCTGGAGGCCGCGACGGCCCGGATGTACTGGCTGGGTGAGGGGGCGACCCGCGAGCCGGGATACGCGCACACCACCGCGGGCATCGTGTGGGACGCCAAGATCGACTATGCGACGTGGTTCGACCCGAAGCCGGAGTCCGTCCTCGGCATTCAACTGCTGCCGCTGACCGCCGGCTCGTTCTACCGCGGTCCGTCGGCCACCCGGGAGCGGGAACTGGGCGACCGGCCACGGGTCTGGGGCGACCTCTTCGCGGCCGACCTCGCGCTGTCCGACCCGGCGGCCGCGCGCCGGCGGCTCGACGCGGGAGTCACGCGGGAGGAGAGCACCAGCCGGGCGATGGTCCGCTACTGGGTCGAGGCGCTGGCGGTGCTCGGACCGCCGCAACCCGGCGTTCCGGCGCCGGTGGGAGCACTGGCATTCGGGCCCGCGAGCGGCCCGCGCCTGGTGCGGTCGCCCGCGAGCTGACGGAGGCCTGTTCCCTCAGCCGGTCGTGACCCGGCCACGGCCCTCGTTCTTCGCGCGGTAGAGGTGGCGGTCGGCGTCGCCGAGGAGGGTGGGCAGCTCCTCGCGGCCGCCGTGATGCAGGCCGACGCTGATCGACACGGTCAGGCCGCCGGCCAGCTCGTACCAGGGGTGGTCGCGGACAGCCTCCAGGATCGCTCGCGCGCGGGCCTCGGAGACGCCGGGGTGCACCTGGGCCAGGATGACGACGAACTCGTCGCCGCCGAGGCGGGCCGCGAGGTCCATGGGCCGGACGTTGGCGCTGAGAATGCCGGCGATGGCGGCCAGCACCCGGTCGCCGACGTCGTGGCCGAACCGGTCGTTGACCTGCTTGAAGTGGTCGACGTCGATCATCATGGCGGCGTAGTCGCTCGGTTCGGCCGGCTGCCCGGTGTCGAGCAGGGCGCTCAGGTAGGCCTGGTAGCCGCGGCGGTTGGCCAGGCCGGTGAGGTGGTCGGTGATGATCTCCCGGCGCAGCTGATCGTGCTCGCGGCGGTGGCGCGCGACCGCGATGGCGTCGCGCATGCTGCTCATCCGCACCAGGCGGTCGTTCCACCGCAGCCGCACCAGCTCGTCGGCGAACCGGCCGGGCGCTCCCGGGCGGCGGGATCCGCCCTGCAGCGCTTCGCTCTGGCGGGCCTCGATCTGCAGGCTCAGCAGCCACGTGTGCAAGGGGATGGTCTGGCCGAACCGGTCGGCCACCCCCAGCGCGAGAGCCGCGGCGCCGCCCGGGTCCGCCGCGCGGGCGGCCGTGATCGCCGCACCGAGCGCTTCGACCGCGGGCTCGACGCCGGCGTCGCCGGGTGGGCGGCCGGCGAGGGCGGAAAGCAGGTGCAGGTGGCCGTCGTACTGGCGGATCCAGCTGGGCGGCCAGTCGGGGGCGACGACGTCCCGGCTGCCGGGCAGCGCCGCCGCGGCCCGGGTGGCGGCGGCCGCCCAGTCGCCGATCATCGCCTCGGCGCAGGCCCAGTCCAGCAGCAGCTCGATGCGGTTGACGGCGAGGACGGTGCGCTGCCGGTGGGTGGTGGTCCGCCAGCGGGGGTCCTCGTCCTCGTCGAGCGCCTTGTGGGTGCGGTCGTAGTGTTCCAGCGCCAGCTCCCAGAAGCCGAGCGCGTGCGCCACGCAGGCGACCTCGATGAGGGCCGCCGCGCGATGCACCACCGGTCCGCCCTCCTCGTCGAGCAGCACGGCGGCCCGCACCAGAGGGCTCGCCGCCGACTCGCTGAGCTCCAGCGGGCGCTGGGCGCCGACCCGGCGGGCGGCGCCGGCGGCCAGGGCCAGCGCGAGCAGCGCCGGATCGTCGAGGGCGGTCGCCACGTCGAGCATGGTGCGCACGTGCTCGGCGTCGTCGCCGCCGGCGTCGCGGACGGCCAGCGAGCGGGCGAAGTGCAGCAGCACCTGCACGTCCCACCAGTCCGGCTCGCCGATCCGGGCGGCGGCGTCCTGCACCTGAGCGGGGCTCAGCTCACCCTGGGCGGCCTCGATCAACGCGTACGCCCGCGCGATGGCCTCGGCGCGGTCGCCGGTCAGACCGTCGCCGGCGAGCACCGCCCAGCTCCTCCCGCCGCACACGGCTGCGCCATGCGCGTAACCCTACCGAGGGAACTCCCGGGAACTGCCGGGTCCCGGGAAAGCGGTCAGCGGGCTTCGGGGATCGGCGAGCAGCTTCGGCGCCGCGACGCCGGCCCAGCGGATCGCGTCGGCGTCGCCGCTGAGGTAGGCGGGCAGGAGCTGGGCCGCGAGCATCGTGCCCGGCGACGGGTACCACCGCCCGGCCAGCTCGCCGGTGCGACGCAGGTAGTTGAGACCTTTCGTGCGGTCCAGCCAGCCGGTCGCGATCGCGCCGCGGGCCAGGTGGACGCCCTGACCCCAGTGCACGGCCAGCAGCGTGGGCACGAACTCGCCCTCGGCGAGGACGCCGGCGGCGCGCAGCTCGTCCTCGGCGCCGGCGACCCGCGCGGCGATGTCGTGCAGGGCCGCCACCGCCACCTCCGGCAGCCCGGAGCGGGACGCCCACTCGTCGATGGCGTGCCCCCACAGCTCCGGGCCGCCGCGGCGGCGGTGCCGGATCACCTCCTCCACCCCGGACAGGTGGTCGCCGACGGTCTCCGCGCCCGGGCCGAGCAGGTCGTTGACGCACCGGCCGATCGCGGTGGAGACGCCCTCCTCGCCCATCACCGAGGTGAGGTAGGGCCCGGCCCGCAGCCGCAGCTCGCGCTTGATGACGCCGCGGGGGCGGCGGCAGCCGACGATGTCGAGCACCTCGCCGGCCCGCAGCGCGGCCAGCGCCCCGACCGCCAGCGCGGGGGTGTAGTCGGTGGCCGGCTGGGCCGCCTCGCCCTCGTAGCGCGGGACCTCCCGCGGCCGCGACGGCCGCCGGCGCCACCGCCGGTAGCCCTCCCGCACGGCCGCCGCGAGCAGGATCAGCCCGACGGCGGCCAGCAGGACGGCGAGGCGGGTCCCCGCCACGCCGGTCGGGAGCAGGGTCACCGGCGGGCTGGCCAGGCCAGCCTCAGCCAGGGGCTCGCCGGGTCGGTGAACAGCGTCTGGTGCGGTTCGAGGACGGTGGCGTACCAGACGTCGAACTCGTCGTTGTCGAACCGGAGCACCCGGCCGAGCGCGTAGCCGGCCGAGAAGTCGCCCCACGAGGTGTAACGGCCGAACGCCTGCTTGCCGGCGCGCAACACGTACTCGGTGGCCTGTTGCTCTTTGAGGTAACGCACCTTGTATCCCCAGCGGGCCATGTTGACGGCGCGACCCCAGTCGTACGCGAGGAGGCTGCTGACGACGCCGCCGGCCGGCAGCAGGCCGTCGGCCCGGAACCGCTGTTCGTAGGCCAGCACCCGCTCGATGGTCGCGGTCATCTCGTCCACTGTGGTCTCGGGAACACCCTGAGCGCGGGCCTGGTCGGTGACCGCCTGCTTCCAGGCATCCGCGCTGGGCGCGCCGCGGAGCCCGGCCCGCACGTCGAGCACGAAGTCGGCCACGGGGTCGCCGGTCTCGTCGTCCAGCAGGCCGTCGAGGCAGTCCCGCAGCTCGCCCGCGGTGGTGACGCCCCATTGGCTCTTCAGCAGGGTGTAGGTCTTCTGTGCGCTGTTCGCGTCGTCCTTGAGCGCGTTCCAGGACACGCCGTGGTTGAGCGACATATGCGCGCCGACGGCGAGCGCGGTGGGCAATTCGCCGGTGGCAGGCTGCTTCTGGTCGACGGCGACGACGTTGCGGAACGAGCGGACCATGCCGCGGGCGCTGCGGGCGGCCGAGCGCGTCCGGAGCACGATCTGCACGATGAAGGCGACGACCACAAGGGGCGCCAGGACGTAGACGAACGTAGGAATTTGCACGCGCGGCAACGTAGGGGCGGCCGCGCGAGGATCGCTCGCAATTCGCTATACGTGCTGGTAATTCACTAAGGTGCCCCGGTGGTCGAATCGCTGCGCTTCGAACTGCTCGGGCCGTTGCGGGCGTGGCGCGGCGACGCCCCGGCCGCTCTGGGCGGGGTGAAGCAGCAGACCGTGCTGGCGGTGCTGCTGCTGGAGGCCGGGCGGCCGGTCGCGGTCGAGCGCATCGTCGCCACCGTGTGGGGCACAACGCCGCCGGCGAGCGTCACCCACCTCGTGCAGACGTACGTGAGCCGCCTGCGCCAGGCGCTCGATCTGGGCCCGCACCTCGTTTCCACCGACGCCGGCTATCTGTTGCGGCTCGACCCGGCGCAGCTGGACGTCACCGCCTTCGACCGGCGCCTGGCCGCCGCCCAGCAGCACCAGGAGCGCGGCGACCTTCCCGCGGCGGCCGGCGAGGTGACCGCCGCGCTCGCGCTGTGGCAGGGCGAGCCGCTGGGCGGGCTGGGCGGCGAGGCGATCGACGTGGCCCGGCAGCGGCTCGCCGAGCGGCGCCTGACCGCCCTCGAGCTGCGGGTCACCGTCG
This sequence comes from Actinoplanes sp. NPDC051513, assembly GCF_044454685.1. Lineage (NCBI taxonomy): Bacteria > Bacillati > Actinomycetota > Actinomycetes > Micromonosporales > Micromonosporaceae > Actinoplanes > Actinoplanes sp. NPDC051513. The sequence goes on from NZ_JBITDW010000002.1 coordinate 305,910, forward strand.
ACCTGGACGCGGGGCGGCACGCCGATGCGATCGCCGAGCTCTCCCGGCTGGTCAAGGAGTATCCGCTGCAGGAGCGGCTGTGGGCGCTGCTGATGCTGGCGCTCTACCGGGCCGATCGGCAGGCGGAAGCGCTGGCAACGTACGCGACCGCGCGGTCGCTCCTCGTCGAGGAGCTGGGCGTGGAACCGGGCGCCGGGCTGACCCGCATGCACCGGAGGATCCTCGCCGCCGACCCCACCCTCGCCGGGTCGCCGCCGGTCAGCTCCGGGCCGGCGTCGCGTGACGACCTGCCCGCGGATGTCGCGGACTTCACCGGGCGGGAGACGGAGCTGGCGCATCTGCTCGGCGCACCGCGCTCGGCCGCGCCGACGGCGGCCGTCGTGCTGGCCGTCGACGGCATGGCCGGTGTCGGCAAGTCGGCGCTCGCTGTGCACGCCGCCCACCGGCTGGCGGGCCGCTACCCGGACGGGCGCCTCTTCATCGACCTGCACGCGCACAGCGAGGGCTCTCCGCCCCTGGAACCGGCCGCCGCCCTCGACCGGCTGCTGCGGGCGCTCGGGGTGCCGGGCGACGAGATCCCGGCGGCCGTCGACGAGCGGGCGGCGCGGTGGCGGGCCGAGCTGGCCGGGCGGCGGGTGCTGCTGGTGCTCGACAACGCCGGGAGCGCCGCACAGGTGCGGCCTCTCCTGCCGGGGACGGCGGGTTGCCTGACGCTGGTGACCAGCCGGCGGAGGCTCGCCGATCTGGACAGCACCGCGGTCGTCTCCCTCGACGTGCTCGGTGTTTCCGAGGCGGCCGAGCTGTTTCACCGGATCCTGGGCGCGGACCGCGGCGGTGACGATGTCGCGGAGGTCGTCGGGCTCTGCGATCGGCTGCCGCTGGCGATCCGGATCGCGGCCGCCCGGCTCCGGGCCCGTCCCTCGTGGACGGTGCGGCACCTGGCCGAGCGGCTGCGGGACCGGCGGCGGGTGCTGACCGAGCTGGCCGTCGGGGACCGCAGCGTGGCGGCGTCGTTCGCCCTCTCGTACGCGCAGCTCACCTCGCCGCAGCAAAGGCTGTTCCGGCTGCTCGGGCTGGCTTTCGGGGCCGACTTCGACGCCAACCTGGCGGCCGCCGCGGCGGGCGAGCCGGTCGGCCGCCTTCTCGACGGCCTGCTCGACGTGCACCTGCTGCAGGAGCCCACGCCCGGGCGCTACCGCTTCCACGACCTGCTCCAGGAACACGCGGCCGCTCTCGCTGCCGAGGAGCCGGCGGCGGGACGGGACGCGGTGGGCCGGATGCTGGACCACTATCTGCACACCGCCGTCGCAGCGGCGGACGTGCTCTATCCCCGTACGCGTCATGAGAGGCCGCGTCTCGACGCGCCCGGCACCGCGATGCCGCCGTTTGACGGCGCGGCCTCGGCGCGGGCCTGGCTGGACGCCGAACGGGTCAACCTCGTCGCGGCGGTCGGGCACGCCGCGGCCGGCGGGTGGGCGGCTCACGCGACCGGGCTGGCCGCCACGCTGCGCCTCTATCTGGACGGCGGCACTCACCACGTCGACGCCCTGGCCGTGCACGGGAAGGCGCTGGAAGCGGCGCGCGACGCCGGTGAACGCGGGATCGCGCTGCACAACCTCGCGAAGGCCTGCTGGCGGCTCGGCCGCTACGAGGAGGCGGACCGGCGCCTCCGGGAGGCGTTGCCGATCCTGCGGGGCGAGGCCGGCATCCTCGAGACGCTCGGCGCCACCCGGTACAGCCTGGGGCGGTACGACGACGCCATCGCGTACTACGGCGAGGCCGCGCTGATCCATCGCGCGGGCGGGGACCGGGTGGCCGAGGCGACCGTGCTCAACAACATCGGGGTCATCCAGGAGCGGCGGGGGCGGTATCGCGAGGTCCTGGACCTGTGCCGGCAGGCCCTGGAGATCTACCGGGAGCACGGGGACCGGACGGGGGAGGCCGACGCGCTGTGCAACGCGGGCAACGCGTTGTGGCGGCTCGGACGCTACGACGAGGCGCTCGACCACCTGCGGCCGGCGCTGGCCATCCATCGGGAGACCGGCGACACCGGCTGGGAGGCGCACACGCTGAACAGCCTCGGCAACGTGCTGAGTAGCCTGGGGCGGCATCGGGAGGCTCTCGCGCACTGCGACGAGGCGCTGGCCATTCAGCGGCGCAGCGGTGAGCGGGCCGAGGAGGCCGCGACGCTCGGCGACCGCGGGGTGATCCATCGTCTGCTCGGCCGGTGCCGGGAGAGCCTCGACGATCTGGGGCGAGCGCTGGACATCGCCCGGGAGACCGGGGATCGGGGTCTGGAGATCCAGGCGCTGAACGGGCTGGGGGAGACGCTGCACGCGCTGGACCGGCCGGAAGAGGCGAGCGACCGGCACACCGCGGCGCTCGCGCTGGCCCGCGAGACCGGCGACCGGCACGAGCAGGCGCGCGCGCACGACGGGCTCGCCCGCACGCTGCCCGACGCCGGGGCGGCGCGGGAGCATCGCGACCTGGCCACCACGATCTACACGGATCTCGAGGTGCCCGAGGCCCGCCGGGCGTCGCCCGCCTGACGGCGGGATGAGGCTAGTTTGTCGGTCATGGCAGAGGTGCGGCTGGAGCCGATGACCGGGGATCAGTACCAACCGTGGCGGGCCGCGGCGGAAGCCCATTACGCGCGAAGCGTCGCCGCGTCGGGCCAGTCCGCCGAGGCCGCGGCCCGCAGCGCCGCCGACACGTACGCGCAGCTGCTTCCCGAGGAGTTTGCCACCCCCGGCCACCATTTCTGGTACGCCTACGACGGCGAGCGCCGTGTCGGTTTCCTCTGGGTCAAAGTCACCCGCGAGACCGCGTTCGTCTACAGCGTCGCCGTCGAGGAAGACCTCCGCCGCCAGGGCTACGGCCGCGCGATCATGCTGGCCGCCGAACGCTGGTGCCACGCCAACAGTCTGACCAGGATCGGCCTGCACGTGTTCGCCCACAACACGGGCGCGCGAGCCCTCTACGAACGGCTCGGCTTCACCGAGACCGGCCGCAACATGGCCAAAGATCTCTGACCGCGCTAGTTGCCGAATGCGGCGCCGAGACCGGTGAGGTCGATCGGGCGGCGGGCGCCCGCGGGCACGACGCCGACGAGCGGGCGGAGCACCTCGAGCGCGGTCAGCACCTCGCGGCCGACCTGCTCGACGGGGCGCATCGCGTCGACCGACACCAGGATGCCGCGCTCGGCGTACCAATCGATGATGGGCGCGGTCACCTCGTGGTACAGCGCGAGCCGGCGGCCGATGACCTCCTCGGTGTCGTCGGAGCGGTGCTCCAGCGCGGCCCGGGCGAGCAGGCGGCGCACCACCTCCTCGTCGCCCACCTTGAGGTGCAGCGCGACGTCCGCGGTCATGTCGAGCTTGCGGGCGGCCTCGTACAGCGCCCGGGCCTGCGTGATGTTGCGGGGCACGCCGTCGAGCACGTACCCGCCGCCGGCCGCCTTCGCGGTGGCGATCTCGCGCTCGACTATCTCCAGGACGATCTCGTCGGGCACCAGCCCGCCCTCGTCGAGGTGCTGCTTGACGGCGCGGCCCAGTTCGGTCCCCCGTGCGACGTGGTCGCGCAGCAGGTCGCCGGTCGCGATGTGCGGGATGCCGAAGTGCGTGGCGATCAGCGCACCCTGCGTTCCCTTGCCGGCGCCCGGCGGTGCGACCAACAGAATGCGCACGGGGGCCTCCTCGTCCGGACTGGGTGATACAAAACCTAGCGCTGGATGGACTTGATCTCCACGAACTCGGCCAGGCCGTGGTGACCGAACTCACGGCCGTTGCCGGACTGCTTGTAGCCGCCGAACGGTGCGAGGGGGTTCCAGTGGCCGCCGTTGACGTCCACCTGGCCCGCGCGCAGCCGGCGGGCCACCGCCAGCGCGTGCTCCGGCTCGCCGAAGACGCCGCTGGTCAGGCCGTACAGCGTGCCGTTCGCGATGGCCACGGCCTCGTCCTCGTCCGCGTACGGGATGATGGTCAGCACCGGGCCGAAGATCTCCTCCTGGGCGATCGCCGAGCGCGGGTCGACGTTCGCGAAGATCGTCGGCCGCACATAGGCGCCGCGCTCGAAGGGGTTGCCGGGACCGCCGTACGCGAGGGTGGCGCCGTCCTCGATGCCGCGCCGGATGTAGCTCTCGACCTTGGCCCGGTGCTCCTCGGAGGCCATCGGGCCGATCGCGGTCGTCTCGTCGAGCGGGTCGCCGACCGTGAGGGCAGAGACCGCCTCGACGGCCAGCGCGACGGCCTCGTCGTGCTGGGAAGCGGGCACCAGCAGCCGCGGCCACGCACCGCACACCTGCCCGCCGTTGGTGAACGCCATTGTCACGCCGTGGGTCACCGCCTGGGCCAGGTCGGCGTCGTCGAGCACGACCGTGGCGCCCTTGCCGCCCAGCTCCAGCGCGACCCGCTTGACGGTCGCGGCGGCCACCTCGCCGATCCGCCGGCCGGCCCGGGTCGAGCCGGTGAACGAGATCATGTCGATGTCCGGGTGCGCGGAGATCGCCTCACCGACGACCGCGCCCTCGCCGTACACGACATTGAAGACGCCGGACGGCAGGCCGGCCTCCTGGGTGACCTCGGCCAGGATCCGCGCGGTCAGCGGGGCGACCTCGGACGGCTTGAACACGACGGTGTCGCCGGCCAACAGCGCGGGCGCGAGCTTCGACACGATCTGCTGAAGCGGGAAGTTCCATGGGGTGATCGCGCCGACCACGCCGATCGGCTCGCGTACGAGCAGCGAGTTGCCGATCTCCTCGGTCCAGGCGAAGTCGTCGGCCAGGGCGACCATCGACTCGGCCACCAGCACCGGGAAGACCGCCTGCGCGGCGCGGGACAGGCCGATCGGCGCGCCCATCTCGGCGGTGATGGTGGTGGCGATCTCCTCGGCGCGCACCTTGAGGCCGTCCGCGATCCGGCGCAGGACGGCGGCGCGCTCGGCCACGGGAGTGGCGGCCCAGGCGGGGAAGGCGGCGCGGGCCGCGGACACGGCCCGGTCGACCTCCTCGGCGGTGCCGGCCGGGGTCTCGCCGACGACCTCGCCGGTCGCCGGGTTGAGGACGGGGATGGTCTTGCCGGAGGCGCCGGGGACGGCGGCTCCGTCGATCCAGTGGTTCGTTGTCATGCCTCGACGTTCCCGCGCGGCCGGCCCGGCGCCCATGCTCTGCTGGTACACGGATAACCAGGAACAGCGCCGGCCGGGCGGAAGTTGGGAAGGTCATGGACCGAGCACGACTGGCCGAGTTCCTGCGGACGCGCCGGGAGGCGCTGCAACCGGAGGACGTCGGGCTGCCCCGCGGGCCGCGCCGGCGCACCCACGGGCTACGCCGCGAGGAGGTCGCGGTGCTGTCGGACATGTCGTTCGACTACTACAACCGGCTGGAGCAGAAGCGCGGGCCGCACCCCTCGGAGCAGATGCTGGCCGCGCTCGCCCGCGGACTGCGCCTGTCGATGGAGGACCGGGACCACCTGTTCCGGCTCGCGGGCTATGCCACGCCGGGGCGGCGGGTGCGGGCCGACCACATCAACCCGGGGATGATGCGAATCATCGACGGGCTGCAGGACGCGGCGGCGATGGTGGTCAACGACGTGGGGGAGACGCTGCGGCAGACCCCGCTCGCGGTGGCCCTGCTGGGTGACGAGAGCGTGTACACCGGGCGGACGCGCAGCAAGCACTACCGATGGTTCGCCGACCCCACGAGCCGCCTGATGTACCCGGCCGAGGACCACGAGGAGCGCAGCCTCACCATCGTGTCCCACCTGCACGCCACGTACACGCGGGCCGGCGCGGGGTCGTACGCGGCTTCGCTGGCCGCGGAGCTGGAGCGGCGCAGCCCGGAGTTCGCGGCGCTGTGGTCGCGGCATCCGGTGGCGGGGCCGTACTGCGCGGTGGAGCGGCTGGACCATCCGCGGGTGGGGCGGCTCGAGCTGCACTGCCAGACGCTGATCGACCCGGACCAGTCGCAGGGGCTCGTCGTTTACACGGCTACGCCGGGCAGCGAGAGCTACGAGAAGATGGCGTTGCTGTCGGTGGTGGGCGCTCAGGCCCTGTAGCCCGTCAGTGGCAGAGGGTTGCGACGGCGAGGAAGAGCCAGCAGGAGCCGACCGCCGGCAGGATCAGGGCGATGGCGGCGCGGGCGGCGATCTCCGGGCCGCTGCGGCCTCGCCGGGTGGACGGTAGCGCCTGCTCGAAGGCGATCGCGACGATCCAGGCCAGCAGGATCAGGGGCAGCAGGAGGTCCCAGGCCGGGTTGGTGAAGGCGCTCGCGTTGCCGTTTCCGCCGTAGTTCGGGCAGTCCGACTGCTGGGTGATCGGGTGGAGGAACAGCAGCAGCAGGACGATCGCGGCGCCGCCGACCAGGAGGGTCCAGAAGCCGGCCAGGGCGGTGGGGCGGCGGCCTTCGTTGATCACCCGCGCCAGCCTAAAGGGGTCGCGCAAACCGCGTGCCACCTTGTGCTTCCCGTTTTTTTCGATTATAAAACAACTATTGAACCAAACCCTGGGGGTAGCGGTGGTCAAGAAGGCCTCGGTCAAGGACGTACGGCGGCGCAACCGTGCGCTGATCCTGCGGCACGTGTGGCTGAACGGCCCGACCTCGCGCAGCGAGGTCGGGGCGGCCACCGGGCTCTCCGCGGCCACCGTCACCAACGTGATGAACGAACTGATTGCCGAGGGCGCCGTTCGTGAGGGCGGCTTCCTCGACTCGGACGGCGGGCGCCGGCGGGCGATCGTCACCGTCGCGCACGACGCCGCCCTGGTCATCGGGGCGGATGTCGGCGAGACGCAGATCGGGGTGAAGGTCTTCGACCTCGCCTTCCAGCCGCTCGCGGCCCGGGAGTACCCGATCAAGGGCCGCCGGATCGAGGTGGCCGAGGCGCGGGCCGCGATCGGTGCCCAGGTCGTGTCGATGCTGGCCGAGCTGGGCGCCAGTGGCGACCGGGTGCTCGGGCTCGGCCTCGGGGTGCCGGGCATCGTGCAGGAGCTGCCGGACGGCCGTCAGCTCGTGCACGCCGAGGTGGTCGGGTGGCACGCGGCCGACTTCTCCGGGTTCGGCGACGAGCTGGGCATCCCGGCGTACATCGACAACGGCGCCAAGTCGACCACCCAGGCCGAGGCATGGTACGGCGCGGCCCGGGGGGTCGAGCACGGCGTCATGGTGCTGGTCGGCGAGGGCGCGGGCGCCGGCATCATCACCGACGGCCAGCTCTACCGGGGCTTCTCGTCGAGCGCCGGCGAGTGGGGCCACACCAAGATCAGCCTGGACGGGCCGCACTGCCGGTGCGGGCGTACCGGGTGTGTCGAGACCTTCGTCGGGGCCTCGGCCGTGCTCGACCACTGGCGCGGGCCGGACGAGACCTGGCTGGGCCGGGAGACCGAGGGCGTCGAGGCGATCCTGCGCGCCTGGCGTGCCGGCGACGAGGCCGCCGGGCGCGCGATCGACGGCGTGGTGCGCCATCTCGGGCTCGCGCTGTCCAACCTGGTCAACCTCTACAACCCGCAGAAGATCATCGTGGGCGGCTGGTTCGGCGACCGGATCGCCGCGGAGCTGCTGCCCGACCTGCAGTCGGCCGTCCGGTCGTTCTCTCTCGACCAGCCGGGCGGCGAGGTCGTCCTCGTCCGCTCCCAGCTCGGGCCGGACGCGGCCGTGCTGGGCGCCGCCACCCTCCCGATCAGTCACTTCATCGAATACGGCGCGGGCGCCGAGCGCCTGACCTGATTTCCGTTGCACCGGAACGCCGGCCCGCTCCCGGGCTCCCGGCGCGATGACACACGCCCAAAACCGAAGGGAAAGCCATGTTGCGACGACTTCTCGTCCCGGTCGCCATCGCGACCACCGCGCTCATAGCCGCCGGTTGCACCCAGGGGTCCCCCGCGGCCGAGCAGGAACAGCCGAAGGCGCTGAGCATCGCCTTCCTGATGCCGTGCTCGACCTGCGCCGACCGGTTCGAGAGCAAGGACAAGCCGTACTTCACCGACGCCGTGAAGGCGATCGACCCGTCGATCACCGTGATCGCCAACAACGCGCAGGGCGACGCGGCCGTGCAGCTCCAGCAGGCCGAGTCGGCGCTCACCAACGGCGCCAAGGTGATCGTCGTCAGCCCGTTCACCGCCGAGGCGGGCGCCTCGATCGTGGCGAAGGCCGACGCGGCGGGCGCCAAGGTGATCGCCTACGACGGCGGCATCGACGGCGCGGCGCCGGCCGCGTACGTGTCGTTCCAGAACCAGAAGGTCGGTGAGCTTCAGGGGCAGTACCTGCTCGACCATCTGCCGCAGGGCGCCACGGTCGCGATGATCAACGGGGACATCACGTCGGCGCCGGGGCGCGACTTCAAGGCGGGCGCGCACAAGGTGCTCGACCCGGCGTTCGCGTCGGGCCGGCTCAAGCTCGGCTACGAGTCCGATACCCCGGGCTTCGACCCGGCCAAGGGGCAGGCCGCCATGGAGCAGGGGCTCACCAAGCTCAACGACAAGGTGCAGGGCGTGATCGCGCCCAACGACGGCCTGGCCAACGCGGTCATCACCGCGCTGACCGCGCGCAAGCTCAACGGCAAGGTGCTGGTCACCGGCCAGGACGCGACCGACGCGGGGCTGACGGCGATCCTCGCCGGCAACCAGTCGATGACCGTCTACAAGTCGATCAGGAACGAGGCGGACGCCGCTGCCAAGATCGCGGTGGCGCTGGCCAAGGGCGACACCGCGGGCGCCACGGCGCTGACCACGACGACCGTGGACAACGGCAGTGGCAAGGTGCCGTCGCTGCTGCTCGACCCGATGGCAATCGACAAGGACAACGTCGGCGACGTCATCAAGGACGGGTTCACCACCAAGGACAAGATCTGCGTCGGCGAGGCGGCCGCCAAGTGCGACCTGTGACACCGATCCTCGAGCTCCGCGGCGTCGTCAAGCGCTACGGCCACGTCGCGGCGCTCACCGACGTCGACTTCACGGCCGCGGCCGGCGAGGTGGTGGCGCTGGTCGGCGACAACGGCGCCGGCAAGTCGACCCTGGTCAAGGCGATCGCCGGCACGCACCGCGTCGACGGCGGGCAGATCCTCGTCGACGGCGAGCCGGTCACCATCTCGTCGCCCACCGACGCGGCCGCGCTCGGCATCGAGACCGTCTACCAGGACCTGGCACTCTGCGACAACCTCGACGTGACCGCCAACCTCTACCTGGGCCGGGAGAAGCGGCGGCGGCGCTCGGCGCTGCTCGACCACGAGGCGATGCAGGCGCACGCGGCGGCCGTCATCGCCGACCTCGCCGCCCACCTGCCGGTGCTCGACAAGCCGGTCGCGGCGCTCTCCGGCGGGCAGCGGCAAGCCATCGCGGTCAGCCGGGCCGCCCTCTGGGGCTCCCGGATCGTGCTGCTGGACGAGCCGACCGCGGCGCTCGGCGTCGCGCAGACGGCGATGGTGTACGACCTGATCCGCCGCCTGCGCGACCGCGGGCTGGCCGTCGTGGTCATCTCGCACAACATGGCCGACGTCTTTGCGGTGGCCGACCGGATCACGGTGCTGCGGCTGGGGCGCAACGCGGGGGAGTTCCGGCCCGGCCGGGACACCGCCGACGACGTGGTCGCCGCGATCACCGGGAGCCGCTCGTGAAGCGGGGCACCGGAACCGTCCTGCTGGGCCTGGTCATCGTCTGGGTCTTCTTCCAGTCGCTGAACCAGAACTTCCTCTCCGCGCGCAACCTCTCCAACCTTCTGCTGCAGATCGCGGTGCTCGGCACGCTCGCCGTCGGCATGGTGATGGTGCTGATCCTCGGTGAGATCGACCTCTCGGTCGGCGCGATCGCCGGGGTGAGCGCGGCGCTGCTGGCCCTGCTCATCACCGAGCACGGCTGGCCGGCCTGGTCGGCGGTGGCGATCGCGCTGCTGGCCGGCGCGGCGATCGGGGTGGTGCACGGATCGATCATCACGGCGGCCGGCATCCCGTCGTTCATCATCACGCTCGCCGGGCTGCTGGTCTGGCAGGGCGTGCAGCTGTGGCTGGTCGGCGACGGCGGGCAGATCCCGATCCGGGACGAGGCGATCCGGTCGATCGCCTCCAGCTACCTCGTGCCGGCCTTCGGCTGGGTGCTCGCGGTCCTGGTCGTGGCCGCGTTCGCCGGCGTGCGCGTGGTGCGCCGCCGACGGCGTACGCGTCATGGTCTCGATGTTCCGACGACGACGGCCGAGGCGGTGGCGGTCGGTGTGGTGGCGGTCGTGGTGCTGGCGATCACCTGGGTGCTCAACTCGTATTTCGGCATTCCGTGGGTGTTCGTGCTGCTGCTCGCTCTGGTCGCGGTGTGCGGCCTGCTGCTGACCGGGACGCCGTTCGGGCGGCACGTGTACGCGATCGGCGGCAACCGGGAAGCGGCCCGCCGCGCCGGGATCCCGGTCCAGCGCACGGTCATCGTGGTGTTCGCGCTGATCTCGGCGATCGCCGCGCTCGCCGGGATCATCGAGGCGTCCCGGCAGTTCTCCGCCTCCAACGCGCTCGGCGGCGGCACCCTTCAGCTCAACGCGATCGCCGCCGCGGTCATCGGCGGCACCAGCCTGTTCGGCGGGCGGGGCCGCGTCTACCAGGCCGTCCTCGGCGCGCTCGTGGTCGGCAGCGTGCAGAACGGCCTCGACCTGCTCGGCGAGCCGGCCGCGGTCAAGAACATCGCCACCGGCGTCATCCTCGTCGTCGCCGTCGTGCTCGACGCGGTCGGCCGGCGACGCCGCCTGGCCGCCGGCTCCCTGGATTAGGAAGGAACCCCATGCGCTTTCCCGACGGATTCCTCTGGGGCGCGGCCACCGCCGCCTACCAGATCGAGGGAGCGGTCCACGAGGACGGCCGCGGTGTGTCCATCTGGGACACGTTCGCCCGTACCCCGGGAGCGGTGCTGCGCGGCGACACCGGCGACATCGCCTGCGACCACTACCACCGCTGGCCGGCCGATCTCGATCTTTTGAAGGAGCTGGGCGTGGGGGCGTACCGGTTCTCGGTGGCCTGGCCGCGGGTGATGCCTTCCGGCGACGGCGCGGTCAACAAGGCCGGGCTCGACTTCTACGACCGGCTCACCGACGGGCTGCTCGAGCGCGGCATCACCCCGATGGCCACGCTCTACCACTGGGACCTGCCGCAGGCGCTGCAGGACCGCGGCGGCTGGGCCGACCGGGACACGGCCGACCACTTCGCCGGGTACGCCGAGGTCGTGGCGGAGCGGCTCGGCGACCGGGTGCCGTACTGGCTGACGCTCAACGAGCTGTACTGCTCGGCGTTCGTCGGGCACCTCGACGGCAAGCACGCCCCCGGGCTGCGCGACGAGAAGGTCGCCGTGACCGCGCTGCACCACCTGCTGCTCGCGCACGGCAAGGCGGTCTCGGCATTGCGGGCGAGCGGGACCACCGGTCGAATAGGCATCACCTGCAACCTGACCTCCGTGCGTCCGTTCACTTCGGACCCCGCCGATGTGGCCGCCGCCCGCCGCCTCGACCTGCACGAGAACCGCATGTTCCTGGACCCGCTGTTCCGCGGCGCCTACCCGCCGGACGCGGCGGGCCACTACGGCGCCGTCACCGATTTCGGTTTCGTCCACGACGGTGACCTGGAGGCGATCGCGCAGCCGCTCGACTACTTCGGCATCAACTACTACGAGCGGCATGCGGTCCGTGCGGATCCGGCCGATCCGGTACGCGGGTGGCAGCGCGTCCCGCCGGCGCGGCCGACGGTGACCGGGATCGGCATCGACCCGGTCGGCCTGCGCGAGATTCTCGAGCGCGTGAACCGGGAGTACACCCCGCTGCCCTTGGTGGTGACCGAGACGGGCCTGGCTCTGCACGATTACGTCGCCCCGGACGGCACGGTCGCCGACGACGAGCGGATCGCCTTCTTCGACGGCCACATCCGCGCGGCGCACGAGGCCCTGGAGAACGGCGTACCCCTGTTCGGTTTCTTCCCCTGGTCGTTCATGGACAACTTCGAATGGCAGTCCGGGTACGGCGTCCGCTACGGCGTCTACTACGTCGACTACGCCACCCAGGAGCGCAGGCCCAAGGCCAGCGCCGAGTGGTACCGGTCGGTGATCCGCGCCAACGGTCTGGTGGGGCGTTGACTCCTCGTCACACATCTGAAATCTTAGATGCCTGTCAACGCAAGAACTTGGCAACACATAGAAAATCTGTGTGGATCGAGCCGAAACTTCGTGGCAGGAGTCCCCCATCCCCTGTTGGCCGCCGTGGAGCCCCGACCTCGGCGGCCGGCTGCGCAGAACGAAGAGGGCTTCATGAAGAAGAGACCGCTCCGACGAAGACTGCTCAGCACCGTCCTGGTGGCCGGCCTGATAGCCGCCGGAATGTCACCGACCGCCGCGCACGCCGCCGGCGGGACCAACCTGGCCGCGGGCAAGGCGGCCACGGCCTCGGGCGTCAACGGCCCGTACGTCGCGTCGAACGTGACCGACGGGAACGCCAACTCGTACTGGGAGAGCCCGAACGGGGCCTTCCCGCAGTGGGTCCAGGTGGACCTCGGCAGCAGCCTCGCCGTCGACCAGGCGAAACTCAAGCTGCCGCCGGCGACGGCCTGGGCCGCGCGCACGCAGACGCTCACCCTGCAGGGCAGCGCCAACGGCTCCACCTGGAGCACGCTGTCCGGCTCGGCGGGGCGGCTGTTCGACCCGGCCAGCGGCAACACCGTGACCATCGACTTCACCGCGGCCACCGTCCGGTACGTGCGGGTCACCATCAGCGCCAACACGGGCTGGCCGGCCGGACAGCTGTCCGAGGTCGAGGTCTACGGCGTCGCGGGGCAAGACCCCGATCCGGACCCGGATCCGGATCCGCCGACCGGCGCCAACCTGGCGGCGGGCAAGGCGATGGAGGCCTCGTCCTCGGTCTTCACGTTCACCGCGCCCAACGCCAACGACAACAACACCGGCACCTACTGGGAGTCCAACGGGTTCCCGGCCACGCTGACCGCGAAGCTGGGCGCCGACGCGGACGTGACGGGCGTCGTGCTCAAGCTGAATCCGGACCCGATCTGGGGCGCTCGCACGCAGGGCGTCCAGGTGCTCGGCCGTGCGCAGGGCGCCTCGGGGTTCACCTCGCTGAAGGCGCGCGCCGACTACGCCTTCAACCCGGCCACCAACCAGAACACGGTGACGATCCCGGTGACCGGACGGGCCGCGGACGTTCAGGTGCAGGTCTTCTCGAACACCGGCGCGCCGGGCGGGCAGGTCGCCGAGATCCAGGTGCTCGGGACCTGGGCGCCCGGCCCCGATCTGGTGGTGACCGGGTTGACCTGGTCGCCCGCCACGCCCGACGAGACCAGCGCGATCACGGTGTCGGCGTCGGTGCGCAACGCGGGCAACGCCGCATCGGCGGCGACCACTGTGGACGTACGCGTCAATGGCGTCGTTGCCGGAAGCGCCCAGGTGGGTGCTCTCGCGGCGGGGGCGACGACCACGGTGACGGTCAACGCGGGTCGTTTCGCGCAAGGCAGTTACCCGGTTTCGGCGGTGGTCGACCCGGCGGGCACGGTGGCCGAGCAGAACAACGACAACAACACGCTGACCGCCTCGTCGCCGCTGGTGGTGGCGCAGGCGCCGGGGCCCGACCTGCAGGTGCTGAGCGTGACCCCGAACCCGGCCAGCCCCTCGGCCGGCGCGCCGGTCACCTTCGCGGTGGCGGTCACCAACCGGGGCACGAGCTCGGCGGCGGCGACCGTCACCCGGCTCGTGGTCGGTGGCACGACGCTCAACGCGAACACCGGCGCGGTCGGCGCGGGCCAGACGGTCAGCGTCAGCCTCGGCCCGTGGACCGCCACCAGCGGCGGCGCGACGGTCACCGCCACCGCCGACGCCACCGGCGTGGTGACCGAGACCAACGAGAACAACAATTCACTGACGCGGTCGATCGTGGTCGGCCGGGGAGCGGCCGTGCCGTACGTCACCTACGAGGCGGAAGATGCCCGCTACCAGGGAACTCTCGTCGAGGCGGACGCGTTGCGGACGTTCGGGCACACCAATTTCGGCACCGAGTCGTCCGGCCGCAAGTCGGTGCGCCTCACCGGGACCGGGCAATACGTCGAGTTCACTTCGACGATCCCGTCGAACTCCATCGTGGTCCGTAACTCGATCCCGGACGCGGCGGGCGGCGGCGGGCAGACCGCGACGATCAGCCTCTACGCGAACGACCAGTTCGTGCAGAAGCTGACGCTGTCGTCGCGCAACAGCTGGCTGTACGGGACGAGCGACGACACCGAGTCGCTGTCCAACTCGCCGTCCGCCGACGCGCGGCGTCTGTTCGACGAGTCGCACGCGCTGCTCACCCAGTCGTATCCGGCCGGTACCCGCTTCAAGCTGCAGCGGGACGCCACGGACACGGCGGCGTTCTACTACGTCGACTTCATCGACCTCGAGCAGGTGGCCCCGGCCATAGCGCAGCCGGCGGGCTGCACGTCGATCACCACGTACGGCGCGGTGCCGAACGACGGCCTCGACGACACGGCCGCCATCCAGCGGGCCGTGACCGACGACGAGAACGGCGTGATCAGCTGCGTCTGGATCCCCGAGGGCCAGTGGCGCCAGGAGCAGAAGATCCTGACGCCCGACCCCACCCGCGGCCAGTACAACCAGAAGGGCATCCGGAACGTCGTCGTCCGCGGCGCGGGCATGTGGCGGTCGGTGCTCTACACGAACACCGAGCCGCAGAACGTGGTCGGCAACATCAACCACCCGCACGAGGGCAACGTCGGCTTCGACATCGACGACAACACCCAGATCTCCGACCTGGCGATCTTCGGCATGACCACGAACCGGGCCAACCGGGGCCACGGCATCAACGGCCGGCTCGGCAAGAACACGAAGATCAGCAATGTCTGGATCGAGCACGTCAACGTCGGCGCCTGGGTCGGCCGCGACTACTCCGACACGCCGGCCTACTGGAACCCGGGCGACGGGCTCGAGTTCTCCGGGATGCGCATCCGCGACACGTACGCGGACGGCATCAACTTCAGCAACGGGACGCGCAACTCACGGGTATTCAACTCGTCGTTCCGCACCACGGGCGACGACTCGCTGGCCGTGTGGGCGAACCCGCGCGTCAAGGACACCTCGGTCGACGTGGCCTCCAACAACCACTTCGTCAACAACACGGTCCAGCTGCCATGGCGGGCCAACGGCATCGCCATCTACGGCGGATCCAACAACTCGATCGAGAACAACCTCGTGTACGACACGATGAACTACCCCGGCATCATGCTGGCGACCGACCACGACCCGCTGCCGTTCGGCGGGACCACGCTGATCGCCAACAACGGCCTGTACCGGGCCGGCGGGGTGTTCTGGGGTGAGCAGCAGGAGTTCGGCGCGATCACGCTGTTCCCCTCGTCGAAGGACATCACCGGCGTCACCATCCGGGACACCGAGATCATCGACTCGACCTACGACGGCATCCAGTTCAAGACCGGCGGCGGCAACATGCCGAACGTTCTTGTTTCGAATGTCAAGATCGACAAGTCCAACAACGGCGCCGGGATCCTGGCGATGGGCGGGGCACGAGGCAACGCGACCCTGACCAACGTCACCATCACCAACTCGGCCGACGGCAACATCGTCGTCCAGCCCGGCTCCCAGTTCGTCATCAACTAGGTATTCGCGCGCGGCCCTCCCGGCACGTCACAACCGGGAGGGCCGCTCGGTCTTTGTGCATGTGAAGACCAGTCGATTGGAAGCGTTCAGCGATGGCGTGCTGGCCATCATCATCACCATCATGGTGCTCGAGCTGAAGCCGCCCGAGGGCCACACCCTGTCCGACCTGGTCCACACGACCGGGCCCGGGCTGCTGACGTACCTGCTCAGCTTCGTGTACGTGGGCATCTACTGGACGAACCACCACCACATGTTCCACCTGGTGCGGCACGTCACCGGGGGCGTGCTCTGGGCGAACCTGGGTTTACTTTTCTTCCTGTCGCTGCTCCCGTTCACGACCAGCTGGGTCGACGAGTCGTCCTTCGAGCGGACCCCGGTCGTGATCTACGGCCTGAACCTGCTGGCCGCGGCTCTCGCCTACGTCGCCCTGCAGAGGGTCGTCATCCGCCGGCAGGGCCCGGACTCGCCGCTGCGCCAGGCCATCGGCTCCGACGTCAAGGGCAAGGTCTCCGGGGTGATCGACCTGGTCGGCATCCTCTGCGCCCTGCTGATCGACGACGTCGGTGTGGTGATCGCCGGGGCGTGCTTCATCGGCGTGGCGATCCTGTGGATCGTCCCCGACCGCCGCATCGCCCGGGTGGTACGCCAGTATCAGGCCGCCGAGGAAGCCAGCCGCGCCCGCGTCTGAGGCGCCCGGCTCAGCCGAGGTCGTCGAGGATGGCGGTGCAACTCCGCAGCACCACCTCGGCGGCCCGCCGGCCCCCCGCCGTACCCGCCCCGGTCGTCTGCTCATGCCACCGCGCGGCCGCTCTCTCCGCGGCCGGCCACAACCTCTCCGGCGGCGTCTGCGGTTCGACCCCGAGCCGCTCGCAATGAGCCCCGCCCTCCCCGCCGATCAGCCGGCGCGCCTCGACGGCCAGTTCCCCCGGCAGCGCGACCCGCCCCGTCCGCAGCCCCGCCAGCAGCCGCAGCTCGCGGAACGCGTGCGCGCCCGCCACCACCAGCTCCAGCTCGGCCGCCAAGGCGCCGGCGGCCGGATGCGGCTCCGCGAGCAGCAGGTGCTCCAGCCCGATCAGCGCGCTGCGCGCCTTGAGCACCCCGCGCCGGGCGGTGAACAGGTCGCTGATCGACGCCTGCAGCTCGGTCAGCCCACTCTGCCGCACCAGTTGCTCGCCGAGCGCGGCCCGGCTCCGGGCGCCGCTGCGGCACAGCGTCGTGGCCAGCCGGACGCCGCCGAGCCCGAACCGATCCAGCAGTCCCGCCCGTCGCGAGGCCGGGATGTCGAGCGGAAACGAAGCCCCGGCAAAGCGATCCACCGACAGCAGATGCGCATCGGCGTCGGCGCGGGGCAGGCCGGCGATCGCCGCGATCACCCCGTACTCGTCCTCGCGAAGCGTCCGCCCGGCGTGCGCGATGCGCCCGGAGATCGCCAGCACGTCCTGGCAGAGCGACGCCACGCGCGGATCCTTCCGCCTGCGGCGGGCGATCCGCTTGGCGTTGAGCAGGGCATCGGGCTTGCCGCCGGCGAGTTCGTCGGCCCGCGAGAGCAGAACCATGACGTGTACGGGCGGAGCACCGCCGATCGGCAACGAGGGCGGGTCGCCGAGGTGGCGCACGAGGTGCAGGACCGCGTCGGCCTCGGTGAGCGCGTCGTCGGCGCCGGTCTCCAGCAGCCGGGTGTGCCGCAGCGCCCGGCACGGCCACTCGACGACGACCGACCCGGCGCCGGTCTCCGGCACGGCCACGTCGTGGCCGGGGCGGGAACGTTCCAGCGGCGCCACGAACTCCGGCGCCGAGAGCGGCCGGACCCGGGCGAGCGGCCGCGTCCCGTCGTGGAACCAGACCGGGGCGCCGCCGGCCCGCACGGGCGCGACCTCTTCGCCGATCAGGGCATTGACCAATGTGGACTTCCCGGTCTGCGGCCCACCGGCGACGGCCACCCGCAGCGGCTCGTCGAGGCGTACGCGATGGTGGCGTAACCATGTCTCGGCGCGGGCGTGCCCGCGGAAGGCCAGGGCGGCCCGGTCGAGCAGGTCGCGCGCCCGCCGTTCGAGGTCGTCGTCGCTCATGCCGGGGCTTGCAGCAGGGCCAGGGACTGTTTCTGCAGGCCGGCGAGGCGGATCAGCTCCTGCTCGACGTGGCGGGCCCGGGTCTCGCGGGCCGAGGCCTCCTGGTCGGCGGCGACCTTCGCGGTGCGCAGCGATTCGACGATGGCGTCCTGCAGATCCTCGGTGACCGCCGTGTAATGGTCACGCAGGGCGCGCTGGATCCGCCGTACGGAATCCTTGGCGTCCTTGGCCATGCCGATGTAGATCTCGTCGACGTGCCGCTGGACGGCGGCGCGAGCCGTCGCCTGGCGGCGCTTGAGCAGCGACCGGCCCTCCTCGCGGATGCTCTTGCCGCCGAACAGGGCGCCGCCGCTGAGCGAGATCGGATTGATCAGCGACATGCCGGTGAGGCTGGTGGCCAGCCCGAACATCAGCACGCCGCCGTAGGAGCCGCGCAGTCCGGTGAACACCTTCTGACTGAGCGTGAACCGCTCGACCGGTGGACTGTCCAGATCGGTCACCCGGTTCGGCAGGTCGCCGGGGACGGCGGGCACCCATGACGGCAGGACCTGGCCGAGCTCGGGCGGGAACTCGGCGGCCACCGACCGGGCCAGCCAGGCGGCGCGCTCGCTCAGCCAGCCCAGACTGGTCTGCGCCGTCTCCAGCAGGGCGTCGCGCAGCCACGGCTCGAAGTCGTCCCAGACGCGCAGCGGGTCGGACTCGAGGAAGATCTCGTCGGAGCGGGCGATCACGGCCCGGGTGCGCTCGCGCAGGTCGTGCTCGATGTCGGACATGAGGTCGCCGACCTCGTCGGCCAGCCGGCTCTGCCAGCGGATGGTGCACCTGCGCAGCCCGTCCATGCGCCGCTGGGCCTCGTGCAGCCGGGTCACGGCGTCCGAGTGGGCGGTTTCGGCCCGCTGCGCCGCCACGCTCCGGCGCAGCGGCGTGGCCAGCTCGTCGGTGACCGCACGGCCGAGCAGCCCGACCGCGGCCCGGGACAGCCGGTCCGGCTTGGCCGCGATCAGCGTGCGCAGCAGGGCGATGAGCTGCGGGAAGCCGGACTCGCCGTTGAGCGCGCCGTCGCCGGTGCGGGCGGCGTGCGCGCGCAGCGCGGCCGAGGTCGGCACCACGGTGGCGGGGACGCCCGCCTGCACCAGCCGCATCCGGTTGGCCTCGACGTCGCGCCGCCAGTTCGGGGCGTAGTCGGTCTTGGTGAACGCCACGACCAGGCCGGGCAGCAGGGTCGCCAGCTCGGCCAGGACGGCGAGCTCGGCGCCGGTCAGCTCGCGGCCGGCCTCGCAGGCGAACAGCAGCACGTCGGCCCGCCCGGCGTCGGCCAGCTCGCGGATGCGGCCGAGCGCGGCGCCTTCCTCCGGCGGGAGCGGAGGCGTGTCGATCAGCGCGAGCCCGGCCGCGAGCAGCTCGCGGGGCAGGCCCACCTCGGCGTGCAGCCGGTCGATCGATCCCGGGGCGATGCCGGCTAGGGTCTCGGTGAGCGCGTCGGCCGGCCGTTCGGCGGCGAGGGCGATGCGGTCCTGCGGGCCCGCGTCGGCCTCGTCCCCGCGGATCAGCTGGGCGGTCGGCTGCGCGGCGTGCCGCACGACGGTCGGCACGGCGGTGCCGCGGTCGTCGCCGGTCACGCAGACCGGGGCATTGATCAGGGCGTTGATAAGCTGGCTCTTGCCCTGCCGGGCCGCGCCGACGACGAGCACGCGCAGGCTCGGGTCGAGCAGCTGGGTCCGGCGCTGCCACAGCCGGCCGGCCAGGTCGGGCCGGCCGTGCTCGGTGCACGTGCGGATCGTCGCATCGAGCACGTCGAGCCACAGCGGAGACAGGGCGCTGAGTTCCGTCCGGCCTGGCCGGACGGGGGAGGCCGGACCCGCATAGGCCGTGGGTCCGGTCTCCCAGCTCTTCATCGTGACGCCCTGCCTCCGTGTTGTGCGATCAGAAGTGCAGGCCGGTCAGCCCGCCGAGCAGATCGTGGCCCGCCTCGGGCTCCGGCGCCGGTTCCGGCGTCGTGTGGGTCAGGCCGTCGACCAGCCCGGTCACGCCCGAGACGTGGTGGTCGATCACGCCGGTCGCGTCGCCCACGGTGCCGTGCAGCGCACCGTCCACGGTGCCGTCCGGCAGCAGGCCACCGACCGTGTGGTCCACGCCCGAGATGGTTCCGGCGAGGCTTCCGGCAAGCGAAGAGGTTGCCTCGTGGACCCCGGAGACGTCAAGGCCGCCGGCATCGACGCCAAGTGATCCGGTCACGCCGGTCGCCGTGTTGACGGTGGCGTCGAGGGTGCCGGTGACCGCCGCGTGCGAGACGACGCTCTCGGCGCTGTAGGAGACGTCGGCGGTCGTGTGGTCGACCGTGGAGTAGACCGTCGCGTCCAGGCCGGCCGCCGGGTCGTGGATGAGGCCGAGCCCGCCGGTCACGTCCACCGTGGAAAGGAGCTGGTCGGCGGTCACGGTGGTGGCGGCCGCGACGTTCAGGTCGGCCGTGTGCGAGTAGGTCCCGCCGCCGACCTGCGCGGTGATCGACTGGAGGTGGGCGACCGCGCCGGCCACGTCGAGGTGCGCGACCCCGGTGGTCACGTCGTCCACCTGGGCCAGTCCGGCCTGGGCCGGCACGGCGCCGAGCGGCGCGTAGTCGAGCACCAGCGGCAGCACGTCCTGCACGTCGGCGGCGGTGATGTCGCCGAGGCCGGACGCCTCGAGCGTGCCGTGCGGGTCCAGCTCGAACGCCGACCGGGCGCCCGGGTCATAGATGAGGTTGAGGACGAAGTCCTGCAACGTCGGGGAAGAATCCATCGAAAACGATCTCCTCACGGGGTCGTGGGTGTGCCACCACGCTAGGAGCGGGGGCCGGGCCGGGCATCGGGGTTCGTCCCCCTCTCGCCGGAGGGGATAGGGTGCGTCGGGGTTAGGGGGTTAGGGGATTGGTCGCCACGAAATTTGGGGGAAGACCCCCGATGCCCGATCTGGTACGAACATGGGGTCCCGAGATCCGATATTGAGGAGCTTCCCCTTGCCGTACCTGCTAGGCCTCGACGTCGGATCCGCCGCCACGTGGGCCGCGATCTGCCGGCGCGCACCCGGACCGGCCGGTTGGGGGCCGCCGTCGCCGGTCGCCACCGACGCGCCGCCCGCGGTGCCCGGGCTGTTCCGGCGGTGCGGCGACGACGTGCCGGTCTACTGCGACAACCTCCTGATCACCCCGCAGGCGCTGGTGGTCGAGCAGGCGCGCGCGGCCGGCGACCAGGTCTGGGCGCGGGAGGGAGAGGGGCCGGAGGGCATCGCGGTGGCCTACCCCAGCGCCTGGGGCCCGGGCCGGGTGGGTCTGCTGCGCGCCGCCTTCGACGACGCGGGGATGAGCAATGTGGTGCTGGTGAGCCGGGCCTGCGCGGTGGTCGAGCGGCATCTCGCCGCGGGCCGCCCGGTGGCCTCCGGCCGCCCGGTCGCCGTCTGCCGCATCGGTCGCGCTTCCGTCGAGGTTTCGCTGCTTGTTCCGTACGGGCCGGGGCGGCTCGAAGTCCTCGGCGCGGCCACGGCGGACGAGTTCGGCGGCGACGACCTGGCCGAGGGCGGGGCGGCTTCGGCGCGCGCCGTCATGGCGGCAGTCCTCGATCTCGTACGCCGGACGGCGCGCCCCTGCCAGGTCGGCCTCGGCGACCTGGCCGCCGTGCTGGCGGCCGGCGGCGGCGCCGCGCACCCGGTGGTCGTGCCGTCGCTGGCCGACGCTCTTCCCGCGCCGGTGATCCGGGAGGACGACCCGTGGCTGACCGTCGCTCGTGGAACCGCGCTGGCGCTCCGCTCGCCGGCGCTCTCCTCCGCGGTCGTCCCCGCGCTGGCTTCCTCGGCGGTCCCTTCGCCGGAGGTGGCAAATGTGCTCGTGCTGCCGACCGAGCTGTTGCCGATCACCGACAGCCGGCTCGGCGTCTCCGAGCTCGGCCCCGGCGAGATACCGCCCCGCCCGCCGGTGCAGGTGGCCGCGCCGAAGGTGGGCGGCAAGTGAGCGCCGCCGACCTGCTGAACGAGGTGCGGGCCGATCCGTCCGCGCCGCTGCGCGCCGCGGTCTGCGCCCCGGGCGGATACGGCAAGAGCGCCCTCCTGGCCCAGATCGAGCGGACGTGCCACGACACCGGCGTCCCGGCCCGGCTGGTCGACGACGCGCACCGGCTCGATGACACACGGCTACGGGAGCTACGCGAGCTGGCCGAGCATCCGGACGCGCGGATCGTCGTCGCCTACCGCCCGTGGCCCCGCCCGCCGGCGCTGGGCCCGCTCACCGAGGTGCTGCGCCGGCGGCGGGCGCCGATCGTGCTGCCCGCCCTCACCCCAGCCGAGATCAGGGAACTGCTCGGGGCGCAGCTCGCCGACTACGTGGGCGCGCTCAGCCGCGGCGTGCCGCGCTACGTCGCCCGGCTGGCGGCCGCACTCTCCGGCCCGGCGGCTCCGGCCCGGGCGCCGGAGGCGTTTGCCGGCTCCGCGGTCCCGGCCCGGGTGCCGGCGGCGGCGCTCGCGCCGTTCGCGCCCGAGATCGACGAGCTCGATGCCGACCTGCGCACGCTGCTGCTCGCCGTCGAGGCCGGCGCCGGCCTGTCGTTCGATCTGATCGCCAAGCTGCTCGGCCGTGACCCGCGGGTCGTGGCCGAACTGGTCGCGGCCGGACAGGCCACCGGGATGCTCGGCGCGGACGGCACGATGGTGCCGCTGGTCCGGCACGCGCTCGCCGCGCTCGCCCCGATCGCCGAGCGGATCGACGTGCGGCAGCGGCTGGCCGACCTCCAACTCGCGCGCGGCGGCCCGGTGCTCCCCCTGGTGCGTCACCTGCTGCCCGCGCTTTCCGGCACCGGTCTGCTCCCCGGCGGCGGCGACCATGCACGGCCCGGTCCCGAGCTGGGACCCGCCTTCGAGGCCGCGGGGGAGGAGGCCCTCGATGACGACCCGGCGCTGGCCGCCCGGCTGTTCGCCGCGGCTGCGGAGGCCGGCCGGCCCGCGGCCGCCCGGCACGCCATGGCCACCGCCCTCGCCGGTGACCTCGACCTGGCCGCCCGGCTCGCCGACCGGGCCCTTGCCGACCGGGCGGTCGCCGGCGGCTCACCCGCCCAGCGGGCCGAATCGGCCCATGTCTCGGCCTACGTCTCGGCCGTCGCGATGGCCCATCGCGGCCGGCTGGAGAGCGCCACCGAGCTGCTGCGCTGGGCCGGACCGGGACCGGCCGCCGGCTTCCGCGCCACCGGCCTGACCGGCGTCGGCCGCGGCGAGGAGGCCGACGAGGTGCTCGCCACCCTGGACGCCGGCGACGACGGCCCGCCGACCCTGCTTCAGGCCTCCGCCGCGCTGATGGCACGCGGCGTCCGCGAGTCGGTGACCGGCACACCCGCCGCCGCCTTGTCCACGCTGGTCCAGGCGTCCACACTGCTCGAGCACGCCGGCGCCGGCCTGCTGCCGGACAGCCCCGCGGCGCCGGCCGCGATCGTCGCCCTCCACAACGCCGACCTGGACACCGCCGAGGCCACCCTGGACCGGGCGATCCGCTCCTCGATGGGCGGCCCGCCGCTGGCCGCGCGTCACCTGCTCCTGCAGGCGTGGTCGCGGATGCTGCGCGGCCACCTCGGCACGGCCGCCCGGCTGCTCGCCGAGGCGAAGAGCGCAGCCGGGCGCGACCTGCTGTTCGCCACCGCGCTGCGGGTGGCGCTGGCGCGGCGGGACAGCGACCCGGTCGGCCTGCGCGCCGTCTGGCCGGACGCCTGCCAGGTGCTGATCAGCCAGCCTGTCGACCTGTTCACGCTGCTGCCGCTCGGCGAGCTGACCGTGGCCGCGGCCCGGCTCGGCGAGCAGGACCGGGTCGCCGCCCACCTGGCCGACGCCGACCGCCTGCTGGCCCGGCTGGGCGACCCGCCGCTGTGGAGCGTGCCGCTGCACTGGAGCCGCCTGCACGCCGCCATCCTGGCCGAGCGGCCGGACGAGGCCGAGCGGCACGCCGCCGCCCTCTCCCGGCTCGCCGGCGGCCGCCCGTACGCGGAAGCTTTGGCCGCGGCCGCGCGTGGCTGGCTTGCGGTGATCAACGACCGGATCGATCCGGAGCAGATCGAGGCCGCCGCCCGCGGACTCGCCGCCACCGGCCTCGCCTGGGACGGCGCCCGGCTCGCCGGCCAGGCCGCTATTCGCACCGCCGACCGCAAGGCGATGACCTGGCTGCTCGACTGCGCCCGGCTGCTGGGCGGCCCGGCCGCCGAGACCCGCGAGTCGCAGTCCCCGGTCGCCGAGCCGGCCGCGCCGTTGCTGAGCGAGCGGGAGCAGCAGGTGGCCGCGCTGGTGGTCGCCGGCCTGACCTACAAGCAGGTGGCCGAGCGGCTCTACCTCTCGTCCAAGACGGTCGAGCACCACGTCGCCCGCATCCGGCAGCGCCTCGGCTGCACCGATCGGCGCGAGCTGCTGGCCCGGCTGCGCGAGGTGCTGCCCGATCAATCGGCCGACCGACCGAACGGAGTTCAGGCATGAAGCGGCCCCGTCTCGACCCCCGTCTCGACCCCCGGCTGGGCGCCGGGCTGGTCCTCCTCGTCGTTCTGTGGCTGGCCGCCGCGGCGCCGGCCGTGCTCGACGCGGCCGACCGGGTGCGCGAGCGCAACACTGCCGACCGGCTCGGACGCGCGGTGGACACGGCCGTCGTGGCCTTGCAGGACGAGCGGCGGCTGTCGCTGGCCCACCTGGCGGGCGGCGACGCGACCGCGTTGACCGCGGCCCGGGAGCGCACCGACCGGGCGCGCGACGATCTGCGCTCGGCCACCGGCGGGTGGTCCTCCACCGCATCGGCGGACGACCTGCTGTCGAAGCTGGACGCCCTCGGCGTCGTCCGCTCCGGGGCGGACCGCGGCGAGATCCAGAGCGTCGCGATGCTGGCCGCCTACGGCGTGGCCATCGACGCGGGCCTCGGCCTGCCGTGGCTGCCGTCCGGACCGCTCGGCCGCGCCCGCGAGGCGTTGTCCGAGGAGGACGCGATGCTGCGGACGGCGCTGGCCACGACGGCCGGCGCCGGTGAGACCGAGCGGATCCGCGTCGGCGAGCTGGCCGGCGAGCGCCGCGCCTGGCTCGATTCCGGCCCGGAGGCGGCCGGCGACACGGGACGGCAGCTCGCCGCCGAGGCCGACCAGCGGCTCGCCGGGATCGAGGCGCGAGTGATCCTCGGCAAGGGGCGGGTCACCCCGGCCGAGTGGACGGCGGCGGCCGACCCGGTCAACGCCGCCCTGCGCGCGGCCGAGACGAGCGCCGCCCGCGACACGGTGCGGGACGCCACCCCGGCGGCGATCGGCGCGACCGTCTACGCCGGCCTGGTCGCGGGGGTCGGCCTCGTGGCCCTGGTCGGTGTCGTCGTCCTGGTCCGCCGGTTCCGGCCGGCCCCAGCGGCTGCCGTCGCGCCGGCCACCGACGACGGCGACCCCGGCCTCCAGGATCTCCTGCTCGACCTGCACCGGCGCAGCCAGCGGCTGGTGCACCGCCTGCTGCGCCTGCTCGACGGCCTCGAGCGCCGCCAGTCCGACGAGGAGATGCTCGGCCAGCTCTACCGGGCCGACCACCTCGCCACCCGGGTGCGCCGCAACGCGGAGAAGGCGATCACGCTGGCCGGCGGCGCGCCCGGCCGCCAGTGGCGGCGGCCCATGCCGCTGGGCGAGGTGGTGCGCGGCGCCGCCGCCGAGGTCGACGACTACGTACGCGTCTCCACGTCGCAGATCGAGCCGGCGGCCCTGGCCGGCGACGCCGTGCTCGAGGTCACCCACCTGCTGGCCGAGCTGATCGACAACGCGGTCGCCTATTCACCGGCCGAGACGCGGGTGCGCACCGGCGGCCGCTGGGAGGACGGCGACTACACGGTGACCGTCTCCGACGCGGGACCCGGCATGACCGATCTCGATCTCGACCGCGCCCGCGAGGTGATGGCCGACCCGCGGCCGCCCACCGGCGGCGTCTGGCAGGGCTTCTACGCCGTGGGCCGGTTCGCCGCCCGGCGCGCCGTCGGCGTACGGCTGCTGCGCGGGACGGCCGGCGGCCTGGTCGCCGAGGTGGTGTTGCCCGCGGCCCTGGTGTCCCACCCGGGTCCGGACGGGCCCCGGCCGGGCGGCCCGCCGATCAACCGCGTCGACCGGATGCGCGCGCGGCTGAGCGAACTGGACACCACATCCGTAGACCTTTCCAACGTGGTGGGCCATGCCGCGGCGGGCGAGACGGAGGCGCAGTGAAGGACTGGATCATCAGTGCGACGGGTGCGGGTCCGCTCCTCGACCAGTTGCACAACCAGCTTCCCGGGACCGAGGGCGTGGTCCTGCTGTCCGCGGACGGGCTGGAGCTGGCGATGTCCTCCGGCACCCGGCCGGACAAGGCGACCCAGCTGTCGGCGGTCGCGGCCGGCCTGCACGCGATCGCCGAGGCGGCCAACCGCAACAACGGCGGCCGCCGGGTCGACCAGTCGGTGGTCGAGATGGACCACCGCATGCTGGTGATCGTCCCGGTGACCGGGGAACTGCTGCTCGCGGTGGTGTTCGACGCGGTCACCGACCTGTCGGGGACGCGCGAGCGGATCGCCTCCTTCGCCGGCCGGCTGGGGCTGCGGCTCTCGTCGGTCGACATGGGGCGGACCGAGCCCGACCTACTGCTGCCGATATCATGATCAACGACGACATCTGGTACGACGACGAGGCCGGCCCCCTCGTCCGGCTCTACGCGATCACCGGGGGCCGTGCCGAGGCGCCCGCCGGCGACTTCACACTCAGCACCATCGTGCAGCGGGTTCCCGGCTCGGAACCCGGCCACGACCTGTCGCTCGCCGAGTCGACCATCGTGGGGCTCACCGAGCGGCCCGTGTCGGTGTCCGAGATCGCGGCGAGGCTCGGCCTGCCGCTCGGCCCGGTCCGGGTCATCCTCGGCGACCTGCGCGATGCCGGCCTGGTCGCCGTCCCCCGCTCCCGCGACGCCGCCGAGCGTCCCTCCATGCGGTTGCTCGAGCAGGTGCTCGGCGGCCTGAACGCCCTGTGACGGCGGAGGTCCGTACGATGAACGACTCGCCCCCGCGTCCCCGGCGCTCGCCGTCGGTCGTGCTGCTGGACGCGCTGCTCGGCCTGGTCACCGCGGTGCAGACGGGCAACATGCCCGGACGCCGCCGGGCCGGCCTGCTCTGGCTGGCCGCCGGTGTGCTGGTCGTGGCCGGCGGCACCACGATCCTGATCGGGGCGCTGATGCGCGCGCCGGGCGGCCTCACCGACCTGACGCCGCCCGAGAAGGCCGCGCCCGCGCCGCCGCCGGTCACCAGCGTCGCCGCGCCCGCGGTCACCACCCACAAGACGTCGGCCGCTCCGACGGCGTCCGCCACGCCGGTGTCTTCCAGCCCGGCGGGCAGCGCCTCCGCCAAAGGCCCGGCGGGCGCCCCGGCAAGCAGCGCCGGCAGCCGCCTGACCGCCGCGTACGCCGCGGCCGGTGGGACCGGTCTGCTCGGCTACCAGGCCACGGTGACCCTGGCCGCCCAGGGCCCCGGCCCGTCGGCCGACTGGCGGCTGACCGTCACGCTGCCCCGGTCGACCCTCCAGGTCGCCGCCGTCGACGGCGCCACGGTCGAGCGGGAGGGCGCGGTCTGGACCTTCACCCCGGACGACTCCACCCGGCAGATCGCCGCCGGCGCCACCGCCGTGATCTCCTTCGAGGTCCGCGGCGCCACCCTGGTCGACGCCCAGCCGACCGACTGCCGCGTCGGCGACGAGGTCTGTTCCGGCCTGTCGCGATAGAGACGGCCGTGACCGGCACGTGGCCCAGCTCACCCCGCGACCTCACATCGGATTCACATGCGGGTTCACTAGGGTGCCCAGGTGTCTTCCTGGTTCCGCCGACGCGATCACAACATCTTCACCAACGCGACCTCGCTGCTGATCTGCGGTTTGCTGGCCGGGGTGGTGGTCGCCGCCGCGGTCTTCCCGGCCGCCGCCGCGTCGGGCCTGACGGTCGAGGCGGGCGGTAAGGCGTTCGCCGCGCTGCCGAGTCAGGTCAAGGAGTTCAACTCGCCGCAGATCACCCGGATCTACGCGTCCGACAACAAGACGCAGATCGCGGTCATGTACGACGAGTTCCGCAGCGACGTGCCGCTGTCGCAGATCGCGGTCACCATGCAGAACGCGATCATCGCGGCCGAGGATCGCGGTTTCTACCAGCACGGCGGCGTCGACCTCAAGGGCACGGTCCGCGCGTTCGTCAACGATTCGAGCGGCGGCGACCGGCAGGGCGCCTCGACCCTCGCGATGCAGTACGTGCGCATGGCGCTGGCCTACTCGGCGACCAACCCGCAGGAGGTCGTGGCCGCGACCGAGGACACCCCGAAGCGCAAGGTCACCGAGATGAAGTACGCGATCCAGCTCGAGAAACAGATGAGCAAGCAGCAGATTCTCGAGCGCTACCTGAACATCGCCCCGTTCGGCAACGGCGCGTACGGCATCTACGCCGCCAGCCAGATCTACTTCCACAAGAATCCCAAGGACCTCGACATCGCGCAGGCGGCGCTGCTGGCCGGCATGGTCAAGGCGCCGACCAGCTTCAACCCGGCCACCGCGAGCGGCTACCCGCAGGCGGTCGACCGGCGGCACTACGTGCTCGACGGCATGGTCACCACCGGCGCGATCACCAAGGCGCAGGAGGACGCCGCCCTCAAGGAGGCGATCCCGCGCACGGTCCGGAAGGTCGGCAACGGCTGCGTCTCGGTCAACAAGAACGAGTGGGGCTTCTTCTGCGACTACTTCACCCGGTGGTGGAACAGCCAGCAGGCGTTCGGCGCGACGACGTACGACCGTGAGCAGCGCCTCAACGACGGCGGGTACCGGATCGTCACGACCATGGACGTCAAGGCCACCGCGTCGGCGTACCGGCGGATCAACCAGCAGATCAAGAACAGCAACAAGGACGCCCTGATGCTGGCCGCGGTGCAGCCCGGCACCGGACAGGTGCTGGCCCTCGCCGCGAACCGCACGTTCAAGCTGGACGACTCGAAGAACCACATCTCCTCGAATCCGGCCAAGGCCGCCAGGAAGATCAAGGGCACGTACCCGAGCACCACCAACCCGATCGTCAGCGGTGGCGGTGACGTCGACGGGTACCAGGCCGGCTCGACGTTCAAGATGTTCACCATGGTGACCGCCCTCAAGCAGGGCATCCCGCTGACCAAGACGATCAACGCCGGGGTCACCGCGAAGACCCACTACATCGTGGCCCCGAGCAGCCCGGCCGCCTGCCCCGGCACGCATTTCTACTGCCCGGGCAACGCGGGCGAGAGCGAGGCCGGCGTCTACAACATGTGGGCGGCGTTCGGGCACTCGGTGAACACGTACTTCGTGCCGCTCGAGGAGGAGGTCGGGGCGCAGAACGTCGTGCAGACGGCCAAGGACTTCGGCATTCAGTTCCGCGCCTCCAACGACGCGACGCTGGCCGAGCCGGGCAACGCCCAGCAGTGGGGCGCGTTCACGCTGGGCGTCTCCGAGTCGACGCCGCTCGACCTGGCCAACGCGTACGCGACCCTGGCCGCCGACGGCAAGTACTGCACGCCGACCCCGGTCAAGGAGATCGTCGACCGGGACAACGAGAAGATCGACGTCGGCAGCCCGGACTGCCGGCGGGTGGTCTCGGCCGACGTGGCCCGCGCGGCCCTGGACGCGGCGCGCTGCCCCGTCGGCGACTCGGCCCAGCTCGGCAGCTGCGGCGGCTCGGGCACGGCACCGCAGTCGCGCGGCGAGGTGGGCCACCCGGTGTTCGGCAAGACCGGCACCACCGACAGCGAGAAGACCGCCGCGCTGATCCTGGGCACGACGTCGATCGTGGTGGCCGGCTACCTCGCCGACCCGGACTGGCCGCAGACCAACCAGCACATGTCGCACTCGCAGGTGAACCCGGCGGTCTGGAACACGGTGGCCGACTACATGAAGGGCAAGCCGAGCGTCCAGTTCCCCAAGCCCGGCGACACCCGGGTGGCGGTGGGCGACCTGGTGTCGGTCCCGTCCGTGAGCTGTACGAACGTCGCCGACGCCACCGTCGAGCTGAAAGGCGCTGGCTTCCTGCCGACGACCGGCGGCCAGGTGTCCTCGAACTGCCCGGCCGGCACGGTGGCCGACACCAGGCCGAGCGATCAGGCCGCGAAGGGCAGCCAGATCGTCATGGAGATCAGCAAGGGCACCCAGCCCGGAAACGGCAAGAAGCGCTAAGGCACTCGGCCGGAGTTGAGGCGGACCACGGAGTCGGCGATGTCGATCACTCGCTGGTCGTGCGTGGCCACGACCGCGAGGGTTCCGGCGTCGACCGCGGCGCGCAGGGCGTCCAGGACCAGCTGGACGTGCTCGTCGTCCTGGTGGGCGGTCGGCTCGTCCAGCACCGCCACGGTGGGGGTCAGGACCAGCGCCCGGGCGAGGGCCGTGCGCTGCTGCTCACCCAGCGACGTGTCGCGCGCCGGGCGATCGGCGATGCCGGCGAGACCGAGTTGGTCGAGCAGGCCGGAAGCGGCGACCCGGCCGCGGAGACCGGCGGGCAGCAGCACGTTCTCGGCCACCGACAACTCCGGTTCCAGGGCCAGGCGCTGCGGCAGCAGGGACACCGTGGCCCAGTCCGCCGCGCGATGAGCGGGTGTGCCCGACACCAGCACGTCGCCGGAGGACGGGCGCATGACCCCGGCGATCAGATGGCACAGCGTCGATTTCCCCGAGCCGGAACGACCGGCCAGGACGGTCAGCGTCGCGGGCGGCAGCGCCAGCGTGACGTCCTCGAGCACGCCCTTCGCGTGGCTGACCGAGCGCACCTCCACCAGCGCCCGGGTCATTGCGCCCGCCTCAGCTCGACGTGCCCGTCCACGACGGTGACCACCACGCGGCGGTCAGGGAACAGCGGCAGCGACTCCGGCGGGAGCTGGAGCCGGCCCTGGCCGTCGATGATGGTGGTGTGGTCGCGGCCGGCGTCCTGCGAGCCGGACAGCACGCCATGCCGGAAGCGGAAGACGGTGTCGGCCGCGGCGATCGCCCGCGCGTCGTGGGTGGCCAGGACGACCGCGCTGCCCTGCTCGGCGCGGGACCGCAGCAGCCGCAGGACCAGCCCCGCCGAGTCGTCGTCGAGCTCGGCCGTGGGCTCGTCGGCCACCAGCAGAGCGGGCGCGCCGACCGAGGCCGCGGCCACCGCGAGGCGTTGCTGCTCGCCACCCGACATGACGTCCGGCCGTTTCCGGGCCAGTGGGGTCAGGGCGACCTCGTCGAGCGCGGCGAGGGCATCGCACGGTACTCCGCGCAGCCGGGCCATCTGCTCGATCTGGCCGAGTGCGTCCAGCTGCGGGAACAGGCTGTGCGTGGGCCGCTGGGCCACCCAGCCGATCTCCCGGCGGCGCAGGCGCCGCAACTGGCGGCGGGACAGGCCGGAGACCGGTCGGCCGCGGTGCCTCAGCTCGCCCCCGGCCGGACGCTCCCGTAGCGCCAGCACGGCCAGCAGCGTCGACTTCCCGCTGCCGGACGGCCCGGTGACCGCGCTGATCCGGCCGCCGCGCACGGTGACGTCGACCCCGCGCAGCGCCTGGGTTGGCCCGGTCGGCGCGGCGTAGAGCTGGAGCAGGTCGTGGCCCTCCAGCAGGGGCGCGCTGTCAGTCGTCACGGTAGGCGACCTCCTCGACGGCCGAGCGGGTGGCGGTCAGCGCCACGGCCAGGATCGTCGCCACGGCGGCGGCCCCGGCGGTGACCGCGACGCCGAGCGGCGAGAGGTGCAGCACGTAGCGGGGCAGCAGCCGGGGCTGGTCGTCGAGCAGCCGCGCGCCGAGCGGGGTGAGCGCGGCCGCCCCGGCCACGGCGGCGGCGAGCGCGACGACGGCCAGCAGCGCGAACTCCAGCGCCCGGGCCTGGGCGACGCGAGCCCGGCCCAGGCCGACCCGGGCGAGCATGAGGTCGGCCGGGCGGCGCAGGACGGCGGTGCGCTGGGCGTAGACGCCCAGCGTCAGCACCGCGAGCAGGGCGAGGTAACCGGCGATCGCGACCTGGTAGCCGCGGGCGCGGGCGGTCCCGACGTACGTGGCCTCGGACCGCAAGCCGGCGGCTGTGTCGATGCGTTCGGGCTTGACGCCGTGCGCCGCAGTCACCGCTTGGATGCCGGCCGCGCCGCCGGAGCTCCACAGCGACGCCTGGGCGAGCTGGGCGCCCGCGGGCATCGCGGTGAGCGGCTTGAGGCGGGGGTCGTCGGTGCCGAGGTTGCCGAGCACCGGGTCGGCCGCGGCCACGTACATCGGGCGGCCGTGCATGCCGGGGAACGCGGCCACGCGCGCGACCACGGTGAAGTCCTGGAAGTCGAAGCCGACCTTCAGCGGGAACGAGTCGGCCCCCGCCGACGCGGGATCGGCGACCGCGATGACCCGGACGGATCGATCGGCCGCTACAGGCTCGGCGGCGAGTCGCGCGACGGCCGCCCGCGCCGCCGCCAGGTCGGAGCCGCGACCCCACAGGGCGACCGCACGGAAGCGGGCCGGGTCGATGATCAGCAGGTCCTTCTGCTCGGCGTCGACCGGGCTCAGCACGTCGGTGTGCCAGGCCACGGTGCTGCCGGGCGGCAGCGGCGGCACGCGCACACCGGCGACCGGGCCGGTGGGCCGCGGGGCGAGCGGATCCTGTCGCGGTGGCGAGGGGGCGCCCTCGTCGAGGACGTACGAGCCCTCGAGCGGCGCCACGGCCTCGGCGCCCGCGGCCACCGCGATCCGGTCCTCGGCCGAGGCCGCGGTCGAGTCCACAGCGGACAGTGCGAACAGCAGCATGCCCAGGCCCGCGGTGACCACCACGACGGCGAGACGACGCTCGGCGCCGCCCGAGCCCAGCCGCCGGCGGGCCAGCCAGACGACCGCGCGCCGCGGCGAGGCCGGGAGGGAAGCGCGGCGGTGGGTGGCGAACCGGGCCGGCAGCCATCCGGCGGCCACGCCCACGGCGGCGAGCACCAGCAGCGGAACGAGCAGGTCCACCCCGTCGGCGGGACCACCGGCCCGGGCCAGGCCGGCGGCGGCGACGAGGGCGGCGACCACCACCATGGCCGGCCACGGGAGCTGCCGCCGTGCGGTTGTGGGCAGCATCGGCCGCACGCGTCGGGCTGCTGCGGCAGTGGCCACCCCCGCGACCGTGACCAGACCGGCCACGGTGACCAGACCGGCCGTCCAGGCCGCCAGGATCTTCGACTCCCCGATGGCGCCGGGCGGACCCAGCCGCGCCACCAGCTGCCACGCGACCAGCCAGCCCAGCGTCGCGCCGGCCACGGCCGGAAGCAGGCTCTCGAGCAGCCACAGCCCGCCCACCCGGGCCGGCGCGATGCCCACGGCCATCGCGTGCCGCAGCTCCCGCTCCCGCCGCCGCGCCGACAGCAGCGCCACGGCCAGCACCGACGCGAGCCCCACGCCGATCGCCGCCCACTCCACCGGCTGGGTGCGATGCCGGATCGTCGCGGTCGTGGCCTGCGCCTCGGCGACGATCCGCCCGATGCCGCTCGCGAACCGGAACGCCAGCGGGCTGTCCGAGCCCTCGGGCGGCTGCCGGGTCGCATAGTCGCGGCGCAGATCCTCCACGGCGCCGGCCGTTCGCCGCGCCTCGGCCAGCGTCACGCCCGGCTCCAGTGCGGCCTCGACCGACCAGAAGATCTCGTCGTGCAGAGCCTTCGCGAGCGGCTCCACCGTGGCGGCGTCGCCGACGAGAAGGTAGGCCGGAAGGGTCTCGTACTCCGTGTCGCCGGGGGTGTCGCCGCGCCGCAGAGGCCAGGTGTGACCGGCCGGCAGGCGGCCTTCGTCATCGACGGCGTAGACCCCGGCGACGGTGCTGGTGGTCTGGTGCCGCTCGCCCTGCGTGCCTACGACGACGGTGAGCGTGATGCGGCCGCCGGGGTGCGCGCCGAGGGTGTCGGCCATCGGCTGCGGAAGCCACAGCCCGTCCCGGCCTTCCGCGGTGGCCACCAGTTCTCTCGGCGGATCCGCCACGGCGAACAGGCGGCCCCGCTCCTTCCGGCCACCGAGGCCGACGGTCAGCTCCCAGAAGCGCGGCTCGACCAGCTCGGCGCCGATCGAGCCGCCGGTCACGTCGGGCTCGGTGAGGTGCGGGATCGCCCGCATGTCGTCGGCCACGGCCTGCTGGTCGGCGCTCCTGGAGCCGACGGCCGCCGAGAGGCGCACCACGGCGGCGTCGCTCTGCCGGGCGGTCGCCGGGATCTCGTCGCGGCGCAGCTGGAAGGTGGCGTTGTCGGAGGCCTCGGCGAACATGGGCGCGGCGGCGCCGGCGGCGGCCAGGACAAGGAAGGCGGCGAGGGTGAGCACCGACCAGGCCCGCTGCCGGAATCCGCCGAGGATAGCGGCCGCGGTGAGCTGGTCACTCACGTCAGCGGCCTCCTCCACCCCGGGGGCCCTGACGCTACAACAGATTCGGCCGTCGTTGTCGAGCAGCCGTCATCCCGTCGGAGCCTCGAAGCGAGCGAGCCACGTGGTCAGGATCGCCTCGAGGCGGGCGGCCTCCTCCGGCGTCAGCTGGTCGACGAGGCGGCGCTCGTTGCGCATGTGCTCGGCGAAGGCCCGGTCGATCAGCTCCCGCCCGGCGCCGGTGAGCGCGACGACCCGGCCGCGCCCGTCGGCGGCGCTGGGTCGGCGGGTGACCAGCCCGTCGCGCACCAGCCGGTCGATCCGCTTGGTCATGGCGCCGGTGGTGACCATGGTGTGCGCCGCGAGCTCGCCTGGCGCGCGCTCGAACGGCGCGCCGGCCCGCCGGAGCGCGGCGAGCACGTCGAACTCCCCCTCGCCGAGCCCGTACCGCCGGTAGACGAGGCGCAGCTGGTCGGTGAGGTGGCCGGCGACGCGGTGCAGCCGGCCGATCACCCCCTGAGGGCTCACGTCGAGGTCGGGCCGTTCGCGGGCCCATGCCTGCTGGATGCGGGCGACGTGATCGAGCGGTTCCGTCATGGAGTGATGATAGCTTCCCCGGAAGCTATAGTAGCTTCCATGGAAGCTACCTGGCGCTGGACGGCCGTCACCGCGCTCGCGCCGATCGCGTGGGGCACCACCTACTTCGTGACCCATCGGTTCCTCCCGGCCGACTACCCGCTGTACGGCGCGGCCATCCGGGCGCTGCCGGCCGGGCTGTTGCTGCTGCTCGTCCGTCGCCGGCTGCCGTCGGGCTCGTGGTGGTGGCGGTCGCTGGTGCTGGGCGCCCTCAACATGGGCGCGTTCTTCGCGCTGGTCTACCTGGCGGCGCAGACGCTGCCGACCAGCATCGCCTCGACGGTCATGGCGACCTCTCCGGTGGTCCTGATGCTGTTCGCCTGGGCCGCGCTGGCCGAGCGGCCCCGGGCCGCGCACCTCGCGGGGGCGGTGATCGGCGTCCTCGGCGTCTGCCTCATGCTGCTGACCGGCCCGGTCGCCGTCGATGGCCGCGGCGTGCTCGCCTCGGTCGCGGCCATGGTCATGTCGTCGTTCGGCTACGTGCTCGCCAAGAAGTGGAGCACCGGCATCGACGTCTTCTCGCTGACGTCGTGGCAGCTGATCGCCGGCGGCCTGGTCCTGGTCCCGTTCGCGGTGGCCGCGGAGGGCGCGCCACCGGTCCTGGGCGCGCCCGCGACACTGGCATTCGGCTACGTGACGGTAGTGGCGACGGCACTGGCCTTCGCCGCCTGGTTCACCGGCCTGCGGCGCCTCAGCGCCGGGACGGTGGGCCTCGTCGGCCTGCTCAACCCGGTGACCGGCGTCCTGCTCGGCACGGCGATCGCCGGCGAGACCCTCTCCGTCCGGCAGCTCGGCGGGCTCGCTCTCGTCTTCCTCGGCGTCCTGCTCGGCCAGCCGGTCGTGATGCGGCTGCTCGCCCGGTTGCCGGTGACGCGGCTGTGCGCCTGCCCGGCCGGGACGTGGCCGCCCGGTCGCCGGCGGCGCGTCATCGGCGGCCCGCCCCTGGAGCGGCGTGGCGTGCGGGCGCGGTAGGAAAACGGAAGAAATGCCCGGCAACATGGGCAGGTTGTCCCGGATCCCTTTTAGCGACCTTGGCCCGAGATGAATGTGAGTTCATTCGATTCATGATTGGCCGCACTGCTGGTGATCTTAATAAGTGGTGCGGTAATCTCCGATCCATCGTCGAGTGCTGATCATGGTTGCGGGGTCGCTCGAGGTCTATCTCGGAATAGCGAAACGGCTGGACCGTCGTGGCCTTCACGCGGGCATTTCTTGCTGCGTAGCGGGCTTGAGAGAGGCGATGGTGGGTGCGGAAATTGGAGCGGACGTACGAAGGGAAATTAGCGGATGTTCGCTTCCGTGGCGACAATCCCGGGTCGCTGGATCGGCCGCGTGTCGACATGGCGGTTCCCCGGGAATTGGGCATTCACAGCGCCATTCCGGTCGGCGGCGGCGAGGACGATCTCCCGGCGTACGTGGAACGCAGTTTCGACTTCCAGCTGCGAGCGGTATTGTCCGCGAGACTTCCCGATCGCGGGAACTTCGTCGTCATGGTGGGCGGTTCCTCGACCGGGAAGACCAGGTCGCTCTATGAGGCGATCTACGAGCTCGTGCCGGACTGGTGGCTGGTTCAGCCGTCCGAGGCGTCCGGTCTGCTGGACCTGAGGAACGCGCCGCCCCGGGCCACTGTCTTCTGGCTCGACGAGTTGCAGCAGTACCTGGGTGGCGATCCGGCGCTGACCTCCGAGTGCGTCCGCGCCCTGGTGCGGCACGGCAATCTGGTGGTCGGCACGCTGTGGCCAGATCAGTACGCGAAGTGGACCGCCGGCCGCGAGGATGTCCACCGGTTGGTGCAGAGCGCCGTACCGATACCGGTCCCGGAGACGCTGGATCGGATCGAGCTGTCCAAGGCACGCGTCATCGCCGAGCGGGACAGCCGGATCCAGGACGCGCTGAACTCCCGCGAGGTCGGCATGACGCAGGTGCTCGCCGGCGGGCCGCGGCTGGTGATGTGCTGGGAGCAGCCCGCCAACGCGTACGCGAAGGCGATCATCACCGCGGCGGCGGACGCTCATCGGCTCGGCGTACAGTCGCCGCTGAGCGCCGATCTGCTGACCGACGCGATGTTCGGCTATCTGCGGCCGCACCAGCGGGTGCGGTCGGCCGACTACTGGCTCTCGGAGGCCCTGCCGCACACCACGGACCCGATTCATGGCGACGTGTCGCCGCTCTATCCTGCGGACGCCGGTCGAGCGGGCACCCTCGCGGGTTACACGATCGCGGACTACCTCGCCCAGCACGTGCGGCGACAGCGGCGCAGCAAGCCCGTGCCGCACGAGGCGTGGGAGGCGCTGGCGAGTCATCTGCGCGGGCCGGACGACCTCCGGCGCTTAGCGAGCAGTGCCGTCGCACGGCTCCGTTACCGCTACGCCGAACGCGCACTGACCAGACTCGCGGAGGAGTTCGGCGACAGCCGGGCCGCGGCCGAACTGGCCGATCTGCTGGTCCGGCAGGACCGGATCGAGCGTGCCGCCGAGGTTCTGCGTGATCGGCTGGAAGCGGATCCGCAGGATCGGCTGATCGGCCGGAAGCTGTTCCATCTGCAAGAGCTCTGGCAACGCGTCAACCAGGCCCGGCCGCCGTTCGATCCTCGCGCGCACGGAATCCCCACTCCAGTCGCCGAGATCCTGTCCGACAACGGGGTCAGCGACGGGTTACGCCGGGAAGCGGAGGCCGGTAACGCGATCGCCGCCGAGCGGCTCGTCGAGATTCTGGCCGAACGCGGCTGCCTCCGGGAGCTCCGCGAGCGCGCCGATCGGGGTGAGCCCCGGGCCGTGGAGGCCCTCGCCGACCTGTACGCGGCCTGGGGCGAGGTGCGCCTGCTTCGTGAACGCGTCGAGGCCGGCGACCACGCCGCCGATCTGCGGCTGTCGAAGATTCATCACGTCCAGGCCTGGCACGACGCAGCGAGATACCAGATCGGCGAGTTGCGGGCGGCGGTCGACGAGGGCCGGGCCGACGCGGCGCCGCAGCTCTGCACATTGTTGTTCGAGCTTCGCGACGAGGACAACCTGCGGGCCGAGGTGGACGCCGGCACCAACGGCGCGGCCGAGCGGCTCATCGCCCTGTACACCGCCCAGAACCATCGTTCGCTGGTCCAGCTGCGGGCATTCGGGCTCGACGCGGACGGGCGGCTCGCCACCCCGACTTCACCCTCTTGAACGCACCTGGAAAGGACCCCCGATGGCTGCCGAGCTGGCCTCCGCCGATTACGCGTTTCTGATCCTCTTGAAGGCCGTGGGCCGGGTGCTCTCCAACACGGAGATGGACAAGCTCTATCACGTCAGGCTGGTGAGCCCGGCGTACGAGAAGCTCAACGCCGCCGGGTACGTCTCCTCCGACACCACTCGTCGCCCCTACCGGCACGCCATCACCAAGGACGGACTCAAGGTCCTGGCCGAGCCGGTGACCATCGACGAGGACAGGGCCGAGGAGGGCGAGAAGCGTACTCCGCGGGAGAAGCAGCTCTGGGCCGCGGTGGTAGCGCAGCAGAACGAAATCGTCCGCCTGCTGGCGGACCGGAATGGCGGCGGAAGCGCGACCGCGGAGGTTGCCGACCTCGATCGCCGCATCCGGGCCGCATACGCGAAACTGGCCGGCGGCCCGGGCGAATGGATCGACCTCACCGAGCTCCGGACGTTGGTCGGCGATGTCCCCCGGGCCGAGCTCGACCAGGCGCTGGCGCGGATGCTCGACGCGGAGGACGTGCGGCTGGAGCCCGAGCCCTTCGGGCACCGGATCGGCGCCGAGGAGCGGCGCGCCGCGATCCACATCGGTGGCGAGGACCGGCACAAGCTGGCGATCGGCCGGCGATGATCGACGAAGAGCGCGCCGCGCTCGCCGCGCTCCGGCTGACCTGGGTGCAGGCGCCGGACGACGTCTGGCGCCGCCCGGCATTCCATGTGGAAGGCCTGCATCAGACGGTCGTCCGCGACGTGCAGGACGGCATCGACGAGGCTGAGGCCAGCAGCGACGCCAGCCCGATCGGCCTGGTGCTCGAGGGCAGGCAGGGCAGTGGCAAGACGCATCTGCTCGGCTGGATCCGGGAGCAGGCGCAGCTCCGGGGCGGCTACTTCTTTCTCGTCGGACTGCTCGACAGTCGCAACTTCTGGGACGGCTTGCTGGTCTTCCTGCTCGACGGTCTGGCTCGCGAGGCGCCCGGCGGCGAGACGCAGCTGCGGTTGTTGCTGCGGCGCCTGGCGTCCCGGGTCGGCGCGCCCCGGGCGGACCGGCGTGCGGTGATCGGCGAGACCGACCTGACCCGCGCCGCGCTGGACGTATTCGTGGCCGGCCTGGGGGAGTTCAACCGTCACGTCGCCCACGAATGCCGGGACACCTTGCGGGCGCTCGCCCTGCGCGCGTCGGAGGACGACGGAAACCAGGACGTCGCCGACGGGTTCTTCGCCGGAGAAGACGAGGCGGTCGCGGGGGAGCGGCAGAAGTGGGGAATCCGCCATCGTGCCCGGACGACACAGGACATCGTCCGTGAGATCTCCTGGTTGCTGGCGTTGACCGGGCCGTCGGTGTTCGCGTTCGATCAGATCGACACGGCGGTGGCGCAGTCGGCCCTCCAGGAAGATCTGGCGCGGTCCACCGGCGAGGGCGAAATGCAGCAGGCGCTTGTGTCGGCCGGGATCGCGCACGGGCTGAGCGACCTGCGAGACACGACCCGCCGGACCCTGACCGTCGTCGCGGCCCTGTCGACGACGTGGGACCTGATCGAACGGCGGGCGCCTTTGTCGTTCGCCCCGAGGTTCCGTCGTTGCATGGCGCTGCAGGGCATGCGCGACGCGAACATCGCTCGCCAACTCATCGAGAAGCGATTCGCGCCCCGCTTCGCCGCCGTCGGTTTCACGCCGCCCTATCCGACCTGGCCGGTGCGGACCGAGATCTTCGACGAGGCGCGGGAGTTCACTCCGCGAAGGCTGTTGATGGCCGTCGACCGGCACATCCGGGCCTGCCTGGTGGACGATGAGTGTCGCGAGTTGCGGCACCTAAGCGACGTGCCCGGTGACGACCGGGCGAGCAGAGCCCCGATCACGATGGCGCCGGCCGTCGCCGGTGATGAGCTGGCGCGGATCGAGGCGCGATTCGAACAGCTGAGGCGGGACGCGGACGTTACATCGCCGTTGGAGCGCGACACCGAGGACGGCACGTTCCCCGCCCTTCTCGCGGCCGGTCTGCAAGCCTGGATCGTCGAACGCGGCGACCGCGGCGCGCGGTTCGGCATCGATCCACCGCCGAGCTCCAAGCCGGACCTGCACGCTCGTCTCCGCCGCGACCTGGACGAGCGCTCGGAGGAGGAACGGGAACGGTCCGCGGACCAGTCCCGCACCGAGGACCAGGTCCACTGGTCGTTCCGGGCGATCAGCGACACCCACCACGGCGTTGCCGCCCTGCACCGCATTCGCCGTGCACGCACCGCGGCCGGTCTCACGCCGGAGGTCGCCAAGCGGAAGCTGTTCCTGCTGCGGAACGGGCCGTGGAGTCAGTCGGCTAAGACCCAGGAGGTGATCCGTGACCTCGAACGCGACGGTGGGGTGACCCTCGCCGTCGACGAGGCGGACGTTCGTGTGCTCGCCGCGCTGCACGGACTGCGGGACGAGAATCCGGCACAGCTTCAGGCCTGGCTGGTCCGCTATCGGCCGACCGAGCAGATCACGCTGTTCAAGGAGGCGCTGGCCGACGTCGACGCGTGGATCGGGGAAGAACCGCGAGCGGCCGTGGCACGACCCGAGGAGAGGCCGCCGGCCGGGTTCGCCATCGGCTACGGCGCCGAGGACCAGATGCCGGTCGCGCTGTCGCTGGAAGCCTTGCGCAAGCACGCGGCGATCTTCGCCGCATCGGGGTCGGGCAAGACCGTGCTGCTACGACGCCTGGTGGAGGAGTGCGCGCTGCAGGGCGTGTCCGCGATCGTCCTGGACCCTAACAACGATCTCGCGCGGCTCGGCGATCCGTGGCCCGAGCCGCCGGACGGCTGGCGACCGGGTGACGCCGAACGCGCGGCGCGCTATCTGGCGGAGACCGAGGTGATCACCTGGACGCCACGGCGGGAGTCCGGCCGCTCGCTGAGCTTCCAGCCGTTGCCCGACTTTCCCGGCGTGCTCGACGACCCCGACGAGTTCGCCGCAGCGGTGGAAACCGCCGTCGCCGCCCTCCTGCCGCGCGCCAATCTCGTGGGCCGCACTCGCGCGACGCATTTGGGGACTGCGGTGTTGCGGCGGGCGGTTGACCATTTCGGACGGCAGGGAGGGCGAGACCTGCGCGAGCTGATCACGCTCCTGTCCGATCTGCCCGACGGCGTGAGCGCGCTCGACGGTGCCGCGAAGATCGCGGCGGGTCTCGCCCAGACGCTGACGGCCTCGATGGACAACGATCCGCTGTTCGGGGGCGGCGGGACTCCCGCCGACCCCGGCACGCTGCTGACACCGTCGCCGGGCAAGCGCGCGAGGATCTCCGTTGTCAGCCTCGTCGGCCTGCCCGGTGACGACGTTCGCCAGAGCTTTGTCAACCAGCTGCAGATGGGACTCTTCGCGTGGATCAAGAGGAACCCCGCGAAGGACCGTCCGCTGCTCGGCCTCCTGGTCATGGACGAGGCGCAGACGCTCGCGCCCTCGGGAGCGATGACCGCCTGTACCCAGAGCACGCTCGCGCTGGCCTCGCAGGCGCGTAAGTACGGTCTTGGGTTGATCTTCGCGACCCAAGCCCCCAAGAACCTGCACAATCGCATTCCCGGTAACGCGGCGACGCACTTCTTCGGCAGATTGAGCGTGCCCGCCCAGATCGATGCCGCACGCGAGATGGCCAAGGTCAAGGGCGGCGACGTTCCGGACATCGGCCGTCTCACCGCGGGCGAGTTCTACATCCTGCTCGAGGGCGAGATCCCGCAGAAGACGCGTACGCCGATGTGCCTGAGCCATCATCCGAGCAGCCCGCTGACCGATGAGGAGGTCATGGTCCGGGCGCGGGGTTGAGTCTCAGACGTGCGGACGCAGCATGTCCGCCAGGTCCGGCCGGCCCAGCTCGTCCAGCGCGCCAGGAAGATCGGACAGCCGCCCTCGTTGTTCGAGCCAGGCCCACAGCTCGTGCGGCTCGTCGCCGGAGCGGAACCGGCGGGTCTCGTACGGCGGGACTCCGACGACGTCGGCCAGGTCCTGCCAGTAGTACCTGAGCTGACGCTCGATCTCGTGCCGCACCTCGTCCGGAATCCCCCCGGCGGCCCCGGCTTGAGCCGGCGAGGCGACCAGCAGCTTGTCGAGCAGGGCCAAGAGCACCTCGGCCGACGCCCTGGCGGCGAACGCTTTGAAGCGATCGTCCTTGTCGCGGTCGGCGTGGTCCATGACTCCCTTGACGACCAGCCAGTGCGGCACCTGTCGTTCGTGCGCGATCGTGGCGAGGGTGGCGGCCTCCATGTCCAGCGCGAGGATCTTGCGCTGGCCGACCTCGAGCGTGTCCCAGATCTTCGGATCCACGACGACCGCGCTACCGCTGGCCATCGCTCCGGGAACTACGACGAACGGCAGCCGTTCCGGCCCGTCGACGTCGGCGTAGAGGATTCGCTGGATGTGCCTTCGGCCGGCGTTGGAGAGCGCCACATCGGCATCCCGCCATGCGATGAAGCCCTCCGACTCCAGCCGCGCGAGGCGTGTTCCCCAGGTGGCGTGCGGGAAGTAGCGCCGGCGGGCCGGATGCGTGCGGGGGTCCTGACCCCGGTAGAGCCTCTCCAGGTACCAGACCGCCGCCTCGTCCTCGGTCGCGACGCCGTAGCTCGGCAGGCTCGACGGATCGAAGTCCTGGGCCGCGCGTACCCATCGGGTGTCCTGCGGGAACTGCTGGGGGTCGAACTGGAAGGAGTCGCCGGTGTACTTGCCCTCGTCCCATTCGTAGGCCGGGGCGGCGACGATGACGTCGCCCGGGGCGGTGGCGCCGGGATTGCCGGCACAGACGCCGCACATGGCGAGGCAGGTGGGCTCGAGCCGGTTGGTCAGCGTCGTGGCTATCGGCGCGGTGCCCCGGCCACCCATCTGCGTCG
This sequence comes from Actinoplanes sp. NPDC051513, assembly GCF_044454685.1. NCBI lineage: Bacteria > Bacillati > Actinomycetota > Actinomycetes > Micromonosporales > Micromonosporaceae > Actinoplanes > Actinoplanes sp. NPDC051513. The sequence goes on from NZ_JBITDW010000002.1 coordinate 348,601, forward strand.
GGCGGGTGAGCGCCACGCACAGCGTCTCGCCCGTCCGAGCCTGATAGATCGCGGTGAGATACGGAGCCGTCGGGTCACCGTCGTGCTCCTCCCATCGGGACAGCCCGGCAGCCGTCCGCACGGCGTCGTACTCCTCCTTGATCGCCGTGACGACCAGGACGTCGACATCTGACCGGAGCACCATGTGACCATCCCTTGTCGGCTGGGGCCGTCGCCACCTTCGCGGAGCCGGCTACTGGTTCCCTTCCGTCGTCATTCTCTGCCCGGGCCGACTCCCTCGCCGCGAATGAAATGGCGACTCGCTGCTGCCCTTTGTGGGTGGGGCTGCCTAGCGTTCGCGCATGGATGAGATCAGCTTCGACTTCCTGGTGGTCGGCTCCGGCACCGGCATGCTTGCGGCGCTGGCCGCGGCCGAGGCGGGGCTGTCTGTTCTGATCGTGGAGAAGACTGAGTACTTCGGCGGGTCGACGGTGTTGTCCGGCGGGGACAGCGCCGGCCGGACCCCGACGACCGTGCCCGCCGGGTAGCGCAGCGTGTGGTCGCGATCCGCTTCTGGATCCCGAACAACGCGCTGCTGGGGCAGGCCGGCGTGGTGGACAGCCCGGAGCGGGCCCGTGAGTACCTGAGCCACGTGACCGCGGGGAGACCCCGGAGTCCCGGTGGGAGACCCACGTCGTGCACGGGCCGGACGCGGTGGGACGTGCTGCGCCGCCGGACGCCGCTGGCGTACCAGTGGATGACCGGGTACGCGGACTACTTACCGGAGTTGCCGGGCGGGTCGGCCATCGGGCGAGCCATGGAGCCGAAGCCGTCCGGCGGCTCGGGAAGGAGCGGGCCCGGCTGCGGCCCGGCGTTGACCGCGCCGTTCCCGATGCCGGTCTCCGGTCGTACCTATAAATGGTTGAATCTCGTCGCGCGCTGCCCTCGGGGGATCGTCACCGGGGCGAAGCCCTTGGGTCTCGGCGTGGGCGGCTTGGCGATCCGGCGGGAGTACGCGGCGGGCGGCAGCGCGCTGGCGGCGGGGCTGTTCGCGGGTGTGCGGGCGGCGAAGATCCCGGTCTGGTCCGAGTCGCCGCTCAAGGAGCTCGTGGTCGAGGACGGGGCGGGTCGCGGGGGTGGTGGTGACCCGCGACGGGACGGACGTGGCCGTGCGGGCCGCGCGGGGCGTGCTGCTGTCGGCGGGCGGGTTCGACCGCAACGCGGCCATGCGGCACGAGCACCAGTCCGAGCAGCTCGACACCGACTGGTGCCTGGGCAACCCGGCGAACACCGGCGAGGCCATCGGGATCGCGCAGGCGGCCGGGGCCGACGTGGCGTTCATGGACGAGTCCTAGTGGTTCCCGACGCTGCCGATCCCCGGGCCGATGCCGGGGCCGCTGCTAGCCGAGCGCTCGCTGCTGGGACAGATCATCGTGAACCAGCGGCGCGAGCGTTTCATGAACGAGGCGGTCAACTACATGACGGCCGGCCAGCACTTGATCGAGCAGGCTCTGCCGGTATAGATGGTGTTCGGGCAGACCTATCGCAACCGCTACGTCTTCGGCGGCGGGGTGTTCCCGCGGCAGCAACTGCCCAAGGCCTGGTACGACGCGGGCGTCGCGGTGAAGGCAGACACCCTGGACGGGCTGGGGATGCCGGGACTGCGGGCGACGGTCGAGCGGTTCAACCTGGTCGCCGCCTCGGGACGTGACGACGACTTCCGTCGCGGCGACAGTGCCTACGACCGCTACTACGGCGATCCCACGATCAGGCCGAACCCGTGCCTCGGCCGATCGGCAAGGGGCCGTACTACGCGGTCAAAGTGGTGCGGGGCGACCTGGGCACCTGCGGCGGCATCCGCGTCAACTGGCTGGCCCGCGCGCTGCGGCCGGACGGCAGCGTCATCGAGGGCCTGGACGCGTCGGGCAACGCCGCGGGCAACGCGTTCGGCCGGGTCTATCCCGGGCCCGGCGCGACCATCGGCCAGGGCATCACGTACGGCTACGTCGCGGCCCGGCATACCGCCGGCAATCTCGCCGTCACGGGAGCACGGTCCGAATGATCCGCGCGCAGTCCTCGTCGGTCGGCGGGCCGCCATGGATCTGCCCCCACAGCACCACGCCGTAGAAGGCGAGATAGGCGATCACGGCGAGGTCGGCCTCCGGGGCGATCTCGCCGCGCGCCCCGGCCCGGTCGAGCACCCGGCGGAACGGCGTCAGCGCTCGGACTTTCATCGTCTCCACGAGCTCGCGCAGCTCGTCCGGGCCGGACTGCACGGCTTCGACCAGGGCGCGCCCCTTGGGCAGCTCGGCGTTGTCGCGGATCAGCAGCGACAGCGCCAACAGGTCCGCGTGCAACGAGCCGGCGGCTCGACCATGTCGACGAGCAGCGCGGCCTTGGTCGGCCACCGCCGGTAGATGGTCGTGCGGTTGACGCCCGCCGCCTTCGCCACCCCGTCGATGGTGAGCCTGGCGAACCCGGCCCGCACCACCTCGGCCAGCGTCGCGGCGCGCACGCCACCTGGACCCTGCGTGGCCCGCGTTGCACCCCGCGCGTCCGCCGCTTCGTCTCGCTCATCAGCACCTGCCCCTGGATCAGACGGCGCGCAGGCCGGCGAGTGTCGTCTCGATGACCTGCTTCGCGTACGCAGGGGTGGGCGGGGCCTGCATGACCAGCAACCGGAACCACAGTGGACCGAAGAGCAGGTCCGCCATCAGGTCGGGATCGATGTCGCGCAGCTCGCCGGCCTTCTGCGCCCGGTGGATCCGGGCGAGGGTGCCGTCCCGGTTGGGCTGGTACACCTTCTCGTGGAAGTCCTTGGCCAGAGCCGGATCGTGCTGCGCCGCGGCCACTAGGTCGGCGAGCATGCGGCCGTAGCGGGGGTCGCTCAGCAGCTCCGCGGTGCGGTGCAGGAGCTCGGGCAGTCCGGCCAGCGGAAGGTCGGCGGCCGGCGGAGTGGCCAGGCGGGGATCGAGGTGGTCGCGGAAGGCGTCCAGCACGAGCAGGCCCTTCGACGGCCACCACCGGTAGATGCTCTGCTTGCCAACGCCGGCCCGGGCGGCCACGCCCTCGATCGTCACCGCGGCGTATCCGCGCTCGTGGCACAGCGCGAACGCGGCCTCGAGGATGGCGTGCCGGGTCTGCGGATTCCGGCGCTGCGGTGCGGTCACGATCTGACGCTAGCACGAGACGAGACGTACCGTCTTGACGCTCCTCGGTAGGGCGCCTACTCTCGTCGCAAGACGGTACGTCTCGTCTCGTCTCATCGGAGGGCATCGTGATCGACCAATCGAACACCGCCGACGGCTCCTGGATGTCGTGGACCGCCACCGGCCTGGCCGGCATCGCGGGCGCGGTCATTCTGATCTCTGTTCTCGCGCCCGACATGATCACCGGTAGTCAGCAGGAGCACCTCGCGGTCGCGGCCTTCGGCACCTGGCTCTGGGGCCTGATCGGGAGCGTGGCGTTCCTGACCGGCATGGGCCGGTTGCGCGGCGCGGCAACGCGGCAGGTCATCTGGACAGGCCTGGCGGTGGCGACGCTGGCGATCTGGCTTCTCGCGGCGGTTCTCGCCATCACCGTCCCACGGGCCGTCACCGGCACCGATCCCACGCAGATTCCGATCGCGGCCATGGTCGCCCCGATCGCCGCCACGGTGCTCACCGGGCTGGCCGGCACCGCGGCGAAAGTGTTCGCGACGTCGCCGGGCTGAGGGCGCTTGGAGTGGGGGGGGGGGGGGGGGCCCGGGGGGCGGGCCCCCCCACCCCCCCCCCCCCCCCCCCCCCCCCCCCCCCCCCCCCCCCCCCCCCCCCCCCCCACCCCGGGGGCCCCGGGGGGGGGCGGGCCCGGGGGCTATTGTGTTGGCGGGGGGGCGGGGGGGGGGGGGGGGGGGGGGGGGGCGGCCCCACAAATGGGGGCCCCCCCCCCACTTCGCCAGGGGCCCCAGCCGCCCACGCGGCCGGGACCCCGGTCTACGCGTCAGTCCTGCGGTGGCACGTCCTTCGGGCCGCTGCCCCAGGTGAGGCTCGGGACGGCACCGAGCGCGTACACCAAATGGCCGCCGTCGGTGACCGCGCGGGCCGGCAACCATGCCTTCGTGGTCGGGCGGCCGTCGACCCGCAGGCCCTGGACGTAGTGGGACGTCTCGGTGCCGGGGGCGTCGATGACCAGTTTCCTCCCGCTGCCCAGCCGCACCTCGGCGCGCGGGAACAGCGGGGTGGTCAGCGCCAGCTCGGCCCGGGTCGGGACCGTCGGATAGAGGCCGAGCGCCGACAGCACATACCAGGCGCTCATCGTGCCGGCGTCGTCGTTGCCGGGGATGCCGCCGGTGCCGTTGCTCCACTTGGTGTCGATGATGGCCTTGACGGTCTCCTGCGTCTTGTACGCGGCGCCGAAGTAGTTGTAGAGATACGGCGTCTGGATGTCGGGCTCGTTGGTGGCGTCGAAGCGGGTGAGCTTTTTCGCGCTCAGATCGAAAGTGCCGTCGGGGTTGCGGAAGAACGCGTCCAGGCGCTCGATGGCGGCGTCGTTGCCGCCCATCTTCTGCGCCAGCGTGACCACGTCGGAGTAGACCATCCACGTGTACTGGGCGCTGCTGCCCTCGACGAAACCGGTCTGGGTGGACGGGCTGAAACCCTCGGCCCAGGTGCCGTCGAGATAGCGGTCACGCATCCAGCCGACGTACGGGCTGTCGATCGGCGCCGGGGTCGGCACGGCCGGGTCGGCCAGCTCCAGCTCGCCCAGCTGCACGATGTCGGTGCCGCCGTTCTTCGTCACGTCGAGGCGGTAGTAGGAAAACGGCGCGGGGCTTGCGACCGCGTACCCCTTTGTCTGCCCTCGTTTCTCGAAAGCCTGACCGGTCTGCTCGTCGATGGTGGTCCACGCGGTGCCGTCGGCCGAACCCTGCAGCCGCCAGTCGGCGGGGTCGCGCTCGGGCTCGTCGTTGCCCGAGGTCAGGGCGTAGTTGGCGACGGTGAGCGGCACGTCGAGCTTCGCGGCGACCCAGCCGGTGGTGGCGAAAGTGAGCCACTTGGTGCCCTTGTCGCCGTCGAAGGCCTGTGCCTTGCCCTCGCCCGGCGGGTTCTCGCCGCTGGCGGTGATCGCGGTGATGTGCTCGCGAATGTTGTGCTCGAGGCCGGGATCGGCTTTCGCGGACGGGTCGTAGACGTTGCGCCAGTTGTGCGATCGGGCCAGGAAAGTTTTGTACGTCTTGTGGTCGCCGAGCGCGAAAGCCAGCTGCGCGATGCCGTAGTCGGCGGCCGCGTCCTCCAGGGTCTCGGCGGCGCCGCCCCAGCAGTGGCAGTCGTCGGCCGGGACGTAGCCGTTCTTGATGTACTCGTTGAGCGAGGGGCGCTGGCCGAAACATTCGACGTTGCAACCCTTGTCGCTGTAGTCGTTCTCGGTCGCGACGGTCGCGGCGTGCACCAGGGAGTTGAGCGCGCCGCGGGCGTCGAAGTCGCGGGCGCCGAACGCGTACATGGCGGCGATCGCGGCCGCCGCCGGGTCGCCCGACATCACCGCGGTCTTGCCGTGCTGCAACAGCCAGCGATCCCATTCGCCGTTGCGCTGGGTGGCGTAGTTGAACAGCGACTGCGCATAGTCACTGGCCTGGCGCCGGTCGAGCATCGCGAGCAGCTGCACCTGGGCGCGGTAGACATCCCAGCCGGAGAAAGTTCCGTACTGCGCTTTCTGCGGCCTCTTGACGCGATGGATCTGGTCGTCGGCGCCGTAGTAGCGGCCGTCGGCGTCGCTGGTGAGTGTCGGCTCGAGCGAGGAGTGGTAGAGCGCCGTGTAGAAGGTGGCCAGCTGGTCGGCCGTGCCGCCGCCGATGCGGATCTTGCGGAGCCGGTCGTTCCAGGCCTCCCGGGCTTTCGCCCGGACTTTCGCGAAATTCAACGACGCGGGCGATTCGGCCGCGAGGTTTCGTTCCGCTCCGGCCAGATCCGTGTACGAGATGGCCACGCGCATCGTGACGGCGGTCGTCCCGGGCGCGAAAGTCACGTAACCACCTGAGCCCTTGCCCGCGTTGGGCCGCCCGGCGCTGCTGTAGCCGCTGCCGCCCTGCGCGTCCGTGCTGCCCGGCGCGAGCGTCGCATCCGTCCAGGTCCCCACGGACGCGAACGGCTGGTCGAGTTTCGCGACGAAGTGCAGCGTGTAGTACGCGTGCGAGTTGTCGGTGCTCTGCGGCCCGCAGAAGTTTCCGGCGCTGACCGAACCGGTGACGGTGCGGGTTTCCGGATCGATGTGCACGGTCGCGTTCTCGCTGCCGGTCTCCGACATCGAGGTGCGGAACAGCAGGCTCGCGCTCTTGTCGGCCGGGAAGGTGAACTGGCCGATGCCGCTGCGGTCGGTCACGGTGAGCTCGGCGCCGGCGCCGCTGTCGAGGCCGACCCGGTAGTAGCCGGGCTCGGCCGCCTCGTTGGCGTGCGAGAACGTGCTGGCGTAGACCTTGTCGGTGGTGTCGGCGGTCGGCGACGTGGTGACGTCCCCGGCCTGCGGCATGATCGGGATGTCGCCGTTGGCGCCCGAGCAGCCGACGCCGCTGAGGTGGGTGAGGCTCAGGCCGCGGATCCGGGTGGCCGTGTACTGGTAGCCGCCCGGGGCGGGGGTGGAGATCTGGGTGCCGCGCGAGGTCTGCGGGCTCCAGGCGAGCATCCCGAACGGGCGGACCGCGCCGGGATAGGTGTTGCCGAGATTCGTGGTGCCGATGAACGGGTTGACGTGGGCGGCCGGGTCGTCGACGAGCGCCGGTCCGGCTGCCTGGGCCACCGTGGCGAGCGGGATGGTCACGGCCACGCCGGCGAGAGCGGCGAGGACACGGGTTCGGAGCATGTGGCGGACTCCCTCCGATGACAACGATGTCATCGTCAGGATTAATCTACGTACTGAAATATGTCAATGATCTCTGCCCCGGGTTACCTCACCGGCGGGCGATGGCGCACCGCGGGCGATGGCGCCGGGCCGGGCGTAGACGTCCGCGACCGTGGCGTCTCCGGCGATTCCGGCTGGCCGGCGCAGGACGCCGTACTCGCCGGTGCGGGGGTTCTCGAGAACGGCGAAAGCGAATCAGGGCACGAAGACGATGCGGTCGGGCGTTCCGGCGGTCGCGGTCCAGGCCTGCTCCACCTGGGCGAGGGGCACGGCGCGGGCGCGTACGTCGAAAGCTCCGTCCGCCACCGCCGCGGCCATCTTCGGCAGTTCCTTGATGAAGTCGCGGCCCGGGATCGAGCCGATGCCGCTGCCCACGACCTGCAGCCGGGCCGAGCGCAGCGCCGCGGAGGGGATCGCCGCCGTGGGGCCGGCGACCGAGCCGATCTGGATCCAGCTCAGCGGGACGCTACGGTCGGCGCGGGCGGTGAGCACGTCGACCATTCCGCGAGCGGCCGGCTCGCCCCAGACGTAGTCGATGACCACGTCGACGTCGGCCGCGACGGCGAGCTCGTCGAAGGTGCAGGTGAGGTCGGCGCCGAGCGTGCGCAGCGGGGCCAGGCGCGCTGCGTCGCGGCCGGCGGCGATCACCTGGCCGGCGCCGAACCGCTTGGCGACCTGGATCGCCATCCGGCCGGCGTTGCCGGTTGCGCCGAGGATCAGCACGCGCTGGCGGCGGCGGAAGTCGATGCGCTTGCGCAGCGCCATCCACGACGACATCACCGGGTTCATCGCGGCCGCCACCTGAACCGGGTCGATCCCGGAGGGCAGCACGACACTGCGGTCGGCCTCGATCACCGTGCGCTCGGCCATCGTGCCGAGGGTCGTGTCGTCCATGATCGTGTAGCGGACGCGGCCCTTGGCGTCGCGCACCACGGCGTCGATGCCGGGCACCAGGGGCAGCTCGTCGGTGCTGGTGTAGTGCGAGCCGTCCGCCTGCGAGCGGACCCGCGGGTGCAGGGCCGCGGCGAGGACGTCGACAACCAGCTCGTCCTTGCCGCGAGCGACGGGATCGGCATGATCGGTGTAGCGGGGCGGGGAGTCGAACGAGGTGACAACGGCGGCCTGCATGGCGTCCTCCAGGAAATAGTTCGTAGCACCAACTATCGCTAGGATGGTTGGTGCTACGAACTATGTCAAGGACGTGCCGTCAGCAAGTTCGGTTGTCGGCTCAGACGTCCCACTGGCCGCTGTGCGTGGCGGGGGACTCGTTCTGCGTCCACCAGTTCGCGGTGTACTTGTGCCCGTTCTGGCTCGCCTGGTTGCCCGCCGTGTACACCGCCGTCGCGCTCCACGCCGCGACCGGGCAGGCGCCGCCCGTGGGCGAGGAGGTCGGCGTCGTGGTCGGAATCGTGGTGGGCGGGGTCGATTCAGCGATAGTTGTCTATTGAAGTCCGCCCCGGACCGCGGTGATGCGCTGGGTGTTGAAGCCGAGCCAGTGCATCCGGCCCACGTAGCGGGCGTGCTCGACCTTGAGGCAGCGATCCACGATCACCGTGAGGCCACCCTCCTCGGCGATCCGCGAGCCCTCCTCGTTGATCACGCCGAACTGGCACCAGAGCGTGCCGGCCTCGATCGCCACCGCGTCCCGCGCGATGTCGGGGAGCGCGCTCGGGGCGCGGAAGACGTTCACCACGTCGACGTGCTCGGGCACGTCGCGCAGGCTCGGGTAGCTCTTCTCGCCGAGGATCTCGGTCTCGCGGGGGTTCACCGGGATCACCCGATAGCCGTGCCGCTTCGCGTAGTAGCCGACGAAGTAGCTGGCCCGCAGCGGGTTGTTCGACAGGCCGACGATCGCGATCGTCTTGGAGTTGTGCAGGACGCGCTGGATCGCGGTCACGTCCTGGTACCGCTCGAGGTCGCTCATGCCGCGGCCACCTTTCCCAATGCCTGCTCCAGGTCCCAGATCAGGTCGTCCACCGACTCGGTGCCGACCGACAGCCGTACGGTTCCGGGCCCGACCCCCGCCGCCTGCAGTTCCTCGTCGCTCAGCTGGCGGTGGGTCGTGCTGGCCGGATGGATGATCAGGCTCTTGGCGTCGCCGACGTTCGCCAGATGCGACCACAGCGTCACGTTGCGGATCAGATCCTGGCCGGCGTCGCGGCCCCCGGCGCAGTCGAACGAGAACACCGCGCCCGCCCCGCGCGGCAGATACTTCTCGACCAGCGGCCGATAGCCGCTCGACGGCAGTCCCGGATAGCCCACCCGGGTGACCAGCGGGTGCGACTCGAGGAACTTCGCCACCTTCACGGCGTTCGTGACGTGCCGCTCCATCCGCAGCGACAGCGTCTCGAGGCCCTGCAGGAACAGGAACGCGTTGAACGGCGAAAGCGCGCCGCCCAGGTCACGCAGCGTCTCGGCCCGCAACTTCATCAAGTATCCGTACGTCCCGAACGTCTCGTGGAACTGGAGACCGTGGTAGGCGGGGGAGGGGTCGGCCACCACCGGGAAGCGCCCGTTGGACCAGTTGAACAGGCCGGACTCGACCACGACGCCGCCGATGCTCGTGCCGTGGCCGCCGATGAACTTGGTCGCCGAGTGGATGACGATGTCGGCGCCGAACTCGATCGGCCGGCACAGATAAGGCGTGGCGAACGTGTTGTCCACGATCAGGGGCAGCTCGTGCTCGTGCGCGATGCCGGCCACCGCCTCGATGTCGAGCACGTTGCCGCCGGGGTTGCCGATCGTCTCGCCGAAGAACGCCTTGGTGTTGGCCGCGACCGCCTTGCGCCACGCGTCGGTGTCGTCGGGGTCGACCCAGGTCAGCTCGACGTTCATCTTGCGCAGCATGTGCTTGAGCTGGTTGACCGTGCCGCCGTACAGCGCCGAGGAGGCGACCACGTGGTCGCCCGGCTCGAGCAGCGTGAACAGCGCGCCCGCCTGGGCCGCGATGCCGCTCGAGAAGGCGACCGCGCCGGAGCCGCCCTCGAGGTTGCCGACCCGCTCCTCGAACACCGCGACGGTCGGGTTCATGATGCGGGAGTACGTGTTGCCGTACTCCTGCAGGTTGAAGTAGGCAGCCGCCGACTCCGGGTCTTCGAACACGTAGCTGGTGGTCTGGAAGATCGGCACGGCGCGGGCGCCCGTGTTCGGGTCGGGCCGCTGGCCGGCATGCAACTGCCGGGTCTCGAACCCGAACTCGTGGGCTTGCTCGATCACTGCCATCCCTCTTTCAAGAATTGCCGGTCCTCTTTCAGGAATCGCCGGACGATGGGCGTCTGGCGGGCTTCCTCGAGGAGGAAGCAGTCATGTCCGTACGGCGCCTCGATCAGGTGGTACTCGACCGGCTTGCCCGCCTCGGTCAGCGCCGCCTCGATCTGGATCGAGGCGATCGGCGGGTACAGCCAATCGGAACTGAAGGCAATGAGCAGCGTACGGGCGGAGACGTCGGCCAACGCACGAGCGAGCGACCCGTCCCCGTGCTGCCGGGCCAGGTCGAAATACGTCAGAGCGCGGGACATCCGTACGTAGGTGCCCGCGTCGAACCGCTTGACGAACGACCCGGCCTGGTAGTCGAGGTAGCTCTCGATCTCGAATTCCGGCCGGTCGATCGTGTAGCGGATGTCGTCGGCGAACTGCAGCCGCCGGCCGAATTTGTCGTCGAGAGCGGGCGCCGACAGGTATGTCATATGGCCGACCATCCGGGCCACGCTCATCCCGTCGTCGGGCTGCCGGCCCGTTCCGTAGTAGTCGCCGCCCTGCCACGCGGGATCGCGGGTGATCGCCTCCCGCGCGATCGCGTTCCAGGCCACGCCCTGCGGATGGAGGGCGTGCGTGGAGGCGATCACCACGATCGAGTCGACCTGATCGGGGTACGTGACGGCCCATTGCAGCGCCTGCATCCCGCCCAGTGAGCCACCGGCGACGGCGACGAGCCGTTCGATGCCGAGCTCGTCGAGGAAGGCCCGCTCGCACCGCACCATGTCGGCGACGGTGATGACCGGGAAGTCTGACCCGTACGGTTTGCCGGTCTCGGGGTCGATCGAGGAGGGGCCGGTCGTTCCCTTGCAGCCGCCGAGCAGGTTGGTCGAGACGACGTAGAAATGGTCGGTGTCGAACGCCTTGCCCGGGCCGATCATGCCGTCCCACCAGCCGAGGGCCTTGCCGGCCGAGCCGTCGCGACTCTCGGCCGCGAACCCGTCGCGGGTGCTCGCGGCCGGGGCTGCTGTCGAATATCCGGCAGCGTGAGCATCACCGCTCAAGGCGTGACACACCATGATGACATTGTCACGCTGGGGGGTGAGGGTGCCGTACGTTTCGTACGCGACGCGGACCGAGCGCAGCTCACGCCCGCAGTCGAGCGGCAGCGGGGCCGGCAGATCAAGGAACTGGGTTTCGACGCTGCCGACCGAGCCGGCCGGAAGGGTCGAGGGTGCCACCATGTGGGCGATGATAGCTATGCGTCGTCTGCCCAGGCCAGTATGGTTGTCGCGAATCCCTATGGAGTTAGTAGGATAACCGGGTCGAAAAGGAGAATCGGTATGACGACGGTGGATAACGGGGTCAACGTGCAGGCACTGCTGGAGGCGCGCGAGGTGCTCAAGGGCGCCCCCGAGGCGGCCCAGTTCACCTGGCGGGCGGCCTCCAAGTGGGACAACGGCGTGCACAGCACGACGAGCGTCCAGAAGTTCTTCGGGCTCGGGCAGGAGCAGACCCACAAGACCGAGACGGTGTTCTCGGCCGATCACCCCGAGGTCTTCGCGGCCGAGGACCAGGGCATCACCCCGATCGAGTACCTGCTCGTGGGCCTGGCCGGCTGCCTGACCGCCGGCGTGGCCTCGGTGGCGCAGAACCGGGGCATCCAGCTGCGCTCGGTCGAGGCGACGGTCGAGGGCAACCACGACATCCGGGGCATCCTCGGCGCCGACAGCGACGTCCGCAACGGTTTCAACGACATCAAGGTGACCTTCAACATCGACGCGGACGCGACGAAGGAAGAGATCGAGGCGCTGGTGGCGCAGTCCCAGAAGCGCTCCGCCGTCTTCGACGCGCTCACCAACCCGACCGACGTCACGGTCGAAGTTCGCTGAGGTAGGGCAGAACCATCGAAAGCGTCACCGCGGTTGTCGTCGGCGCCGGGCACGCCGGCCTGGCCGCCAGCCACTTCCTTACCGAACGGTCGGTCGGGCACGTCGTCCTCGAGCGGGGCGAGGTGGCCAACTCGTGGCGGCGCGAGCGCTGGGATTCCCTGCGTCTGCTCACGCCCAACTGGCTGAGCCGGCTGCCGGGCCACGCGTACGACGGCCCTGATCCCGACGGCTACATGACGAGCGGCGAGGTGGTCGAGTTCATCGAGCGCTTCGCCGTCGTCAGCCGGGCGCCGGTGCGAACGGGCGCCGACGTCTTCTCGGTGAAGCCCGCCGACGACGGCTACCACGTGTCGACCAGCCAGGGCGACCTCTGGTGCCGGGCGGTCGTGATCGCCAGCGGCGCCTGCAACGTGCCGACCGTGCCCGGCGTCAGCGCCGGCGTGCCGTCGTCGGTCGAGCAGCTGACCCCGTTCGACTACCGCGGCCCTTCGGGTCTGCCGGACGGCGGGGTGCTCGTGGTGGGCGCCTCGGCGACCGGCGTGCAGCTGGCGGCCGAGCTGCAACGCTCGGGCCGGCAGGTGACGCTCGCGGTGGGCGAGCACGTACGGCTGCCGCGCGTGTACCGGGGCCGCGACGTGCTCTGGTGGATGCACCACAGCGGGGTGTGGGACCAGCGCTACGACGAGGTCGACGACCTCACACGGGCCCGCCGCCTGCCCTCGCCGCAACTCGTCGGCGGCCCGGAGCGGGCCACCCTCGATCTCAACGCGCTGACCGCGCTCGGCGTCGAGCTGGTCGGGCGGCTGGCGACCGTGCGCGACGGCAGCGCCCTGTTCTCCGGCGGGCTGCGCAACGTCTGCTCGCTGGCCGACCTCAAGATGAGACGCCTGCTCACGACGTTCGACGAGTGGGCGAAGGCGAGCGGGCGCGACGCCGAGGTGGGGCCGCCCGAGGATTTCCCGCCCACCGTCGTGCCCGCGCCGGCCCGGTTGCGTCTGGACCTGCGCGGCGGCGGGATCGGCTCGATCCTCTGGGCGACCGGTTTCCGCCCCGACTACGGCTGGCTCGACGTTCCGGTGGTGGACGGCAAGGGCCACCTGCGCCACGCGGGCGGGGTGCTCGACGCGCCCGGTCTCTACGCGCTCGGTCTGCCCATGCTCCGGCGCCGCCGGTCGTCGTTCATCAACGGCATCGAGGACGACGCCCGGGCAGTGGTCGGTCACCTGGCCTCCGGCCTGGGCGCGTGATCAGAGGCGCCGCCGGTCCCCGCGCCGGCGGAAGGCCGACGGGCTGTAGTAGCGGGTGACCGTGCCGTCCGCGGCGGTTTCGCGGCTGTAGTGCTTGAGGAAGTCCCACAGCAGGGGCTGCTCCTCGGCCATGGTGTTGTGCGAGCGGTAGACGTTCTTCGTCACCTTGAGCACCGCTATGCCCCGCGAATTCCAGGTCCACGTCCGGAAGCGCTGGTGGAATCCGCTCCGCCGGCCGGCCTTCGTGTCCACGTCGTCGAGCGTCAATCCGTTGACTCCCAGGTGATATCGCGCCCACGCGTCGAGGGAGTTCTGCGTGTCGTCCCACAGCGTGCCCTCGAGGAACGGCAGATCGCCGTACCCGTAGATCTGGTAGGTGGGAATCGTCCGGTTGGCGGCCGGATAGGCGACGCCGTCCATGGTGACGTTTCCGGCGGCGTCGGGAGCGACGGTGAAAGAGGTGGAGGCGACGGCGGCGAAATACTCGGGGAAGGCGACGGCGAAGGTCTGGGTGACCTGGCTGCCGGCGGACTGGCCGGTCGAGTAGAAGCGGGTGGGGTCGACGTCGTACCCGTGCACGAGAGTGTCTCGCAGCTGCTGGAAGAACACGTTCGAGTCGCGGTGGCTGACCGACACCGACGTGTTGCTGTACTGCTCGCAGATGACGACGAGGATGAATCCCTCGCGCTCGGCGACCTTCCACCACTGGGTGGCGTCGACGAACACCTTGTCGGTCTGGCTGTTGCCGGGCCACACGAACAGGACGGGCGCTTTCCGTCCCGCGCCACGGGGGACGTAGACCAGATATTCGCGGACGAAACCGTTCACCATCATCGTGTGCGTCTCGATGCCGAGGCGGCGGTAGTCGGCGCGTTCGTAGAGCTGGTTCCCGTAGGCGAAGAAATTCTCATACCTCGTGTACGCGGTGAGGAAGCCGGCGATGTCGCGGGCCGAAACCCGCCGGCGGGGCTGCACGGCGACTTTCGCGATCGGCCCGGCGTGCGACGTCATCCACCGGTCCGACCCGTGACGCTGCTGGTGGACCGTGCCGAGAACGCTGTGCTGTCTGCCGTGCCCCACGTCGTTGGCGCGCTTCCAATAGGCGAGGCTCGCGCCCGACGAACGCGGGTCGGGGTGGACGTACCACGTCGGCAGAACCGTTTCGTCGTAACGGATCAGGTCGAAGCCGGGCGGGAACTCGACGGGCGTGTAGCCGTCGGTCTGGCCGCCGAATTCGCGGGACGCATAGGAGTTGAGGTATTCGGCGCTCAGGCCGGGGGAGTCGACGTAGACCTGGGCTATGACGCGCAGCGGGTGGGCCAGTGCCCACGCTTCCAGGGCGGGTGCGCCGCCGCCGTACCCGATGAGGTAGTGCAGCCCGAAAATGGAGAAGTAGCGGTTGTTCTGGAAGAACGCCATCGCCTCCTCGACGTAGGCGATTTCCTCCTCGGGGGCGTCCCAGCCATCCGGGCCCGGCTCGAGGATGAACAGGCCCTCCTGGCGCTCGTCCGCCATGGCGATCCACGCGGATCGGTCGGGGAAACCGCCGTCGGGCGCCGCGATCACCGTGAAATAGGAGCGGATCGGGGTCTCGGGGGAGATGTAGACCTTCGCGGTGCGGGCGCCGAACGATTTCGTCCAGTAGCCGGTCATCTCGCGCGGCAGCTTGTTGGCGCGGGAGTAGTCGTAGGCGGGGAACGGCCGTCCGTCGAGATTTCCGGGCTCGGGCACTTCCGCCCGGGCCGGCGTCGCCGGCTCTTCCGCCCGCTCTTCCGCCCGGGCTGGTGTCGCCGGAAGGGCGGCGCCCACCGCCAGCCCGGCGGTGCCCATGAGGAGCCGGCGTCGGTCGATGATGGTCACAGAGTTTCGCCTTTCTCGAGGTGTGTGCGGGCCGCGGCGATCGCCAGCCGGGCGTGCTCCTTGCCACCGACCTGGGCGACGAGGGTGGCCCGCGGGATCTCCAGCGCGTAGGGCAGCCCGGGCGGCAGGGCGCCGAGGATGCCGGGGATGTCGATGCCGCCCTCGCCGGGGAACAGCCGCTCGAACCGGGCGGTGTGGATGAGGCCCTCATTGGTGGCCGGCACCCCGGGCGGCGCGTCGCAGACGTGGACGAAGTGGAACCACTCGGCGGGCAGCTGGCGCAGGTCGGCGACGCTCGACCCGGAGCGGGCGAAGTGCAGCAGGTCGATCAGGATGCCGGCGTTGGGCTGGGCGGCGCCGCGGAGAACCCGGACGGCCGCGTTCAGGTCGGGAGTTTCCGTCCACGACGGAAACTCGAGGTCGACGGTGAGGCCGAGCGGGCGGGCCATCTCGCAGAGCTGCGCGAAGCGGTCGGTCTTGCGGGCCCGGTCGGGGTCGGGCAGCTGCGCGATGACGTGGCGGGCGCCGAGCTCGGCCCCGGCCTCGAGGAAGCGCTGGAAGTCGCGCGGGTCCTCGTCCGGGCTGATCCGGGCGAGCTCGATGTCGAGGACCTCGATCCCGGTGGCGGCCAGACGCACCTTCGTGGTCCGCATCAGCGCCGGGTCGGTGGCGAGCGGGTAGTGCGGCTCCTGCGGGGTGACCCGGGTCAGGCGCAGGCCCACGTACCGGTAGCCGGCCTCGGCGGCCGCGTCGACCAGCTCGGGCGGCGAGAGGCTCAGCGCGGTGAGGTGGGCGAGCGAGAAGTCGTGGCGCTGGTCGGGTGTCTTGTTCTGTCGCAGCGTGAGCAGCCGGCGCTCGCGGTGGGCGGCCATGCGCACCGGCGCGCTGACCGGGCCGCCGTATCCCTGATATCCGTCGACGCGCTGCACCACCGAGAAGAAGACCCGGTGGCCGAGCATCTCGGTGTAGAAGTGCAGGTAGGCGCCGCTCTCGTCGCGGTCGTAGAGGATGGAGTTCTCCCGCAGCGCGGCGAGCAGCTCCGGCGGCAGGTCGAGCCGGGCGTCGAGGTCGGCGTAGTAGTTGTCCGGGATCTTGAGCAGCGGCGCGCCACGCGCGCGCATCGCGCGCGCGGCGGCGATCGCGTCGTCGGCGCCGAATGCGACCTGCTGCGGGTTGGGGATCGCGGGCGCCCAGTCGCCGCGGCGCATCGGGGCGGTGTTAAGGGCGATTCGCACCCGGTGGCCGGGATCCTCGGCGGCCCGGCTGCGGATCGGCCCGAACGGCGCGGCGATCTCCGAGGTCTCGCCGGAGCGCAGGCCCAGCACCGCGCGGTAGAAGATCGCGGCTTCGTCGAAGTCGTCCACCGAGTCGGTGAGCGAGACGTGGTCGATGACGGTGACCGGGCCGTCGCCGCCACCGGCCGTGCTCGCGCCACCGGCCGTGCTCGCGCCACCGGCCGTGCTCGCGCCACCGGCCGTGCTCGCGCCACCGGCCGTGCTCGCGCCACCGGCCGTGCTCCCGCCGGCGGCGGCCGTGCTCGCGCCGGCGGCGGCCGGGCTCTCGCTCGCAGGTGCCGGGGGCAGGAAGTCCTGGAGCCAGGCCTCGTTGCGCACCAGGAACACCGACGTGCCGTCGGGGGCCGCGATCGACGCGAGGTCGGCCTCCCCGGGCCGGCGCAGACGGGGGAGCACCGGAGCGAGCAGCCGTTCGGCGCGCTCGATCGACCGGGCCGGGTCGGCGCTCTCCACCGCGAGCGCGACGATCGTCGCCGTTCCGGGGGTGACCGTTCGCTGGGCCGCGAAGTTAAGGAGGATTCGCGCCGCCCCCTGCTGCCAGAGCTGCACGGGCTTCGATCGGTGCTGGCCGGTGTGCGCGAAGCCGAGCGCGGCCAGGGCGGCGGCCACCCGCGGGCCCGAGACGTCGTCGACCGCCAGCTCGGTGAAGACGATCCCGCTGAGGCCGGGCGGCGCCGACTCCGTCTCGTCGAGGGTCAGCAGTGACCGCATGCCGTTGATCGCGGCGTGCCGCGGGTCGGCCTGCCGGTACACGTCGTTCGAGACCTCGAGGGACAGCGGCCCGTCGTAGCCGGTGCTGTCGACGTGCCCGAGGAACCCGGCGACATCGAGGGAGCCGAGCCCCGGGAAGAGCCGGTGGTGCCGGCTGCGCTCGGCCACGTCCATGGTCGGCCGCGGCGCGTCGGCCAGCTGGAGGTGGAAGATCTTGTCGCCCGGGATGACCCGGATGCCGGCCGAGTCGCCGCGCGCGAGGACGTGGAAGCTGTCCAGGCACAGCCCCAGCGCGGGATGCCCGGCCCGGCGCACGATCCGCCAGGCGTGCGCGTAGGTGTTGACGAAGCGTCCCCAGGCCAGCGCCTCGTAGGCGATGCGGAGCCCGTGCGCCTCGGCGCGCCCGGCCAGCGTGTGCAGCTGCTCGGCGGCGAGGTCGTCGTCGTCCACCGATTCCGGGCTCATCGACGAGCAGACCACCACCGTCCGCACGCCAATTTCTTCGAGTACGGCGAAAGTCCGCTCGGCGCGGCGCAGGTTCGCCGTGAACACGCCGGGCGGGACCGCTTCGACGTCCGGGAACGGCTGGTAGGCGTCGACGCTCAGGCCACGCCGGGCGCACTCGTCGCGGATGCGGTGCGGCGACCAGGACGAGGCGACCAGGTCGCTCTCGGCTAGCTCGACACCGTGGAACCGGGCGGCTGCGGCCGCGGCGAGCTTGTCCTCGAGGGTGCCCGACAGGCAGTGGGTGGCGATGGACATCCGGCGTCCGGTCACGGCGTCCCTCCGCTTCGGCGGTAGTGAACTCACTAGATAGTTCATAATGGTCCGCTAGCCGGTTCTTGGGAACCATCTGGTGGTCTATATTCATGTCCGTGCTCATCCTCGGCAGCCCGCTCCGCATTGGCCGGCACGAGCTGCGCAACCGCGTGGTCAGCCCGCCGATGGAACGCAACTACGGCACCCCGGGGAGCTGACCGCCGCCGAGATCGCGGATATCGCCGACGCGTTCGGGGCGGCCGCCCGCCGCTGCGCCCGGGCGGGCGTGGACGCCCTCGACATCTCGGCCGGGTGCTACGAGGCCGGCGAGTGGATGGTCCAGCCCGGCGAGGTCCCGCCCGGCGTGCTCGCGCCGTACGCGTCAGGTTTGGGGTGTTCGGAAAGCCGGTAGGTTGTCGCCGGGAGGATCACCACCGGGGCCGCCGCCGAGAGGTCCTGCTCTCCGGGCCGCCGCGCACGCCGGTCACGACGTCGCGCGCTGGATTCCCTGGTCAGCCCTTCACCGAGCCTGCGGTGAGCCCTTCGGTCAGGAAGCGTTGTCCGAAGGCGTACATGACCACCACGGGAATGCTGACGAGCAGCGGGGCCCGATGCCGGTTGATTACGCGCGCTGGCTGCGTCGCCGCAAGCGACCCGGCGAGCCACGGCCGTTGCCTGCCGCCGCGCTCGACGTGTTCACCGTGCTGGTCTTGACCGCCTGGCGAGAGCGGGCGGAGGCCGAAGTAGGCACCCCTCTGTGTCATCAAGAGGTCGCGGGAAGCGGTGTTTTAGAGTGAGGTTCGGCGGGTCCGGGAAGTGACTTTTCCGAAGTGCCGGTCTCGGGGTCAGGGCCGGCCGCGCTGGATTGGGCGTCGGCGGTCATCTGCCGGTTGACGACGTCGGAGAGCCGGCATTTCAGCGCAAGCATCGCTTCCATCGAGGTCTTGCCTTCGGCGAGTCTGCGCCGGTGGTCGCGGCGGCCTTCGGTGTCACTGCGCAGCTGGACGACCGCCATGATGTGCAGCACCCGGTTGATGCGCCGGTGGCGTGACGGGCCGATGCCGCTCCGGAGGTCAGCCGTGCCGGATGCCGCCGGTGCGAAGTGCGGGGGCCAGGTCGTTGACCCGGGTGTCGCGTCCGAAGCGGGTGTCGAGCGGCGGCAGGCCGTATTGCCGTTCGATGGTGCGCAAGATCGACGTCGTGTCGTACGAGGTGTGGTCGACTCCGGACTTGCGCAGCGCCCCGGAGATCAGCAGGGCGGGGATGCGCGTGCTGGGACCGTATTCGTCGGACGGGCCGGGCGTGGCGTGCCGGCCCTGGCCGGGCGGGACGACGTGGTCCCACTGGCCGCCGAACTCGTCGTAGGTCACCACGACCAGCGTGCTGGCGGCTTGCGGGCCGTTCACGACCGCGGTGAGCAGGTCGACCAAGTGCCGCTCGCCGTTGTCGGTGCTGGCGTAGCCGGGGTGCTCGTTCTCCGCGCCGTACGGCTTGACGAAGCTGACCGCGGGCAGCGTGCCCTGCCGGGCGGCGGCGAAGAACGCGGTCTCGTCCCGGAGGTGGTCGCGGGGGTGCTCGCCGGTGCGGGGGTCGACGTAGCCGGGCGCGTACCGGGCGAAGTAGTTGAACGGCTGGTGGTGGTACTGGAACAGCGGGCCGGGATGCCCGGCCGCCGCGTCGCTCCAGCCGCCCGCGTACCAGGCCCAGGGAATGTTCCGGTCGGACAGCTCGTCGCCGATGGTGCGGCGGTAGTCCGGGCCGGCCGGGTCCACGTCGTTGACCAGCGGCAACGTGTTGGCGCCGCCCGCACTGGGAGGGCTGGCCGGCTGGACGGTGTTGACCGCGTAGTCGCCGCAGGCCAAGCCGGGCCGGCCGGGGCAGGCCTGGGTGACCGGGCCGTCGTTGAGCGACGGGTCGCTGGTGTGCAACGGGTACGCCCGGACGCCCGTGCCCGCGGCGGGCGGGTTCGGGTTCGGGAAGCCCTCGGCGTCGATGACCGAGTGTGCGGCGGCGGGCGCGTCCGGCCACGGTGGCGCCTGCGCGGCCACCAGGTACTGGTGGTTGAGGAACGACCCGCCGAACGCGGCCTGGAAGAACCGGTCCGCGATCACGTAGTTCGGTGCCCCGGCCGCGTGCAGGTACCGGTAGACGGGCAACTGGCGGGTGTCGTAGTAGCCCTGGGTGAGGCCGGCCGCGTCGCTGCCGGTGCTGTAGCGGTCCATCCGGCCGCCGTCCAGCTGGTACTGCTCCTGGTAGAACCGGTGCACCAGGTCGCGGGTGCAGCCGCCGGGCGTGCCGCCCGGGCAGGTGGGGCTCTCCGGAGTGATGTAGTCATTGATCGAGAACGGCCGGTTGGTGAAGTGGCTGGCGTAGGAGAATCCGTTGGTCGCCGTGTCGGTGCCGCAGGCGGCATCCAGCGGCGGCGTCGCCAGGCTCGGGTCGTTCTGGAAGAGGCACCGGTACGGGCTGCCGTCCTGCTTGACCTGCACGCTGCGGCGCGCGTAGCCCGGTGCGCCGCGCCCGTCGACGCGCTGGTCGCCGACCCGTCCCCAGCCCGCGTACAGGTTGTCGAAGCTGTGGTTTTCCTGGTAGATGACTACGAGGTGGGTGAACGGGCTGAGCGGTCCCTGCCGCGGATGGGCCTGAGCGGGGGTGCCGGCCAAGCCGAGCACAAGAACGAGCACACCGAGCGCCACGTGAACCCGTCTCATCGTCCGCTCCTCCCATCCGGCTCACCGCAACGTATCGCAATGGCAAGATCGCGCAGGGTGTCGCTCGTGGCATCCATCATCGATTGCGACGAGCCGGGCGAGCCGCCCGGAGATGATCCCCCGCCACCGGCAAGAACTCCCCGACGCGCTCTCCGCCGGCGCCTACAACACCAAGGGTCACGGCGGCGCAGCGCGCCGCCTCAGCCTCGGCGTGGCCTCGGCGTGGCCGCCTGCCGAGGACGAGGATGTCGCCATCGGCCACCGAAACGTCGCGAGCGCTGCTGTTGCCGGACGCCAGGATGTGCGCCGGCTCGCGGTAGCCGCCGATCATTTCGATCCGCTGCACGGGTTGCGACGTCGCGATGGTTGTCTCCTTCCACAGCGCGGTTCCCAGGCGCCGCGCTCATCATCGCCGCCACCGAACGGGCGGTCCGTGCTTGACGGCCCCGCGCCGGACTCCGCAGCAGCGCCGAGTCCGGCCGGGCCGTCATGGGTGCGGACCTGGAGAGGTCGCCGGTCGCCCACAGATCCCCCGACCCTGTCGGTCCACCCCAGCGGGCACCTCGCCGCAATCGCCGCCGAACTCGACGCACGACCCCGCAAGACGCTCGGCTGGGACACGCCAGCCGAGCGTCTGCATAAACTGATCGCGACCTGACTAACCGACCACGTGTTGCAACGATCGTTGGAATCCAAGGTCCGAAATACTGTTAGCGAGATAGCCCCGGTCAAACTGACGAAACGGCTGCTGATGTCGTGAGCAGGCGCCGCCAACTGGTTTCGGTATAGCGGAAGGGGGCCGTCGCTTCGAGGAAGTAATGGAGTGCCGCTAGGAGTCGGTCGGGCGCGGTTTCGTGAGGGTAGTGACCGGCGCCGTCGATCTCGACCAGGTGAGGTTCGGTCAGGAGGTCCGCCACGGCCCGGTGATGACTGGGCGGGATGGTCTTGTCGTTGCTTCCCCAGGCGAGGAGAACCGGCAGACCGCCCAGTTGCTTGAGGTGTTGGGTGGCGCTGATGGACTGCCCCCGCCAATTGATGACGGTACGCGCCGTACGGATGAATGTGCGGCGTTGACCCTCGTGGCGGAGCCGGTGCATACCCTCAGCCACCGGCCCGGCATCCGGCCGCGTCAGGACGCCGGGAACAGCCGACGTCACCAGCGTCAACAGGCCCCTGGTCACGGGCTCCGGTACCCGTGCCAGAGCGGCGACCACGGTTTGCGCGCCGGGCAGAGTGGCGGCGCGCAGCATTGGGTTGAGCTGGGGTCCGAGACCGCCGCTGCTGATCAGCACGAGGCGGTCGGTGCGCTCTGGAAACTGGTACGCGAACTGCAGCGCGACGCCACCGCCCAGGCTGTGGCCGACGACGGTCGCAGACGGGTGACCGAGGACGACGAGCAGATCCCGAAGTGACGCGGCGAGCGCCCCGAGCGAGTAGTCGCCGGCAGGCGCGTCGGAGTCGCCGTGGCCTGGCAGGTCCGGAGCGATCACGGTGTGCGTGGCCGCAAGGTCGTCGAGTACCTGATTCCAGGTCTGGCGGGTGCCGCCGAGTCCGTGGATCAGCAAAAGTGGTTCGCCGGCGCCTGCCGTGGTGTAGGCGATGGTGCCGTCACCGATTCGGAGCCGATCTTCATGTCGAGTGGCGGGCAAGGACCCGGCCTTGATGGTGGTGATGTACGTATCCCTACTGATTGGTGAAACTTGTGGGAGCGGGCCGCCGCCGGGCCGGGAGCCGGGCCGGCGGCGATCCTCAGTTTGCCTCAGGCGTCGGAAGTATCGCGGCTGCCGGCTTTCGCCAGTCCGCGGCTGACCATGTATCCGATGGTCAGCAAAACGATGTAGAACCAGGCGCGGTCGGCACGGAAGTAGTCGCCGGCAGCCCCGTTGTCGCCGTTGCCGTTGCCGTCGACCACCACGGAGGCGATCAGCACCGCGACGACCATCACCACGTAGGCGACGAACTCTGTGGTCTTGAAAGCGGCCTTGGTCTCGGCCGAGCGGCGACGCAGAGAGCCATCGGTTGTGGTGTCACGCCGGGAAGTGTCGGTTGTGGAACTGGACATCTATATCTCCTGGTACGGCTAATGGGCGCGGATCCCCGCGCCGCTGGTCGACGGTGCGGGATTGTTCATGCGAGAGGGCCGCATGGAATGGCGGACGAGTGTGGCGTTCAGCGCCGAAGGATCCACCGTTGTCGGTGAGAGAGGTGCCCGGAACTGTCTGACGTAAACCTTAAATCGAGTTTGCGGTCAGTCTGGTGGCCGCCGGGCGATTTCCGCCCAGATGATCTTGCTGGCGCGACCGGCCCAGCGGGCCGGTCGGTTGCCCCATCGGCGTGCGGTTACGGCGACGATGAGCAGCCCGCGGGGGGCAGGCGAAGGGAATTTCAACCGGGGTGGTTGCGGGTTGGTGTCGGTGACCTCGATCAGAATCGCATCGTCCTGACGGCGAAGATGAAGTTCGCCACCGTCATCGGTGTGCTGGGTGAGGTTCTGGACGAGTTCGGTGATGACCAGCAGCACATCGCCGGTTCGGTCGGTCATGTTCCAGTCGCGGAGAACCTGCTCGGCCAGGCGCCGGACTTGGTCGGCCGACGTGGTGTGCTCCACCGGCATCCGACGGTCGTCGAGTGGGGACTCATCCGTTGTCTCGATGGCGGTGTGCATCGCAGCAAAGGCGACGGCTTGGGCGGCGACCATTGCGCCGGCGGTGGTCACGGCGTTGTGTGCCGCACCGGGGACGTCAGCGGTGCGGGCGGTGCGGGCCAGATACGCCGCGCGGGTTGCCCAGTCGGCAGGGACGATCCGGTCGTACTGGCCGCGCAGGATCAGGATTGGCGCTTGGACCAGCGGGATGCGGCGTTCGATGTGATGTCCGACGGCGTGTGCCAGCGTTCGAAGAATGCGCCGTGGTCCGGCGTCCCGAATGTCGGCGAGGATCATGGGTATTTGGTGCGGGTCCTCGCTGAGCATGTCGTGCGTCCAGCGGCGGATCTGAGCACCGGGGGTCGGGGCGGCGGGGTCGACGGTCGGCCCGACCAGGATGAGCGAGGCGATCAGGCCCGGGCGGCGGATCGCGAGCTCGACGGCGATCTGGCAGCCGAACGAGTTCCCCAACACATGGACGCCGCCCAGGTCGGCCGCGTCCATCCAGGTGGCGATGACCTCGGCGTGCTGCTCGGCTGTCAACACCCGGACCGGCTTGCCGGAGAGGCCGAAGCCGGGCAGGTCGGGAACGTACACCGAGCCGGGCAGCGCGGTAGCGGTCGGCATGAGGTACCGGTGCGTCACGGCCAATCCGTGCAGAAGCAACCACACCGGTGCCGTGGCGGCGGGATCGAGGCGTTGCCGGACGTGGAGGTGCAGACCGCGCACCGTCGCCGTCGCGCTGGTGAACCCTTCGGAGGTGCTGGGGGCGGCGCGGGTCATGTGCCGCTGGGCAGGACTCATGCGGGCAATGCGTGGCCAGGACATGCCTACCACTACCCCGCGGCGAGCGCCGAGAACCTGACGAACCTGACGTTAAGGCCACGGCAACGCGTTGCTGTCGATCAGCTCAACCTCGGCCCGCCGACGCCAGGCCTCCTGGAACACTTGCTCGGCCTCGGAGCCGGTTTGCTGTGGCGCCGCCAGCAGGTCGGGTGACGGTGTGGCCGGATGCCTGGCATGCCGGCCGGGGTGATCAGCGTCGCGCTGCTCATCGCGGCGCTCGCGTACGCATTTGGTCTCGGCGCCGCGCGCTACCGCCGTCGATCATGGCCGGCCGGGCGTGCTGCCTGCTGGTACGCCGGCCTGGCCGCCGTGGTGGCGTAGCTGGTGGGCCCGGCGGCGAGTTCCGGCTTCGTCGGGCACATGGCCGGACACCTGCTGGCCGGTATGGTCGCGCCGCTGCTGCTGGTGCTCGCTGCACCGGGGACACTGACTCTGCGGGCGCTGCCGGGCCGACGTGCTCGCCCACCTGGCCCGCCGCGGTGTCGAGCACACCACCTGGGCCGGCTGGCAGAGCCTGGACCGGCACGAGATCGCCCTCGGCGAGCCGCACGGCCGCCGCCGGATCAAGGTCGTCCCCCGCGCCGAGATGATCGCCATCGGACGGCGCGGGCACCGGGCGGGCGAGCCCGGAAGCCGCTAGCCCGGAAGCCGCTGGCGCGGGCATCCGGCGCAGGCGTCCGGCCAGAATCCCGCTGACCAGCACGAACACCGACGCCAGCAGGACGACGGCCGGCCAGGAGCCGAGGGACCACGCCGTGCCGGAGAGGCTGCCGAAGAGCGACGACCCGGCGTAGTAGGCGAAGAGATACAGCGACGCCGCCTGGGCGGGCGGCACGCCACCCAAGTGGGCGCGCACCGGCACCCAGCCGCTGGCCAGGCCGTGCACGCAGAAGAAACCGGCGGTCATGACGGCCAGGCCGGCGATCACGAGCGGCAGGCGGTCGGGAAGGGTGAGCAGCAGGCCGGCCGCGGTGAGCAGGCAGCCGAACGGCAGCACGGCGCGGCGGCCGTACCGGTCGGCCAGCCGGCCGGAGAGCGTGGAACTCAGCGTGCCGACCGGGTAGACGAGAAAGACGGCGCCGGCCGCGCCCGCGCCGAGCAGGAAAGGTTCGCTGGTCGGGCGGAAACCTATCGCGTAGTAGACGGCCACGAACGCGCCCATCGCGCACGCTCCGATCCCGTACAGGATCAGCAGGGCGGGATCGGTGAGCGCGCGCCGGGTCATCGCGGCCGTCGGCCGCGCCACGAAATTTCGGGACGAAGGCAGCAGTGCGACCACGAAACCGCTGCAGATCAGGCCGACGGCCGCCACCGCCGCGAGGGACAACCTCCGGCTGTACGCGTCGGAAATTGATCCTGTGATCAGACGGCCGGCCATGCCACCCAGCGCGGTCCCGCCGATGTAGAGGCCCGCCGCCCGGGCGTGGGTCTCGGCGTGCAGCTCCTCGCGCAGATAGGCCGTCGCGACGGCAGGCAGACCGGCGAGCGTGACCCCTTGGAGCAGGCGAAGGCCGAGCAGCACGGGCCAGCTCGGCGCGATCACGCAAGCCGCCCCGACGAGGGCGGACAGGATCAAAGACAGATGGATCAGACGCGTACGGCCGACGCGCTGGTCGACGATCTTTTCGCGGCGGCCGGGGTGACGCCCCGGGTCGCCTTCGAGATCGGGGATCTGGCCACGGTGGAGGGGCTGGTCGGGGCCGGGCTGGGGGTGGCGATCGTGCCGTCGCAGTTCGCGGGGGCGTCGGGAACGACCGGAGTGCCGCTGGTCGCCGAGGGGGCCGAGCGGGTGGTGGGGCTGACCTGGCGGACCGATCGGGCGCTGGGGCCGGCCGCCGCGCGGTTTCGCGAATTCGTGGAACAGGCCGGTCCCTACGACTGACCGACGCGATAGAGCATCGCGCCGTGCGCCGGGACGTCGGCGCGAATTGTCGCGGTGACCGCGGAGGTTCCGTTCCACAAGTCGGTCACGGCGCTTTCCGAGCCCAGGCCGGCGCTGATCGTCGCGGCGGCGCCGGTCTCGTTGAAGAGCACGACCGCGGTGTCGCCGCCGGCCAGCGGCCGTTCCAGCACGTAGTGGCCCTGAGCGCTGGAGACCACCCGGGCCGGCACGCCGAGCGGATCCTGGTCGACCGCGATCACCCGCGGATCGGTCAGCAGCGCGAGCGTCGCGGCGTCGGCGTGCACCAGGTCGGTGCCGGCGATCAGCGGCGCGGCCATCGCGGCCCACAGCGTGATCT
Organism: Actinoplanes sp. NPDC051513; assembly: GCF_044454685.1. NCBI lineage: Bacteria > Bacillati > Actinomycetota > Actinomycetes > Micromonosporales > Micromonosporaceae > Actinoplanes > Actinoplanes sp. NPDC051513. Next base: position 374,850 of record NZ_JBITDW010000002.1, read on the forward strand.
CCGTCCGGTCCTCGATCGCGCTCATCCCGTTGCCGACCTCGAGCATGTCCGGATCGTTCCAGCCGCCGGGCCCCGCATGGCCCCCGAGCCCGACCGTCTGTTTGAAGATCGAGACCATGCTGTCGTACGTCGGCTGAATGTCGGCCGTGGTGCGCCAGAGGTTGCCGTAACCCGCGCCCCACCGCCACACCGTGTCCGTTCCCCAGGTGCACACGCTGAACACGATCGGCCGTCCGGTCGCGAGCAGCGCGTCCCGCATCGCCGCGTAGCGTTCCCTCTCGCCGGCGGCCGAACAGGTGTACTGCCCGCAACCCTCGGCCGCGTAGCAGTTGTCGTACTTGAGGTAGTCGACGCCCCAGGCCGCGAAAGTCGCCGCGTCCGCACTTTCGTGCCCGAGACTCCCGGGCAGACCGCCGCAGGTCTTCACCCCGGCGTCCTCGTAGAGGCCGAGCTTGAGCCCCCGCGCGTGCACATAGGCGGCCAGCGCCGCGATCCCGTACGGGAAACGGCTGGGATCGGCGCGCAAGTTTCCGTTCGCATCGCGGGTGCTCGCCATCCAGCCGTCGTCGAGCGAGACGTACACGTACCCCGCGTCGCGCATCCCCGACGAGACCATCCGGTCCGCGGTTTCGCGAATCAGCCGGTCGGTGAGCTCCAGTCCGTACGCGTTGTAGTTGTTCCACCCCATCGGCGGCGTCGCCGCCAGCCCGTTGTATCCCCGCGGCAGCGGCCCGCTCGCCGCCCGCTCACCCGCGACCGTCCCGGCGAGGGCGAGCATCACCACAGCGAGAATCAGCGCGCGCACAGAGCGAGCCTGCCACCCATCCCTGTGCCGGGGCTGTCGGCGGGATGTTGGTATCGACGAGGATGTTGGGCATGTATGAGAACCGTGCGGTGGCCGCCGGACGGCGCCGGCGTCCCTGGCTGCGCGTCTTCCTCACCGGCCTGGTGCTGTGGCTGCTCACCGTCGTCGTCACGCTCCTGACCGAGAACCCCAACCTGATCCCGACGCTGGTGCTGCTGGGCAGCTTCCTGGTGCCGGTCAGCTTCGTGGTGTGGGCGTTCGGCCGGCGGCACAGCGGCGAGGTCACCGCCGAGCTGCTGTTCAGCACGTTCGTCACCGGCGGGGTGCTCGGCGTGCTCGCGGCGTCGCTGCTCGAGTCGTACCTGCTGCACCCGTCGCCGCTGCTCTTTCTCGGTGTGGGGCTCATCGAGGAGGCCGCGAAGCTGGCCGTCCTCGCGTTCCTGGCCCGCCACCTCGAGCACAAGTACGCCCGCGACGGCCTGATCCTCGGCGCTTCGGTCGGCTTCGGTTTCGCCGCTTTCGAGTCGGCCGGGTACGCGTTCACCGCGCTCTTCACCGAGCAGGGCCTGTCGCTGATGCAGCTGGTGCAGACCGAGCTGTTGCGCGGCCTGCTCGCCCCGGTCGGGCACGGCCTGTGGACCGCGATCCTGGGCGGTGTGCTGTTCTCGGCCAGCGGCCGGCGGCATTTCGCCTTCACCGGCCGGCTGCTGCTGAGCTACCTCGGCGTCTCGATCCTGCACGCGTTGTGGGACAGCATGCACAGCATCGCGTTGCTGATCACCCTCGTGCTGACCGGCACGCCGTACCAGTTCCGGCTGCTCGAGCGAGGATACGAGCCGGCGCCGACCGATGCCCAGACGTTGCTGTTCACCGTGCTGTCCTGGGGTGGCCTGATCGTGGTCTCGCTGGCCGGCGTCGCCTGGCTCCTGGCGGTGCGCCGGACCGCCGATCGCGAGGCCAGGATGGTGCTCTGGCGCATGCCGATCGGTGGCGCCCAACCCTGACGCGGGTGTGGCCGGTCGTGGTTCGGGGTACGCCCGTGCCGTGGCACGGGAGAAGAACGAGAGCGGCGACAGCACCCGGACGGTCGTGGTGGCGGTGATCGCGAACGCGGCGATCGCGGTGGCCAAGACGGTGGCGGCCCTGCTGACCGGGTCGGCGTCGATGTGGGCGGAGGCGGCGCACTCCGCGGCGGACACCGGCAACGAGGTGCTGCTCTTCGTCGGGCTGCACCGCTCGAAGCGGGCGCCGGACGAGCGGCATCCGTTCGGGTACGGCCAGGAGCGCTATTTCTGGACGTTCCTGGCGGCGCTCGGCATCTTCCTGATCGGCGGCACGCTGTCGATCGGGGAGGGTGTGCGCAGCTTGCTGGCGCCGGAGCCGCTCGAATCGCTGTGGGTCGGTATCGCCGTACTCGTGGTGGCCTTTGTCTTCGAAAGCTATTCCTGGCACACCGCTCGCAAGCAGTTGCGGGCCGAGTCGCGCGAACGGCAGCGGTCGATGGCCGAGCACCTGCGCCGCGCGTCGGACCCCAGCGCCACCACCGTGTTCCTGGAGGACACCGCGGCGCTGATCGGCCTCGTGGTCGCCCTGGCGGCCCTGCTGCTGCACGCGGCGACCGGCTGGGCCGGGTGGGACGCCATCGGCAGCATGAGTATCGGCGTGCTGCTGATCGTCGTCGCGTACCTGCTGGCCGGCCGCTCCAAGACGCTGCTGCTGGACGAGTCGGCCCCGCCGGACGTGCTGGAGCCGATCCGCGCCCGGGTCGCCGGAGCCGATTGGGTGGGCGAGGTCCGGGACCTGCACGCCGTCTATGTCGGACCGTCGAGCCTGCTGGTCAACGTGCGGGTGACGGCGACGGCGGCGTCCGCCCGCGAACCGGCCGCCGACCTGGTCGGCCGGATCAGCCGGCTGCGGGCCGGCCTGCTCGGCGACTCGGCGATCACCCACGTCGCCGTGACGGTCGACGAGGACCTCACCCACGTCGCCGTGACGGTCGACGAGGACCTCACCCACGTCGGCGTGAGGGTCGATGAGGACTCAGCAGAACCGCGGTAGGTGGTGGGCCAGCTGCGCCCGCCAGGACGGCCAGTCGTGCGGCACGTCCGGCCCCCACATGTCCAGCTCGCAGCGGATGCCCGTGGCCATCAGCACGTCGGCCATCCGCGGCGTCGACGCCAGCGTGCCGGTGGTGTCCTCCCACTGCCCCTGCCCGCAGACCAGCAGCACCGACACCCGCGAGCGCAGCCACTCGAGGTGGTCGCCGTGGAGGTTGGCCGCGTAGTCGGCCGGGCTGTTGAAGTAGAGGGCGTCGCCCCGTTCACCCCAGGATCCGCTCCACGTCCCGGGGTGATAGTTGCCCGAGAAACACAGCGCCAGCGGGAAGAGGTCGGCCCGGCGGAGGGCGAAGTTGAGGGCATGGAACGCGCCCAGCGAGCAGCCGGCCGCCATGATGTCGGCGCCGTCGCCGGTGTCGGCGCGGATGTGCGGGACGACGGCGTCCAGCACCCAGGACTCGTAGGCGCCGTGCCGCCGGGCCCGTTCCTCCAGCGGCAGGTGGTTGTCCGACCAGGTGCCCGCATCGAACGAGTCGACGCAGTAGAGCTTCACCCGGCCGGCCTCGATCAGGTGTTCCACAGCGGCGACCATGCCGGTGTTCGCCCATTCCCACGCCTCGCCCTTCTCGGCGGGAAACACGAGCAGGGGCCGGCCCCAGTGACCGTAGGCGGCCACCGTCCCGGTCGCGCCGTTGGGCGCGCTCAGCTGCACGGAGTACTGGCGCATGCCGACCAGTCTGCCCGGGTAAGTGGTGAGGACCTAAATCGAGGAGCGTCCATGGCGATCACAGAAAGGTTTCCCACACGCAACATGCCGGCGCCGCAGATCCGGGAGATGCCGGAGGAGCCGCGCAGCTACTGGCGCCTGATCGGGCCGGGCGTCATCGCGGCGGGTGTCGGGCTCGCGTCCGGCGAGTTCATCCTGTTCCCGTACATCGCCTCCCAGGTGGGGCTGGTCTTCGTCTGGGCGGCGCTGGTCGGGCTGCTCACGCAGTACTTCCTCAACATGGAGATCGAGCGGTACACGCTGGCCACCGGGGAGACCGCGCTGACCGGGTTCAGCCGGTACTGGCGGCACTGGGGGCTCGTGTTCGCGGTCCTCACCTACTTCGCGAACCTCTGGCCGGGCTGGGTGACCAGTTCGGCGACGCTCACCACGTACATCTTCGGCGGCAACCGCACCTGGATCGCCATCGGCATGCTGGTGGTGATCGGGCTGGTCCTCACCCTGGCGCCGGTGGTCTACGTCGCGCTGGAGCGCACCCAGATGGTCAAGGTCGCGGCGGTGGTGACGCTGTTCGTGGTCGGCGCGATCTTCGCGGTCGGCGCCGCGGCGTGGAGCGACGTGCCGCAGGTGGTGACCCGGCCGCGCATCCCGGTGGAGGAGCTCGGCTTCGCGCTGCTGCTCGGCGCGCTCGCCTTCGCCGGCGCCGGCGGCGGGCAGAACCTCGTGCAGTCCAACTGGATCCGCGACAAGGGCTTCGGCATGGGCGCGTACGTGCCCCGGCTGGTCAGCCCGGTGACCGGGAAACCGGAGGCGGCGCCGACCACCGGGTACGCCTTCGAGCCGACCGACGAGAACATGCGGCGCTGGCGCGGCTGGTGGCGCTTCGCCAACGTCGAGCAGCTCCTCACCTTCGTGCTGATCACGTTCCTGACGATCCTGTTCACATCGCTGCTGGCCTACTCGACCGTCTTCGGCCGCGACGGGCTGGAGAACGGCATCGGCTTCCTGCAGGTCGAGGGCGATGTGCTCGCCGATCGGGTCGGGTCGTGGTTCCAGTACCTGTTCTGGGTGATCGGCGCGTTCTCGCTGTTCGCCGCGGCCCTCGGCATCGTCGACTACACCAGCCGGCTGGCCGCCGACGTCATCAAGACCTCGTACGCCCGGCGGGCGAGCGAAAGCAAGCTCTACGCGGGGCTGGTCTGGGGCCTGGTGCTGATCGGCATCGTGATCCTGTTGGCCGGCTTCGACCAGCCGATCGCGCTGCTGGTGATCTCCGCGGTGGTGGGCGGCTTCATGATGTTCCTGTACTCCGGGCTGCTGATCCTGATCAACCGGCGGATCCTGCCGGCGCCGATCCGGGTGCGCGGCGTGCGGCTGGCGGTGCTGATCTGGTCGGTTCTGCTGTTCGGCGTGCTGTCGGCGCTGACGTTCCAGGACCGGATCGGCGAGCTCTTCGGCGGCTGACCCGCCCGCCTGCTCAACCGGTGTCGCCGAGGCGGGCCCACACAAGTTTGCCCGTCTCGGTCGGCCGGCTGCCCCACGTCTCGGTGAGGGCCGCCACCAGCAGCAGCCCTCGCCCGCCCGGCCGCCGCAGATCTTGGCGCTGCAGTCGCGGGAAGCTGCGGCTGCGGTCGTGCACCTCGACCAGAACCGTCCCGTTGTCGCGGCTCAGGCGCAGCTCGCCGCCGTCCTCGGTGTGCTGGACGACGTTGTCGACCAGCTCGGTGATCACGAGTAGAACGTCCTCGACGAGGTCGGGCGATTGACCGGTCAGCAGCTCGGCAGCGCTGCGCCGGATCTTCGCGCCCTCCCCGGCGTCGGAGAACGGCAGCCGCAGCGCATCCATGGCGCAGCCTTTACCCGGAAGCGGGCGCCCTACGCCACTCGATCGGGTGACGATTCGGCGATGTCGCGCGGGGTGATCAGATCCTGCATGCGGCGGCGCGCCAGCTCCATGCGGATGTTGCGGTCGCTGCGCGGATCGGTGGTGGTCGGCACGATCGGGTCGCCCAGGACGATCACCATGGTGGGCTTCTTGCTGATCAGGCTGCGCAGGCCGGTCGGCGGCGTGAACCGGATCGACAGCGGCACGACCGGGACGCGGGCCTGCGCCGCGAGGTGGAAGGCCCCCCTTTTGAAGTCGCGCAGGCTGGTGTCGTACGGAATCAACTCGCCCTCGGGGAAGAAGTGAACGATCCTTCCCTTGGCCAGGAAGAGCTCCATCTCGGAGAAGAACAACGGCAGACCCGAGGGGGTGCGCGGCACCGCGACCCCGCCGAGCAGCCGCACCAGAGCGCCGTACCAGCGGTTCGTGAGATTCATCGGCGCGGAGGTGAACACGACCCGGCGCGGGAAGAGGGCGAGCCCGACCAGGGCGCTGTCCAGCATGTGCACGTGGTTGCAGACGGTGAGCGCGCCGCCGCGGGGCAGCCGGTTCCGGCCCTCGCTGCGGACGCCCAGGATCACCCGGGTGAACACGAAGAGCAGCGGGATCGCTATTCCGTAGTAGAACGCGGTCGATAGCGCCCGGTAGATCCGGCCGGCGTAGCCCGCGGGCAGCTCCGGCTCGCTGCCGGCCCGCGTGTAGACCCGCTCGATCGCCTTGACGCTGCGGTCGACCGCGTAGAGCCGGCCGTAGCGCGCGTACGTCTCGGAAGCCGACTCGAGGCCGTCCGGGTCCTCGAACCAGTCGTCGATCTGCTCGGCCAGCGACGACGGGTCGCCGGCCCGGAACAGATTGCGCGGCTCCAGCGCGAACTGCCCGGTCGCGCTGCGCCGGCTGTCGGAGATGATCGGGACCAGCCCGCAGGAGAACGCCTCCATGCAGGACAACCCCTCGATCTCGACATCGGAGGCGTGCACGTAGAGGTCGCAGCCGCGGATCAGCTCGATGAGCTCGGGCTGCGAGTAGTAGCCGAACTGCGCGGGGTTCGGCAGTTTCGACGCCATCCGGCGCAGCCTTTTCTCGGCCGGCCCGTGTCCCGCGAAGTAAAGCTGGATCTCGGCCGCGTGCCGGGATTTGCGGACGGCCCGGATGAGAACGTCCTGCCGCTTCTCGGGCGAGAAACGGCCCGACATGAGAATGCGAAACTTCTCGCCGGGCTTTCGCGGCATGGGCGGTCCCGGTGTGAAGCTGCCGTCCACGCCGTTCGAGATCACGTGCAGCCGGGCCCGATAGCCGTGCGCCCGCAGCTGCGCGGCGATGAACGTCGACGGGCAGTGGATGTCCGCGAAACGGCCGTAGAAAAGGACCCGGAAAAGCAGGTACACGAGATGCGCCGCCGGCGGGAACCAGCCCAGCCCGATGTTGTACGTGACGTTCTCGGGCTGCACGTGGAACGCCGCGATCGCCGGCACCCCGAGCCGCCGGGCGATGCGCTCGGCCGCGTGTCCCAGCGCCCACGGCTGATAGATGTGCACCACGTCGGCGCCGTCGATCGCCGCTGTCAGCACCTCGCGGACGGGCTTGGCGAACAGCGTGCTCTGGTGGTGTGCGAGCCGGGTCGCCAGCGGCACCACGAGCTCCGGCACCCAGAACATCTCGGGGCCACGCCCGGCCTCACCGCGGACACGCTCGGGGCCTCGCGAAACTTGCTCGCCGGGGTTGCCGCAGGCGACGACGCGTACGGTGTGACCGCGAGCCATCAGCGCGGTGGCGAACCGCATGGCCGACATCGTGGTTCCGTTGTTGTTGACGTTGAACGTGTCGGTGACGAGCGTGACGATCACTGCGGTGCCGCCGTTCCCGGGGCCCTTCCGCATCGGCCCGCCCGCGTCATGAACATGCGACCATCCCCGACCTGACGAATGATCAGCACGCTATCTCCGACCTACCGACCGGTCAATCATTGAAGTCCCCTAATAGACGAGCGACACACTGAGCGGCCTGATAGCGTGCTCCCGACCGTGACTTCGCCCGAGGAGGTGAGACCCATGAACGCTGTACGCACGTGGGAGCTCCCCCTCGTCGCCACGGTCGGCGATTGACGTAGGGGTCGCCGGGAGCGCCCGACCTCACGGCACTCCCGAAAGGCACCAACCCATGCAATCTGTGCAATTCACCGCGGAGACCTCGTCGGACGGCGTCCGCGAACGTGACTTCCTCATCGGCGACGTCCCCGGCGTCCTCTGGTCGCCCGCATCCGCCGCCGATCACACGCCGCTGGTGCTGATGGGCCACGGCGGCGGCCTCCACAAGAAGACGCCGGCCCAGAGGGCCCGCGCCTTCGACACCGTGACCACCTGGGGTTTCCATGTGGTCGCGATCGACGCGCCCGGACACGGCGACCGCCTCCGCACGACGGACGACGACCGGGCCCGCGACGAGATGCGGCAGGCCATGACGGCCGGCGACAAGGAGCGCTTCAAATCGGTCAGCATCAGCTACACCACGTCGCTGGCGGAGCGCGCCGTCCCCGAATGGCAGGCGACCTTGGACGCCCTCCAGGAGCTGCCGCCGATCGGCGCTGAGGCACCGATCGGCTACGGCGGCGGCGTCTCGATGGGCACCGCGATCGGGATCCCGCTGACGGCCGCCGATCCTCGGATCACGGTGGCCATCTTCGGCGGCGGCTTCTTCGTGTACGAGTCGCTGCTCGCCGCCGCGCGGCAGATCACCGTCCCCGTCCAGTTCCTGCTCCCGTGGGACGACGAGCACGTCGACCGCCAGTCCTCGCTCACGTTGTTCGACGCCTTCGCCTCCACGGAGAAGACGCTGCACGCCAACCCTGGCGACCACCGAAGGATCCGCTGGATCGGCCTCGACAACGAGTTCCTGGCCCGGCATCTACGCCCGTCCGGCCTGCCCGTCAGCTGAACCGGTCTTCGCGCGCGAGCCGGCCGTGGAGCAAGCCGATCTTGATGATTGCCGCACGGAACGAGCAGGGAATCATCAAGATCGGCTCCGTCGTGGGCGGGTCAGACGGGGGAGCGCTCCGCGGGGTGGTTCGGGTGGGTGATCACCAGGACCGGGCGGGACGAGCGTTTGATCAGGTCGAGCGGGACGCTGCCGAGCAGCCGCGCGGCCACCGCCGGCCGGTTGCTCGACCCGACCACGATCAGGTCGGCCTGGAACCGCTCGGCATAGTCCAGAATGGCCGGTACCGGGCGTCCCGGCACGACCGCCGTCTCCGCCTCGACGCCCGCGTCCGACAGATGACGGGCCATGCGCTCGATCGCGCCGCGGGCCTTGTCGTCGAAGACCGAACGGGGGACGGCCGCCAGGCGCTCGAGCTCGACCTCGTCGGCCGCCACCACCGCGACGTCGGCGCCGGTCTGCCTGACCAGGCTGGTCACGGCGTCGGCCACCCACGGTTGGTCGGCGTCGGGCTTCGCGGCTACGACGATGCGCATGTCACGCAGTATTATCGCCCGACTGCGTTCCGTCGATAGGCTCACGACCATGGCGGATGTGGACACCCGGAACGAGCCCGAGCTCAGGCGGGTCATGGGGCCCGGCCTGCTGCTGCTGTTCGTGGTCGGCGACATCCTCGGCACCGGCGTGTACGCGCTGACCGGGCGGGTCGCGAACGAGGTGGGCGGCGCGGTGTGGCTGCCGTTCCTGGTCGCGTTCATGGTCGCGCTGCTGACGGCGTGCAGCTACCTGGAGCTGGTCACGAAATACCCGCGGGCGGCGGGCGCGGCGCTGTACACGCACAAGGCGTTCGGCCTGCACTTCCTGACGTTCCTGGTGACGTTCGCGGTGATGTGCTCAGGCCTGACGTCGGCGTCGAGCGCGTCGAAGGCGTTCGCGAGCAACTTCGCCGAGGCGTTCGACCTGTCGCTGGGCGAGGGCGCGGGGCTGACCGCGGTGGCGCTCGGGTTCATGACGCTGATCGCCCTGATCAATTTCCGCGGCGTCGGCGAGAGCGTCAAGCTCAACGTCCTGCTGACCTGCGTGGAGCTGACCGGCCTGCTGATCGTCATCGGCATCGGCGCGTGGGCGCTCGGCGGCGGCAACGGCGACCTGTCCCGGCTCACCGACTTCACCGCAGCCGAAGGCGAGAATGCGTTCCGGTCGGTCACGGCCGCGACCGCCCTGGCCTTCTTCGCGATGGTGGGCTTCGAGGACTCGGTGAACATGGCCGAGGAGACCAAGGACCCGGTGCGCATCTTCCCCAAGGTGATGCTGACCGGGCTGTGCATCACCGGCCTGATCTACGTGCTCGTGTCCATCTCGTCGGTGGCCCTGGTCGCGCCCGCGGATCTCGGCGAGGGCGACGCGCCGCTGCTCAAGGTGGTGCAGGCCGGCGCGGCCGGCTTCCCGCTGTGGATCTTCGCGTTCATCACGATGTTCGCGGTCGCCAACTCGGCGCTGATCAACATGCTGATGGCGAGCCGCCTGCTCTACGGCATGGCGAACGAGCGGGTGCTGCCGAAGATCCTGGGCCGGGTGCATCGCGCACGGCGTACACCCTGGGTGGGAATTGTCTTCACCACAGTGATCGCTTTCGGTCTGATCTGGTTCGCCGATCTGACCGCGCTCGGCGGCACCACGTCGCTGCTGCTGCTCTGCGTCTTCACCGTCGTCAATATCGCGGTGCTGGTGCTGCGGCGTGACCAGGTCGAGCACAAACATTTCCGCGCGCCGACCGTGATTCCGGTGCTGGGCGCGATCGTCTGCGCCTACCTGGCCAGCCCGCTTTCCGGCCGATCCGGCGACGACTACCGCGTGGGCGGCGTCCTACTGGTGATCGGCGTCGTGCTCTGGGCGATCACGTACCTGCACCGGCGAGCGACAGTCAGTTAGGCGACGGTATCCCGGGCGGGCGGAGGAACCCCTTCCCAGCGAAACTTTCCTTCGCCTGAGGAGTTGCCGTGCGCACTCGTCATTCGTTCACCGCTGCCGTCATCGCGCTCATCGCCATCCTGATCGGCGTCATCATCACGCTGCTGATCGGTGGCGGCCCGGACGCGAACGCGGACGAGCCCACGCCCACACCGAGCAGCGCCGAGCCCTCGCCGCCGCCCCAGAACAAGACCAGCCCTTCGCGTACGGGTAAAGGGTCGCACCCGACGAAACCGGGCCGCACCAAGCCGACCAAGCCGCCGACGAAGCCGACCTCCGCGCCGGCCAAGCCGCCGCTGGACCCGCCGGCCGCCGTTGGGCCGCGCTTCGGCAACGCCAAGGTTCCGTCCGACGCCGACTGCTCGGTTTCCGGCGACGGGCAGGCGTTCACCGCGAGATTCAGCTCGCTGGAGTCGGGCACCGACATCGGCCGGCCGAGCCGCACCCAGAAAGTGACCATCGCGGTCACCGGCGACGGCAAGGGCAAGAACCTGCGGCTCAGCATCTCCGGCTACGTCTTCACCGAACGCGACGTCACCGCGAAGCTCACCGTCACGGTCAACGGCGGCGGCACGACCGTCACCTACCAGCCGAACCACGACCTCGAGCTTCTGCGCAGCATCGACATCCCGCTGCGCGGCGTCCACGAGCTCCGGATCACCGTCAAGGTCGAGGTGAACCCGGAGAAGAAGGACGCGGGCGGCTACCTCAACGTCTCGGCCCTGGACGGCCTGATCGAGTAGGCCGGCCTGACCGATCGGTCGGTAAGTCAGCCCGCCTCGACGGACCTGACCGAACGGTCGGTCAGCGCGCCCTCGACGCCTTGACCGAACGGTCGGTCAGGCCGCCCTCGACGGCCTGCGCGAGAAGCCGGTCAGGCCGCCGGGCAGGAAGGCGACCGCCAGGACGAACAGCGCGCCGAGCACGAACAGCGGCTGACCCAGCGGGCCGGGCAACGACCCGCCCACATGGGTCAGCCGCTGGTCGAGGTAGGCGTAGAGGATGCCGCCGAGCACCGCGCCCCACCGGGTGCCGGCGCCGCCGAGCACGGCCATCACGATCAGGGACAGGGTCAGGTCGGTGGAGGCGAGGTGCGGGGTCGCGCCGCCGACCACCACGACGTAGACCGCGCCGCCGAGTGCGGCCAGGGCCGCGGCGAGGACGAAAGTCGCAAGCTTTATCCGGTACGGCGAGAGGCCCAGCACCGCTATCCGGCGCTCGTCGTCGCGCAGGCCGGTCAGCACCCGGCCCAGCGGGGCGCGGCGGATGCCGTGCACCACGAGGACCACCAGGACCAGGAACGCGAGCGACAGCCAGTACAGGTTGACCGTGTTGACCACGCCGACCAGGGCCGAGGGCAGGGCGGCGGAGTCCAGCGGCAGGCCCTCCTCGCCGCCGGTGAGGCCGCCCGGGTCGCGGTTCACCACGATCCAGCCCACCTGCGCGAACGCCAGCGTCACCATCGCCAGCGCGATCCCGCCGACCCGCAGTGCGACCGCTCCGAGCAGGGCGGCGGCCACGGCGGCGAGCGCGACGGCGGCGAGCATCGCCGTCCACAGTGGCAGGTGTTCGAGGAGGATGCCGGTGCCGTAGGCGCCGAACGCGATGAACAGGGCGTGCCCGAAGGAGAGCAGCCCGGCGTGGCCGAACAGCAGGTCGTAGCCGAGGGCGAGGCCGCCGAATACCAGGCAGACGCCGAGCAGCTGAAGGGTGCCGGGCGAGTTCAGCGGGCCGTCGAACAGCACCGGGACGTCCATCGTGGACCACGGCAGGGCGATCGCCAGCAGCAGCGCCGGCACCGGAAGCAAGCGCGTGAGTCCCAGACCTTGACGAGCGGGCGGCGCCCCCCGCGGCGACAAGCGCGGGAGTTTCATGCGGCGGCGACCTTTCCGGCGAGCCCGCCCGGGCGCAGCAGCAGCACGACGGCGAGCAGCGCCACCACGCTCACGTCGCCGGCGCCGGACGTGCCGTAGTAGTTGACGAACTGCTGGAGCACGCCGACAGCGACGGCCGCGACCGCCGAGCCGGTGATCGAGCCGAGCCCGCCGATGACCACCACGATGAACGCGAAGATCAGCAGACCGGCGCCCTGCGACGGGGAGACCGAGCCGAAGTAGATGCCGCCGAGCACCCCAGCCGTGCCGGCCAGCGCGCCGCCGATCGTGAAGACCAGGGTGAACGCGGCGCGCACATCGATGCCGAGCGCGCTGACCATGGCCCGGTTCTCGACGCCGGCCCGGATGATCAGGCCGTACCGGGTCCAGCGCAGGAAGGCGAGCAGCGCGGCGAGGACGATCGCCGCGGCGGCGATCAGCAGGAACCGGTCGTTGGGGACCTCGGCGCCGAGCAGCGAGGTGGTGCCGGTGGTCCAGGCCGGACGCGGGTACGTGCGCGGGTCGGCGCCCCAGACCGATTGCAGCAGCGCGACCCCGGCGAGGGAGAGCCCGACGGTGGCGAGCACCTGCTCGGTCGGCCGGCGGTAGAGGGGGCGAATGACGATCAACTCCACGAGGGCGCCGGTGGCCGCGCCGGCGGCGATGCCGATGGGTACGGCGACCGTGAGGCCCCAGTGCTGGGCGGCCTGCCAGGCGGCATAGGCGCCGACGGAGAGGAACAGGCCGTGCGCGAAGTTGAGCACGCCGGCGAGGCCGAAGACCAGCGACAGGCCGGACGCGATGAGGAAGTAGAGGGCGGCCAGGCCCAGGCCGGTGAGGGTCAGCAGGATGACGGTGGACATCAGGATTTCCTTGCCGGGGAACCGGTCGAGCCGACGCCCAACAGGTCGCGGGTGCGAGCGGGATCGCCGAGCAGTTCCGAGGCGGGGCCCTGCCAGGCGACCCGGCCGGCGGCGAGCACGACCGCGTCGCGGGCGAGGCGGCGGACCACGGCGAGGTTCTGCTCGACCAGCAGCATCGGCACCCGGTCGGCGATGCGGGCCAGGGCGTTGGTCACCGAGGTGACGACCGCGGGGGCCAGGCCCTTGGTGGGCTCGTCGATGAGCAGCAGCCGCTGGGGGTTGAGCAGCACGCGGGCCAGGGCGAGCATCTGCTGCTGGCCGCCGGAGAGGGTGCCCGCGCGTTGGGCGGCCCGTTGCCGCAGCTCCGGGAACAGCTCGTCGACCATACGGAAATCGGGGTTCTTGCCGCGGACCGCCAAGCGCAAGTTCTCCGCGACGGTGAGTCCCGCGAAGACGCAGCGGTCCTCGGGCACGTAACCGAGGCCGTCGCGGACGAGGCGATGGGTCGGGCGGCCGAGCGCGGGAGCGCCGCCGAACTCGATCGTGCCGGTGGCCGGCACCTCGCCGAGGATGGCGCGCAGCGTGGTGCTCTTTCCGGCGCCGTTGCGGCCGAGCAGGGCGGTGACCCCGGTGGGCGGCACGTCGAAGCCGACGCCCTGGAGGATGTGCGAGCCGCCGAGCCGCACCGACAGGTCGCGCACGTGCAGCATCACAAGGCCTCACCGACGTACGCCTCCTGGACCGTCGCGTCGGCCATGACCGCGGCCGGGGAGTCGCAGGCCAGCAGGGTGCCGTGGTGCATGACGGCAACCCGGTCGGCCAGATCGAGCACCACGTCCATGTGGTGCTCGACCATCAGCACGCCCCGGCCGTCCCCGGTGAGCCCGTGGATCACCTCGGCGAGGGCCAGCACGTCCTCGGCGCTGACCCCGGCCATCGGCTCGTCGAGCAGCAACATCTTCGGCGCGGCGGCGAGCAGCAGCGCGATCTCGAGTTTTCGTTTCTCGCCGTGCGCCAGCGATCCGGCCGTCGCCGCCTTCCGTTCGCCAAGGAAAACCCGGTCGGCGATGTCGTGGGCCGCCGCGGTGATCGACCGGTCGGAGCGGCGGCGCCACGGCCGCATGCTGCCGCCGCGCGCCGCCTGGATGCCGAGCGCGACGTTCTCGATCACGGTGAGCGAGGCGAAGACGGCCGAGGTCTGAAACGTACGGCCGAGGCCGAGACGCGCCCGGCGGTACGGGGCGAGCCGGGTCACGTCCGCGCCGCCGAGCAGCACCCGGCCTCCGCTGGGCCGGTAGAGGCCGCTGACCACGTTGAACAGGGAGGTCTTGCCGGCGCCGTTGGGGCCGATCAGCGCGACGAGCTCGCCGGGGGCAACGCGCAGCGTCACGTCGCTGATGATGGGTACGGCGCCGGCGCGCCAGGACACGTGCTCGACGGCGAGGGCGTCCACGGCTTCGGCCGGGTGCGGCTCGGTGCGGGTCATCCGGATGTCAGCCCTTCGCGGGCGGCGCGGCCGCGTCGGCGCTGATGGTGTTCGTGAGTGTGGCGGTGTCGGGCCCGGTCAGCTTGGCCTGGAACATCGGCTGCAGCAGGGCGTGGTCGCCGGCGCGGACGGTGAGCTTGCCCTTCACCGAGTCGAAGCTGTAGCCCTCGAGCGCGCTCACCATCTTGTCGGCGTCGTCGCCGCTCGCCTCGAGCGCGTGCACGACCATCTGGGCCGCGGCGAAGCCGTCCGGGTGGAACAGGTCGGTCTTGCCGCCCGGCACCGCCTTCGCCAGGGCCTGCTCGGCCGGGTTGTCGGTGGCGCCGTCGAAGTAGTGGGCCAGCAGGTGCAGCCGGGTAGCGCCGGCGCCGAACGCGGGCCAGGTGGCGCGGATGTCGAGCCCGGTGACGACCGTGGTCGAGGCGAGCACGCCCTGCTGGTCGAGGGCCTGCCACATCGCGCTCGCGGTGGTGCCGGCCCAGGCGACGAAGACCAGGTCGGGAGCGGCCGCCTTGGCCTGGCGGGCGAACGGGGTGAAGTCGGTGGCGGTGGCCGGCACCGCGATGCTGTCGACGGTGGCGGCGCCGCCGATGACGGCCTTCACGGCCTCCACGTTGGACTTGCCGAACGCGGAGTCGGGCGCGAAGACGAGCACCTTCTTACCGTCGCCGAGGTACGCCTTCGCGGTCTGCACGTCCTGATAGGACTGCCGGCCGGAGCGGAACGTGTACTTGTTGAGCCCGGTGAGCGCGTCGGTGGCGGCCGGCCCCGAGACGAACAGCACCTTGTTGGTCGCGGCCAGCGGCGCCACCTGGGTCGCCACGCCGGAGGCGGTCGAGCCGCCGAGCACCTTGAAGCCCTTGCCGATCAGGTCCTTCGCGGCCGCGACCGCCTTGGCCGGGTCGCCGGCGTCGTCGGCGTACGTGACCTCGACCGCCCGGTCGCCGATCTTGCCGGTGTCGTGGGTGGCGTACGCGAGGCCGGCCTTGAACCCCTCCGCGTACTGCTGGCCGTAGCTGGCCAGCGGCCCCGTCTGCGAGTAGACGATGCCCACCCGCAGCGGGCCGTCGCCGTCGCCACCGGCCGCCTGTTGCGGGCTGCCGCAGCCCGCCACGACGAGGATGGCCGCGAGTGCGGCCGCTCGCCGGGATGTCGCCGATCCACTCATCGGACGCCTTTCGTTACATCGACGTTTCGCGTTGGCTCACGCTAGGTCGCCGCCGAGAGTGGAACCACGTGTGCCGACGCCACGTGGGCGCCGTGCTTCATGGCCGCGTGACACATAGAAGGGGGTCATCTACACAGCGACGCGCCTCAATGTGGTCCGGCGGTCCATGGGGCCGGATGCGGGGCCGGCCCTACGTTCGGCTCATGTATCGACGGATGTGGTGGTCTCTGGTCGCGGCGGTGCTCCTGACCGCCGCCGTCGTGGCGCCGGCCCGCGCCGCGGCCACGCTCACCGAGGTGAGCGGCTTCGGCAGCAACCCCGGCGCGCTGCGCATGTACAGCTATCTGCCCTCGGCGCTTCCCGCCGGGCGGCCGCTCGTGGTGGCCCTGCACGGCTGCACGCAGAGCGCCTCCGACTACTACGGGCACTCGGGCTGGCCCAAGTACGCCGACCTCTACCAGGCGGCCCTGGTCCTCCCCGAGCAGACCTCGGTCAACAACGCCCTGTCCTGCTTCAACTGGTTCAACGCCGGCGACATCGCGCGCGGCGGCGGCGAGGCGCTGTCCATCAAGCAGATGGTCGACTACGCGGTCGCGCACTACGGCTCCGATCCGTCGAAGGTCTTCGTGACCGGGCTGTCGGCGGGCGGCGCGATGACGGCGGTCATGCTCGCGACGTATCCGGACGTCTTCGCGGGCGGCGGGGTCGTGGCGGGCCTGCCCTACAACTGCGGGACCGTCTGCCAGTACCAGGCGCAGAGCAAGACCCCGGCGCAGTGGGGCGGTCTGGTCCGGGCGGCGTATCCCGGCTACGCGGGCCCCTGGCCGCGGGTGGCCATCTGGTACGGCGCCTCGGACACCACGGTCGTGCCGGCCAACGCGACCGAGCTGCGCGACCAGTGGACGAACGTGCTCGGCGTCTCGCCGACGCCGTCGAACAGCGATTCACTTCCCGGCGGTACGACCCGGGAGTCCTACGCCGGCGTGGTGCAGCTGTACCGGGTTCAGGGGATCGCGCACGGCACGCCGGTCGACCCCGGCGGCGCGGAGAGCCAGTGCGGCACCGCGGGCACCTACTACCTCGACTCGATCTGCTCCTCGTACTACCTCGCCCAGTTCTGGGGGCTCACCGGAACAACGACGCCGCCCACGACAACCCCGCCCACGACGACCCCGCCGACCACGCCCCCTGCCTCCCAGCCTTGCTTCACCGCCAGCAACTACGCGCACACCGTGGCCGGCCGCGCCCATCAGTCCGGCGGCTACACGTACGCGAACGGCTCGAACCAGGCCATGGGCCTGTGGAACGTCGCCGTCACCCACACCCTGCGCCGCACCGCCGACAACTACTACGTGCTCGCCGACGGAGGCTGCTGACCATGACCGCCACCCTCACCGCAACAAAACGAACAAATATCGTCAAGGTCGTCGCCGCCTCGCTCGTCGGCACGGCCATCGAGTGGTACGACTTCTTTCTGTACGGCTCGGCCGCCGCGCTCGTCTTCGGCTCGCTGTTCTTCCCCAAGTCCGATCCGGTCACCGGAACGCTGCTCGCCTTCGGCACCTACGCGCTCGGCTTCGTCGCCCGTCCGCTCGGCGGCGTCGTCTTCGGCCACTTCGGCGATCGCGTCGGCCGCAAGAAGATGCTGGTCGTCTCGCTCCTGACCATGGGGCTGGCCACGATTGCCATCGGACTGCTCCCGACGTACGCGTCCATCGGCATTGCCGCCCCGGTGCTGTTGCTCGCCTGCCGACTGGTCCAGGGCTTCGCCGTGGGCGGCGAGTGGGGTGGCGCGGTGCTGATGGCGGCCGAGCACGGCGACGACGCACGCCGCGGCTTCTGGTCGTCCTGGCCGCAGGCCGGCGTGGCGCTCGGCAACCTCCTCGCGACCGGAGTGCTGTGGATTCTCGCCCTCGTGCAGCCCGACGAGGCCTTCAACTCGTGGGGCTAGCGGATCCCGTTCCTGCTCAGCGCGGTGCTGGTGGTGACCGGCCTGTGGGTGCGGCTGTCGATCGAGGAGTCGCCGCTGTTCGAGCGGGCGCCGGTGCAGAAGAGCCCGTTGCTGCAGGTCATCCGCCGCTATCCGCGCGAGGTCGTGCTGGCCATCGGCATGCGGCTGGCCGAGAACATCTCCTACTACCTGTTCACGGTCGTCTCGATAACTTTCCTGACGACGTACGCCGGAACGTCCGCCGACAAGAGCACGATCCTCACCGCGCTGGTGGTCGGCTCGGCCGTGCAGTTCGTGGTCATCCCCGCGATCGGCGCCGTCTCGGACCGGATCGGCCGCCGCCCGCTGTACCTGGCCGGCGCGATCGGCGTGGCCGTCTGGATCTACCCGTTCCTGCGCCTGATCGGCACCCGCGACGCCGTCCCGATCACCCTCGCCGTCGTCGTCGGCCTGCTCCTGCATGCCCTCATGTACGCGCCGCAGGCGGCCTTCTTCGCCGAGTTGTTCGGCACATCGGTCCGCTACACCGGCGCGTCGGTCGGCTACCAGCTGGCGTCGATCGTGGCCGGCGCGCCCGCCCCCTTGATCGCGCTCGCCCTGCTCGGCGACGGCGACGACCCCAACCTCGGCGCGGTCGCGATCTACATGGCCATCGCCTCGGCACTCAGCGTGATCGCCGTCCTGGTCGCGCGGGAGACCGCCCGGTCGTCGCTGGACCACGACCGGACGTAAGGGGTATGGCGCTCGCAACGAATCTTGTGCAGACTCCCCGATCAAGATCGGCCGTCGGCGATGGATCTCGCCGCGGCCGGTCTTGAGTTGAGGGGAGGCAGCCCGAGTGGGCGCAAAGAGATTCAACACGGCGGTCGCCGCCGGCATCCTTCTTGCCGCGATGGGGGTGGTGAGCGCCTCGTCGAGCGCCGCCGCCGCTCCCGGCGTGCGGCAGGACTTCAAGCCGGTCCCGGCCGGATCGAAAATCACCAAGGTGCCGGCCGGCCTGCGCAACAAGCCGGTCACCGTCATGGTGCAGCTCAGCGAGGCGCCCGTGGCGGTGGCCGACGCCGACGCCGCGACGCCGCTGACCGACACCCAGAAGAAGCAGCGGCGCGACCGGATCCGCAAGGCGCAGGCGCCGGTCGAGCAGAAGGCCCGCCAGCTCGGCGGCACCGTGCTGGGCAGCTACCAGCACGCGTACAACGGCATCAAGGTGCGGGTCAACGCGAATGAGCTCGACACGCTCGCGGCCGCGCCCGGCGTGGTCAGCGTCCACCCGCTGCAGACGGTGAAGCCCGACAACACCAAGGGCGTGCCGATGATCGGCGCCCCGGCCGTGTGGAACGCTCCCGACAAGTACCGCGGCGAGGGCATCAAGGTCGCGGTCATCGACACCGGCATCGACTACACGCACGCGGACTTCGGCGGCCCCGGCACCGTCGCCGCCTACGACGCGGCCCACGCCACCGAGACCGAGCCGGCCGCGAAGTCGCTGTTCGGCCCGAAGGCGGCCAAGATCAAGGGCGGCATCGACCTGGTCGGCGACAGCTACAACGCCGACCCGGACAGCGCCGACTACCAGCCCGTCCCCCACCAGGACCCGAACCCGCTCGACTGCAACGGCCACGGCTCGCACGTCGCCGGCACGATCGGCGGCTACGGCGTCACCGCCGACGGGAAGACCTACCAGGGCTCGTACGACAAGAACACCGTGAGCTCGCACGACTGGAAGGTCGGCCCCGGCGTCGCGCCCAAGGCCAGCCTGTACGCGGTGCGCGTCTTCGGCTGTGAGGGCTCGACCGACATGACCGTCGACGCCATCGAGTGGGCCGTCGCCAACGACATGGACGTCATCAACATGTCGCTCGGCTCGCCGTTCGGCACCGCCGACGCGCCCGAGTCGGTCGCCGCGGACAACGCCGCCAAGGACGGCGTGATCGTGGTCGCCTCGGCCGGCAACTCCGGCGCCGCGCCGTACATCGTCGGCAGCCCGTCCACCGCGACCAGCACGATCAGCGTCGCCGCCAACGACCCCACCGCGTCGTTCCCGGGCGCGCACCTGTCGATCGGCCTCGACGCCATCAACGCCAACGGCGCCACCTTCGCCGACGGCACGTCGCTGCCGATCAAGGTGGTCGGCAACGGCGCGGGCGGCATCTCGCTCGGCTGCTCCGTCGCGGACTTCACCGCGGCCGGGGTGACCGGCGCGATCGCGGTCATCGCCCGCGGCACCTGTGCCCGCGTCGCCAAGGCGATCTACGGCCAGGCCGCCGGCGCCGCCGCCGTGCTCCAGGTGAACACCGACGGCTCCTACCCGCCGTTCGAGGGCGCGATCACCAGCAACCCGGACACCGGCGAACCGGCCAACGTCACCATCCCGTTGCTCGGCGTCCCGAACACCGCCGCCGCGGCCCTGATCGCCGCGAACGGCCAGACCACGACGCTGACCAACAACCAGCTGGCCAACCCGAGCTACACCGCCACGGCGAGCTTCTCGTCCGGCGGCCCGCGGGTCGGCGACAGCTGGCTCAAGCCGGACGTCACCGCGCCCGGCGTGAGCATCTCGTCGGCCGGCTCGGGCTCCGGCAACGGCGCGGTCGTGGAGTCCGGCACTTCGATGGCCGCCCCGCACACCGCGGGCGAGGCCGCGCTGGTCAAGCAGGCGCACCCGGACTGGCGCAAGGTCGCGTACTGGAAGGCGGCGATCGTCAACACCGCCAACCCGGGCGGCGTCGCCGGCTACCGCACCCGGGCCGACGGCGCGGGCCTGATCCAGGCGCCCGGGGCGGTCGACACCCAGGTCATCGCGCTCGGTGACAAGGGCACGTCGACGCTGAACTACGGCTTCGCCGAGCTCGACCGCACCTACAGCAAGACCAAGGTCATCGAGGTCAAGAACTTCGGGCGTACGAGTCAGACGTTCACGGTCGCGGTCGCCAATTCCGCCGGCAGCCCGCACCAGGCCAAGCTTTCGCGTACCAGGGTGACCGTGCCCGGGCGGGGCTCGACCTCGGTTGCCGTCACCCTCGAGGTGCCGGCCGGGACCGCGGGCAACTCGGCGCAGTTCCAGGACGTCGCCGGCCTGGTGACGTTCACGCCCGTCGCGCACTCCGGCGGCGTCGCGCTGCGCGTGCCGTACTACCTGGTGCCGCAGGCGGTGTCGAACGTCGATGCCGCCGTCGACATGAACACGCTGCGCCGCAAGGGCTCGGCCACCGCCACGGTGACCAACCGGCACGGCGTCCTGGGCGGCACGGCCGACTGGTACGCGTGGGGTCTGTACGACGGCCGGGACGCCGCGAACGGCGCCGCCGACCTGCGGGCCGTGGGCGCCACCACGTTCGACGCCGAGACGATCGGTTTCGCGATCAGCACGCACAACCGGCTGTCCAACGCCGCCCGCAACGAGTTCGACGTGTACGTCGACGTCAACGGGGACGGCGCGGACGACTACGACGTCGTGGCGGTCGACTACGGCCTGCTCACCACCGGCGACCTCACCGGCGAGCTGGTCACGGCCGTGTTCGACATGCGTACGGGCGACGGCACGCTGGAGTTCTTCGCCGACGCGCCGTTCGACAGCAGCGCGATCGTGCTGCCGGTGTTGGTGTCCCAGCTCTGCGCGGAGGGCTCGCCCTGCCTGTCGGCGGACAGCCCGCGCCTGACGTACCACGCGGAGAGCATCGGCCTGATCGACGGCAACGACGACGAGATCGCCGGAAAGGCGACCTACAACGCGTTCACGCCGTCGCTGACGACCGGCTTCGCCAGCACGGTGGCCCCGAACAAGGTCGCCACCGCGCAGGTTTCGCTGAACAAGGCGGAGTTCGCGAAGTCGCCGGCCCGGGGCTGGCTGGTGGTCAGCCACGACAACGCCAGCCGGGACGAGGCGGAGCTGATTCCGGTCAGCTCATACTGAGTTTCCGCCGACGCACCTGAAGACGTAGCGGCCCGGGACCCCGCCAGGTTCCGGGTCGCTTCGCGTGTGGGCGTCGTTCCGCCCCGCCCCGCCCCGCATCGCCGCCGCGGAGGCCTCGTAGTACAGGTAAATGAGCAGGATGCCCTGCATGCCGTAGAACGAGAACCGCTCCCACAGCTCGACCCCGAACAGGTTGGCGAGCGCCCGCGGCTGCCCGCCCTAGGGTGTCAGCAACTCCCGCCGGCCGGCGATCTCGGCGACCCGTCACGGTGACTGGCGAAAGGCGGCGCGATATGCCTCCGGGGTTACGCCGCGCACTTTGCGAAATTGCCGGCGCAGCGTGTCGGGACTGCCGAAACCGCAATGGCGGGCCACCGCCGCGATGGTTGCGCTCTCCTTTTCCAGTAACTGCTCCGCCCGGCGGACGCGCTGCTCGCGCACCCAGGCCGCGGGGGTGGCGCCGGTCGCCTCGGTGAAGCGGCGGATGAAGGTGCGGGTGGACATGGTGGCCCGCTGGGCGAGGGCTCCGACCGTCAGGTTCTCGCCCAAGTGGTCGGCGGCCCAGTCGAGCAGGCCGGCCAGGTCGCCGGAGCCGGGAAATGCGATCGGCACACGGGAGAACTGGGCCTGGCCGCCGCTGCGGTGCGGCGGCACGACCAGCTCGCGGGCGACGCGGTTGGCCACGTCGGCGCCATGCTCGTGGCGGATCAGGTGCAGGCAGAGGTCGATCGCCGCGGACGCGCCGGCGCTCGTGGCGATCGGGCCGTCGACCACGTAGATGCGGTCCGGGTCGACGGTGGCGGACGGATGGCGGCGGGCGAGATCGTCCGCGTACGCCCAGTGGGTGGTCGCGGCGCGGCCATCGAGCAGGCCGGCCGCGCCCACCACGAAAGCGCCGGTGCAGACGGCGGCGACGACGGCGCCGCGGTCGGCCGCCGCTCGCAGTGCCGTGGCCAGCGCCGGGGTGGGCGGTGGCACGGGCGGCGCTGCGCCGGTGACCACGATGAGGTCGGCGGTGGCGAGCCGGTCCAGGCCGTCGGTCGGGATCACGGCGAAGCCGGTCGATGTGCGCAGCGCGCCGCGGCGCTCGGCACAGACCGCGTAGGCGTAGCGCGGCAGCGACGGGTCGGCTCGCGGCAGGCCGAAGATCTCGCTGACGATGCCCAGCTCGAAGGCGGGCACCGGCTCGGCCACGACGACGGCGACGTCGGTCAGCATTCCCTCATTTTGGCACGAAGTGCCGCATCCATGGCGAAGGTGCCAACGCCGGCGGGGAACGGTACCGTTATGACCTTCGTCGGACCGCTGCTCATCGTGTACGTCGTCTGGGGCTCGACCTATCTGGCACTCAAGGTGGGGCTCGAGACGCTGCCGCCGCTGACCCTGAACGCCGTCCGATTCCTGGTCGCGGGGGCGCTGCTGTTCGCGTATTGCCGCTACCGGCGCTGGACCATGCCGGACCGGCGGCAATGGCGCGCCGGCGCGATCCAGGGACTGCTGCTGCCGGCCGCGGGCACCGGCGGCGCCTGCTGGGCCGAGCAGACGCTGCCCTCGGGGACGACCGCGCTGTTCCTCGCCACGATTCCGCTGTGGATCGTGGCCGGGCGCCGCGTGGTGGACCGCGAGCGGATCACGCTGCCGGTCGGAATCGGCCTGGTCGCCGGGGTCGCGGGGGTGGCGATTCTCGTCCGGCCGGGCGGCGGTGGCGACATGCTGGCCGCCGCCGTCGCGCTGGGCGGAGCGGCCTGCTGGGGGCTCGGGTCGGTCTACGCAGTGCACGCGCCGCGCCCTCCGCACGCGTTGATGGCGAGCGCCGTGGAGATGGTCAGCGCGGGAGTGATCCTCGGGGTGCTGGCCGCGTTCGCCGGCGAGATCCCGCGGGCGGGGCTGAGCGGGCGGTCGTTGCTCGCGCTGGGTTATCTGATCGTCTTCGGGAGCCTGGTGGCGTACACCGCGTACACGTGGCTGCTCGACCATGTCGCGCCGCGGATCGCCGGGACCTACGCGTTCGTCAACCCGGTCGTCGCGGTCTTCCTCGGCTGGTGGCTGCTGGAGGAGCGGCTCGACGCCCGGGTGATCGGCGGCACAGTGGTGATCGCGGCGGCCGTGGCCCTGATCGTCCTGGCGCCGTCACCGCCGGCAGCGGAAAACGGCCGGGAGGGGCCGCCACGATCCGCCTCACCGTCCGGTCAGGAGAGCACGAACAACCTAGCAGGCGGAACTCTCCCGCACGAGGAGCTCGAACCCCGCGTACGCCTCCTGCGGTGACGCCTCCGCGCCGCCGGCGATGCGGTTGTCGAGCAATGCGAGCGCGAGCCGGGCGATCTCCCCCTTGTCCGGCCGGATCGTGCTCAGCGCGGGTGTGTGGAAGGCGCCCTCCTCGATGCCGTCGAAGCCGATCACTGCGACGTCGGCCGGCACCGAGAACCCGCGCTCGTGCAGCGCCCGCAGCGCGCCGATCGCCAGCAGGTCGTTGAAGCAGAACACCGCGTCGGGCGGCGCCGGCAGATCGAGCAGGGCGCTCATCGCCGCGTACCCGTCGGCCCGGTGGTAGCTGGGTGCGGGCATGACCAGCGCTTTGTCGAAAGCCACGCCGGTCGTGCGCAGCGCGGCACGGTAACCCTTGAGGCGCAGCGCCGCCGTGCCCCCGGAGACGTGCGGCTGGCTGCCGATGGCGGCGATCCGGCGGCGGCCGATCGCCAGCAGGTGGGCGGTCGCGGCGCGGGCGCCGTCCACGTTGTCGATGCTGACGTGGTCAACCGGCGCGTGCGTGAGCCGCTCGCCGAGCAGCACCAGCGGGGTCCGGTCGCGGCGGGCGTCGATGTCGCCCGCGGTGAGCGCCAGCGGGCTGACGATCAGGCCGTCGACCAGGTGCGACTTGATGCCGTCGAGCGCGATCCGCTCGCTGTCGCGGGCGCCCTGGGTCTCGTCGATGAGCACGGTCCAGGCGTGGCTCTTGGCGTGGTGGACGAACTGCGCGGCGAGCTCGGCGAAGTACGGCGAGCTGATCTCGGGGACCGCGAGCGCGACCACGCCGGTGCGGCCGCCGCGCAGCAGCCGGGCCGAAAGGTTGGGCCGATAGTCCAGCTCCTCGAGGGCCCGCTTGACCTTCTCGCGGGTGGCCGCCGAGACGAACGGGAAATCGTTGATCACGTTGGACACCGTCTTGACCGAGACTCCGGCGTGCCGGGCGACGTCCTTGATGCTCGCGCCCAACGGTGACCCCCTTCAGCGTGTGCCCGACCAGCGACCAGCATATTAGACGGCCTCTTTACAACGATGTAAACAACGTTGTAAAACACCAACGTGAATGTCGCACAGCTCACCATCGACCCCGCCTTCCGGATCGGGCGCATCGACCGCCGGCTCTTCGGCTCGCTTGTCGAACACATGGGCCGATGCGTCTACACCGGCGTCTTCGAGCCCGGCCACCCCGTCGCCGACGAGCTCGGCCTGCGTACCGACGTGCTCGATCTGGCCCGTGAGCTGGGCGTGACCGTCGTGCGCTATCCGGGCGGCAACTTCGTCTCCAACTATCGATGGGAGGACGGCGTCGGGCCGCGCGACTCCCGGCCCAGACGGCTCGACCTGGCCTGGCGCTCGATCGAGACCAACCAGTTCGGCCTCGGCGAGTACATGGCCTGGGTCCGCCGGCTCGGCGCCGAGCCGATGATGGCCGTCAACCTCGGCACCCGCGGGCTCACCGAGGCGGTCGAGCTGCTGGAGTACGCCAACTTCCCGGGCGGCACGCGGCTCTCCGACCAGCGGATCAAGAACGGCGACACCGAGCCGTACGGGATCAAGCTCTGGTGTCTCGGCAACGAGGCGGACGGTCCCTGGCAGATGGGGCACATGACCGCGTACGAGTACGGCCGGCTCGCCGCCGAGACCGGGCGGGCCATGCGCCGCCTCGATCCGGGGATAGAGCTGGTCGCGTGCGGCAGCTCCGGCCGGCACATGCCGACGTTCGGCTCGTGGGAGGCGACCGTCCTCGAGCAATGCTACGACCAGGTCGACTACGTCTCGATGCACGCGTACTACGAGGAGCACCACGGCGACACCGACAGCTTCCTCGCGTCCGCGGTGGACATGGACGCCTTCATCGACGAGGTGGTCGCCACCGCCGACCACGTCAAGGCCAAGCTGCGCAGCCCCAAGCGCCTGAAGGTGTCGTTCGACGAGTGGAACGTCTGGTACCAGCGCGACTGGCACGGCGAGGCCGCCCTCGAGTGGCGGCAGGCGCCACGGCTGATCGAGGACAACTACAGCGACATCGACGCCGTCGTGGTCGGCACCTACCTGATCTCGCTGCTCGGTCACGCCGACCGGGTCGGTATCGCCTGCCAGGCGCAGCTCGCCAATGTCATCGCCCCGATCCGCACGGAACCCGGCGGTCCGGCATGGAAGCAGACCATCTTCCATCCGTTCGCACACATGGCCGGTCTCGCGCGGGGCGACGCGCTCCGGGTCGAACCGGTCGCGCCGCGGATCGACACCGACGCGTACGGGCCGGTGCCCGCCCTCACGGCGGCGGCGAGCCACGACCCCGAGACCGGCAACCTCGCCCTGTTCGCCGTCAACCGCGACCGCACCGGGCCGCTCGCCCTGACCCTCGACCTCCGTGGGTTCAACGGCGCCCGGCTGTGTACCCACCGAGTGCTGGACGGTGAGCGCCCGGCGAAACCGGGCCAGCTCACCGTCGAGCTTCCCCCTGCTTCCTGGAACGTCCTCGAGTTCTCCACCGACCACCACGCCTAGGAGCGAAAATGTCCGAGTTTTCCCGTCGGCGCTTCCTTGCCCTCTCCGGCGGAGCCGGCACCGCCCTCGCCCTCGCCGCCTGCGGCGGCACCTCGAAGGCCCCGCAGGCCGCGCCCGCCGGCGGCAACGGCGGCGCCAGCTACAGCGGCCCCAACGTCACGATCAGCTTCTGGAACGGCTGGACCGGCAGCGACGGCGAGACCGCCCAGGCCATGGTCGACCAGTTCAACAAGGCCAACCCGAACGTCCAGGTGAAGATGAACGTCTTCCAATGGGCGGACTTCTTCACCAAGCTGCCCGCGGCCGTGCAGAGCGGCAACGGCCCGGATGTGGCCGCCATGCACATCGACGACATGCCGACCCAGGCCGCTCAGCAGGTGATCGTGCCGCTCGACGACATCGCGAGCGCGCTCGGCCTCAAGGAGTCCGACTTCGCCCCCGCGGTCTGGAACGGGGGCGTCTACCAGGGCAAGCGCTACGGCATCCCGATCGACGTGCACAACCTCGGGCTCTACTACAACAAGACCGTCATGGAGAAGGCCGGCCTCGATCCGAACAAGCCGCCGACCACCAAGGACGAGTACATGTCCCAGCTGGACACCCTCAAGAGCAAGGGCATCCAGGGGTCGTGGGTGTCGCCGTTCCAGTTCACCGGCGGCTTCCAGTTCGAGTCGCTGCTCTGGCAGTTCGGCGGGGACGTGTTCAGCTCCGACAACGCCACCGCCACCTGGAACTCCGACGCCGGCGTGCAGGCGCTGACCTGGATGGTCGACCTGGTCAAGAACGGCTACAGCCCCAAGAACGTCGGCCAGGACGCCGACTACATCGCCCTCAAGAACGGCCGGAACGTCTTCAACTGGCAGGGCATCTGGCAGGTCAACGACGTCACCGCGCTCAAGACGTACGAAATAGGCACTGCTCCTCTCCCCAAGATCGGCTCGACCGGCGGGGTCTGGGGCAACAGCCACCAGTTCGTGCTCCCGCGCAAGAAGGACAATGACGCGAACAAGGCCAACGCCAGCCG
Organism: Actinoplanes sp. NPDC051513; assembly: GCF_044454685.1. Taxonomy (NCBI): domain Bacteria; kingdom Bacillati; phylum Actinomycetota; class Actinomycetes; order Micromonosporales; family Micromonosporaceae; genus Actinoplanes; species Actinoplanes sp. NPDC051513. The sequence continues at coordinate 402,263 of NZ_JBITDW010000002.1, forward strand.
GTTCTTCATCAACTGGTTCACGCAGCAGGCGGCGGCCTGGGCCAAGAGTGCCAAGGTGCCGGCCCGCAACGACCTCGCGCAGAGCGCCGACTTCAAGGCGCTGACGAGCCTGCAGTCGTTCGCCGCCGACGTGCAGTACACCCATTTCCCGCCGTCGGTGGCCGGCATCGGCGACGCGCTCGCTCAGCTCTACACCGGCGTGCAGAGCGCGGTGCTGCTCAAGCAGGACCCGGCCGCGGCGCTGACTTCGGCGGCGGACAAGGCCAACAAGATTCTCGCCGACAACAAGAAGAAGTACGGGGCCTGATCATGGCCGTCGACACGCGGTCCATGGCGCCACCCGGGCAAAGAGCGGCGACCGGCGGCACAGTGCGGCGGCACGGGCCGCTCACGCCGTACCTGTTTCTCCTGCCGTTCCTGGTGTTGTTCCTGGGCTTTGTGCTGATCCCGGCGATCTTCGGTCTCTGGGTGAGCCTTCACGACTACAACTACCTGCTGCCCGGCAAGCCCTGGGTGGGCCTGCAGAACTACATCGACCTGTTCACGCCGGGCAGCCGGGACAGCGGTGACTACTGGAAGAGCATGCTGGCCACCGGGATCTTCACGGTGTTCAGCGTGCCGTTCCTGATCGTCTGCCCGCTCGGCGTGGCGCTGCTGCTCAACCGAGCCTTCCCCGGCCGGTCGTTCTTCCGGGCGGTATTCTTCGCGCCCTACGTGCTCGGCGTCGCGGTGGTCGGCATCCTGTTCCGGTTCGTGCTCGATCCCAACATCGGCCTGGTCAACTACTACCTGGGCCACGCTGTCCCGTGGACCACCGACCTGCCGTGGGCGTGGATCTCGCTGGTCGGCATGACGGTCTGGTGGACGCTCGGCTTCAACGCGGTCATCTACCTGGCCGGCCTGCAGGACATCTCGCCGGAACTGTACGAGGCGGCCCGGGTGGACGGCGCGTCCAAGTGGGACGAGTTCCGCAACGTGACGCTGCCCGGCCTGCGACCGGTCATGGCGTTCGTGACCACCGTGACGATCCTGGCCTCGGCCAACATGTTCGGCCAGTCGTTCCTGCTCACCAAGGGCGCGCCGGCCAACGAGACCCGGACGGCGATCATGTACATCGCCGAGACCGGCCTGGCCAACAACCGGCAGGGCATGGCGGCCGCGATGAGCTACATCCTCGCGCTGATCCTGCTCGCGATCAGCGTCCTCAACCTCCGGCTCACCCAGCGCCGGGAGGTCTCATGACGCTCCGCCGCATCCCGTTCTGGATCACCCTGGGCATCCTCACGGTCATCTTCGTGGCCCCGTTGCTGTGGATGCTCACGACCTCCTTCAAGACCAACAACGACGCCACCGCGCTGCCCCTGTCCTGGCTGCCGCGCCCGGTGACCGGCGAGGCCTACTCGACGGTGCTCACCACCAACTCGGCCACACCGGTGCTGCGCTGGTTCGTCAACAGCCTGATCGCGGCCACCGCCAACGCGGTGCTGATCGTCGCGGTCGACGCGATGGCCGCGTACGCGCTGGCCCGGTTGCGATTCCGTGGCCGCAAGCTGGTGTTCGCGACCGTGGTCGGCACGCTGTTCGTGCCGCCGTTCCTGTTCCTCGTCCCCAACTACCTGATCGTCAGCCGGCTCGGATGGCTGGATTCGCTCTGGGCGCTGATCGTCCCGTCGGCCGGCGGCGCGTTCGGCGTGTTCTTCCTGCGCCAGTTCTTCGCCGCGCTGCCGGTCGACCTCGAGGAGGCGGCGCTGCTCGAGGGCGCCAACCAATGGCAGATCTTCACCCGGATCGTGCTGCCGCTGGCCCGCCCGGCCCTGGCCACGCTCACCGTGCTGTCGTTCCTGACCAACTGGAACGACTTCCTCTGGCCGCTCTACGTGCTGTTCAGCGCCGACCGGCTGACCCTGCCCGCGGGCCTGGGCAACCTGCAGAACGCCGCCACCACCAACTACCCGATCGCGATGGCCGGCGCCGTGGTGGCCAGTGTGCCCGTGCTGATCCTTTTCGTCGCCGCCCAGCGGCACGTCATCCAGAGCGTCACGCACACCGGAATCAAGGGGTGATCTCGTGTTCCGCGCGTTGCTGCTGTTGCTGAGCCTGCTCGTCAATCCGGTGTCGCAGTCCTTCGCCGACACGTTCGCCGATCCGACCGTGATTCGAGGCCAAGACGGTTTCTGGTACGCGTACGCGACCAGTGATCCGCTGCGGTCGGGTTCGGGGAGCCCGCATCGCATTCCGATCGCGCGCTCCGCCGATCTTGTGACGTGGTCCTACGTCGGGGACGCGCTCACCGGTCCGGCGGCGCCCTATGTTGCGCCGGGATCGTCCTACTGGGCGCCGGACGTGCGATATCTCGATGGCCGCTATGTCATGTATTACGCCGTCACCGATACGACGGCTTCTCCGGATAACTCGGACTTCGCCATCGGGGTCGCGACCGCTCCCGCCCCGGCCGGGCCATGGACCCAGCAGGTCGCGCCGGTCGTGTCGCCCCGGCCCGGCGGCGGAGGCGGCTACCTGAGCACGATCGACCCGGCCGAGCTGACAGCCGCCGACGGTTCGCGCTACCTGTACTTCGGCAGCTACTACGGCGGGATCTCGGTGGTGCGGCTCGCCGCGGACGGGCTCAGCGCGGTGGGATCGCCGGCTCCGGTGGCGATCGACAACAAGTACGAAGGCGCCTACGTGGTCCGCCACGACGGCTGGTACTACCTCTTCGCCTCGTCGGCGAACTGCTGCGCGGGACCGGCCACCGGCTACTCGGTGTCGGTGGGCCGGTCGCGGTCGCCGCTGGGCCCGTTCGTCGACGCGCACGGCGTCTCGCTGCTCGACTCCGGCGCCGGCGGCACTCCGGTGGTGACGCAGAACGGCAACCGCTGGATCGGCGCGGGACACAACGGCCTGGTCACCGACCTGTCCGGGCAGGACTATCTCGTCTACCACGCCATCGACCGGAATGCGCCCTACCTGGATCAGCCCTTCGGGGTCAACCGGCGGCCGATGCTGCTCGACCGGCTCGACTGGATCGGCGGGTGGCCGGTGGTGCGGGCCGGGGCCGGACCGTCCGACACGCCACAGGCGGCGCCGGTCGGCGCCGGCGCGGAGACCTTCGACCGGCCGGTGCCGTGGTTGCCCGCCGGCTGGCGAGTGACCGGTGGGTATGCCACCGGCAGCGGGACCGCGCTGCGGCCGTCGCCCGGGGGTGACGTGCGGGTCGAGGCCGATCTGCGGGTGCCGGAGCGACCTTCCGCCGGGTTGGTCGTGGGTGGTGGGTCCTCGGCCGGGCTCGTCGTGGGCGGCGCGCGCGTCGTTGTCGACCGGTCCGCCGGGCGGCTGGTCGCCACCTCGGGTGCGGCGCGTGCTTCGGCGCCGTTGCCGCCGGGGCTCGACTACGGCACGTGGCACAACCTCGCCGTGTCGGTCCGCGGGGATCGCCTGGTCGCCGAGCTGACCGAGGCGCGGCAGAGTGGGCCGATCGTCTCGGTGTCGCTCAGGGTGCGGCCCGGCGGCCCGGCGCAGGTCGGATTTGCCGGGCGGGGTGACGTCGACAACTTCAGTGTGCAGCGGCTGTACCGGCCGGTCACCCATCCCGTGCCGGCGCCGGCCGTGGGGCGTCTGGCCTGGTCGGACGAGTTCAACGGGGACGTGCCGGCGGCCGGGTGGAGCTGGGTGCGGCAGGACGTCGCGGTCACCGTCTCGGGCGGGAGCCTGAACTGGCCGGTCGAGGCCGGGGACCTGACCGGGGCCGGCAACAACGCCTCGGTGCTGCTGCGCGATCCGCCGGCGGGGGACTGGACGGCCGAGACCAGGCTCACCCTCGACCTCGGGGTCAACGATGTGCGCAATTACCAGCAGGCCGGACTGATCGCCTACGCCGGGGACGACGACTTCGCCCGGCTCGACGTCGTGTCCATCTGGAACACCCGGCAGATCGAATACGGTCGGGAACTGCCGTACGCGGGGTCGCTCGCCTACGGCGGGATCACCGTCGGCACGCCCGGCGTGGCGACGACGTGGCTGAGACTGGTGCACCGGGTCGATCCGGCCACCGGGGAGCATCACCTCCGGTCGGAATCGAGTGTCGACGGGCGCGCCTGGACGCTGGGCGGAGTGTGGACGTTCCCGGTCGGCGCTCCGTTGAGAATCGGATTGGATGCGCACGGCGGAGCGACCCCGGCCGTCACCGCACAGTTCGACTATTTCCGGATTTATCGCTCGTGACCCGTACCCGTGTCGTGTCGCTGCTGGCGGTGGCCGCCCTTGCCGCCTGCGGCGACACCCCGGCCGCGCCTGGAGCCGCTCCCGTGACCTTCACCAACCCGGTCCACAGCCAGACCTTTCCCGATCCCGGCGTGCTGCACGAGGACGGCACGTTCTTCGCCTACGGCACCAACAATGCCTCCGCGAACGTGCCGCTGCTGACCAGCACCGACCTGGTGCACTGGACGCCCGCCGGGGACGTGCTCCCGTCGGTGGGCTCCTGGGCGACGACCGGCAACACGTGGGCGCCCGAGGCGGTGCGCACTGACGCCGGGAAATACGTGCTCTACTACACCGCCCGTTGGAACCGGGCCGACCGGCAATGCATCGGCGCGGCCGTCGCCGACAACCCGCGCGGCCCCTTCACCGACCCGTCGCCTTCGCCGCTCGTCTGCCAGGACGACGAGGGCGGCTCGATCGACGCGAGCCCGTTCCGCGACGACGACGGCACCCTCTACCTGTACTGGAAGAACGACGGCAACCACATCGGCGTGCCGTCCCATCTGTACGCGCAGCGGCTCGCCCCGGACGGCCTGTCGCTCACCGGTTCTCCCACCCGGCTGCTCACCAACGACAAACCGTGGCAGGGCGCGGTGGTCGAGGCGCCGGAGATGCTCCGGCACGACGGGCGGCTCTACCTGTTCTACTCGGGCGGCGCCTTCGACTCCGACCGGTACGCGGTCGGGTACGCCACCTGCGACGGCCCGATCGGACCGTGCCACGACGCGCCGGAGAACCCGATCCTGCGCTCGTCGCCCGCCGCGGCCGGCCCGGGCCACTGCTACCCGGTGACGCTCGCCGACGGCAGCACCTGGCTGCTCTACCACGCGTGGCCGCCGGACGGCATCGGCAGCGTGAGCCCCGGCCGGCAGCTGTGGCTCGACCGGGTCGACTGGGCCGGCGGCCGTCCCGTGGTGCACGGGCCGACCGCCGATCCCCAGCCGATGCCGCGGACCGCTTCTTAGCGGACCGGACCCGTCATGCGCCCGGGCGGATGCGTTGGTCAGGCGGCGCCTGCTCGCCGGTCGCGATGGCCGCGAGCTGCGGCAGCAGCCAGGGCGCGATGATCTTTTGGACCGCCGGCGGGGTGTAGTGCAGGCCGTCGCTGCGGACCTTCATGCCGTCGATCCGCCAGGTGAATTTCCCGTCCGGGCAGACCAGCGGATTGAGATCCAGGACCGTGACCTGCGCGGGATGCCGCGCCGCGACCTCCTGCAGCAGGGCATTCCACGCGTCTACGCGTTCCGGCCGGTCCTCGGCGTACAGGCCGCCGTCGGGCCGCTCCGCGCGGTGGGTGTAGGCAGCGGTCAGCAGCACGACGGCGGCGCGCCGTGAGCCGGCGATGCGGATCGCCGTCTCCAGCTGCCCCTCGAGGTACGCGTCGTAGGCCGGGTCCCCCACATGCTGGTAGCGGCCCTGATAGCGGCGGTCCATCAGCTCCCAGCGGTTGAGCTCGATGACCGCGACATCGGGGTTGTCCTGGTCGACGCCGCGCTGCCAGCGCCGCTGCCAGGACGTGCAGCCGGGGTAGTTGGTGTGCGGGGCGCCGAGCTGCAGGATGTCGGGCAGCGTCGCGATGCCGCAGCCCTGGATCGCTCGCACGCTGGTCCACATGCCGGGGTGCTCGGGCAGGTAGGTGCCGATGACCCAGGAGACGGAGTCGCCGAAGAACGTCACCCGGGGCTCGCGCCGGGATGCCGACATCGGGCGCTGCGGCCGGCTGATCGGCGCGGCCGCGCCCGGCTCGGCCCCCGGGACCGAGATGACCACCGGTGCGGCGGCGGTCTCGTTCGCCGCGTCGCCCGCCGGGGGAGTGGCGCCGACGGCGATCACCGCGATCGTCGCGGCCAGGGCGCCGGCCGTGGCGGTGACGGGCATCCGGATCCGCGCGCCGCGACGGATCGGCTGCTCGATCACGTGGTAGCTGAGCACCGCGACGCCGAGCGTGCCGGCCAGCCGGACGGCGAGCAGCGGCCAGCGGGACAGGCCGGTGTTGTCGGCGGTGAGGAAGGTGAACAGCGGCCAGTGCCACAGGTAGACGCCGTAGGAGATGCGGCCGAGCCACACCAGCGGCGCAACCGCCAGGGCCCGGGCGGTCGGCGCGGCCGGCTCGAGGATCACGTGGGCGATGACGACCGCGGTGGCGAGCGCGGCGAGAGTGAGTCCGCCGTGGTACATCCAGCCGGCCTGGTCGCCGGCGGCGTGCCACAGCCAGAAGGTGATCGCGGCGGCCGCGGTGCCGAGCCGGGCCTTCCGGAGCCGGGTCAGGGTGGCGGGCCACGCTTTCGGGGGCCGGGTCAGGGTGGCGGGCCGCGCTTTCTGGGGCCGGGTCAGGATGGCGGGCCGCGCTTTCTGAGGCTGGGTCAGGAGGACGGCGAGACCGGCGCCGATGAGCAGGGCCTGGGCGCGGGTGTCGGTGCCGAAGTAGGCGCGGCCCATCGAGTCCGGCCGGAACAGCCAGGCGCACAGCACCTGCGAGGCGACGGTGCCGGCGACGCAGAAGGCCAGCAGCGTCGTGAGCGCCCGGCGGGTCGCCGGCCAGGCGAGCAGACCGGCCATGAGCAGCGGCCAGAGCAGGTAGAACTGCTCCTCGATGCCGAGCGACCAGGTGTGCTGCAGCGGCGACGGGGTGGCGGTTGCGGCCACGTACCCGGTGCCCCGGAAGATCATCCGCCAGTTGGCGACGTAGCCCAGCGCCGCGTACGCGTCGGTCCGCAGCAGCCCGAGGGAGCCGTCGTCCAGCAGGTAATGCCCGGCGATCACCGTCGCCGTGAGGACGGCCAGCAGCGCCGGCAGGAGACGGCGGGCCCGGCGTACCCAGAAATGCGCCAGCCTGATCCGCCCGGCCCGCGCCCGCTCCTGCAGCAGCAAGGAGGTGATCAGGAAGCCGGAGAGCACGAAGAACGTGTCCACGCCGAGGAAACCGCCGCCCAGGCCGCCGACGCCGGCGTGGAACAGCACGACGGCCGACACGGCCAGGGCGCGGATGCCGTCGAGGGCCGGGCTGTAGCCGAAGCCCTCCCGTGGGGCGATCTGGTGCGGATCGGACATAACCATGAGAACGGCGCTTCCTCCGGACGGTTCCGGGGCATGGCCACCGGTACGCCGATTACCTGGCCACCGACGAGTCCGACACCGGCGTCCGCTACCAGGAGGACCGCGGCCACTCCTGAGCGAGCACCGTGCCTATGCCGACAGGGCCATCTCGGTCTTGGTGGGCTGCTCGGCAGCCGGACCTATACCGTAGGCGCGCAGCGCCGCGGTGACGCGCTCGGCCGCGGTGGCGGCCTTGTCGACCGGGCAGCGGGTGGAGAGCTCCAGCAGGTCGGAGCCGTCCGGGTAGCGCCAGTGCTCGGCGGTCAGGCCGCGGTCGAGGCCGCGCAACTTGACGCTCTGGCAGCGCACGTCGGCCGGCCCGAACACGGTGAGGTCGGCGAGGCCCACCCACGGCGGCGCGTACCTGGCGAGCAGCTTGCGCTGGCGGGCGGAGAGCAGCTTGGTCAGCGGACGGCCCGCCGCCAGGATGCGCGACACGTCGTCGCGGCCCAGCCGCTTCTTGAGCGCGCCCGAGCACACGGCATTGCCGGGCAGGGCGTCGACCTCCATCTGGAAGCTGTCGGCCTGTCGCAGCCAGCCGGGCACCCGGCCGGGCACCACGGGCCGCAGCTTGACCACGGCGTCGTCGTGCCGGCGCGAGCGGTCGCGGAAGCGGACGATCACCCCGTGCCGGAAGAAAGCGAGGTCGGGGGTGTCCAGGAAGTAGACGCGGCGGTCCGGTCGGCGGTCCGGGTCGATGCCCAGCGAGCTCCCGTCGTGCCGGGGCACGACCAGCTTGAGCTCCACCCGCTCGGCCTGACCGGCCAGGGTTCGCAGCAGATCGGTTTGCCAGAATTCCGTCGACGTCACGGCGTATGTCCCCCTCGGGCTTGGCGATCGCCGGGGCGCATACCCCGTTCACCCGCCGTTAACCTCCCGGCGGGCCGTCCGCGGCGTGCCCGTCACGGGCCGGCGAGATCACCCGGATGAGCGGCGGGGCGACCGCCAGGACGATGCCGGCCGGTTCGCCGATGGCGTGCCCGAGCGTCAGGACGGATCGGGCCGGGCGTCAGTCCCGGTCGCCCGGGAGTATGTCGGGGAGGTTCATCCGGATCACTCGGGCCGCGGCGGTGGACGCCCGGCGCGGCTGACGGACCGGTTTGGGCGGCGGCGCGGCGGGCACCTATGGCAACGCACACGCACATGACACTCAGAGAGGTAGCTGATGAGAATCGTGAAGCTGGCTGCCGGGCTCGCCGTCGGTTACGTGCTCGGCGCCCGGGCCGGGCGGGAGCAGTACGAGCGGATCGCCGCGTCGGCGCGCAGGCTGAGCGGCAGCCCCACGGTGGAACAGACGAAGCAGAAGGCCAAGGACGCGGCCACCGCCAAACTCGACCGGGCCGCGGACCGCGCCGGGAGCACCCGCAGGCCGCGATCGTCGAGGAGCACCGCGGCCGGCGGCACCCCGGCGGCGGCCGGAACGGTGACGGCCGGAAATCCGTCGCCCGCGGCCGCGTCGGGCACGCCGTCCGGAGGCCCGCCGGCCTGACCTCAGCCGTCGCGGTGGCGGGCCTCGCGGTGCGACTCGAGCAGGGCCTCCAGGTGCTCGGCGGGCATCGGTTCGCCGAGCAGGTCGCCCTGGCCGAGGCGGCAACCCGCGGCGCGTACGGTGTCGAGGTCCTCAGGGGACTCGAGGCCGTGGGCGATCACGTCCATACCCAGGCGCCGGCCCAGCGTCACGGTCACGTCGAGGACCGCGCCGGCGTGGCCGTGGGGGCCGGACCCCGGGCCGAAGACCTCCCGGTCGATCTTCAGCAGGTCGATCGGGAGGATGCGTAGCCGGCTCAGCGAGGTGGAGGCGGCGCCGAAGCTGTCGATCGCGGTGCGCATGCCCTGGGCGCGCAGGCGGCCGAGGCGGGTGGCCAGGTCATCGACGGGGGAGTGCTCATCCCGTACGCCGAGGAGGTCTTGCTCTTTGATCTCGACGACCAGGGCGGAGGGCGGGATCTGATAGAGATCGAGCGCGGTCTGCAGGCTCGCCTGGAAGGCCGGATCGGCGAGCGTGCGAGGGCGGACGGTGACCGCCAGCCACAGCTGCTCATGCTGCCGCCGCCAGCCGACCAGCAGACGGCAGGAAGCGTGCAGCGCCCAGTGACCGATCGCGCCCAGCAGACCCAGATCGTCGGCCAGCGGCAGCAGCTCGCCGGCCCGCACCGCGCCCAGCGTGGGGTGCCGCCACGACAGCAGGGTCTCGACGCCCACCGGACGGCGGCTCGCCAGGTCCACGATCGGCTGGTACGCCAGCTCCAGCTCGCCCCGGGCGACCGCGCCCGGCAGATCCTGCTCCAGCGTGGACCGGCGCAGGAGCCGGGTCTCCAACTGCTCCTCGTACCATTCCACCGCGCCCGGCGGGCCCGAGCGGACCGATCGCAGCGCCAGGACCGCCCGGCGGATCACCTCGTCGACGCCGGCCTCCGGGGTCAGGTCGGCCACGCCCGCCCACGCGGACAGGTGCGAGACCGTTCCGGCCGCCTCGTAGGGCACGGTCAGCGCGTTGATCAGCTGGCTGGCGAGCAGATGGGCACGGACCGCGCCGCAATGGGTCAGCACCGCGAACCGGGTCTCGCCCAGCCGCGCCGGCACGTCGGCGCCGGCCACCCGCGTACGCAGACGGCGAGCCGCCTCGATCACGACCACCTCGGCCTGGTCGGGCCCGCAGACGTCGGCGATCGCGGTCAGCCCGCCCAGCTCGATCACGATGATCGCGCCGGCGTCCGGGATCAGCTCGCCGGCCCGGCACAGGCCCTCCCGGTTCGCGAGGCTGGTCTGCTGGTCGAGGTGGGTGGACTGACGCAGCGCCCGCTCAAGGTCGCGCACGTTGCTCACGTCGCGGACGTGCACGACCAGGGTCTGGCCGGGCTCGGCCGGGTCGGCGCCGCTGGTCGTCCACTCGGTGTCCCGCCAACGGCCGAAGCCGTCCCGCAGGCGGACCGGCAGGCTGGCCGGCGAGTCGCTCCCGGCTAGTCGCCGGGCCAGGTAGGCGTGCACGGCGTCGGCCTGTGCCGGGTGCGCCAGCGCCGACGCGGCGTGGCCGAGAACGTCCTGGTCGGAGAGCCCGAACTGGCGGGCCGCGGCCGGCGACTGCCAGCGCACCGCGAGGTCGGCGTCCAGGACCATCGCCACGTCCGCCGAGCCGAACACCAGGCTGCGCAGCCGGTTGCCCTGCACGGTCAGATGGTCGGCGTGCCGGCGCAGGGCGATCGCCGACAACCACTCGCGGGCCGCGACGGCGGTGATCGCGGTGAGGCCTAGGGCGATCGACACGGTGTCCATGCCGCCGCCGTTGATCAGGTGGTAAACGGTGACCAGCGCGGCCGCGATCATCGGCAGCGCGAGCAGCGGGAAGCCGGCCGAGGGCTCGCTGCCCGCGGGTGGCAGCGGCCGCGCGTCCGGGCCGATCCGCACCGAGCCGTGCCACATGAGGACGGCGGCCACGTTGATCGCGGCGGCCGCGGCGATCCCGGCGATCGCGGCGTTCGGCTCGGCGGGGAAGTCCATGGCGACGACCAGCGCGGTCAGCCCGATCAGCGACAACGCGGCGCCGGGCGCGCACCACTGCAGCGCGGCCCGGTGCCGGATCGCGTGCACGCCGGCGACCGCGACGGCCGCGGCCGCGCCACCGCCGAAGATCAGCGCGGTGATCGAGGCGCCGCGCCGCTCGTTGTGCTCGTCGCCGAACAGCAGCAGCCACGGCAGGAAGATCACCCCGGCGGCGACGCTGAGCGTGTCGAGGCCGGCGCGCAGGCGGGCCGGCAGGTCGCGGCGCTGGTGCGGACGCAGGACGGCCGACAGGTACAGGCCGGCCACGAAGAAGAGGCTGACGAGGGGGATCTCGGCCGGCAGCGGGACGCCGCCGGCCAGCGTGTGCGGGGCCAGCAGCGCGGCGAGGCCACTGGCGGCGCCGGCCGGCGCGGCCACGAGGATGCCGCCGGCCAGCGCGAGCGCGCGCGGCCGCGGGCCGGCCGGCCGGGCGCGCAGCATCGCCACGCCGACGCCGGCCGAGCACGCGGTCAGCAGGCCCGCGGCGGCCGCGGCCGGAAGCAGGCCCCCGGCAAGCAGGCCCCCGGCAAGCAGGCCCCCGGCAAGCAGGCCCCCGGCAAGCAGGCCCCCGGCAAGCAGGCCCCCGGCAAGCAGGCAGAGCACGGTGAGGACGCAGACCGCAACCGACCAGGCAACCTGCCGGTCGGTCGGGCGGGAGAGGGGTGGTCCGCCCATGACGCCCATAACGACCGACCGGCGCGGAGGTTACGGCCTACTACGACATCGTCATGGCGACGTCGTCGAACCAGACGGCGCCGGTGTTGGCGCCGGACTTGAGGTGGATCTGGAGGCTGGCGGCCCCGGCCGGCGCGGTCTGGTCGACGGTCAGCTTCGTCCAGTTCGTGGTGCCGGCCGGCAGGCTCGCCGACGACGCCCCACCGAGCCAGCGGCCGTTCACGTCGAACCAGCTCAGCGCGATCTGGGTGGCGCCGGTCGCGGCGTTGCCGCGCGCCCACACCTCGGCGTGCCACTTCTGGCCGGGCTGGACCGGGACGATCGGCGACACCCGGTATGACGGGGCACCGGCCGCCGTCTTGCCGGTGTTCTTGAGCGTCACCGACCACTTCCCGGAGCGGGCGGCGGCGGTGGTCTTGGTGGCCACGCCGAGCTCGGGCAGGTAGTCGCTCCACGCCGACTGGCCGGCGGCGTTCTCGAAGCTGAGATCCAGCACATCGGACGGGTACGCCGTGCCGGCCCACGCGGCCTGCACCACGCGGGCGGCCGGCTTCGCGGTGCCGTCGGTGCGGTAGAGGCCGAACCGGTACTGGGCGGGGCTCTGCGCGACGCCCGAGGCCGGGATGGCCCCGGTGGCGAAGTCGTTCAGCGTCCACGGCGCGACCGACTGGACCCCGGCGACCTTCGCGGCCTCGAAGACCCGGGCCAGGTACGCGGCCTGCTCGCCCTCGGTGGAGGACAGGGTGCTGGCGCCGGTCTCCCCGATCACCAGGGGCGCGGGGGCGACTGCGGCCTGCGCCATCCGGATCTCGGCGAGCGCCTGCTCGGAGTTGCCGTAGAAGTGGTAGTCGTAGTAGTCGACCGGGACGGAGGCCTTCAGCTTCGCCAGGTCGGCGGTCTCGTTCACCGAGATCGTCACGGGGATGGCGGGCGCGGCCGCGCGGACCACCGGGACCAGCTTCTTGGCCCAGGCGATGGCGGCGGCGTTGGTGGGGTCGAGCTCGTTCTGCAGGCCGATCGCGATGATCCGGGTGTCGTAGCGGTAGGGCGCGAGGATCGCGTTCGTCCAGGCGGTGCTTCCGGTGATGTCGGTGTAGCCGTCCCACCAGTCGAAGAGGGTGATCTTCACGGTCAAGCCGTGCGCCACCGCGAGGGAGACGAACTGGGCGAGCTTCGTGGTGTACTCGGGCTTCGGCGTGGGGTAGCCGAACACCGACGGGAAGACGATGGCCCGGACGCTGTCGGCGCCGAGCGCCTCGGCCTTGGCGAGGTCGGCGTCGATGGTGTCCGGATCGAAGTCGGTCCACATCCGGGTCCAGCCGGCCTGCGACGGGTAGTAGTTGATCTGCTTGGCCGCCTTGACCGCGGCGAGCCGGCCGGACAGCGTCGTGGCGGCGGGCGCGGTGGCCGTCGCGCTTGCGGGGACGGTCACCAGCGGCGCCGCGATCATTACCGCGGCAAGTGTGATCCCGCGAGCGAACTTACGCACGTGTCGAGCCCTTCTGCAACCGGTCGGAGGTGGTACCTCCTGTCGGCTACGGACCGGGCTCGGAAAAGGTCTGTTGATTGTGTTTCGCGGGGTGATTCGGGTGCGGTTCGGTTGCCTACCAGACCGTGAGCAGGACGTGGTTCACGATGAGGGCCACCGCGGCTTGCGCGATCAGCCACCGGCGCCGCGTGCGGGCGGGCAGCAGGGCGGCGCCCGCGAGCAGCCACACCGCGAATGGCAGCCAGATCCGCTCGACCTCGGCCTTGCTGTAGCCGGACAGGTCGGCGGCGAGGATGGCGGCCGCGGCGGCGAGCGGGAGGAGCCAGGGCCCACGCCGGGCCGCGACGGCCCGGCGGATGATCACGGCGGCGACCGGCCCGGCGGCGATGGTTAGGGCCGCGAGGTTGGCCCAGACCCAATACGCGTACGGGCGATGCGCCGCGATTCCCTGGTAGTAGCGACGCGTGACGAGGTGGTAGCCGGTGAGCCAGTCGAAGCCCGCCGCGGTGAACGTCGCCACGACCGCGGCCGCGCCGGCAATTGCCCACGCGGCCGTTCGCCATGCGCCGGGCACTGCTCTGTGTGCGGACAGCACGACGGCGGCGACGATCACGAACATCAGGACGAGGCCGTACGAGAGGTAGGCGCCCCCGGCTAGGAGCAGCCCGCCCACTAAGGCGGCTGGCTGGGAACGGCGGACTAGGCCGTACGCCAGGAATGCCACCCCGGACGCGGTGACACCGGCGAATAGGCCATCGGCGGAGACGCCCACCCAGATCGCGCCGGGGAACAGCGCCACGAACGGGGCCGCGGCCCGGCCCGCCCGCTCGGAGACGAGCAGCCGGACGGTCTCCGGCACGGCGACCGCGGTGAGCGCCCCGGCGGCGATGCACAGCAGGCCGGTCCAGGCGCCACCGGACAGGCCGAGCCGGTCCAGGCCCACGAAGACCAGCAGGGCGCCGGGCGGATGGCCGGAGACGTGCGTGGTCCATGAGTCGGGCTGGAAATCGAGGATCCGTCCCGTGAAGCCGCGCAGCATTTTTGGGACGTCGGTGACGCCTGGGACCTCGGTGAGGTACTCGGGGCGGGTGGTCAGGCGGCCGGCCACGCCGCGTTGCCAGCCGTCGACGAGCGCCAGCGACAGGGTCCACAGGAGTGCGGTCACATAGGACGCGGCCAGCAGGGGCCGCCATCGCAGGCGGGCGGCCAGCACCGGGCCGTAGCGGCACACCGCCACCGCCACTGCGATGGCGAGCGGCGTGCCCGGGCCGACGTGGGGCAGCCAGTGGGCGAACAGGGGCGCGGCGGCCGCGTGCGCCGGGTGGCCGAGCAGCTGGAGTACCCCGGCCGTGATGGCCGCCGCCACGACCAGCGCCAGGGCGACGGCCGCGGCGACGAGGTCGGCCACCCACCCGGCGGGGCGCGGCTTCATCAACGCGGCCGGACGTCGCTTCATCTGCGTGGCCGGGCGTGACTTCATCTGCGCGGCTTCTTCCGTTCGGGCGGGCGCGGCTTCATCCGCGTAGTGGGGCGCAGGCGAACTCCGCCACTCCCTCGGGGAGCGCGATCCGGGCACGGAAGCCCAGCTCGGCGGCGGCGCGGCCGGGGTGGGCCACGATGTGCCGGACGTCGCCGAGGCGGAATTCGCCGGTCGTCACCGGGGCTGGGCCGCCGGCTGCGCGGGACAGCTCGGCGGCCAGCTCGCCCACGGTGGCCGGCCGGCCGGAGGCGATGTTGTATGCCCGCCACCCGCCGGACGTCGCGGTCGATGCGAGCGCGGCGACGTTCGCGGCGGCCACGTCGCGGACGTGGACGAAGTCCCGCCGCTGGCCGCCGTCCTCGAAGACGCGCGGCGGCAGCCCGGCCTCGACCGCGGACCGGAAGATCGCCGCCACCCCGCTGTAGGGAGTGTCGCGCGGCATCCCCGGGCCGTACACGTTGTGGTAGCGCAGCGCCGCCACCGCGCCGCCGGTCTCCCGCGCCCAGGCGGCGGTCAGGTGTTCCTGGGCGACTTTCGTCGCGGCGTAGACGCTGCGGGGGTCGAGCGGCGCGTCCTCGCCGACCAACTCGGGCGCCAGCGCGTCACCGCAGCGCGGGCACGGTGGCTCGAAGCGGCCCGCGGCCAGATCGGCCACGACGCGGGGACCGGGCCGGACCGGGCCATGCGCGGCGCAGGCGTACCCGCCCTCGCCGTAGACCACCATCGAGCTGGCCAAGACGAGTCGGCTGACCCCGGCACGGGCCATCGCGGCGAGCAGGACGGCGGTGGCGAGATCGTTGCAGCCGACGTAGTCGGGCAGGTCGTCCAGATTCGCGCCGAGCCCGACCATGGCGGCCTGGTGGACGACCACCTCCACGCCGGCCAGGGCCGCGTCGACCGCGTCCGCGTCGCGCAGGTCGGCCCGGAGCACGGTGGCCCCGGCGATCGTGGCCGGCAGCGGCTCGCGGTGGGCGGCCGGGTGGCCGGAGTCGAGGACGGTCACGTCATGGCCGGTCGCGGACAGCGCCGCGACGACATGGGATCCGATGAAGCCGGCGCCGCCGGTCACAAGCACACGTGTCACGGCGCCGACGCTAGGGCGCGGCCGGGCCGCGTGGTGGACGTGTCAGCGGTTCGTAAGGTTTGGTCAGCGGTTCGTAAGGACTCGTCGGCGGCGCGCCCTGGGCGTCAGCGTTTCGTAAGGGTTCGTCATCGGCTCGTAAGCCCTTTCCGGGCCGGTCGTCCCTAGCGTCGGCGACATGACGGACGTGGTGCTGCCCTGCCGGAACGAAGCTCCGGCCCTGCCCGGCCTGCTGGCCCGCATGCCGGCCGGCTACCGGCCGATAGTCGTCGACAACGGCTCGGCCGACGGCTCGGCCGCGGTCGCCCGCGCCTGCGGCGCCGAGGTGATCACCGTGGCGGAGCCGGGGTACGGCGCCGCGGTGCACGCCGGCATCCTGGCCGCGGGCGACGGCGTGGTCTGCGTGATGGACGCGGACGGGTCGTTCGACCCGGCACAGCTGCCGGCAGTGGCCGGCCCGGTGCGCGACGGCGAGGCCGAGCTGGCGACCGGCCGCCGCCGCCCGGCCGCGCGCGGGGTGTGGCCGCTGCACGCCCGGGCCGGCAACGCGATCCTGGCCCGGCGGGTGCGCCGGGTCACCGGGCTGGACGTGCACGACATCGGCCCGATGCGGGCCGCGCGCCGCGGCGACCTGCTCGCGCTCGGGCTGCGCGACCGCCGGTTCGGCTACCCGCTCGAGCTGCTGATCGCGGCCGGCCGGGCCGGCTGGCGGGTCGCCGAGATCGATGTGGACTATCTGCCGCGGGCCGCCGGCACCCGCTCGAAGGTGACCGGCACGTTCCTGGGCACCGCCCGCGCCGTCCGCGACATGAGCCGGGTGCTGGCCCGATGAGCGTGTCCGTGGTCCTGCTCGCCAAGGTGCCCGCGCCCGGCCGGGTCAAGACGCGGCTGTGCCCGCCGTGCACGCCCGAGCAGGCGGCCCGGGTGGCCGCCGCGGCGCTCGCCGACACTGTCGACGCGGTGGACGCCTCCGGGGCCGGCGCCCGCGTGCTGCTGACCGATGCCGCGTGCCCGGCGCCGGGCGGATGGGCCGCCCGGCTCCAGCGTGGTGGCCCGCTCGACGAGCGGCTCGCCAACGGCTTCGCCGACACCGGCGGGACCGCCCTGCTGATCGGCATGGACACCCCGCAGCTCACGGGCGATCACCTGGACGCGGCGCTGCGCCTGCTCGGCGACCCGGACGGCCCGGACGCGGTGCTCGGGCCGGCCGAGGACGGCGGCTGGTGGGCGCTGGGGCTGCGGGACGCCCGGCACGGCGCCGCGCTGCGCGGCATACCGACCTCCACCGGCACGACGGGCTCGCGCACGCGCGCGGCGCTGCGCCGGCGGGGACTGCGGGTGGCCGAGCTGCCGCGGCTGCGGGACGTGGACACCGTGCAGGACGCGTACGCGGTGGCCGCTCTCTGCCCGCGGGGCCGGCGGTTCCCCGGCGTGGTCGCCGCCGAGGTTCCCCGGTGAGCGCGACCGTGCTGTTCGACGCGATGTTCCGGCGTGCGGTCCCGCTCACCGTCCGGCACATGACCGGCCGGGAGCAGCGCTTCGACCCCGCCGCCTGGTGCCGCGACGACCTGCCCGGCGACCAGACCCTGCTCGCCCGCTGCACCGGGCCGACCCTGGACGTCGGCTGCGGGCCGGGCCGGCTCGCCGGGGCGCTGGCCCGCCGCGGCTGTCCCGCGCTGGGCATCGACATCAGCGAGACCGCCGTGCGCCTGGCCCGCCGCCGGGGGGCGGCCGCGCTGCGCCGCGACGTCTTCGACCCGCTGCCCGGCGCGGGCCGCTGGCACCACGTGCTGCTCGCCGACGGCAACATCGGGATCGGCGGCGACCCGGCCCGGTTGCTGCGCCGGTGCCGCCGGCTGCTGGCCACCGGCGGCCGGGCGCACGTCGAGGCGGCCGCGCCGGGCACCGCGGGCTGGTCCGGGCCGGCGGTCGTCGAGGACGCCGCGGGCTGCCCCGGGCCGGCGGCCGTGCACGGCGGCGCCGAATTGCCGTGGGCGTGCGTGCCGATCGACGACCTCGCCGCGCTCGCCGCCGCGACGGCGATGCGCGTGCTCGAGACGTGGACGGAGGCAGACCGATGGTTCGCGACCCTGACCGTTGGCTGACCCGCCGCCTGCGGGCGCCGCTGCCGGCGCCGCCCGCGGCGTTGCGACGCGGGCCGTTGCGAGCGGGCGCGTTCCCCTCGGCCCTGCGGTCCGAGCGGCTGACCAGCCAGCTCGGCGTGGCGCTCGGCGTGGCGTTCGGCGTCTGCTTCCTGACCGGGCTGCTCAGCCACCTGATTCAGCACCCGCCCGGCTGGTTCTTCTGGCCCTCACGACCGGTGTGGCTCTACCGGGTGACCCAGGGACTCCACGTCGCGACCGGGCTGACCTGCGTGCCGCTGCTCGGCGTCAAGCTGTGGTCGGTCTACCCGCGGCTGTTCGCCTGGCCGCCGCTCCGGTCGATCGCGCACGCCGCGGAGCGGGCCGCGGTGGCCGCGCTGGTCGCCGCCGCGCTGTTCCAGGTGGTCAGCGGGGTCCTCAACATCGCGCGCTGGTACGCGCCGATGCCGTTCTTCTTCACCACCGGCCACTACTGGGTGGCGTGGCTCGCGATCGGCGCCCTGCTCGTCCACGTCGGCGTGCAGTTGCCGGTCGTCCGGGCTGCGCTGCGCCGCCGCGCCGCCGCCGACCGGGACCGCCGCGCCGCCGCCGATCGGCGCCGTCGCGCGCTGCTGACCGGCGTCGCGGCCGCGGCCGGACTGATCACGCTCACCACGGCCGGGCAGACCGTGCGGCCGCTCGCTGGTCTTGGTCTGCTCGCGCCCCGCCGGCCCGGCACCGGCCCGCAGGGGCTGCTGGTGAACAAGACCGCGGCGGCCGCCGGCGTCGTCGCCGACCCGGGATACCGGCTGGTTCTCGCGGGACCGGCCGGCGAGACCAGCCTCGATCTCGAGGCGCTGAACGCGATGCCGCAGCACACCGTGCACCTGCCGATCGCCTGCGTCGAGGGGTGGAGTCAGGGCGCCACCTGGGGCGGGGTGCGGCTGCGCGATCTCGTGACGATGGCCGGCGGGGACCCGGACCGGGCCACGGTGCTGGTCGAGTCGCTCGAGCGGCGGGGCCGCTACCGGGTCTCCACCGTGCCTCCGGAACACGTCCGCGATCCGCTGACCCTGATCGCGCTGCGGCTCGGCCGCGAGGTGCTGCACCCCGACCACGGCTACCCGGCCCGGCTGATCGCGCCGAACCGGCCCGGTGTGCTGCAGACCAAGTGGATCGAGCGGCTGACCGTGCGGACGCCGCGATGAGGTTCCGCGCCGGGCTGGTCGCGCTGGGCGCCGTGCTCATGACGTACGCGCTGATCGGAGCCCTCACCGACGCCGACGCCGACCCGATCGGCATGGCCGTGTTTCTCGTTGTCGTGCTGGTCGGTCACGACCTGCTGTGGATGCCGCTCGTCCTGCTGGTCGTCGCGCTCGTGGCGACGATCCGTAAGAAGTTCGCAAGGCCCGGCGACCTCGGGCATCGGTAGCGTGACGGGGTGGGACATCGTGTGCTGGTGGTCGACGACGACCCGACCGTGAGTGATGTCGTCCGGCGCTACCTGGAGCAGGACGGCTGCGAGGTACGGCTGGCTGCCGACGGCGCCGACGGCCTGGCCGCGGTCGCCGCCGACGTGCCCGACCTGGTGGTGCTCGACCTGATGATGCCCGGCATCGACGGCATCGAGGTGTGCCGGCGGCTTCGCCGGCAGCTGCCCGGCCTGCCGGTGATCATGCTGACCGCGCTGGGCGAGGAGGCCGACCGGGTGCTCGGCCTCGAGGTGGGCGCCGACGACTACGTGACCAAGCCGTTCTCGCCACGCGAGCTCGTGCTGCGGATCCGCTCGGTGCTGCGCCGCGCCGCCCCGGCCACGGACCCGCCACCTTTTGTGCGCGACGCGGGCCTGACCCTCGACACGGCGCGCCGGCTGGCCGAGCTCGACGGAACGCCGCTGTCGCTGACCGTCCGGGAGTTCGACCTGCTGATGTTCCTGCTGCGCCACCCCGGCCGGGCCTGGTCGCGCGCCGAGTTGCTCGACAAGGTGTGGGGCTGGCAGTTCGGCGACCAATCGACCGTGACCGTGCACGTCCGCCGCCTGCGGGAGAAGATCGAGCCGGATCCGGCCGAGCCGCGCCGGATTCTCACCGTCTGGGGCATCGGGTACCGCTACGAGCCGAGCGCCCGATGAAGGACACGCTGCTCATCGCCCTCTACGCGCTGGCCGCGGGCGCGGTGGTCGGTGCGGCGGGCGCCGCGGTGCTGAGGTTGCTGCGCGGCCGGTCGATCCTCACCCACGTCGTCGTGCTGCTGGCCGTGACCGTGCTCGCGGTGGTCGCCGGCGTGACGGTGGTCGCGCGGGCCATGTTCCTCTCCGGCCACGACATGCGGGTCGTCCTGCTCACCGTGTGCGCCGCCGCGCTGGTCAGCCTGGCCGTGGGCGTGATCTTCGGCCGCCGGCTCGCCGCGTCGGCGGTCTGGGCGCAGCAGGCCCGCGAGCGCGAGCGCCGGCTCGAGGCCGGCCGCCGGGAGCTTGTCGCCTGGGTCTCGCACGACCTGCGCACCCCGCTCGCCGGGATGCGGGCGATGGCCGAGGCCCTGGAGGACGGCGTCGTCGCCGACCCCGTCACGGTCGCCGAGTACCACCGGCGCCTGCGCGTCGAGACCGGCCGGATGACCCGGCTCGTCGACGACCTGTTCGAGCTCTCCCGGATCAACGCGGGCGCGCTGCGCCTGGTGCCCACTGCCGTGCCGCTGCGCGAGGTGGTCTCCGACGCGATCGCCGGCGTCGCGCCGCTGGCCGCCAGCAAGAAGATCACCCTCGTCGCGGCGGAGAGCGGCTGGCCCACCGTCCGCGCCGGCGAGCGCGAGCTCGCCCGTGTCGTCACGAACCTGCTGGTCAACTCGGTGCGCTATACGCCGGCCGACGGCACCGTGCACATCGACGCGGGCCGCGGGCGCGACGGGGTGTGGCTCACCGTCTCCGACACCTGCGGCGGCATCCCCGACAATGATCTCGACCGGGTCTTCGACATCGCTTTTCGCGGCGAGCGCGCCCGCACCCCGGGCACCGGCGCGGGGCTCGGTCTCGCGATCGTCCGCGGCCTGGTCGAGGCACACGGCGGCCGGGTCGGTGTGTGCAACACCGGCGGCGGTTGCCGCTTCGAAGTCCGGCTGCCGGCCGGATGAGGTGTGCCCCGGCCCGGCCGGGGTACACGGCGGTCATGAGCATGGGAATCCTGGCCGGTGCGATCGCGGGCGCGGCCGGCACGGCCGCGCTGAACGCCGCCACCTACCTCGACATGGTGGTGCGCGGGCGGGGCAGCAGCGACACGCCCGAGCGGACCGTCGAGGCGGTGGAGGACCGGCTGCCGGTCTCTCTCCCGGGCGAGGGCGAGGCCCGGGAGAACCGCGTCAGCGCCCTCGGCAGCCTGTCGGGCGTGGTGACCGGCGTGGGCATCGGGGTGGTGTTCGGGGTGCTGCGCCGGGCAGGCCTGCGCCCGCCGCTGCCGGTGGGCGCGGCGCTGGTGGGACTGGCCGCGATGGCCTCGACGGACGCCTCGATGGCCTCGCTGGGCGTCAGCGACCCGCGCGACTGGTCGGCCGCCGACTGGTTCAGCGACCTGATGCCGCACCTGGTGTACGGCTCGGTCACGTACGCCGCGCTGGCCGCATTCCTGCCTAGGGACACCGGCAGCTAGCGGGGTCGGGCCGTGGACGCGCGGATCACCAGCGACGGGTTCATCAGCACCGAGCGCGGGTGGCGGTCGGGCTCCTCGATCGTGTCGAGGAGGAGGCGGGCGGCCTCGCCGCCGATCTCGTAGTGGGGGATGGCCACCGTGGTGAGCGGAGGACGCAACTTGTCGAGGAACGGCATCTCGTTGAAGCCCACCACGCTGATCTGCTCGGGGCAGGAGATGCCGCGCTCGGCGAAGACGTCGTAGCAGCCCAGCGCGATCAGGTCGTTGCCGGCCACGATCGCGGTGAACTCGGCGCCCGAGTCGAGCAGGGACCGCAGCGCCTGGGCGCCCTCGGTCTCGGACCAGTAGCCGCACTCGACCGTGAGCGCCGGATCGTCGGCCAGGCCGTTGTCGATCATCGCGTGGCGGAAGGCGCGGGCGCGGTTCAGGCCCGTCGAGGTCTGCTGCGGGCCGGAGAGATGGGCTATGCGCGTGTGGCCCAGCTCGACCAGGTGGGCCACCGCGAGCGCGATGCCGGCGTCGTCGTCGGCGCTCACCGACGGCAGCTCCAGGCCATCGACGCGACGGTTGACCAGGACCATGCGTACGCCCTGCTCGTGCAGCCGGATCAGCAGCGGGTGCTCGCGGCGCGCGGTCGCCACGATCAGGCCCTCGACCTGGCGGGAGCGCAGCGACTCGACCTGGGCCTCCTCGCGCCCGGGGTCGTTGTCGGTGTTGACGATCCAGGCGTTGTAGCCGGCCGTGGTCAGCACGTCTTCGATGCCGCGGACGATCGGCGGGAACAGCGGGTTGGTCAGGTCGGGGATGACCAGGCCGACGGTGCTGCTGCGCGCGGTCTTGAGGCTTCGCGCGATCGGGTTGGGCTGGTAGCCGATGGACTCGGCGGCGCGCAGCACCTTGCGGGCGGTGTCGGCGTTGACCAGCGGGCGGGTCTGCGGGTTGAGCGCGCGGGACGCGGTGGCGGGGTGCACCCCGGCGAGCTGCGCGACGTCGCGGAGCGTCGGGGTGGTCATTCGCACGAGTCTAGGGCCGGTCATCGTCGCCTCCCGACGGTCATGGCCGATGCTCGCGACGCGGTGTCAGTCATTGCCGCCTCCGACGGTTACGGCCGGTGTGGAGAGCCGGGCTCGCGACACCGTGGCCAGCACGCCCAGCGGGACGGCGGCCAGCGCGAGCGCGGCGAACCCGGCCGAGTAGCGGCCCGC
The DNA here is from genome assembly GCF_044454685.1 of Actinoplanes sp. NPDC051513. Taxonomy (NCBI): domain Bacteria; kingdom Bacillati; phylum Actinomycetota; class Actinomycetes; order Micromonosporales; family Micromonosporaceae; genus Actinoplanes; species Actinoplanes sp. NPDC051513. The sequence goes on from NZ_JBITDW010000002.1 coordinate 424,811, forward strand.
GGAGGCCGGGGCGGCCAGCAGCGCCGAGGACAGCGCGCTGCCGGCGAACAGGCACCCGGCGAAGCCGGAGACGACGGCCGAGCGGGCGACCGGCAGCACCTCGGTGGCCCAGGTCTGCAGCGACGAGTGCATGGCGGCCCAGGCCAGGCCGATCAGGACGGCGACCGCAGCGGCGACCGCGGCCCGCTGGGAGACCGCGGCGAGCGCGCAGGCGGCGACCGCGGCGGTGGCGCCGCACGCGATCAGCCGCCAGGCCGGCCAGCGCCGGGACAGCGCGCCGACCAGCGGGGCGAAGACCAGCACGGCCAGGCCGTACACGGCGGTGACCGCGCCGGCCAGCGCCGCGCTGACGCCGGTGGACTCGATGGCCGGCGGCAGCAGGGTGAGCGCGCCGAGCAGCACGCCGCCCTCGACGAAGGCGAGCAGCAGCACGAGCAGCGCGGCCCGCGAGCGGAACAGGCGGCGGAAGCCGCCGCCGCCCCGCCGGCCCGTGGCGGGGGAGGGCAGCCGGCGCAGCAGGAACGAGAGGGTCAGCGCGCAGACGGCGGAGACCAGGAAAGCCGCGCGCCAGCTCACCGCGACCGCGAGCAGGCCGGCGCCGGCCGAGGCGAGGGCGGTGCCGAGCGCGACGCCGACCATGAGGTTGGTGACCTCGGTCTGCCGGCGTTCCCGCGAGACCGTGTCGCCGACGTAGATGAGGCTCGCCGGGATGGCCGCGCTGAACGCGGCGCCGGCGAGGGCGCGGGCCACCCCGAGCTGGGTGACCGTGGTGACGGCGGCGGAACCGGCGGCCGCGACGCCGGCCGCGGCCAGGGTTATCCGGAGCGTCCGGACGCGGCCCAGCCGCTCGGACAGCAGACCCCAGATCGGCTGCATCAACCCGTACGCGAGGAAGTAGACACTTGCCGTCTGGACCACCGCCGCCAGCGGAACGCCCAGCGATCGCGCGGTGATGATCAGCATGGGCGGCATGGCGAATCGGTCCATGGTGCTGACGAACGTCGTGGCCTGGAGCAGGCGCAGCGGGCGGGTCACGCGAAACGCCGGCGCAGGCCGGCCACCGTGGCCAGGGCCGAGGCGTGGATGACGCCGTCGGGGACGAGGCCCTCGTCGGGGTCTTTGAGCCGGCGCAGGTAGCGCTCGGCCAGCGGCCGCGGGAGGCCCAGCGCCTCGGTGGCCGCGGCGACGACCAGCTCGTCGTGCTTGCCGTCGACGATGGCGGCCGCGGTCTCGACCAGACTGTCGGTCAGGGCGGCGACCGGCGCCGGGTCGACGGCGGCCAGGACTGTGCCCAGATAGGGGTGGCAGACCTCGCTGACCCGGGCGACCGCGGTGAAGCCCGCCGCCTCGGCATGCAGCTCGTTGCCGGCGTTGAGCATCGTGTAGTCGCACTCGCCGGCCAGCAATGCCCGCAGCCGGGACGGCGTCGAGCCGAGCGTGATCACCTCGAACTCGTCGCGGGACACGCCCAGCGACGAAGCCAGCGCGTAGAGGGCGAAGGCGAACCCGGAGGCGGGCACGTCGACGCCGACACGGGCGCCGCGCAGCTCGCCGCGGCCGTAGAGGGCCAGGCCCATGCCGCGATCGATCGCGGCCAGCATCTCGACCCGGCGTGGCTGGCCGAGAACGTTGTCGGGGCTGGTGAACACGGCGTCGTAGGCGCCGTCGTAGAGCGCCCGGAACTGGGCCGGCGACGAGGGCACGAGCGTCTCGGTCACGTCGAGGGCCGGGTCGAGGTGACGCGCGACGCGCAGCAGGACCGACGGCGTGAACGATCCGAGTCGCACGGTGGTGGCCACGACGGCAGCATAGCCGCACTCGTTTGCAGTCGGAACTCTTGACATTGCTGTAACACAGGACACATCCTGCTACGCAAACGATTGCGGCCTCTCTCAGGAGGACCCTGATGATCGAGATATCCGTCCCCCGGCGAACAGTCCTCGCCGCTTCCCTCACCGCCGCGCTGGCCCTCGGCGTCGGCGCCTGTGGCTCCCGTCCGTCCGAGAAGGCGGCGGCCGACACCAGCAAGCCCATGACGATCGGCATCTCGCTGCCGCTGACCGGCGACTTCTCCCAGCCCGGCACCGAGGCGCGCCGCGGCTACGAGGTCTGGGCCGAGCAGATCAACAAAGCCGGCGGCCTGCTCGGCCGCCAGGTGCAGCTCAAGATCGTCGACGACGCCAGCAACCAGGACACGGTGGTCAGCGACTACACCAAGCTGATCACGCAGGACAAGGTCGACCTCATCCTCGGCACGTTCTCCTCCCTGCTCAACTACCCCGCCTCCGCGGTCGCCGAGAAGAACGGCATGGTGTTCGTCGAGCCGGCCGGCGGCGCGCCGAAGATGTTCGAGCGCGGCTTCAAGTACCTCTTCTTCGCCCAGCCGGCCACCGCGCCGCACCAGGCCGACGTCTTCGTCGAGTGGATCAAGTCGCTGCCCGCCGATCAGCGGCCGGCGACCGCCGCGTACCCGACGCAGGATGACCCGTTCGCGGCTCCGGTCATCGAGAGCATGCAGAAGCAGCTGGAGGCGCTCGGGGTCAAGACCGTGTACAGCTCGACGTACCCGGCCGACACCACGAACTTCCAGTCGATCGCCAGCCAGCTCGCCGCCAAGAAGCCCGACCTGATCGCCCAGGGCGCGGTCTTCGAGGACGGCGTCGGCCTGGTCCGCTCGCTGAAGCAGTTGCAGTACTCGCCGAAGATCATGTTCCAGACCTCGGCGCCCAGCAACGCGGGTCAGTACAGCTCCGGCGTCGGCGTGGAGAACACCGAGGGCGTGTTCTACACGGTCAGCTGGCACCAGGACGCCAAGACCCCGAAGAACGCCGAGTTCGTCGCGGGTTACAAGGCGAAGTACCAGAACGCCGATCCGGCCGAGGACGCGGCGGACGCGTACGCGGCGGCCGAGGTGCTGCAGGCCGCGGTCACCGCGGTCGGCTCCACCGACCAGGCCAAGCTGCGCGACTGGCTGCACGCCAACCAGGTGACGACCATTCTCGGCCCGCTGAGCTGGGAAGCCACCGGCGAGCCGATCGGCAAGTTCCTGCTCGGACAGTGGCAGTCCGGCAAGGCACAGGTCGTCGCGCCGGCCGAGGCGGCCACCACCCAGACGGTCGTGAACCCCAAGCCCGACTGGAAGTGATCGGCACATGACCCAGTTCGTCCAGGCGCTCGTGCTCGGGGTGCTGATCGGCGGCATCTACGCGCTCATGGCCTCCGGCCTGACGCTGATCTTCGGGGTGCTGCGGATCGTCAACATCGCCCAGGGCGCGTTCCTCATCCTGGTCGCCACGTTCACCTGGTGGCTGTGGCGGACGATCGGGATCGACCCGATCCTCGCCGCGTTCATCACCGCCCCGCTGATGTTCGGCCTCGGCTGGCTGCTGTACCGGTTCGTGGTGCGGCGCATCAGCGGGCAGGCGGCCTCGATGTCGGTCCTGCTCACCTTCGGCATCGCGCTGGTCATCGAGGGTTTCCTCAACGTGGTGGCGGGCAACAAGTTCCGCTCGGCCACCCCGGCGTACTTCGAGCAGAGCTTCCGGGTGGGCGACATCCTGCTGCCCAAGGCCCAGGTCTACGGCTTCCTTGCGGCGGTCGTGGTGCTGGGCGGGCTGTACGTGGTGCTCACCCGCACCTGGGCGGGCCGGGCCATCCGGGCCACCTCGCAGAACCCGTCGGCCGCGGCGCTGGTCGGCATCACGGCGACGGCCACGGCCGCGCTGGCGTTCGCGCTGGGCAGCGCGAGCGCCGGCGTCGGCGGGTCGATCCTGTCGGTGCTCTACCCGTTCTTCCCGGCGTCGCACTACGACTGGATCTCCCGGCTGCTCGGCATCGTGGTGCTGGGCGGCATGGGCTCGCTGCCGGGGGCGCTGGTCGGCGCGCTCGTACTCGGATTGGCCGAGACGCTCACCGCGACCTACGGCTCCCTGCAGTGGTCGACGCTGGTCTTCTATCTCGTGATCATGGCGGTCCTGCTGGTCCGGCCGCAGGGCCTGTTCGGCGCCCGCCTGCGTGAGGACGTCGCATGAGGAAACAGCATCTCGTCGCCGGCGTGGTTCTGCTGTGCCTGCTCATCTACCCGGCGATCAACCCGTGGCAGCCCTACCCCCAGGGCGTCATGCTGATGATGTTCCTGCTCGCGATCCAGGCCGCCAGCTGGAACATCATCTCCGGGTACGCGGGCTACATCTCGCTCGGGCACAGCATGTTCCTCGGCCTCGGCTCCTACACCGCCGCGATCATCGCGCTGCACACCGGCGTCAACCCGTTCTGGGTGGCGCCGCTCGGCGGGGTCGTCGCGGTGATCGTCGCCGTGGTGTTCGGCGCGGTGGTGCTGCGGACCAGCGGCCACGCCTTCGTGATCATCACGATCGCGCTCCTGCTGTCCGCGCAGATCATCGCCACCAACTGGGACTCGCTCACCAACGGCTCCGACGGCATCACCCTGGAGCTTCCGTTCTGGAGCGCCGACTTCCAGAACATCCCGTTCTACTACGCGTTCCTGCTGCTCCTCGTGCTGACCGTGCTGTTCAGCGCGTGGATCGCCCGCACCAAGCTCGGCACCGGGCTCATCGCGATCCGCGAGGACGAGGGCAAGGCCGCCGCGATCGGCGTCAACACCACCATCTTCAAAATCATCGCGTACGGGGCCAGCAGCTTCTTCATCGGCGTGGCCGGAGGCGTCTACGCGTATTACCAGACCTTCCTCAATCCGGTGGGGTCGTTCGCGATCCTCGGCAGCGTGCTGATCGTTCTCGCGGCGCTGCTCGGCGGGCGGGGAACGCTCTACGGACCGGTGATCGGGGCGTTCATCGTTTCGCTGGTGAACGAGGGCGCGACCGTGTACGGCGGTGGCAGCCAGTCACGCGTACTCATCATGGGCTTGATCTTGGTGTTGGTCGTGTTGTTCCTGCCGGCCGGGCTGCTGCCGACGGTGGAGGCGGCCTGGCGCAAGCGGCATCCCCGGAAGGTCGAGTTCACCGATCAGGTGGGCGCGCTGTCGCACAACGCGGCCGTGGTCCGGGCCCGGCTGCCGCAGCGGGAACCGGGACCGATTCTCGAGGTGAGCGGCGTTACGAAGCGATTCGGCGGGCTGGTCGCGGTCGACGGCGCCGATCTGACCGTCGAGCGAGGGTCGATCACGGCGCTGATCGGGCCCAACGGGTCGGGGAAGACGACGCTGTTCAACCTGATCACAGGAGCCATGCCGGCCGACGCGGGGACCGTGACGTTCAACGGCAAGCGGATCGAGAAGCTGCCGCCGTGGACGCGCGGGCATCTCGGCCTGGGCCGGACGTTCCAGGTGACGCGGCTGTTCAAGGACATGACCGTGCTGCAGAACGTGGTCGCGCCGCAGCCGGACGGCAAGGTGCGGACGATGCTCGCCGACGCGGTGTCGGGGGCCGAGGCCACCCGCGCCCGCGAGCTGCTCGACGTGGTGGGGCTCGGGGCGCTGGCGCAGCAGAAGGCGGGCGCCCTCTCCTACGGGCAGCAGAAGCTGGTCGAGCTCGCGCAGGTGCTGATGCAGGCGCCCGAGCTGATCCTGCTCGACGAGCCCGCCGGCGGGGTCAACCCGAGTCTGCTCGGGCGGCTGACCGAGGTGATTCGCGAGCTCAACCGCGACGGCGTGACCTTCCTGGTGGTCGAGCACAACATTCCGCTCGTGCTCGACCTCTGCGATCCGGTCCACGTGTTCGCGCGCGGGAAGTGCATAGCGTCCGGGCCGCCGGCGCGGATCAGGGAAGACCCGCTGGTGCTCGACGCCTACCTAGGGGACGACTGGAGGGCCGATGCTCACGCTTGAGGACGTCACGGCGGGCTACGGCGGCGGGAACGTGCTGCAGGGGGTGTCGCTTTCGTGCGACGCGGGGACGGTGACCTGCATCGTCGGGCCGAACGGGGCCGGGAAGTCCACGGTGCTCAAGGTGATCAGCGGGCTGCTGCGATGCCGGACCGGATCGGTCTCTCTTTCCGGCGAGCGCATGGACGGGCTCGACCCGGCCCGGATCCTGGCCCTCGGCATCACGCAGGTGCCGCAGTCGCAGGCGCTCTTCCCGGGCATGTCGGTACGGGAGAACGTGCTGCTGGGCGGCTACTTGATCCGCCGTGACCGGAAGCTGCTCGCCGCGCGGTATGCCGCCGTGTGCGACCGCATCCCGCTGGTCGCGTCGCGTGCGGGCGATCAGGCCGGGAACCTCTCGGGCGGGCAGCGGCGCATGGTCGAGATCGCGCGCTGCCTGATGCTCTCGCCCAAGCTGCTGCTGCTCGACGAGCCGTCGCTCGGGCTCGACCCGCGCAGCCTCGCGGCGGTGGCGGGGCTGATCCGATCGCTGCACGAGGGCGGGACGACCCTGCTGATGGTCGAGCAGAACGTGCGGCTCGGGCTCGGACTGGCCACCCACGGCGTGGTGATGGAGGGCGGGCGGGTGCGGCTGACCGGCACCGCCGCCTCGGTACGCGACAACCCTGAGATGGCCTCGCTCTATCTGGGCGGCACCCCTGCGAAGGAGACGCAACATGGCTGAAGCTGCTGGCAGCGTTGGTTGGATCGGAGCGGGGCGGATGGGGGCCGCGATGGCCGGCCGCCTCCTCGCCGCCGGTGTGCCGCCGCTGATCTGGAACCGGACGCGGTCGAAGGCCGAGGCCACCGGGTGCCCCGTCGCATCCGATGTCGCCTCGCTGCGATCCTGCGATGTCGTCTTCACGATGCTGTCCACCTCCGCAGATCTCGAAGAGGTGCTGTTCGGGGCGGAGGGGCTGCTGGCCGATCCCGCGTCGGTGCCGGGGACGCTGGTCGACTGCTCGACGATCTCGCCCGAGTCGTCCGCCCTCGTGCGCGCGTCGTGCCTTGCCCTGGGGGTCGACTTCCTGGCCGCGCCGGTCTCCGGGAACGGCAAGGTCGTCAAGTCCGGAAATTTGAGTATCGCGGTGTCGGGCCCGCTTCCCGCCTACGAGCGGGTGGCCGATCTGCTGGGACATATCGCGCGATCGGTGACCTATGTGGGGGAGGGCGACGTCTCGCGACTCGTCAAGATCTGCCACAACCTGATGCTCGGCGTGGTCACCCAGTGCCTGGCCGAGATCACCGTGCTGGCCGAGAAGGGCGGGGTCTCGCGGGCCGCCTTCCTCGCGTTCCTCAACGACAGCGTGATGGGGTCGATGTTCACCCGCTACAAGAGCCCGGCCTTCGTCCACCTCGACTACACACCGACGTTCACGCCGCTGCTGCTGCGCAAAGACTTCGACCTCGGGCTGGCGGCCGGGCACGAGCTCGACGTGCCGCTGCCGCTGGCCGCGCTGACCGCCCAACTGGTGCAGCAGGCGGTGTCGAGCGGGCGGGTGACCGAAGACTTCGCGATCCTGCTCGACCAGCAGGCGGCTGCCTCCGGGCTCGCGCTCAAGCCGGAGGACACGCCGGTCGACGACGGGCTGTCGTCGTGAGCCGGCCGCTCGGCGCTCCGGGGCACATGGGGGTCGACTACGAGGAGCGGGTCGACTTCGACCGGCTGCGGCGCTACCGCCTCTCGCGCGCTCAATCCGCGCTGGCGTCCTCGGAGTGCGGGGCGTTCCTGCTCTTCGACTTCTACAACATCCGCTACACCACGCAGACGTGGATCGGCGGGGCGCTCGGCGACAAGATGACCCGGTATGCGCTGCTCACGCGCTCGGGCGGGCCGACGCTGTGGGACTTCGGCTCGGCGGCACGGCATCACAAGCTGTACGCGCCGTGGCTCGACCCCGCCGATTGCAGGGCGGGCATGCTCGGGATGCGCGGGGCCATCGCCCCGTCGGCCGGGCTCATGGAGTCCGCCGTACGCGAAATCAAGGGCCTGCTCGTCGATGCGGGCCTCGCCGGCCAGCCGGTCGGCCTGGACATCGTGGAACCGGCGTTCCTGTTCGAGATGCAGCGGCAGGGGCTACAGGTCGTCGACTGCCAGCAGCTGATGCTCGACGCCCGGCTGATCAAGTCGCCCGACGAGATCATGCTGCTGAACCAGGCCGCCGCGATGGTGGACGGCGTCTACCAGGACATCGTGGAGGCGTTGAAGCCCGGCATCCGCGAGAACGAGATCGTGGCCATGGCCAACAAGCGGCTGTACGAGATGGGCTCCGACCAGGTCGAGGCGATCAACGCGGTCTCCGGCGAGCGGTGCAACCCGCACCCGCACAACTTCTCCGACCGCATCATCCGCCCCGGCGACCAGGCGTTCTTCGACATCATCCACTCGTTCAACGGCTACCGCACCTGCTACTACCGCACGCTCGGGGTCGGGCGCGCGACGTCTTCGCAACGCGACGCGTACAAGAAGGCGCGCGAGTGGATGGACGCGGCGATCGCCGCCGTACGCCCCGGCGTGGGCACCGACGAGATCGCGGCGTTGTGGCCGGCCGCCCCTTCGTTCGGCTTCGAGGACGAAATGGCCGCCTTCGGTCTGCAGTTCGGGCACGGACTCGGGCTCGGCCTTCACGAGCGGCCCATCATCTCCCGCCTCAACAGCTTTTCCGCGCCGGTGGAGCTGCAACCCGGAATGGTCTTCGCGCTCGAGACGTACTGCCCCGCCGACGACGGTTTCTCGGCGGCGCGGCTCGAGGAGGAGGTCGTGGTCACCGAGGACGGCCCGCGCATCCTCACGCTGTTCCCGTCGGAAGACCTCATGGTCGCCAACCCCTATTAGCCCGTTGGGAGTCCTCGTGTATTCTGATCTCTTCATCGGCGGCAAGTGGGTCCCCTCCTCGACCGGTGATCGTTTCGACGTCCTCGACCCGGCGACCGGCACGGTGATCGCGTCGGTGGCGGACGGCACGCCGTCCGACGCCCTTGCGGCGGTCACGGCGGCGTCCGACGCCGCGGCTGCCTGGGCGTCAACCCCGCCACGTGTACGGGCGGAGCACCTGCGCCGTGCTTTCGACCTGATGACTTCCCGCGCTTCTTCGCTGGCCCACCTGATCAGCCTCGAGAACGGCAAGGCTCTCGCCGACGCCCAGGGCGAGGTTGCCTATGCCGCCGAGTTCTTCCGCTGGTACGCCGAGGAGGCCGTGCGCGCGCTGGGCTCGGTCGCGGTCGCCCCCTCGGGCGCCAACCGCATCCTGGTGGTTCGTCAACCCGTGGGCGTCTGCGTGCTGGTCACCCCGTGGAACTTCCCCGCCGCCATGGCCACCCGCAAGATCGCCCCCGCCCTGGCGGCCGGCTGCACCGTGATCCTCAAGCCCGCCTCGGACACCCCACTGACCGCCCTGGCCATGGCCGCCCTCCTGGCCGACGCCGGCATCCCGCCCGGCGTCGTCAACGTCCTGCCGTCCCGAAGCTCGGGCCAGGTCGTCGACGCGATGCTGCACGACCCCCGCGTCCGCAAGGTCTCGTTCACCGGCTCGACCGAGGTGGGCCGCCTGTTGCTGGCCGCGGCCGCCGACAACGTCGTGAACACGTCGATGGAACTGGGCGGCAACGCCCCCTTCCTGGTCTTCGCCGACGCCGACCTCCCCGCCGCGGTCGACGGCGCGATGATCGCCAAGATGCGCAACGGCGGCGAGGCCTGCACGGCGGCGAACCGCTTCTACGTGGAGGCCCCGGTCGCGGCAGAGTTCTCCCGCCTCCTGTCGGACCGCATGCGGTCGTTGGCGATGGGCCCCGGCACCGACCCCGCCACTCAGCTCGGCCCGCTGGTCAACGAGGACGCGGTGGCCAAGGTCGACACCTTGGTCCGCGCGGCCCTGGCGGCCGGAGCGGTCGCCGTCACCGGCGGTTCCCGCCCTTCCGGCCCCGGCTGCTACTACCCGCCCACCGTCCTGACGAACGTCGCGCCCGACGCCCCCATCCTCCGCGAGGAGATCTTCGGCCCCGTGGCCCCCATAGTCACCTTCACCGCCGAGCAGGAGGCAGTCCTCCTGGCCAACGACACCGAGTACGGCCTGGTCGCCTACGTCTACACGCGAGACCTCTCCCGCGGCTTGCGGGTGAGCGAGGCCCTGGAGGCAGGGATGGTCGGCCTGAACCGAGGCCTGGTGAGCGACCCGGCGGCCCCGTTCGGCGGCGTGAAGCAGAGCGGGATAGGCCGCGAGGGCGGCCACGAGGGGCTGCTCGACTACACCGAGTCCAAGTACATCGCCGTCTCCTGGTAGCGCCGCGAAGTCAGCTCTCTCTTTCGATCGCCGCCACCACCGCCTCGGTTGTCAGGGGCAGGTCACGCACGCGGACGCCGACCGCCGCCGCCAGCGCATTGCCGATCGCGGCAGCGGTCGGGCCCTGCGCGCCCTCGCCCGCGCCGAGCGACTTCTCGTTCTCGTCGCCGCCGACCAGCGTGACGTCGACCCGCGGCACCCGGGAGAACCGCAGGATCGGGTAGGTCTCCCACGTGTCGCTGGTGACCTGCCGGCGGTCGAAGCGAACCCGCTCGGTGAGGGTCCAGCTGGCCGACTGCACGGCGCCGCCCTCGATCTGGTTGCGCACGCCATCCGGGTTGACCACGCGGCCCACATCGACCGCCACGGTCAGGCGACGAACCCGGACGTCCGCCTCGGCCTCCACCTCGGCGACCACCGCGCAGTATGCGCCGGTGCCTTTGTACCTGGCGTAGCCCAGCCCGACCCCGGTGCCGTCGGCTCGCGGCCGGCCCCAGCCGGCCGCCTCGGCCGCCGCAGTGAGGACTCGCCGCCCACGCGGGTCGCTGAGATGAGCCAGCCGGAACTCCAGCGGATCCCGCCCGGCCGCCTCGGCCAGCTCGTCCATGGCCGACTCGATGGCGAAGACGTTGAGGAACGCGCCCAGCGCCCGCATCGAGGAGCTGCGGATCGGTGACCGGAGCAACCGATGCCCAACCACCCGACGGCGCGGCAGGTCGTACCCGGGCAGCGCGTTGCGCATGCTGCCGTACCCGTTCGCGGCCGGAGGATCCACCGGCGCCGGATAGTCGGCCGCCTGCTCGAGGAAGGTCGCGGAGAGTAGACCGGGCACGCCGGCGTACCCGGGCCGGGCCATGTGTCCCTGGCTGAAGACGTCGTAGCGCCACGACGAGATCGCCCCGTCGGCCGACAACGTGGCGGCGACGTCGGCCGTCATCGCCGACCCGAACGGCGCCCACGACAGCTCGTCCTGCCGGCTCCACAACACCTGAACCGGCCGTCCCGGCACGGCCCGGGCGAGCAGCACCGCGTCGAACGCCGCGTCGTCGGCGGCGTTGTGCCCGTAGCAGCCCGCGTTCTCGGCGTGCTCGACCCGCACGGCGCCCGGCTCGAGACCGAGCGCGGCAGCGATCGCCCGCCCGAGCGGATGGACGCCCTGACTGTGCGACCACACGTCGACCCGCCCGTCGCCATGCCAGAGCGCCACACCGCAGCTGGGCGCCATCGACGCGTGCGCCACGAACGGACGGCTGTAGGTCGCCCGAACGACGCGGTCGCCGCTCGCGTGGGCGTGGTCGCCCCGGCCGCCGGTCGTGTCGGTGTCGTCGTCGACGACCGTGATGGTCTCGTGCGGGCCCGATCGCAGGAACTTGTCGAGTTCCTCCTCGTTGGGGAGCGAGTCATGCTCAGCCCACCGCGTGCCCCGCCGCAGGGCCTCCGCGGCGCGCACCACGGTCGCCTCGTCCGGCCCCACCAGGCCGAGGAACGAGCCGTCGCGTACGAGCGTGAACCCCTCGGGCACCGCGGCGTCCACCTCGACGAGGCGTGCCCCACGCGACGGCGGACGCACGACCCGGCCGAACAGCAGGCCGGGCGGGCGCATGTCTTGGATGTAGCGCGGCCGCCCGAACACTTTGTCCGGCAGGTCGAGCCGCTCTACGCTCCGCCCGACCAGCTCGCGCCCCGACCGCAGCGGCACGTCGGGGTCGGCCGGGACCTCGAGGTCGACCAGGGACGCCAGCTCGGGATAGGAGAAGTGGTCGCCACCCGCCGCACGGGCGAAGCGCGCCCGGACGTTGGCCGCCGCGACCCGCAGCGCGGCACCCGAATCCATGATGGACAGGCTGCCCGCGGTGACGCCCTCGTCGGGCCCGCCGGACCCGGCCGGCAGCATGCGGACCGCCGCGATGCCGACGCCGAGCTCGTCGGCGGCGATCTGCGCCAGCGCGGTGAGGATGCCCTGACCGAGCTCGACCTTTCCGGCCCGCACGTCGATCGTGCCGTCGGCGTGCACCGTGATCCAGCGCGCGAGGATCGGGTTGGCGGCGAGGTTCTTCGGGAGCTCAGCCATCGTCCTCGCCCGCCCGTACGATCGCCCGGACCATCCGCTGTTGCGCCCCGCACCGGCACAGATGCCGGTCGAGCGCGGCGACCACCTCGGGTTCGCCGGGATGAGGGTCGCGCTCCAGCAGCGCGACCGCCGACATGATGATCCCGGTGACGCAGAAGCCGCACTGCGCCGCCTGCTCGTCGAGGAACGCCCTCTGGACCGGGTGGGGTGTGATGCCCTCGACCGTCGTGACCGCCTTGCCCGCGACCGACCAGATCGGGGTCTCGCACGACGGCACCGGATGTCCGTCGACGTGTACGAAGCAGGCGCCGCAGAGCCCGAGCCCGCACCCGAAGCGCGCGCCCACCAGGCCGAGATCGTTGCGCAGGACGTACAGCAGCGGCGTGTCCGGATCGGCCGCGACGCGATGCTCCTCGCCGTTCACCGTCAGCGTGATCATCAGTCTTCTCCGAATACTTCGGGATGCCGGCCGAGCTCGATGCGCGTCCGCCGGATGTGACCGGCCAGGAATCGGCCCGAGTCGATCTCGTCGCGGCGCTCGATGGCGTCGAGCAGCAGGCGATGCTCGGCGTTCACGACCCAGCGCCGGCTCGGGCCGGTGAGCTGCATGAACAGACGGCGGTAGTACTGCGTCGAGTTCCACAGCCGGGTGACCGTGGTGGTCAGCTGATCGATGCCGCAGGCGCTGTAGGTGCGCAGGTGGAACTCGCGGTCGAGAGCGAGGAACCCTTCCACGTCGACCCCGGCCTCGATCTCGTCCTGGATCTCCTCGAGCCGCAGGAAGTCGCCGGGCGTCAGCATCGGCAGGCTCTCGGCGAGGGCGAGAGGCTCGAGCTGCTCGCGCATCTTGTACATCACGTCGACCTCGTGCATGGACAGCCAGGGCACCCGGGCGCCCTTGTTGGGCTCGTGCTCGACGAGGCCCTCGGCGGCCAGCATCTGCAGCGCCTCGCGCACGGGGAGCCGGCTGGCGCCGAGCTGCTGGGCGATGTCCTCCTGCCGGACCCGCTCGCCGGGGGCGATCCGTCCGCCGAGGATGGCGCTGCGCAGGTGCTCGGCGACGCGCTGCGTGGCCACGGTCATGTGTTCTCGCCCCGGAAATAAGCCCGGCCGTGCGGGTAGGAGACCAGCTCGAACTGCATGCCCCATGGTGCCAGGAAGTAGACCCAGCGCTGGCCCTCATGGGGACCGCGGCTCGCCGTGGGCTCGCCGAGCACCGTGACGCCGTGCCGTCTCAGGTGGGCGACGGCGGCGTCAAGATCGTCGACGTACAGCGCTATGTGGTGGCCGCCGACGTCGCTGTTGCGGGGCTGCTCGGTGCGCCGGCCGGGCGCCGTGTACGAGAACACCTCGAGGATCGCCTGGCCGCCGAGCCGGAAGAACCGGTTTTCCGGGATCGTGGCGCGCGGGTGGACGTTGAGGTGTTCCGCCATCCACATCCCCTCGTCGGCGAACGGGCCCAGGGAGTAGAGGTACTCGCAGCCGAGCACGTCGACCAGGAACGTCTGTGCCTCGTCGAGATCGGGCACGGTGAAGCCGATGTGGTCTAGTCGCTGCAGTCCTGGGAGCCCCATCGCTCGCCTCCTTTTGGATCCAATCGACCCTAGCGCCTCGCGATGTCGCGTGGGAAGTACGAATTTCGGCTGGCAAATGGATCCAATCGGTGAGAGGCTGTCCGGACGAAGGAGGTCCCGATGGCGGAACACCGCGCTTTGCACCCCGGCGCCGCATGGACGGAACTGGTCGTCACCGACGCCGACTGGGATGCGGCCGACCCCGAGCTGCTCGCCACGATGTTCCATCAGCTCACGCTGATCCGCGCCTTCGAAGAGCTGGTGCTCGAGCTCGCCACCGCGGGCCTGGTGCACGGCCCCGCCCACTCCAGCATCGGGCAGGAAGGCGGGGCCGTCGGCTCCGTGCTCGCCCTCGCCCCCGGCGATCAGGTGAACGGCTCGCACCGCGGTCACCACCAGTTCCTCGCCAAGGCGCTGCACCACGTCGCGCCCAAGGGCTTCGACCTGACCGCGGCGCTGCCCGATGAGGTCCGTACGGTCCTGCTGCGCACGCTCGCCGAGATCTGCGGCCTCGCCCGCGGCTTCGGCCACGGCCGCGGTGGATCCATGCATCTCCAGTGGATCGAGGCCGGTGCGATGGGCACCAACGCCATCGTCGGCGGCGGCGTTCCGCTGGCGGGCGGCTACGCCTGGGCCGCCCGGCAGGCCGGCACCGACGCGGTCGCGGTGACGTATTTCGGCGACGGCGCCGCGAACATCGGCTCCACGCTGGAGACCTTCAACCTCGCCGCGGCCTGGCGCTTGCCGGTCTGCTTCTTCCTGGAAAACAACCAGTACGCGGTGTCCACCAGCGTGCAGGAGGCGACGGGGGAGCAGCGCCTGTCCGCCCGCGGCCCGGGCTTCGGCATCGCCAGCTGGCGGGTCGACGGCATGGATCCGCTGGCGGTCCATCTGGCGACGAGCGAGGCGACCGCGCACATGCGCGCGGGCCACGGTCCCACGCTCATCGAGGCCGACACCTACCGCTACTTCCACCAGAACGGCTCGTTCCCCGGCAGTGCCTTCCGGTACCGCTCGCGGGAAGAAGAGGCCGAGTGGCGCAGCCGCGACCCGATCGATCGGGTGGCCGGCCACCTGATCCGGCGCGGGCTGCTCACCGCCGAGGCGCGCGCCGCCGCCGTCGCCGGGGCCAGGGAACTGGTGGCAGCAGCCGCAGACGTCCTGCTCGAGCCGCTCCCCGGCGGGAAGCCCGGCGAGCGGCGGATCAGACCGGCCGAGTGGCCCGACCCGGCCTTCGTCGACGTCGGGGTTCGCGGTGACCTCGGCGAGTTCGCCGGCGCCCGGCCGGCCGACGAGACCATTCCCGTGCGCGACACCAAGTTCATCGACGCCGTCGCCGAGGTCATGCGGCGGCGCATGGCGACCGACGACCGGATAGTCGTGCTCGGCGAGGACGTGCACCGTCTCAACGGCGGCACGAACGGCGCCACCAAGGGCCTCAAGGACGCCTTCCCCGACCGGGTGCTGGGCACCCCCATCAGCGAGAACGCCTTCACCGGCCTGGCCGGCGGCATCGCGCTCGACGGGCGGTTCCGGCCGGTCGTCGAGCTCATGTACGCCGACTTTATGTGGGTCGCCGCCGACCAGCTGTTCAACCAGATCGGCAAGGCCCGGCACATGTTCGGCGGCGACGGCTCGGTCCCGCTGGTGGTTCGCAGCAAGGTGGCGACCGGCACCGGGTACGGCTCGCAGCACTCGATGGACCCGGCCGGGGTGTTCGCCACCGCGCCCGGCTGGCGGATCGTCGCGCCGTCCACGCCGTTCGACTACGTCGGCCTGATGAACGCCGCCCTGCGCTGCGAAGACCCGGTCGTCGTGCTGGAACACGTCGACCTTTACAACAGCACCGGCCCGGGCCCGGTCGACGACTACGACTACTGCCTCCCGGTCGGCCGGGCCGCGATCCGGCGCACGGGCTCGGCGGTCACGGTGGTGGCCTACCTGTCGATGGTCGCCGAGGCGCTGGCCGCGGCCGGGGAGACCGGCGTCGACGCCGAGGTGGTCGACCTGCGCTGGCTCGACCGGGCGAGCGTCGACTGGGAAACCCTGGGCGCCAGCATCCGCAAGACCAACCGGATCCTCATCGTCGAGCAGGGCCCGGTCGGCACCTCCTACGGCGGGTGGCTGGCCGACGAGATGCAGCGCCGGTTCTTCGACTGGCTCGACGCGCCGATCCAGCGCGTCACCGGCGGCGAGGCGTCGCCGAGCATCAGCAAGGTCCTCGAACGGGCGGCGATAGCCCGCCGCGAGGAGATCGCCACCGGCCTGCGCCGGATCGGGGAGGCCTGAGATGGCGAGCCTGCTCAGGATGCCCGCGATCTCCGCCAACATGGTCGAGGCCGTGCTCAACGAGTGGCCGCTGGCGGAGAACACGGCCTTCGCCGCCGGCGACCCGATCGCCACGGTCGAGACCGACAAGGCCGTCGTAGACGTCCCGGCCGAGACCGACGGCGTGCTGATCCGCACCCTCGTCGAACCTGGCACGGCGGTCGCGGTGGGCACGCCGTTGGCCGTGCTCGGCGCTCCCGGCGAGGCAGTCGGCGAGGTGGAGGCCATCGTCGCCCAGCTGCTCGGAGCGACGCCGGAAGCGGCAACGGCGGATGGCACGCCGGAACCGCAAGCGGTGGCCAACGGCGCGGTCAGAGTGTTCGCCAGCCCGCTCGCGCGTCGACTCGCCCGCGAGAACGCCCTGCGCGTCGAGGACATCACCGGCACCGGCCCGGGTGGCCGCATCATCCGCGACGACGTCCACCGCGCCATGTCCGATCGCGCCCGCACCACCTCAGCCGAGCCTGAGGTGAGTGCCGCGGTTCCGGCGGCGGTGACGCCCTCCGGGCCGGCGGTGACGCCCTGCGGGCCGGCGGTGAGCCCAGCGGCCCTTTCGCTGTCGGCGTCGGCAGCTGGTTCAGTGGGTGGAACGGGTGAGGTTGCGTTCGAGGTGATTCCACATTCGCGGATGCGGAGGGCGATCGCCGCGCGCCTGTCCGCGAGCGCTCGCGAGACGCCCGTGTTCACGATCCGGGGCAGCGTGAAGGCCGGCGCCCTGCTGGCGCTTCGCGAGGAGCTCAACGCGGGAGCCGAGGGCAGGGTCTCCCTGAACGACCTGGTGGTTGCGGCGGCCGCGCGTGCCCACGTCGCGGTGCCGGGCATGAACGTCGCGTGGACTGACGAGGCCGTCCGCCGGTTCCGGCGGGTCGACGTCTCCATCGCCGTGGCCACCGACAACGGCCTGGTGACGCCGGTGATTCGCCGGGCATCCGAGCTCACGATCACGGCGCTCGCCCGGACGAGCGCCGACCTGGTCGCCCGGGCCCGCGAGGGCCGGCTGCGGCAGGAGGAGCTGGACGGCGGCACGCTCACCGTGACCAACCTCGGGGCGTACGGCGTCGAGGAGTTCAGCGCGGTGATCAATCCGCCGCAGGCGGCGATCCTGGCCGTCGGCGCCGTCCGGGAAGAGGCCGTCGTCGTCGGCGGGGCGGTGGCCGTCGCCATGGTGCTGCGGGTGACGCTCTCGGTCGATCACCGGCCGGTCGACGGTGCCCTCGCCGCCCGGTGGATGGCCCACTTCCTCGGCCTGCTCGAGGCGCCCTTACGCATCCTGGCCTGACGGAGGTATCCATGCCCGACGCCGCCATTGAGACCGCTCTCGCCCACTGGGCGCCCCGGCTGATTCAGAACGGGGTCGACTACAACGACATGACCGCGACCGTTGCCCGCACCCAGACGTGGGCCGACTGGCTTCCGCAGTGGAACAGGACCGCCGACGAGCAGGCGGAGTTCGCCCGGGAGGCCGATGTCGCCGGGCATCCTCTCACCGCCGGTCAGGCGTGGCGGCGGGCGTCGGTGAACAGGCACTTCGGCAAGTTCGTCTGGACGGTCGACCTCGAGCTGGCCGCCGAAGCCACCCGCGTGTCGGTCCGGGAGACGCTGGCCGCGTTGGAGCGTCTCGACCCGTCCGGTGAGCGGCTGGAGGTGGCGTTCGCGGAGGGCATGGTCTACGCCAACCTGCGCCGGCCGCCGGGCGTCGATCTGCCGTCCTACGTGGTTCTGATCCCGGGGCTCGACTCGACGAAGGAGGAATTCTTCTATTTCGAGCAGTCGTTTCTCGACCGCGGCATGGCCACGATCGCCCTCGACGGGCCGGGGCAGGGCGAGACCGGGCTCGCGCTGCCGATCCGGCACGACTACGAGGTTGCGGTCACCGCACTGCTCGACCACGTGGCGGCCCGCGCCGACCTCGACCACGAGCGCATCGGGCTCGCCGGCGTGAGCCTCGGCGGCTACTACGCGCCGCGGGCCGCAGCCCACGAACCGAGGGTGGCCGCGGTGGCCGGCATCAGTGGCCCGTTCCGCTTCGGCGACATGTGGGACGACCTGCCGCCGATGACCCGGCAGACCTTCGTCGTGAAGTCCGGCGCCCGCGACGACGAGGAGGGCCGCCGGCTCGCCCTCACGCTCGACCTCACCGAGCAATGCCGGCGGATCAGCGTCCCGGCCCTGTATGTCACGGGTCGCCTCGACCGGCTCATCCCCTGGCAGCAGACGCGGCGCCAGGCCGACGAGACACCCAAGGGCACCTTTGTCTGCTTCCCGGAAGGCAACCACGGCGTTTCCAACCTTCCGTCCAAGGCCCGCCCGATGATCGCCGACTGGATGGCCGACCAGCTCGGCAAGAGGTGACGAGGTGAATCGTCAATGGTTTCCGGCGGTCCGCTGGGCAGGTATGGCGACGTGACGGGCCGCGGCCACCGGCTGGTTTCCCCCAACGCCGAGCGGGAAACCGGACCGGGGCCGGCCCGACCGTGATCGAGCCGGCCACGACGAAGACCGGCGACGAGCGCCATGACCCGGACGGTCCTAACGGCGCTGCGTGTCGCCCTCGCCGGTGCGCTCCTGCCCTTCGTCGACGCCCTTGTCGATCTTGTCGGAGTATTTGTTGCCGGTGCGGTCGTCGACCTGGTCGCCAGCCTTCTCGAGGCCCTGGTCGACCTGATCGTCGTGCTTGTCGGCGAAGTCCTTCGCCTCGTCCATGAATCCCATCGGTGCTCCTTCCACAAGGCCGAGGCAGGAAGGTTGCCCGGCCGGGCAACAACCAAACGCGCGCGAGGCGAGCTTCAGATGCAGCGGCACACCTTCTGAGCCGTTTGGCCGCGCGACGGGTGGGCAATCGCCGTAGATGCAGATGATGACTCGGCTGGAAGAGGCCCAAGCGCTCGATCCCGTGAGCGACCGGCTGCAGGGGGCGGTGCAGGCCATCGCGAAACCGCAGTGGCTGCGTGACGTGCTGCACGGCACCTGGCTCGGCCACCCCCTGCATCCGGTGCTGGTACAGCTGCCGATCGGCTCGTTCGTCTCGGCGGCGATCCTCGATCTGCTGCCCGGCCGGAGCCGTTCCGCGACCGTCCTGATCGCGGCGGGCGTGGCCGGCGTGGCGCCTGCGGTGGCGGCGGGCTGGCTCGACTGGTCGCAGCTGACCAAGGACCGGCGCCGGGTGGGCCTGGTGCACGCGACGACGAATGCGATCGCGGTGGGGCTCTATGCGACGTCGCTGGTCGCCCGCCTGCGCGGGCGGACCGCCCGCGGAAAGGCCTTCGGCTTCGCCGGACTGACGGTGGCTGGTCTAGGCGCCTATCTTGGGGGTCATCTTTCGTACGCCCAGAGCGCCGGCGCCAACCAGGCCGCGCCGGAGATCGTCCGTGTTCCGGAGGACTGGACCGAGGTGGCGTCGCTGGCCGACCTGCCCGACGGCCGTCCGGTGGTGCGCTCGGCGGGGGAGGTGCCGATCCTCGTCTACCGGTACGGTGACCGGGTCTCGGCCCTGATCGAACGCTGCGGCCACGAGACCGGCCCGCTCGGCGAGGGCGAGGTCACCGGCGAGGGCGCCGACGCGTGCGTGGTCTGCCCCTGGCACGGCAGCGTCTTCCGCCTGACCGACGGCGCGGTTCAGCACGGCCCGGCGGCCAGCGCCCAGCCGACGCTGCGCTCCCGGGTCCGCGACGGCCGCGTCGAGGTTTCCCAGCCGTGACCGGGCGGGTCGTGGTTGTCGGGCAGTTGGCCCGTGACCTCGTCGTGCGGGTCGAGCGGATGCCCGCGACCGGCGAGGCGGCCGACGTCGAGCTGCGCCGGGAGATGCTTGGCGGCAAGGGCGCCAACCAGGCGGTCTCGCTCGCTCAGCTCGGCGCCACGGTCTCGCTGGTCGCGGTGGCCGGCGGCGACGATGTCGGCGACCGCCTGGTGGCGCAGGCCGCCCGGGACGGGATCGACGTGAGCGGCGTGGCCCGCCGCGGCGGGGAGCCGACCGGGCTGATCGTGGAGGCGCTCGAGGCCGGCGGCGGCTGGCGCTACCTGCAGCACCTGCCGCCTTCGACGCTGCTGACGCCGGCCGACATCGAGAAAGCGGACGCCTTGTTCGCCGGCGCGGTGGCCGTCCTGGTTCAGCTCCAGCAGCCGCCGCGGGCCGCGCTCGCCGCTGCGCGTCGTGCCCGGGAGGCGGAAGCCCTCGTGGTGCTCGACGGCGTCCCGGCCGAGGAGGATCGCGAGGACCTGCTGGCGGTCGCCGATGTGCTGCGCGCCGACGAGCGGGAGACCCACCTGCTGACCGGTGTGCCGCCGGACGACGAGTATCAGGTGCGGGTGGCGGCCGAGAAGGTGCTGAACGCCGGCCCGGGCCTGCACGCGCTCGGCATGACCGGCGGGAACCTGTTCGTGTGGCGGGAGGGGCACCTGTTCCTGCCGCTGGGTGACGCGCCGGTGGTCGACACGACCGGGGCCGGCGACGCGCTGACCGCCGCGCTGACGGTCGCCCTACTGCGTGGCGCCGCGCCGCCGGAGGCCGCCCGCTACGCGGTCGCCGCCGCGGCCCTGACGGTCGGCCACCCCGGCGGCCGCCCCAGCCTGAGATGGCTCAGCACGAAAAGCTGACACGCGGTCGCATCAGCCCGGGCGGAGGCGGTGGAGGCGTCGTTGCGTTTGGTCGCCGGGGCGGTGGGCACCACAAGGGCAGGAGCAAGGAGGTGAACACGGTGACCACAACCGCATCGGCCGGCAATCGGCACGACGGGAAGTCGACCGCGGACCTGGTGAATCAGGCGGCCGCGCAGATCTCGACACTGGTCCGCGACGAGCTGGCGCTGGCGAAGTCGGAGCTCACCGAGAAGGGCAAGCGCGCCGGAATCGGCGGTGGGCTGTTCGGCGCGGCCGCGGTGCTCGCGCTTTACGGGCTCGGGCTGCTGCTGACCCTCGCGGTGGTCCTTCTGGACCTGGCCTGGCCACTGTGGCTGGCCGTTCTCGTCGTCATGGTGGTGATCTTCGCCGCCGCCGGCGTGGCCGCGCTGATCGGGCGCATCAAGCTGCGCGAGTCGTCGCCGCCGCTGCCGGAGAACGCGATCGAGAGTGTCGAGGCGGACGTGCGCACGGTCAGGACCGCGGCACGGGAAGGACGGCACACATGAGCACCGCGCAGGATCCGCAGCAGTTGCGGGCGGAGATCGAGCAGACCCGCGCCGATCTGGGAGAGACCGTCGAGGCGCTGGCCGCCAAGACCGACGTGAAGGCGCGCGCCAAGGGGGCCGCGTCGGACGCGGCTGGAAAGGCGAAGGAGAAGCTGGACGACGCGCGGCACATCGCCGCCGACCGGCTCGCTCCGGCCCGGGAACAGGTGTTCGTTCTCAAGAAGAGGGCGGCCCAGGAACCGGCGGTCCGGAAATCCCTGCCAATTGTCGGCGTGGCCGCGCTGGCCTTGACCGGAGCCATCCTGGTCGCGACATCCCGCAGAAAGCGCTGAAGCGCCCACAAAGAGCGAACGCACCACACCCCCCCGGTGCGGTGCGTTCGTCGTACCCCTAACTGGTTTTGATGTTCTGGTTGAGCTGGAAAAGGTTGGACGGGTCGTAGCTTTCCTTCACCGAGACCAGGCGGTCGTAGGTCGCCTTCGGATAGGAGGCGCGGACCCGGTCCTCGGAGGCCTCGCCGGTGAAATTGACGTAGGTCGAGGCATCCGTGTTCAGGGAATCGGTGGCCGCACGCGCCCAGGAGACCGCCGCGGGATAGCCATCGGCGTCGGCGGATCGGGCCACCACGTTGAGCAGATAATCGCGGTTGCGTGCGGCGAAAGCGGTCGCGTCCTCCGGAATCCGGGACATCGCGCCGCCCAGGTGGTGGATGTGCAGCTCGGAAACCGGGTTCGGGACGGCCGCGAACTTCGGGATCAGCGAATCGGCGGCGTCGTCCAGGTTGTCGAAGAAGGCGGAGCGGAAATAGTTCCACATTCCCCTCGGATAGAGCGGGTCGAGAAGGGTCTGCATCGCGGTGTAGGGCATCGGCGAGAAAAGGTCGGTGATGACCGGCGCGAGGGTGCGGAAAGGACGCGTCGCGGCGTCGCCGTCCTCGGGATGACCGGACCACATTCCCACGACCGCCACGATCGGCTTGCCGTGGACCTCCTCGGGCAGGAAGGGCGCCGGCGGGGCGGTGGTCATGTTGATGACCACCGAAAGCTCGTCGGGCGCCTGCCGCGGGAAAGTGCGCAGGATCTGCTCGGCGTGCTCGCCGGGATAGAAGACGAGGCCGGCGAAGACCGTGGGGCCGACCTCGTGCAGGCGGAATTCGAACGACGTGACCACGCCGAAGTTGCCGCCGCCGCCGCGCAGCGCCCAGAGCAGTTCGGGGCGCTCGTCCTCGCTGACGCGCAGGTACTGGCCGTCGGCGGTGACGATGTCGGCGGCGATGAGGTTGTCGCAGGTCAGGCCGCAGCGGCGGACCAGCCAGCCGATGCCGCCGCCCAGGGTGAAACCGGCGATGCCGGTGCTGGAGACCAGGCCGCCGGTGACCGCCAGGCCGAACGCCTGGGTCTCGGCGTCGACGTCACGCCACAGGGCGCCCGCCTGCGCCGTGACGGTGCGCCGGCCGGGGTCGACGCGGACGCCGTTCATCGGGCTCAGGTCGAGCACGACGCCGTTGTCGACGGTGGAGAAGCCGGGAATGCTGTGGCCGCCGCCGCGTACGGCGAGGGGGAGGCCCTCGCTGCGGGCGAACTCGACGGTCTTGAGGACGTCGGCCACGCCGTGGCAGCGGACGATCAGGCCGGGGCGCTTGTCGTGGGCGCCGTTCCAGATGGATCGGGCCTCGTCGTAGGCCTCGTCGCCGGGGCGGACCAGGTCGCCGCGCAGGGATTGTGCCAGCTCGCCGAGCGTGGCTTCGCCAATCGTGTTCATGTGATCCGACGCTACGAAGCCGGCCTTCGCAACGGCTTAGCGGATTTTTAAGGCGCGGGGGAGGCCGATCCGGCAGCCCAGGCGGCGGAAGATCTCCTGCGCCTTGGCCGCGTGCGCCTCGGAAGAGCCGAGCTCGGCGGCGAGCAGCCGCGCCCACGCCTCCATCCGCAGGTAGCCCTGGTCCTCGAAGGACCGGGTCGCCTGGTCGATGAGGGTCCGGGCCCGGTCGCGGTCGCCGGCGAACAGCTCGACCACGGCCAGGTTGAGCAGGGCGCCGCCGGTTCCGGGGCCGTCGTCGACGGCCTCGCCGCGGTCGAGCGCCCGGCGGGCCAGGCGTCGTCCCTCGGCGGCGTCGCCGGCGGCCGCCGCGAGCAGGCCCAGGTTGGCGAGGCTGAGGTTCTCGGCGCGCCGGTCGCCGAGCTGTTCGCGCAGGCGCAGGGCCTCGCGCAGGTGCTTGTCGGCGGCGTCGAACCGGCGGGCGTCCCGCTCGACGCAGCCCAGATGGTTGAGCGCGTGGGCGAGGCCGGCCGCGTCGTCGATGCGAGCGAACTCCTCGACCGATCGCTCCGTGTGGTCGAGGGCCGCGGGAAGATCTCCCGCCAGGCGGTGGGCATAGGCGAGAGCGGAGAGCGCGTACGCGTGACCTTGCACCGCCCCGACACGGCGGCCCAGCAGCCAGGATTCCTCGAAGACCGGTACCGTTCCCGCGCCGAGCGGAACGAGGGGCACGCACAGGGTCACCGCTGGCAAAAATATGGATTTATCCGAATTCAGGGTCTCCAGCTCGCGCAGGACGACGGCGAAGCGCCGACGGGCAGTCGGCACGTCCTCGCGAAAGAGCGCGGTCAGCGCGGCGAGCCACCGAGCCGTCGGATTATCCGTATTTCTCGTGACCTCTTCCACCTCGTCGAGGTCGGCCACACCCAGCAGAAGGAAGCCGCGCATCAGCCGGGCATCCTCCGACTGTGCGTCGTCGGCGACGGCGGCATCGGCCAGCGAGCGGATCCGGCCACCGAGCCCCTTGCGGGCCTCCAGGATCGCGAGGGCGAACGAGGCGCGCGCCCGCATCGGCGACGGCGTCTCGGCCACGTCGCGGATGCGCTGCAGCCAGGCCGCCCCCTCGACGAAATGGCCGCGCGCGAGCCAGTACCGCCACAGGCTCACCCCGAGCAGCAGCGCCTGCTCGGGGTCGTGCCGCACCGCCCAGCCGAGCGCCGCGCGCAGGTTGTCATGGTCGATGTCGAGCAGTTGTGGCCGTTCGACCACGATGCCGGAGACGCTGCGATCCGGGTCGTTGTCGACCGCGAGCCGGGTGAAGTACCGGCAGTGCGCCGCCTCGAACTCCGCCGTCTCGCCCGCCGCGACCAGCCGTTCCCGCGCGAGCTGCCGGATCGTCTCGAGCAGCCGGTAGCGGGAGCGGTCGCCGGCCCGCTCCACCTGCACCAGCGACTTGTCGACGAGCCGGCCGAGGACGTTCTCGTCGGCGCCGATCTGCTCGGCCGCGGTGAGCGAGAAGCTGCCGGCGAAGACGGCCAGCCGCCGCAGCAGGGCCTGCTCGTCGGGGTTCAACAGGTCGTGACTCCACTCGAGCGCGGCGCGCAGCGTGGCGTGCCGGGTGACCTCGGCGCCCTGGCGGCGCAGCAGGGAGAGCGCGCCGGTCAGCCGCTCGGCGATCTCGGCGGGCTCCAGGTGGGACATCCGGGCGGCGGCGAGCTCGAGCGCGAGCGGGATGCCGTCGAGGCGCCGGCAGATCTCGGCGACATCGGCGGCATTCGCCGCATTCACCACAAAATCCGCGCGTACGTCGTGAGCACGCTCGACGAAGAGCCGCACCGCCGCCGTGTGCTGGGCGGAGCCGTCGGGCACCTCCAGCGACGGCACGCGGAACGTGACCTCGCCCGGGACGTGCAGCGGCTCCCGGCTGGTGGCGAGCAGGGTGACCCCCGGACACGACCGGCGGACCGCCACGGTGAGCTCGGCGCACGCGGTGAGCAGGTGCTCGCAGTTGTCGAGCACGAGCAGCATGCTCCGGTCGCGCAGCCGCCTGACCAGCGTCCGCAGCGGATTCTCGCCGACCGCCGGGTCGAGGCCGAGCGCCGCGGCGACCGTGTCCGGAACGAGCCGGGGTTCGGCAACGCGGGCGAGCTCCGCGAACCACACGCCATCGCGATATTTCGAGATCTGTCGCCGGGCGGCTTCCTCGGCCAGCCGCGTCTTGCCGGCCCCGCCCACGCCGGTCAGCGTGAGCAGTCCGCCCCGGCCGAGCAGCCGGTGCACCTCCCCGATCTCCCGCTCCCGCCCGACAAAGCTGGTCAGCGGCGCGCTCAGATTGGTGTTTTCCGGTTTGTCCCCCGCAAGCAGCTCGCGGAACAGATCGCGAGTCTCGTTGTCGGGGTCCGTTCCGTACTCCGACCCCAAATCATCGCGAAGCTTCTCATAACGGGCGAGCGCCGACGATCTCCGGCCGTCGGCGGCGAGCTGCCGCATCAGCCCGCGAACGGCCGGCTCGTGCAGGGGGTCGACGGCGAGCGCCCGCTCCATCTCCCCCAGATCGACAAGCAGCTCGGCGTACGTGTGGCGCAGTTCCTCCCGCCGCCGCGCCGCCCAGTCCTCGAACCGGTCCTCCGGCAGCAGATCACCGGTGTACGCCGCCACCGCCGCCCGCGGATCGGTCACGGCCAGCCGCTCGAACCGCAGCACGTCGACGTCCACCAGCGCGCCCGCGTGCAGCGCCACGACGTCGTCGCGCAGTTTCAGCAGCTCGCCCGGGTCGCCGTCGCCCGCCAGCACCCGCCGCGCCACATGCAGCGCCTGGTGCAGATTGTTGACCGCCGACGAGGCGTCCTTGTCCGGCCACAGCGTCTCCAGCAGCACATCCCGGTGCATCCGCTGCTCCGGCGCCAGCGCCAGCAGCTTCACCAGGGTCCGTGCCTTGCGCAGCCGCCACTCGCGGGCCTGAACGGGCGTCCCGTCCCGGTCCACACCAAATCCGCCGAGCAGCCGGATCCGCACCCGGCCAGCCTAGGAGCACCGCACCACGCGGCCCGCTCCCGAATCGCAACCCCGACTCGTCTCATGGCCCGATCCCCGGTGGGCGATAGGGCCTCCCATGGCGATCAAAACCCGGGTCTGGCCGTCCGTGCTCGCGGCGGTCCTCGTTCTCGCGCCCGCCGCCACCCCGGCGAATGCCACGGCGAAGGGCAATCCCCAGGCGTACGCGTTCCTCAGCCGCTCCTCGAACGCGTCCGAGCCGATCGCCCGCTGGAATCCGTGCCAGGCCGTCCGTTACCGGGTCAACCTGGACCGTTCCACCAAGGGCGCCCTCGCCGACGTGCAGGGCGCGGTCGCCAGCTGCTGATGCACGAGATCGGCCACGCCGTCGGCCTGGACCACCCGAAGGTCGACGACCCGGCCGAGATCATGTACCGAGCATCACCCGCAAGACGGCCGCGTGGGGCGCCGGCGACCTCAACGGCCTGCGGGCGCTGGGCACGGCCGGCGGCTGCCTCTACCCGAGGCCGGCCGCCGCCTCGGTGGTGACCGCCGGCGACACGGCGGGCCTGGCGAAGGAGTTCGTGACTGGGTGATCATCGTGGGCATGACGACGCGGATAGCGATGTGGTCGGGCCCCGCGCAACATCTCGACCGCCATGATGCGCAGCTTCGACGCCCGGCCCGACACCGTGGTGGTTGACGAGCCGTCCCGCGCGGGTGGCCGCCGTCACCGGCATCCGGACGGCGCGCGCGAGTAGCATCCGGCGGGATGGATCAGCTGGAGCGAATCGCCGCCGACGTGCTCGGCATCAGCCTGCGGCCGGCGCAGCGCCGCGCGCTCGCCGCGCTCACCACCCACGGCGACACCCTCGCCGTGCTGCCCACCGGCAGCGGCAAGAGCGCGATCTACCAGGTCGGCGGGCTCGCGCTCGGCGGCCTGACCGTGGTCGTGTCGCCGCTGATCGCGTTGCAGCGCGACCAGCTCCGGTCGATGACCGCGCACGGCAAGGTGCGGGCGGTGATGCTCAACTCGTCGCAGCACCACGCCGACCGGCAGGCGGCTCTCGGCGCGCTGGCCGGCGGCCGGGTCGACTTCGTGATGCTCGGGCCGGAACAGCTGGCCAACGCCGAGACGATGGCCGCGATCGCCGGCAGCCCGCGGCCGATCACGCTGGTCGCCGTCGACGAGGCGCACCTGGTCAGCGAGTGGGGCCACGACTTCCGGCCCGAGTACCTGCGGCTTGCCGACGTGGTCGAGACGGCCGGCCGGCCGCCGGTGCTGGCGCTGACCGCGACCGCCGCGCCGCCGGTGCAGGCCGACATCACCCGCCAGCTGCGGATGCGCGACCCGCAGGTCATCGTGGCCGACTTCGACCGTCCGAACATCTCGCTCTCGGTGCGCCGCGCACGGCACGACCTTCCCGAAGATCAAGCGATCGACGATCGTACGGTGGAAGTGGTGCTCGCCCATGACGGGCCGGCCCTCGTGTACGCGCTGAGTCACGCCCGCTGCGAGAGCCTGGCCAAGCGGCTGCGCCTCGACGCGTACAAGGCCGAGCCCTACCACGCCGGGTTGCCGGCCGCCCGCCGCGCCGAGATCCAGGACGCGTTCTTCGCCGGCAAGCTCGACGTGGTGGTGGCGACCAGCGCGTTCGGCATGGGCATCGACAAGCCCGACGTGCGCACGGTCGTGCACGCCGGGGTGCCGGGCAGCCTCGACGAGTACTACCAGGAGATCGGCCGGGCCGGCCGCGACGGCGCCCCAGCGGCCGCCGTGCTGGTCTACGACCCCCGGACCGTACGCATCCCGCGCCTGCTCGCGGCCCGCTCGAAGATGGGCGACGCCGCCGTGCACAAGGTCGTCGACGCGATCGAGGCCGCGACCGGCCGGATCACCGTGAAGGAACTGGCCGAGACCACCGGCGTGGGCCGGTCCGCGGTCGCCCGGGTGGTCGACGAGCTGCTCGAGCTGGCCCTGGTGCGCCCCGACGGCAACGACGCGGTGCTGGCGGCCTCGATGGGCGACGCTTTCAAGCAGGTCACGGCCGCGGGCAACCGGAGGCAGGCGATCCTGCGCTCACGCATCGAGGCGGCCCGGGGGTACGCGGAGAGCGTGCACTGCCGGCGGGCCGAGCTGCTCGGCTACTTCGGCGAGCAGTACGACCCACCCTGCAAGTCGTGCGACAACGACGACCACGCGCCGGCCGCCACCGCCGGCTCGCGGGAGGGGACCGGCGAGCGCGTGCGGCACCGGCTGTGGGGCCCCGGCACGCTGCTCAGCCGCGACGACCACGAGCTGGTGGTGGCGTTCGACTCGGTCGGCTACCGCCACCTCACGGCGGCGGCGCTCACGAACGGCCTGCTCACTGTGGAGTAGGTCAGCCCTCGAGCAGCCCCGTCAGGTTCTCCAGGCTACTGATCAGCGCGCCGGTGTAGCCGAAGATCCTGCCCGCCCATTTCGCGACCGCGGAGATGATCTGCGCCGTGACCACCGGGATGGTCACGATCGCGAGCGCCTCGGCGGCCCAGACGATCACGCGGGCCACCAGATCGCAGATCAGGTCGCGGACGATGTCGCGAGTGAACTGGACCAGGTTGCCCGCCGCCTGGGTGGCCGAGGACATGTTGTTCCAGGTCTGGGCGTGCGCGGGGCGCTCGGTTACGCCGGGGTGGCGTTCCGCTTCGGGAGGACCCAGCCGGGGCGGGGGAAGTGGCAGGTGTAGCCGTCGGGGAGGCGTTCCAGGTAGTCCTGGTGCTCGGGCTCGGCCTCCCAGAACGGGCCGGCCGGCTCGACCGCGGTGACCACCTTGCCGGGCCAGAGGCCGGAGGCCTCGACGTCGGCGATGGTGTCTTCGGCGACCAGTTTCTGCTCGTCGCTGGTGTAGAAGATGGCCGACCGGTAGCTGAGGCCGACGTCGTTGCCCTGCCGGTTCATCGTGGTCGGGTCGTGGATCTGGAAGAAGAACTCGAGGATCTCGCGGAACGAGGTGACCGCGGGGTCGAAGACGATCTCGATGGCCTCGGCGTGGGTGCCGTGGTTGTAGTAGGTGGCGTTCGGCACGTCGCCGCCGCTGTAGCCGACCCGCGTGCTGATCACGCCGGGACGCCGGCGGATGAGTTGCTGCATACCCCAGAAGCAGCCGCCGGCCAGGATGGCGGTCTCGGTTTGGCTCATGCCGCAACGGTACCTTCGATGGACCCACCACCACCGGACCCGGCCGGCGACCGTTACCATCCCGGCGTGGGAGAGGACCTGGCCAGCCGGCTCTACGGCCTTGCCTGGCGGGTCACGCCGCGGTTGCCGGGACCGGTCGCCGAGCTCGTCTTCGACTCTGTCGCCGCCGTGATGCGCTGGTCCGGCGTGGGCGGGGTGCGCCAGCTGCGGGTCAACCTGGCCCAGGTGCTCGGCCAGGCCGCGGACAGTCCCGCCGTGACCGCCGCGGCCGCTCGGGGCGTGCACTCCTATCTGCGTTATTGGCGGGAGTTCTTCGGGCTCGCCGGATGGAGCCGGGACCGGATCCGCGACGCCGTGGTCTTCGAGTCGCTGGACCGGGTGGCCGCCGCCCGTGACGCCGGCCGCGGAGTGGTGCTGGCGCTGCCGCACAGCGGCAACTGGGACCTGGCCGGAGCCGCGCTGGTGCTGAGCGGGCACCGGTTCACCACGGTCGCGCAACGCCTGCGCCCGGAGCGGCTCTACCAGCGGTTCGTGAGCCACCGTGCGGCGCTCGGCATCGAGGTGCTCCCCGCCGACGAGACCCGGCGGACGGTCACCACGCTAACCCGGCGGCTGCGTGCCGGCGAGGTGGTGTGCCTGGTCGCTGACCGGGACACGTCCGCGGCCGGCATCGGCGTGCGGTTCTGCGGCGCGCCGACGACGTTCCCGGCCGGGCCCGCGCAGCTGGCGCTGCGCACCGGGGCCGCGCTGCTGCCCGCATCGCTCTGGTACGACGGTCCGCGGCTGCGGATCCGGATCCACCCGGAGATCGTCCCGGGCCGTGACGGCGCCACCCGGGCCCGGGTGGAGGCGATGACGCAGGAGCTGGCCGACGTCTTCACGGGCGCCGTCCGCCGGCATCCACACGACTGGCACGTGCTGCAACCGGTCTGGCCGGCCCCCGCCCACCAGGGCTGAGCGTGGATGGCTCTCAAGCTTACCGCCATTGATCATGCCTATCAGCGCGGTACTGGCTCTGGAACTCGCCGGAAACGCCGACGTCCCATCTCGAGCCGAATACCGCACCTGACCTGGTCGCCATCCGCCCGACGACCTCCGGGCCGCCCGCGCGCACCACCCGAGTGGGGTCAGATTCCCTCCTGCACCTCGATCAGGCCGTCCTGGACGGCCCTCTTCAGCAGCCGGAAGTCTTCCTCATTGAGATCCGCGTACGCCTCGGCGAAGTCGGCGACGGCATTGTCGAAGCGGTCGCTCGAGCCAAGGTAGGACGCGATCGCGATCCGGTCCCCCGACCGTGCGTGCGCCCGGGCCAGCGTCCAGCCGCAGATCGACGCGTACGCGGTCAGGCCGCTCGCCCGGATCCCCTCGATCTCCACCGATCCCTTCCAGTCACGCAGCTGCCGCACGTAGAAGTCGCGGTCCTTGCCGTCGATGCCGTGGACCTGCCGGGTGCCGAGGAAGATGTCCCCGCTGGCCTGCATCGTGCGCTGCCCGACGACCACCCGTTCGCCGTGGTGCTCGAACTCGCTCGTGCCGACGTACTCCTCCAACACCGACGCCCCTGCCTCCTTGGCCTGCAGGAACAGCGGATCGCTGTCGTCGCGGCCGATCATCAGCAGCACCCAGGACCGGGTCCCGACGCTGCCCACACCCACAACCTTGCGAGCCATGTGTACGAGTCGGTACTGCCGCAGCAGATGCCGGCGTTCGGGTGACAACGACCGGCTGTAGCCCTCGAGCAGTTCCTGCATGGCGTCGAAGAGCTGGTCCGCGGACGCGCCCGGCAGCAGATCCTCGACGGGCACCACGATGGGCGGCGTGGCGACGATGCGGCGTTCGCCGTCGACGACGGCGGAGAGCTTGGCCAGGGCCTGCGCGCTGTCGCGGGTCCGCGCCTTGTCGATCATCGTTTTCGTGCTCTTGATCTGCTCGGGATTCAGCGTCGAGCTCAGGCGGTCGAGCATGGGCTCCACGTCGAGTTGCGCGTACCAGACCTGGAGGTTGGTCTGTTTCGCGAAGGTGCGCATCGCCGTGCGATAGGTCGCGGCGGCGGAGATCACCGCGCGGCGGCTCTGTTTGACGGTGTGCGCGTTCTGGCGGCTGGCCACCGCGAGACTCGCGGCCAGCCGCTTGACGTCCCACTCCCATGGGCCCGGAAGCGTCTCGTCGAAGTCGTTGATGTCGAACACCAGCGCCCGCTCGGCCGACGCGAAGAAACCGAAGTTCGACAGATGGGCATCCCCGCAGGTCTGTGCCCGGAAGCCGGACACCGGCGTCGACGCAAGATCGGCGGCCATCACCCCCGCCGCGCCGCGATAGAACGTGAACGGGGAGACCAGCATTCGCCCGTAGCGGATCGGGACCAGCTCCGGCACCCGGGCCGCGTCGTCGGCCGTCATGGCGGTGACCGGATCCCGCTTACCGGCAAGCGGGAGCTCCGCGTGCGAGTCCAGGGGCGCGGTCCGGCGAGCTTCTTTGCCCGACCGGGCCCGTTCGGCCGGGCTCAGATACGCGGTTCTACCGGGCTTCGTGATCTGTTCCGGGCTGGTCATCCCAACACGCTGCGCCGACGGGACGGCCCGCACATCACCCGCTGGGCATGAGCCGTTCGCGCCGCCGCCGCATCCGGAACAGGAGGAAACCGGCCCCGAACAGGCCGATCAGACCGACAGCGATCACCAGGACGATGGCCACCGGACTGCGACCTGGACCGCGAAGATCTGCCGCTGCGGATCCTCCACGCTATGGCTCAGGCTGTGCGAGCCACCTCACCCTCACCGCATGAGCCGCGTGGCTTCGGGAACGCGAGTGATCCACCGTCTCAGCTGCCGGGCTTCGGCCTGGTGGCGCCGCCGAGCTCGGCGCTGATCACGGCAACCACCACGAGGCAGAAGCCGACGACGATCAACCAGGTCAACAAGGCGAACGTGATACCGATGACGCCGTAGCGCCCGGCGTTGCTCTCGATCAGACGCGGCATCCACAGCGCCGAGTACACACTCAACACCGCGCTGCCCGCACCGGCGACGACGGCGCCCGCGAGCAGTCGCCGGAGCGGGACACGGCGGGAGAGCAGGAGGCTCTGCAGCAGGAGCCAGACCACGGTCGACACGACGACGCGCATCACGAAGGCGAACACGCCGCCCGCCGGCACGTGCCGGAGGAGACCGACCAGCAGCGACAGCACGATGAGCGAGGTGATCAGCAGGCCGATCGCG
Organism: Actinoplanes sp. NPDC051513; assembly: GCF_044454685.1. Lineage (NCBI taxonomy): Bacteria > Bacillati > Actinomycetota > Actinomycetes > Micromonosporales > Micromonosporaceae > Actinoplanes > Actinoplanes sp. NPDC051513. The sequence continues at coordinate 457,177 of NZ_JBITDW010000002.1, forward strand.
GCCGCCCCGTTGAGGGTGCCCCGCACTCCCATCGCCGGCAGCTGCCACGCGGCCTCGTACGTTCGTTGAAGGGACCGGGTCAGGCTCAGCAGGGAGAACAGCAGGACCACCATGCCCGCGATGGTGAACGCCCCGGTGGCGCCGGGCGGCCGCTCGAACAGGACCCGGATGGACTCCGCCGCGGAACCGCCGACATGGAACCGGTCGGCCATCAGGTCGGCGAGCGCGGTCGGGTCGCTCCGAGGCGCTGCCGCGGCCACCACGATGAGCAGCGGAATGATGGTCGTGAAGGCCTGCCCGCCCAGCACCAGAGCGCGGTCGCGACCATTGACGGCCTGGAAGCGGAGCAGGCTGCGAACCGGCAGCGACGACTCGGCCCGGGACAGCAAGCCCGCTCCGCGCCCCTTGCCGATCCGTGCCAGGTGTTCTCTGATGCTTCTCCTCCAAACTTCGCCGGATCTATGTCTCCTGAAGATCCGGGGCACTCACGCCGCCCGGTGGGCTCGGGGCGGCCGGCGGGGCCGGCGCGGCAGGAAGTTTCGCCGTGGCCACCAGTCCTCCGACGCCGATCACCGCCAGGACGATCAACGCCAGCGCGTACGAGCGTTGCGGCGTCCTCGTGAGCTCGGCGACGAGGATGGTGCCGGCGATGGCGGCGCCGAGGGACGACCCGAGATTGGACACGCTGCGGGACAGACCCGAGATCTCGCCCTGAAGATGGTCGGGGAAGCTGGACTGCACGATGTTCACCGACGGAGTGAGCATGGCCCCGATCCCCAGCCCGATCAGGAAGAGCCCGGGCAGGAAGGCCCACACGCCCGACGAGAGGCCGACCAGGGCGAGGAACAGGACGATGCCGACGATCGTGAGGATGAACCCGGCCAGGATGAGGGTGCGCTGCGCGTACCGCCGCGCGAGGCGCTCGGCGGCGAGCGACGACAGCAGCAGGCCGACCGTCGAGGCTGTGAGGATCAGGCCGGTCTGTATCGCGTTGTAGCCGCGCACAACCTGCAGGAAGGCCGAGACGACGAACGAGATCCCCATGAGCACGAGCCACTGGACGTTCTGCGTGATCAGACCGAGGTTGGAGGTGCGGTTGTGAAACAGCGCCGTCGACAGCAGCGCTTCCTTGCCCGCGCGCTCCCGGGCGCGCACCCAAGAGAAGAACCACGCCAGGACGAGAATGCCGGCGACGAGCAGCCCGGTCATCAACCAGATGTTGTTGTCGGCGGCCAGGATGCCGAGTACGACGAGGACGAGCCCCACCGCGGACAGGACTGCTCCGACGGCGTCGAACGGCCGGGCCGGGTCCGGCGGGACCGGGTCGCGGACGTAACGCCGGCTCAGCACGATGATCACCAGGATGACCAATATCTGAAAGCCGAAGGCGGCGCGCCAGCTGATCGCCGTGGCGATGAGCCCGCCGATCAGCGGGCCGGTGGCCGCGCCGATCCCGCCCATCCCGTTGATCGTGCCGAACGCGCGGGCCCGTGAGGCGAGGTTGCTGAACAGCATCGTCGTGAGGATGTAGACGGGCGGGATCAGCAGCGCCGTGCCGACACCCTCGAGGATCGAGTTGCCGATGATGAGCAGCGGCAGGCCGGGAGCGACCGCGCTCAGCAGCGCTCCGAGGCCGTACACGGCGAGGCCTACGTTGAGGCATCGCTTGCGGCCGTAGCGATCGGTCAGCTTGCCGGCGGGGATCATCAGCGCCGCCATGACGAGCAGGAAGAGCGTGATCGCGACCTGTACGCCCTGGACCGTGGTGTTCAGGTCCTCGCTGATGTCGTTGATCATCACGTTCATGTTCGAGCCGGCGAAGCTGCAGATGAACTGGGCGAGGGCGAGCGGAACGAGCACCCGTCGCAGGGCGCTCGACGGCCTTCCTGTAGCGGCGCTGGACATCGGTCCAGCGTCCCGTTCTATCCCGGGCACGACCTCATCCGCCGCGCATGAGGCGACCTGCGAGTGTCAGCGGCTGAGGCAGAACCTCACCCGGGTCGTGCCGTCGCGGTGGTCGATGGCGAGCCAGTCGCTGAGCTGCTTGGCAATCCAGAGGCCCATGCCGTCGTGTCCGGGCGGCGCCGGTGGGCGGTATCCGGCGAGTGGGTCGCTGAACCCGTCACCGTGGTCGATGACCTCGCAGGTGATCGTGGTGTCTTCGATCCAGACCCGGAGCTCTCGATCACCGCGGCCGTGGACGATGCTGTTGACGGCGATCTCATGGACCACCAGCAACAGATCGTCGATCGCCGGCCCTTGCCAGCCGAGGCCCTCGGCCACCGCCTGGACCACATAGCGGGCACGGCGCGCGCTCCTGGGGACGTCCAGGCTCACCACGGCCAGCGGGTCCCTCCTGATCGGCGGCACCGGCTCGGCGATGGCGCGCAGCAGCCGGCGGGGTCGCTGGTACATCCGGGACGGCTCGCGCCCGTCGGCGCGCACGACCGGATGGGTGCGCCGGGCGCTGGAAATGACCTTCTCGGGCAGGCGGCGGGTGTCGTACGGGCAGATTACCCAGGCGGGCGCCGCGGCGAAGACGTCGTTGAGCGCCGACTCGTACCGGATCCAGCTGTCGCGTCTGGCGGGGGTGCCGAAGGCGACCTCGCCGACGATGCGGACCGCCCGGTGACCTTGCGCCCGCGCGGAGCTGAGCAGGTCAGCCCATCCGGCGATGGTCGATGCGGGTCGCACGTACCAGATGTCGCGGTCGACAAACGTGACCTGGCCTGCGTCGTCGCCGAGGCCTTGCCGGAGCAGGTCGATGTTGTGCCCGGTGACGGCCGCGACCACGGCGTCGCCGTCGCGAATACCCTCGGCGAGGAAGGGCGTGACGGCCGAGACGAACCCTTCGTCGTCGTCGTAGATGAGGGCTTCGTGGACGAGCGTTGCGCCGGTCACCTTGCTGATCATGCTGGGGGGCCCGACCTCTCGATGCTTCCGGGGCATCGTACGGCGTGACGAGCATCGACGGCCGCGGCAGACCGCAAATCCCTCGATCGAGTAACCACCCGGGATCCCCCGTAGCGGATGACGACGACGATGCGCCGTCCGGGCAGGGTGGTGTCGGAGCGCCCTAAGCAACGAGGGAGGCGCCCATGTCGCTGGTAGGACTTCCGTCGCCAGCCGCCACGAACGGCCGGGCGCCCGAGCCTCGGCCGGTGACGGCGGCGACGTCGATGCCGGACCTCGTCGAGGCGTATCAGGCAGCCCGGCGAGAGCTCGAGGCGCTCAAGCACGACCACCGGAGGGTCGGTCGTAAGCTGCGGGCCGAGAAGCAGCTACGTCCCTGGCAGGTGGAGCTCCTCAAGCTGCAGAAGCACCTCGAGCGCCATCGGATGCGGATGATCGTGCTGTTCGAGGGACGCGACGCGGCCGGCAAGGGCGGAACCATCCGGCGCGCCACCCGGTACATGAACGAGAAGCACTACCGGGTGGTCGCGCTCGGCAAGCCCACCGAGGACCAGCGCTCGGAGTGGTACTTCCAGCGGTTTGTCGCGCAACTGCCGGCCGGCGGGGAGATCGTGTTGTTCGACCGGAGCTGGTACAACCGCGCGATGGTCGAACCGGTGTTCGGCTTCTGCACCGAGGAGGAGTACCAGCACTTCATGCTCGGCGTCACCGGGTTCGAGAAGGATCTCGTGCGTCAGGGCACCATCCTGGTCAAGCTCTACTTCAGCGTGACCAAGGAGGAACAGCGCCGGCGGTTCGCACGCCGGCTCGACGATCCGCTGCGGCAGTGGAAGTTCAGCGAGATCGACATGCAGGCGCAGGATCGCTGGGACGAGTTCACCACCCGCAAGTACGAAATGATCAAGAGAACGGACACCGACAGCGCCCCGTGGGTGATCGTCCGTTCCGGCGACAAGCAACGCGCCCGGATCAACGCGATCAAGGTCATGCTCAACGCGGTCGACTACGGAGGGCGCGGCCTCGGCCTCGACTTCGAGCCGGACAGCGACGTGGTGCTCTCCGGAACACAGGAGATCGCTCTGATGGAGGCCGAACGCGCCCGCAGCGGCAGCTTCACCGGCTGAGGCGCCCCCTGAGATCCGGCCCGGCGCCAGGTGAAGATCCCGGCTAGGTGAAGATCCCGGTCACGAACCCCCACACCGCCTTGGCCGCGTCGATGAGGTCGGTCGCCTCGGCCAGCCACTCGAGCGGCCGGATCAGCACGATGACGATCACGGCCACCCGCCAGACCCAGTTGAGCCGTGTCCGCTTCCACGACTGGATCAGGCTGCGGAACGGGCGGGCGCCGGAGTCGTCCTCGCCGGTGTCCCGCAGCAGCGCGACCCGGCCGCCGACGCTGAACGCGTTGCCACAGGCCAGGAAGCCGGTGGCAAGCACGACGCCGGCCCACTGATCGAGCAGGAGGGTGACGGTGGACGCGCCGCCCGCGGCCACCACGGGCCAGAGGGCCAGGCCGAGGATCACGGCGGCGACGGCGACCGTGCGGATCTGGGTGCGTAGCAGATGACCGCGCAGCTGCTCGTGGGTCAGCGGGCTACCCACCCGGAGCTTGCCCATCATCCCCTCGATCCGGTCGACCGAGAGTCGCCGGTTGACGATCACGAGCACGGCCAGCAGCTGGAGAACCACGAAGCCGCCGAGGGCGAAGCCGCCGCTCAGGCCGATCAGGGCGATCACCACGAAGGCCGTCGTCCCGGAGAGGTCGGCGGGGTCGATGGCCACCCGGGTGCGGGTGCGCTCGTCGGAGTGCCGCACGCTGCCGGCGACGTACTCGCGGTTCTCGACCGACACGGGCACGGCCGGGCCGGCGAGCGCGGCGACCAATCCGACCAGGATCATCGCGTTCGTCGTCGCCGTGCCCTCGACCACCGCGTGCACCGCGAAGATCGCGACCGAGATGCCCGCCAGCACGACGGTCAGATCGGCGCCGACGAAGACCATGACGAAGCGGTGTACGAGCAGCAGCGGGCTGGTCCAGAGCAGCAGGAGCAGCCACAGCAGCAGCGTGGTCCCGAGGTTGTCGAAGCCGTGCCCGTACACGACGAACGCGAACACCAGCGCGCCCAGCGGCGCCAGCCGGGTGATCAGCGGGGACGGATCCGCGATGCCGACCGCCCGGGCCGCCAGCTGGGTGACGACGATCAGGGCGAAGTAGGCCATCAGCGGGCGGTCGGACAGCACGGTCGCGAAGCCGAAGATGTCGGCGGCGCGGTCGACGAGGGTGAAGTTCCGGGCCGGCGTCGCCGTCGGCAGCAGCCCGAGCGCGGCCACCGCGAGGTAGGCCAGCACGGCGGCCACGCCGTACATCGGGATGGTGCTGACGAAGGTGCGCACCCGGCGCGCCGCGCCGGTCAGCCGGCCCTCGGCCGGCAGCCGCTCGGACAGCACGCCCTTGGCGTGCAGGCTGTCCACGAACTCGGCGATCAGCCGGCGGTGCGCGCGCAGCTCGGACGAGGACATTCCCTTGGTGGCCAGCGCGTCGATCATGAGGTCGACCTGGCGGCGCATGACGTTGCCGCCGACCGTCCCGGGCCGGGCCAGCAGCGGCCGCAGCACGTCCAGCAGCAGCAGGCGCGCGTAGTCCGGGGGCAGCGGCAGACCGCCCGGCGCCTTCGACCGCTCGGTCAGGAACTCCTCCACGAGCGCCTGGACCTGCTCGTCGGCCAGCTGGGCCCCCGGCGGCGGCGCCGGGGCGGGCACGGTCGCCACGTCCTCCGGCTCGTCCGTCGTGGCGCCGGGGATGTTGTGCTCGGCGCTGAAGAACAGCTCGCCCAGCGCGGTCGGGGTGTCGGCCATCAGCAGGTTGTTCAGCACCTCGGTGCGGGCCTTCAGGTCCGCCAGCTCGTGCAGGGTCCGTACGGCGAACGCGCCCCGGCGGTAGTACGTGGCCGGCGTGGAGCTCACCCACAGCGACTCGAGCTTGTGGGTCACCTGCGTGAGGTAGGCGGCGTTGACCATCAGCCGCGTCTCCCGCTCGATCCGGGTCGGGTCGCGCCACCCCGCGACCGTCTCGATCGGCAGGTGCTGCTGCGCCGCCAGCGCCGCCTGGCGCCGGAAGAGGGCGGCCGCCGGGGTGTCGGGACGGTCGCCGAACCCCTCGGCGCCCCGCCGCAGCCACCGGGTGAGCGCCTGCAACTCGGCGTCGTCGCCGAGAAACATGTTCTCCAGCTTGTACTCCGGCCGCCCGTCGGCGCCGTCCGCGGTGGTCGCGGCACGGACCGCCGCCTCGAAGTCGCGGACGACGTCGTCCGTCGTGCGACGGCGCTCCAGCGCCCGCACCAGGCTGGGGCCCAGGGCGACCTGGCCGTTCATCATGGACGGCGGGCCGCCACCGTTCGTCAGGGCAGGCCGGCCGTCGCCGGTCCCGAGGCCCGCCCGGCCGTCGCCGCCGCCCAGCGCCGGCGTCCCGGAGTGCTCCGCGGCGAGCTCGTCGGCGTGCGAGCTGAACTCGACCGGCGACCCGATCCGCCGCAGCGTCAGGAACCGGGCCGCCGTCTCCATCTCCGCCTGCCCGACCGCGCGGGACAGCACGCTCGCGTTGGTGCGCTTGCTGACCTGGCCCAGCCAGGTCTCCCGCTGCCCCGAGCGCAGCCCGCGCGCGGCCGTACGGTTCAGCGGCATCGCCTCGGTGAAGAAGCGCGCGGCGAAGCCCAGCTGGGGGTTCCAGATGGGGCATTGGGAGTCCACGACGAACTCGGCGTCGAACGCCTCGCCGTGGCGGCCGACGCGGCCGAGGAACTGCCGGTCCAGGCGTGGCTCGACGGCGCGGCCGATGACGATCAACAGTGGCCGGTGGGCCGAACGGACGTCGACGCCGCGGCTGCCGCCCTGGCTGAGCACCGTGATGGCGCCGGGCGCCCCGGCGTTCTCGATGATCTCCGCGTCGGTGGCCGAGTCGAAGCTCGCCACCGTCGAAACCCGGGCCGGATCGATCGACTCGGCCAGGCGCAGCCAGTCGGCGACCGCCCGGCACTCCGCGGCCGACCACGTGCCGATCACCACGGGCCGCGGCGACTCCTCCTCGATACGCATCAGGATGTGCTCGAGGGTCTTCTCCCGTGACGGGGAGAGCAGCGTACGGATCTCGGTCTGGAACCGGGGGAACCGCGGCGGGACGTTGCCGGTCAGGGTGCCCAGTTGCTGCAGGTAGTAGAGCGTGTCCTCGCGTACCGTGCCGGAGAGTCCGACCACGTGCGGGTGGCGGGAGAGCAGGCTCAGCGCGTTGATCTCGGCGAGGGTCAGCGCCAGCCGCGGGTTGCCGCCCAGGATGAGGTATTCCAGGGCGGCCGAGTCGGGGCTGGCGGTCGAGAAGGGCTGCCCGGTCACCCGGTTGATGAGCCGGATCTCGCGGCCGACCACGATGTAGTCGGAGCCGTGCTTGGCCCGCATCGCCCAGAGCACGCCGGCGGCCAGGTCCATCAGCAGGGCCGCGGGCCGGCCCAGCGCGTGACCGAGCCGGGCGAGCTGCTCCCACGCCTCGCCGCCGAGCGTGATGGTGTCGAGGACCGGGTTGTACGTGTACTGGTCGGGGCCCCAGTCGGCGACCAGCGTGACGATGTCCTCCCACATGGTGTCCTGGCTGCGCATGTGCCGGACCAGCGAGTGGCGCAGGTTCTGGTCGAGCAGCACCGAGTCGATCTCGTCGACCACGAAGGCGGCCCGCGTGGGATAGGTGCGCCGGTCCTCGAAGTAGGTGCGCTGAAGGTAGCCGAAGCAGAGGTCTTCGAGCGTGGCGTACGCGACCCCGTCGAAACCGGCGTCGGGCAGATCGCCGCTGCAGGCGATGCCCATGGCCTCGAAGAACGTGCTCACCCGCTTGCGGTCGCGCCGCGCCAGGTAGGCGTTGGCGGTGATGATGACGACCTGCGGGTAGCGGGCCAGCAGCGCCGCCGCGCCGACCGCGATCGCGTACGTCTTGCCCTCGCCGGTGTCCATCTGGACGTTCAGCTGGTCGAGCAGCATCAGCGCGGCCAGGCGCTGCTCGTCGTAGATCCGGGAGCCGGCCGGCAGATCGCATGGATACCGGTCGAACATGCACGACGCGATCGCCAGCGCGTGCAGGCCGGAGGTGTCGCGTTGCTTCATCAGGAACCGCGGGCCCGGGACGTCCCGGCCCGACGACAGACGGCCGGCGGTCACCTGCCGGCGGAACTCCACCCGCAGCTGCTCGTCGGTCATGCCCCGGTAGAGGATCTGAAGGCGGTCGAGCTCGCGCAGCGAGTTACGGCTGAAGTTCTCGACGATCAGGTTGATCAACCGGGCCAGAAGGGACAGAATGCCCAACCGGTCACCCCCATCCGAAGGCCGACAGGTCGGCGATCCGGGATCGTGACCGGAACGCGTTCACGTTGCCGAGCGCGGCCTTCAGGAGCCCCTGGAGCTGGACCGGGGCGATGCCCATGGAACATGGAAGATCCAAGTCGAGCTGCACCCGTACGGCCGGCGACGGCGAACCGCCGGACTCGGATGCGACCATGATCGTCGAGGCCGACGCCTTGAGGAAGAGCTCCGACGCGTTCCACCAGTTGCAGCGGCCGGCCAGGGTCGCCATCGCATGCGCGGGAAACTGTTGCTTGACCATCGCGCGGATGCTCAGAATGTCGTCGTTCAGTACGCTGATCTGCAGCGTGAAGTCGGCGAACCGGGCGAAGAGCCGGCGACCCTGCTCGTTGAACTCCAGGTTCATCCGGGTCAGTTGATGCGCGATGAGCTCGAGCGTCAGAGGCTGCAAGGCCACATAGAAGTCGTCGGGCTCGTCCGGCCGCGCCACCTCGGCGTTCGGCGGCCGCTCGATCGCGTCGCCCGGCGGAGAGAAGTCATCCGTCATGTTCTGCCCCATCCGCCCGCTGTGTGCGGTCAAGCCCAAGCTAACGAGCGGACCGTGCTCGACACATCACCGAAAGGTGTCGATGCCATCGCTCGAACGACGGATAGTCCAAATCGGCCATGGCTGGGGATCAAGGCTCGGCCCGTCGGGTTCCCGACAGCGGTGGTCCGCGTGGGCCGGGCCGCGAACTGAGGCTTGACAATCCATGGCAGACCAACCCGAATCGAACGTCACCCGTCGCGGCCGTGCTCACCGCGTTGAAGAATCAGTTCCCGTTCTTCGGCGACGACATGCTGCGCATCGGCGAATGGGCCGCGCCGTTCGCGACGCCGGCCAATGCCAACGGGTACGCGGTCTGGCTCGAGTCGCAGCGCCTGGTCGCGAAGGCCGGGTGGCGCAACGAGAACGCGCAGCCGTCCACCGCCGCCATCGAGCAGGTCGTCACGACGTACGAAATGATGGATCGTGAATTTGGCATCAAGGATCTGCGCTGGGCTCTGCAGCAGGCCGATCTGGCGACGCCGATGAGAAAGTTTCAGTCGTCGACGCGGAAGCCGATCTTCAGCCGGACCTGGAAGTAGGCGACATCGCCGTCCGCGATCTGGCCGCGGACCTCCTGGGTCTCGAACCACTCGATATTGCGGACGGTCTGGGCGGCTTTCGTGATGGCGGTGCGGATCGCGTCGTCGACGCTGGTCGGGCTGCTGCCCACGACCTCGGTCAGGCGATACACGTGATTGCTCATGCCGGCCTCCTCAGGTTTGCGGCTATCGGCTCTGCGTTGCGCTATCGGCTCTGCGTTGCGGCCATCGGCTCCGCCAGGAACGTCATGACCTCGGTGGCGAACTCGTCGGGGGCCAGGCTGTGCACGCGGTGGCCCACCGGGATCGTAGCGAGTCGAGCGTGCGGGATCGCGGCCGTCGCGTCGGCCAGGCGGTCGGGTGGGATGCAGCTGGCCGGCCCGCCGGAGACGATCAGGGTCGGATGGCTCACCTCGCCGAGGCGGGCCCACCATGCCTCGTCGGGGCGGGCGAGCTGGCGGAGCAGGGCGACCACGGCGCGCAGCTCGTAGTCGCGGCCGCTGGTGAGGATGCCGGCCACCGCGGCGAGGGCCTGGAACGGGTTGATGCGCGTCGTCGAGCCGGGCCGTCGCGGGGGCGCGGCGAGGTCTTCGAGGACCAGGCGGGCGATGCGGCCGGGGGAGTGGAGCGCGGCGGCGAGGGCGGCGTAGCCGCCGACCGAGTGGCCGATCAGGACGGCGTCGCGCAGCTCCAGGGTGTCGTGCAGGGCCAGGACGTCGTCGCGGAGGCTGGTCAGGGAGTAGTCGCGGGACCGGGAGCTGGTCGCGTGGCCGCGCAGGTCGACGGCGACGGTGCGGTAGCCGGCGGCGGTCAGGCGTGGGGTGAAGCGGTCCCAGGTGGTCGCGCTGCTGCCGCTGCCGTGCAACAGCAGGACCGGTACGCCGGCCGGGTCGCCGGACAGCCGGCAGCCCAGGCGCACACCGTTGACCTCGACAGCGCCGGCCGTCGACCGCTCAGAAGCCATCCACGTTGTCTATCAGATGTTCGGCTGATAACGGTTCGGAATGTACGTCAAGGTAAGCATCGACACGCACACCGACATCGTGACGGGCGCGTTGCTGCCCGGAGCGCGCTACGCCGATGTGGCTCACCGCGGCCGGCGCGACTTTCGTGGTTCTCGGGCTGATCGCGACCGGACGGCCTGCCGTGAGGAGACAAACGTGATCTCCTGCCGTCCCCTCGGCCGCGCCGCGGATCAGCTGCTCGGCGGGGGAAGGGCGACCCGGGCGGCGAGGAACTTCGGGGCCATCTCGCAGTAGCTGTCGGTGATCAGTTCGGCGATCTCGGTCCAGTCGGTGTGGTCACCGAGGATGGCCGCGGCGACGTTGCGGCCCCAGGGGGCGCGGAAGAACGGGAAGCCGCGGGCGGTCAGGCCGAGCAGGTCGTCGAGGGGCACCCGGAACGTCATCACGGTCGGCGCCTCGCCGGCGGTCAGATATCGGGCGTAGACCGGGAAGCGTTCCGGGTCGGGCGTGTAGACGTGGGCGACCGTTCGCGTGCGGATCCGCCAGCGGATGCCGATCCAGGCCGGTTCCTCGTACGTGTCGGGCAGCCGCCGGCAGATCGGTCGCAGCCGGTTCAGGATCTCCGGTGGCACGTCTCCAGGGCCGGACATAGGCCGACGATATCGGTTGTCCGCGAACTCCGTATCACCTGGTCTCCCAGGCCGGCTGCTGGGGTTCGTCGTTGTGCACGATGATGTCGGCGTGATCGGCCGGGCGGACGGTAGCGAAGTAGAGCTGTTGGGAGGGGATGTAACGCTCGCGCCAGCGCCGTTCGATCTCGGCCCGGGATGACACCCGGCGCTCTCGGATCACGGCTCGATCCACGGTCTTCTCGAACGCGGTCGACACGAAGATGCGCAGATCCCACCGATCTATGAGTTCCGGGCGCATGAGGAAGACGCCGTCGAAGACCAGCACGGCATCGGCAGGGGCAGTCGTGACCGGCGGGGACAGCGCGGTATCCGTGGCGCGGTCGAAGACCGCGTGCTGGAAGCGTCGATCTCCGCCCGGGCCGAGCGGATCGAGCAGAACCCGGTTCAGCGCGTGGTAGTCGTGGGAGTCGAAATAGCAGGCTTCGGCCGAGTACTCGCCGCGCGGATAGCGCTGGGCCCGGGGGAAGAGGAAATCGTCGATCGTCGCGCGGATGACATCGCGGCCCTGTGCGCGCAGGACGACGGCCAGCTCGTCGGCGAGCGTGGTCTTTCCGGCGGCGGGCGGTCCGTCGACGGCAACCCGCGTCGGGTGGGCGACGGCGACGGATCCGACTGCCTCAGCCAGGCGGCCGAGCACCTCGTCGCGGGTGCCTTGGTCCATGTCCTGCCCCGTCCTGAGCTTCCCGCCGCATTGAGGCGCGCTTCCGGGCCGCCCCCGTAGGTCATACGATCGACATCTATCAAATCGTCGACATTTTGGGAAGGTTCCCCATGTCGTTCCAGGACGCCGTCAGGATCTGCCTCCAGCGGAAGTATGCGGACTTCAAGGGCCGTGCGCGCCGTTCGGAGTATTGGTTCTTCATCCTGTTCTCCGCGATCGTCGGCATTGTCGCCGGCATCCTTGACGCGATCTTCGGTTTCCGCACTGGGCCGTACGGCAGCACGGGGCCCATCCAAGGCATCCTTCAGCTGGCCCTGCTCGTTCCGACACTCGCCGTCGGCGCGAGACGCCTGCACGACACCGGCCGCTCTGGCTGGTGGCTGCTCATCGGCCTCATTCCGATCGTCGGCTGGATCATTCTGCTCGTCTTCTTCGTGCAGGACAGCCACCCGGCCAACCAGCACGGGCCGAACCCCAAGGGCATCGGCGCCGCAGGCCAGACGCCTCCGCCCTCGCCGCAGCCATACTGAGTTCCCGACGTCCCCGCGAGACCCGTTCCGAGATGAACCAGAGCCTGGGACCCATATCGGGCGGGAGATGCCGGCCGGTCGGACTTGTCCGATCAGGCGGAGGCCGTCGCTGATCAGGCGAAATCGGTGGCTTGGCCCGGCTCGGTGACCGACAGTTGGGGGGAGCGAGTCAGACCGGCCCCTGGAGTGGCCCGATGTCGCACGATCCTCGTCCCCGACGGCGTCCCGACCCGGGCGCCCGCGGTGGTGCGCCGCTCCGTCCGCTGCTTGCGACGCTGCTTGCCTGCGGAGCGGTGGCCGTCCTGTTCGTGGTCGGCGTACTGGCGCAGCGGCACGGCGGCACGGAGGCGGCCGCCACCACCGTCACCAGTCCGCCGGCCAGAACCGCCCCTGCCAAGCAGGGCAGCAAACCGCCGCCAGGTGTCGGGGACGCCGTGCGCGATGGCAAGTTCGAGTTCGTGGTCTCCCGGGTGGACTGTTCGCAAACCAGCGTCGGCCTCGAGCATTTCAAGCGCACCGCCAACGGCAAGTACTGCGTGGTCAGCCTGTCGGTGCGCAACATCGCCGACGGGTCGCAGTTCTTCCTGGGCGCCGCGCAGAAGGCCTTCGACGCGACCGGCGCCTCCTACGGCAACGACGAGATTGCCGGCGTCTACGCCAATCACGACACCGAGACGTTCCTGCGCAAGGTCGACCCCGGCCGGCGGGTCGACGGCAGGCTGGTGTTCGACGTGCCGAAGGCGGCGAAGCTGACCAGCCTCGAGCTGCACGACTCGCTGCTCTCCGGCGGCGTCAAGGTCACCCTCGGTAGCTGACCGGCACGCTGCTCGCGCTGGGCGCGGACGGCGGCGAGTTCACCCTCCCGATGCTGACCGGGGTGCTGCGGGCCGGTACCTGGATATCGGATGCAACCCGGGTCAGCACACGGAGGCGATCCAGCGCGGGGACAGCTTCGTCGGGCCGGTCGGCCGCCGCGCACGTTTCCGCGTACGCGCGCAGGCAGTCGATCTCGAGCTGCACCTCGGCCAGGGGCTTCAGCAGCTCGAGGGCCCGGCGGTGGTGATCGAGCGCCCGCAAGGGATCGCCGGTCTCGCGCAGCACGATGCCGAGGCAGTTGTGGCACCAGGCTTCGTTGTGCCGCAGGCGGTGCTGTTCGGCGAGGGCCAGCGCCTCGCGCACGGGGCCCGTCGCGCCCTCGGCGACACCCAGGGTGAGCAGGCCGGGAATCCGGGCGGGCCCTTCGACCAGCTCCAGCGACGAGCGGGCCAGTGAGATCGCCTCGTCGCGCGCGCCGAGGTGGAGGGTCGCCCAGCCGTCGAAGGCGAGCGCCTGCGACTGGCCGGCGCGGTTTCCCTGCTGCTCGAAAAGTTTCCGTGCCCGGCGGAAATCCGTCTGCGCGGCCGCGGGATCACCCAGGTCGCGATGGACGAAACCGGTGCGCAAGGCCAGCGTCGCGGCGAGATCGTCGGCGGGGTCGGCCGCCCCGTAGGCATCCAGGGCCTCGGTGAGACGGCCGGCCGCGGCGAGCGCGAACCCGAGATCGGCCAGCAACGACGCACGTTCCCGGTCGCGGCCGAGCCGCCCGGCAGCGTCGGCGGCCGCGGCCAGCATGCGGGTCTGGTCGTCGGTGCCGCGGTGCCGGAAGAACCAGACGCGCATTGCCGGCGGCAGCGCTGCCACGAACTCGTCGGCGCCGAGGCGGACGGCGGCGTCGAAGCAGGCGATCAGGTTGACGTATTCGAGGTCGAACCAGGCCATGGCCTTGGCCGGATCGCCCGCTTGCGGCCGGGGGCGATGCGGCGAGGGGAGGATCTGGTCCTGAGCGATCGCCCGCGCCAGATAGTGATCGAAGACTCGACGTAAATATACGGAAATGTCGGCTTCCTCGGAGGCGGCCAGATCGGCGGCATAGCGGCGGATCAGGTCGTGCAGGCGATACCGGCCCGGCGAGATCTCCTGGATCAGGTGGGCGTCGACCAGCTCATCGAGAATCTCCAGCGGGTCTGCGGAGATCAGCGCGGACGCCACCCCGTCGTCGAAGTCAGCCCCCGGAAGCACGCCGAGCAGGCGGAACATCCGCCGCTGATCGAGGTCGAGCTGTTGCAGCGACATCCCGAAGACGGCGTCGAAACGCCCGGCGTTGTCGCGCATCCGCTCGGCGAGGACGGCAACGGTCCAGCCGGGGCGGTGGCGCAGGCGCGCGCCGGCCATCCGCAGGGCGAGGGGGAGGCCGCCGCACTCGCGCAGCACCTGGTCGACGGCGCCCTCGGCGTCGAGGGTGAGGCCGGCCGCGCGGCCGAAGAGGCGGGCCGCGTCGGCGTCGCCGAAGGGCGCCAGCGACACTGGCGGCACGCCGTCCAGGCTGACCAGGCGGTTCCGGCTGGTGATGAGGACCGCCGACTTGCCGGCGCCGGGCAGCAACGGCCGCACCTGCGCGGCATCGGCGGCGTTGTCGAGGACTACCAGGGCCCGCCGCCGGGACAGCTCCGACCGCCACAGCGCCGCCCGCTCGGCCGCGCCCGCCGGGGGATGCGTGACATCCAGCCCGTCGAGGAGGCGGCCCAGCGCGACCTGCGGGTCGAGCGGCTCCTGGCCGGGCGTGAAGCCCTGGAGATCGAGGTAGAGGCCGCCGTCCGGATATGCCGGGGCGAGCCGGTGGGCGACGTGCAGCGCCAGGCTGGTCTTGCCCACGCCCGCCATCCCGTCGATCACCACCGCGCCGACCGTGCGCAGCAGCTCCTCGACCTGGCCGGATTCCGCCTCCCGCCCGGTGAAGTCGAACAGATCGCCCGGCAGGTCGTTGCGGCGGGGGGCCGGGGCCGGCCCGGCTTCCGAGGCCGCCGCCCAGATGGCGCGCAGCGGCCGGGGGTCCTTCTTCACCGCCCGGCAGAGCGCCACGACCGCCTCCCACGGCGGCACCAACCGGCCGGTCAGATAGCGCGAGAGCGAGGAACTGCTCAGCCCCGACGCGCGGGCCAGGGAACGCAGGCTGAGCCCGCTCAGCTCCTTGATCTGGGCGAGCTGAGCCACCAGTCGCTCCTGCTGATTGGACACGTGAAACAACCTACCGTCCCGGCCCACGCGTACGGATCGACGGCATGTTCCCGCAGTTCAGAGCGGTTTCGGCTGTCCCACGCTGTCCCACGGCCGGCGCGCGACGGCACCGGGCGGTGGTCGGATGAATCCCGTCGGACGAAGCAAGCAACGAGGGAGGAGAGAAACGATGCGGACGGTACGGATACCCCACCCGGTCGATCTTGTCCCCGGTGCTCAGGAGGCGCTGAACGCCCTGCAAAGCTCGATAAAAGGCGTGTTGTCGGATTTGTCCGACGGGGAAGTCGCCGCCCGCGCATTGTCCGAGGCGGTCAGCAACCCCGACGACGAGACCGACCCCGTCCCCGACCGGATCTGGGATCAGGCCGCCAAGCATTTCGACCAGAAGGAACTGGCCGCCCTCCTGCTCTCCGCCGTTCTCACCAATGCCGTCGACCGGCTCAGCACCGCGACGCGCCAATCGAAGGGAAGATCATGACCAAGTTCTCCGACGCCGAGCGCAACGCCCTCAAGGACCGCTCCAAGGAGCTCCGGTCCGGCAAGAACGCCGACACCGAGGCCGAGCTGCTCGCGAAAATTTCCACCATGCCCGACGCCGACCGGGCGATCGCCGAGCGCCTGCACGAGGTGGTCGTGGCCGCCGCCGGCGAGCTCGTCCCGAAACTTTGGTACGGGATGCCGGCGTACTACCGCAACGGCAAGATGGTCTGCTTCTTCCAGCCCGCGTCGAAGTTCAAGGCCCGCTACGGCATGTTCGGCTTCAGCGACGCCGCGAACCTCGACGACGGCGCGATGTGGCCGGCGTACTACGCCGTGGCCGCGTTGGACGCGGACGTCGAGGCCAGGATCACGATGCTGGTGAAGCAGGCAATCAGCTGACATGGCGGCCTGGGGAGCGGCTGGCCACGATCAGAGCGCGGCTGAACATCGACGAGACGTACCCGAACGACGTCGAGGGCTCACCCGGCGTGGCCTGCTCGGATACCCGCAACCCGGGCTCGTTCGCCGATTGGCAGCGCGCCGCCGCCGATGCCGCTCGCCGGTACGGCTACTTCGGCCGGAGCTGCCCCCGGTGGTGCGCCAGGCTCTCACCCGTTGATCCGCCGCAGGGACCGAAGCTGATCAGAGGAGGGCCGGCGTCCGCTCCAGCTCGATGAGGTCGGCGTCGTGCGTCGGCGTCCACCGCACCGGCAGGCCCGCCGCCATGAGGTGGCTGCCCGAATAGGAGACGGAACCGTGGCGGTAGCGGGCCGCCGGGTCGAGCCCGCGCAGCGGCAGCCGGATGTCGCGGGCCGGAACCCGATCGAGCCCATCGAGCCCGCCGGCGTTCCAGGCCAGCACCACGACCCGGGAGCCCAAGGTGTACTGCACCGCGCAGCGCCGCTGTCCCGGACCGCCGATGCGGTGCACGACGCCGCGGTGGATGACGTCGCGCACGCCCTTGTAGCGCTCGACCCACGCGGCCGCCGAAGCCCGTGTCCCGGCCGACCAGCGGGTGATGTCGGCGCCGATCCCCAGCACGCCGGCGCCGGCGAGCACGAAGCGGAACGCCAGGGACCGCTGCCGCTCGTCGAACATGCCCTCGGAGTCGGTCACCCACGAGCTCATCAGGTGCGGCGCGTGCGCCGACAGGAAGCCGTCCTGGATGCGCAGCCGGTCGAGCGGCGCGGTGTTGTCGCTGGGCCAGACCACGTCGGCGCGGGCCGCGATCGCGAGGTCGACGCGGGCGCCGCCGGCCGCGCAGCCCTCGACGGTCACGTCCGGATGGGCGGCGCGCAGGTGGTCGAGGAGCCGGTACAGGTTGCGCACGTGGGCGCCGTCGAGGTCGTCGACGGCCCGGTCCGCCTCGGTGCGGGGGCGGTTGAAATCCCACTTCAAGTACGAGATCGGGTACGTCGTGAGCAAACGGTCCAACGTGTCGCGGACGAAGGCGTACACGTCTTCGCGGCCCAGATTCAACAGGTACTGATTGCGAATGGTGGTGCGTGGTCGTCCGGAAGCCTGGTAGACCCAGTCGGGATGGTCGGAGTAGAGGGCCGACTTCGGATTGACCATCTCCGGCTCGACCCAGAGCCCGAACTCGAGGCCCTTGGCCCGCACCGCGTCGACGAAGGCGCCGAAGCCGTCCGGGAACTTCGCGGGGTCGGGTGTCCAGTCGCCGAGCCCGCTGTGGTCGTCGGGCCGGCCGACGAACCAGCCGTCGTCCACCACGAACGTCTCCACGCCGAGCGACGCGGCGACGTCGGCGAGCGCGAGCTGGCCGGCCGCGGTGACGTCGAAGGCGGTGGCCTCCCACGAGTTGTAGATGACCTTCCGGGTCCGGCCGAGGCGCTCCCCGGCCAGGTGGCGCTCGTAGGCGTGCCATTGCCGGGCGAGCCCGTCGAGCCCGTCGGCGCTGTAGACCCCAGCGGCGATCGGGGTGGTCACCGACTCGCCGGGGGAGAGAGTCACCGGCCCGTCGGACAGCTGCCGCCCGGCCCGGATCCGGGTCAGGCCGGCCACGTCGGCGTCGGCCACGATCTGCCAGGATCCCGTCCAGGCCAGCTGGATCCCGTACGCGGCATCGCCGTTCTCCACGGCCAGGTACGGCGAGAACTGGTGCCCGGTGACGCCCTGCGCACTGCCGATCTCGAAACACCCGCGCGTCAGCCGTACGGAAGCGGGGGTGAATTCTTGTGCCCATTGGCCCCAGAGATAGTGGAGCGTCGCCCCGGAAGGCGTCGGCACCGAGAAGCCGGCCGAGCCGAGCCGGGTGAGCGCGACCGGCGCGTCGCCGCCGTTGTGCACGACGGCCCAGCGCTCCACGACGTCGGTCCCGGGTGCGAACCGCCAGCGCAGCGTCAGCGAGAGTCCGGTGCGCTCGTCGTGCAGATCCGCGCGCAGTCCGTCGTCGAAGGCCACCTCGCCGAGGGCGAGCGTCAGCACCTCGCCGGCCACGGCCAGGTCGGCGCCGAGGAACGGGCGCTCGCCGTCCGGCGCGTACTCCACCGCGGCGACGTCGCCGCGGAGGAGATACTGCACCTTGCCGGAGAAGGAGTAGGGGGAAGGGCCGTCCGATACCCCGTGCGGTCCCCAGGCGTGCAGCGTGAGCTGGTCGCCGATGGTGTACTCGGTGCTCGCGCCGGTGATGGTCCACATGCTCAGCGGTTCTCCCGGAACTCGTCGTTCAACCGGCGTTGCAGGGCCACGTCGTTCCACATCGGATGGTGCGGCGCCGCGTTGGAGCACACCAGCGTTCCCCACGCCCCGAGCGAACGGGACCGGCGGACGGCGTGCTCGCAGATCTCGGCGCCGACCGGGCCCTCCTCGAAGCTCGCGTGCAGCGGGGTGTAGCCGACCCAGCCCTCGCCGAACACCAGCGGGATGCCGCGCCCGGCGGCGTGGTCGGCCGCCACGTCGAGCCAGGTGTCGAGGGTCTGCCGCATCGCCCGGCGGTGCTCGCCGTAGCGGTCGTAGAGCCAGCGGTCCCACTTGCCGGGGTCGCACCAATCGTGGGTGTAGATCTCGCGGTGCGGCACCACGGTCGCCTCGGTCTTCCAGCTTGCCGGCGGGAACCAGTCCTCGAGCTTGGGCGCGTCGTCGCGCAGCAGCTCGGCGAACGCCCGCTCCTGCGGGTAGGGGCGGGACGGGTCGCGCAGCGCGAACTCGGTCACCAGTTGGTCGAGCACGCCGTACACGTACGGATGGAAAACCGCGACATCCGCGTTGCGCGGCATGCCGCGCAACTCACCGACCGGCACGCGTGCGTAGTTGACGGTCACCGGCGTGGCGGGATGGCGCTGCTTGAAGCGGTCGATGCCGCGCTCCATCGAGGGACGCAGCCCGACGATGCCCTCGCCGTGGTGCAGCCCGCTGTACTGCACCTCATTGTGCAGCTCGACGAAGGCGACGGTGTGTGCGAGCCCTTCGGCGACAAGCAGGTCGATCAGGTCGGCGTGCGCGTCGGCGAGAGCTACCGAACGGTCGGTAGGGGGAACGGCCTGGAGCGCGCGGTGCCAGGCGTCGTCGACCGAGAAGGACGGGCTCTGCTGGTACTCCCAGCTCGACACGATGACCCGGCAGTCGTGGCGGTCGGCGGCGCGGAACAGCTCGAGCAGCCGGGCGCGTCCGTCGACCGGCGGCTGGCCGGACGGGACGTCGTACCAGCGGGTGCGCTGGCCGTACTCGCCGCCGAGGCCGGAGAAGCGCAGCGCGGAAGTGTCCAGATCGGAGCGGAAGAGCAGGAAGGGCATGGCACAGACGCGGACCGTGTCGTATCCGCGAGCGGTCGCCTGGCGGAAGGCGAGATCGAGGTCGTGGAAGGGCTCGCCCTCGCCGGTACGGGTGTACCAGGTGAAGTCCCAGAGGGTGATGGTGAGCGGCTTGCTCATTTGGTGGATCCCATCAGCAGTCCCGACACGAAGTGGCGCTGGAATGCGAAGAACACGATGGCGGTGGGGATGGCGGCGACGACCGACGCGGCGGCCACCACGTTCCAGTTGCTCACGTAGCCGCCCTGCAGGTTGAGCAGCGCGGCGGTGACCGGCAGCTTCGCCTCGGTGCGCAGCACGGTGATCGCCCAGATCAGGTCGTTGAAGATCCAGGTGGTGGCGAGCGCGCCCAGCGCGGCGAGCGACGGGCGGCACAGCGGCATGATGATGCGCGCGTAGATCTGCACCGGGCCGGCGCCGTCGATGCGGGCCGCCTCGGTCAGCTCGGCCGGGATCGAGCGCATGAAGCCGTGCAGCACGAACGTGTAGAAGCCGAGGCCGAAGCCGACGTGGATGGCGACGAGCGCGACGAGCGTGTCGTAGATGCCGAGCGACTCCATCACCCGCGACACCGGGATGAGCAGGATCTGCGGCGGCAACAGGTTGCCGGCCAGCATGGTGAGCAGGATCGCGCGCCGTCCGGGGATCGCGTAGCGGCTCAACGCGTACGCGGCCCAGGAGGCCAGCAGGAGGCTGAGCAGCACCGCCGGGACCGTCACCTGAATGCTGATCCAGAGCGCCCGGCCCATCGCCCCGGCGCCCATCGCGGTCTTGAAGCCGGAGAAGGTGAACGTGCTCGGCCAGGCCGCGGTGCCGTTCTGCGCGATGTCGTCGAAGGAGCGGAACGCGAGCACCAGCACGAAGACCATCGGCGCCACCCAGAGCAGGGTGAGCGGCGCCATCACCGCGTGGAACACCCAGCGGCGGCGCTTGCGGTTCGCCGGTTCTCCGTCAAGGGCTTCCGAAGGCGTGCGGGTCAGGGTCGCCGCGGTCATGACACCTCCTCCTTGGTGGTGCGGACCAGGTAGGTGATGATGAAGAGCAGGGCCAGCGCGAAGATGACCACCGCGATCGCCGAGGCGTAGCCGAGGTTCAGGAACGTGAAGCCCTGCTGGAACATGTACGTGCTGAGCAGCTCCGACGAGTGGTACGGGCCGCCCTGGGTCATCGCCCAGACGATGTCGAAGGTGCGCAGCGAGTCGATGACCGTGACCGCGAAGACGACGGTGTTGACGCCGCGCAACTGCGGCCAGGTGACGTAGCGGAAGCGCTGCCACGCGCTCGCGCCGTCCACCGCCGACGCGTCGTCGAGCGTCGGATCGGTGCTCTTGAGGCCGGCCAGGTAGAGCACCATCACGTAGCCGACCTGCCGCCACACCGCCGCGATCAGCACGGCGTAGAGCGCGGTGTCGGGGTCGGCGAGCCACTGCTTCTCGAGGCCGGCCAGCCCGACCGCGCCGAGCAGCGTGTTGATCGTCCCGTCGGGCTGGTACTGCACCCGCCAGAACAGCCCGGTGACCGCCAGCGAGAACACCATCGGCAGGTAGATCGCGCTGCGATAGAGCCCGACGCCGCGGCGGGGCTTGTTGAGCGCCAGCGCGAGCCCCAGCCCGCCCAGCACGGACAGCCCGCCGAAGCCGATCGCCCAGATCACGTTGTTCTGCAGCGCGCCGCGGAACACGTCGTCGGACGCCAGCTCGCGGAAGTTGTCGAGCCCGACCGGCTTGGCCGCGCCCAGCCCGTTCCACTCGGTGAACGACAGGTAGAAGCTGTTGATCGCCGGCCAGAACACCATGCCGATCTCGACCAGCGCCGGGATCAGCAGGAACAGCCAGACCACGCCGGGAACGGCGCGCCGCTTTCCGGGCGCCCTTCCCAGCGCCGTCACCGTTGTCACTGCCCGAATACCTTCTTCGCGCTCGCCTGCCACTCGGTCAGGATCTTGTTGACGTCCCCGGGCTTGTCGAGGAACTTCGTCAGCGCCGTGTCGGCCGTCGTCTGAAGCTCGTCGCTGGAGTCCCGGTTGAAGAACTGGGTGATCGCCTTGCTGTCGTTGAGCAGCTTGATGCCCTTCTGCACCAGCGGCGAGAACGTGCTGGTGTCCACCTGCTGCGAGGTCGGCAGGTTGGACGACTTCGACAGCTGGATGAACTCCTGCTGGGCCTGCGGCGAGGCCAGGTACGTCAGCAGCTCCTTGGCGCCGGTCGCGTTGCGCGACTTGGAACTGGCGAAGTAGCCGTCGGTCGGCGCCTCCTCGGCCAGCGGCACGTTCTGGTCGATGATCGGCACCCGGAAGAAGTCGAGGTCGTCGACGCCGTCCGCGGGCACGGCCGAGGTGATGAAGGCGCCGATCAGGTACATACCGGCCTTCTTGGAGTTCAGCGGGGTGACCGCGTCCTGCCAGGAGTAGGACCGGCCCTTGGGGTCGATGTATTCGACCAGCTGGCGGTAGTGGTCCATGACGGCCTTGACCTCGGGTCCGTCGAACGAGTGCTTGCCCGCGAGCAGCTCGCGGTGGAACTCGGCGCCGTTGATGCGCAGGTCGAGATAGTCGAACCAGCCGGAGGCGACCCACGGGGTGGAGCCGGTGCCCATGCTGATCGGCGCCACGCCCTTGCTCTTGATCGTCTTGCAGACCTGGATGAACTCGTCCCAGGTGGTCGGCACCTGCACGCCCCACTCCTGGAACGCGGACTTCCGGTAGAAGACGCCCCACCAGTAGTAGTTGGTCGGCACGAAGATCTGCTTGCCGTCCGCCGTGGACAGCTCCTTGAGCGCGGGGGAGAAGCCGGCGCAGGGACCGCTGCCGGTCCACAGGTCGGAGACGTCGAGCAGGAAGCCCTTGCTCGCGTAGTCGCGGGCGACCGAGCCGGCGTACCAGGTCAGCACGTCCGGCGGGTTGCCCGAGTTCAGGTACGTGGGCAGCTGGGCGCGGAACGTCTCGATCGCGATGGTGTTGAGGGTGACTTTGTTCTTGGTATAGCCCTCGACCACCTTGGTGAGGGCGGCCTTGGGGTCGGCGTCGGAGAGCGACGACTGCAACGTCAGGGTCGAGGAGGCGGTGCCGGAGGTGTCGTCACTCCCCGTAGCACACGCGCCGAGGAGCCCGGCCACACCGAGACCGCCGAGCCCGGCGAGGAACCCGCGGCGACTGAGTGGAGCGGTAGTCATGCTGAGCCTCCTGTTTCGTGTTTCCAGAAGGTTGCATCACCGTTGAAGGCCTGTCAACATATCTTCGTAATTAATGAAGAGTTGCGACGAGGGGTGGAGGCGTGACTGGTCGCTTCGCAGGTCGGACCGCTGTCGTGACCGGGGCCGCTTCGGGCATCGGGGCGGCCACCGCCGTGCGACTGGCCTCCGAGGGCGCCGCGGTGGTGCTCGCCGACGTGCGGCCCGCGTCGTCGGTGGCCGCTCGGATCGCGTCATCCGGCGGGCGCGCTTCGGTCGTGGTCGCGGACGTTTCGCGGGAGGACGACTGGGCCACCGTCGCCACTACTGCGCGTGAAGAGTTCGGCCCGGTCGGCGTGCTGGTGAGCAACGCGTACACGGTGGATGTCACGCCCGCGGGCGAGATGACGCCGGCCTCCTGGGAGCGGCAGATCGCGGTCAACCTGACCGGCACGTTCCTCGGCGTACGCGCGCTGTTGCCCGATCTGGAAAAGAGCGAGGGCAGCGTGGTCGTGGTCTCCTCGGTGCACGCGCTGGTCGGGCTGCCCGGGCATCCCGCCTACGCGGCGGCGAAGGGTGGCCTGGTGGCCCTGGCCCGCCAGCTCGCCGTCGAGTACGGTCCGGCGCTGCGGGTCAACACCGTCCTGCCCGGCCCGATCATGACGGCCGCGTGGGATCGGGTGTCCGAGATGGACCGTGCCCGCAGTATCGCCGAGACCGTGGCCGGCCGCTTCGGCACCCCCGACGAGGTGGCCGCGGCGGTGGCGTTCCTGGCCTCGCCCGAGGCCGCCTTCGTGACCGGCGCGAGCCTGGTCGTCGACGGCGGCTGGACGGCCGTGAAGTCGTCCGCATGACCCTGCAACGGAAAAGAGAGAGCGGGATGCAGCAGTTCGCGGCGCGTGGCGTGCACGGTCAGACGGTGGAGGTCCTCGCTCAGCGGATTCTCACCGGCCAGCTCCCCGAGGGGCATACCCTCGACCTGATCGCGCTGCAGACCGAGTTCGACGTGAGCCTCACCGTGCTGCGCGAGGCGCTGCGGGTGCTGGCCGCGAAGGGCATGGTCGACGCCCGGCCCAAGCGGGGCACGTTCGTGCGCCCGCGAGCGGCGTGGAGTCTGCTCGACCCCGAGGTGCTGCGCTGGCAGTTCGCCCGCTCGCAACGGCCCGGCCTCTTCGACGACCTGCACGAGCTGCGCACGATCGTCGAGCCCGGCGCGGCCAGCCTCGCCGCCGCCCGCGCCACCGGCGACGACCTCGCCGCGCTCGACGCCGCGCTCGCCGACATGACCGCGGCCGGGGACGACGCGGCCGCCGCGGTCGCCGCCGACCTCGCCTTCCACCGCGCGCTGCTCGCCGCGACCCACAACGAACTGGTCCAGCGCATGGAGGTGGTGATCGAGACCGGTCTGGCCGAGCGCGACCGGATGGTGCACGGCGCGGCCGGCCCCAACGACCCGGTGCCCAGCCACAAAGCCGTGGTCGAGGCGATCCGCAGACGCAACCCCACCCAGGCCGCCCGGGCCATGGGCAAGCTGCTCGACCAGGCCATCGAGGACGTGGCCCGGCTGGAAGGGACGCTTCGTGAAGATCGAAAGAATTGAGACCTTCCTGGTGCCGCCGCGCTGGCTGTTCTGCCGCGTGCAGACCGACGAGGGCCTCGTGGGCTGGGGCGAGCCGGTCGTGGAGGGCCGCGCCGAGGTGGTGCGGGCCGCGGTCGACGTGCTCGCCGAGTACCTGATCGGTGAGGACCCGCTGCGCATCGAGCACCACTGGCAGGTCCTCACCAAGGGCGGCTTCTACCGCGGCGGGCCGGTGCTCTCCAGCGCCGTCGCCGGCATCGACCAGGCGCTGTGGGACATCGCCGGGAAGGCGTACGGGGCGCCGGTGCACGCCCTGCTCGGCGGCCCGCTGCGCGACCGCGCCCGGGTCTACGCCTGGGTCGGCGGGGACGACCCGTCCGAGATCGCCGACGGGGTCACCGCCCACGTCGAGGCCGGCATGACCGCGGTCAAGATGAACGCCAGCGGCCGGCTCTCGCCGGTGCCCACCCCCGCCGAGGTCGACGCGATCGTCGAGCGGGTCGCCGCCGCCCGCGCGGCGCTCGGCGACCACCGCGACGTGGCGATCGACATGCACGGCCGGGCCAGCCTCCCGGCCGCCCGGATCATCCTGCCGGCCGTCGCGCCGCTGCGCCCGCTGCTCGTCGAGGAGCCGCTGGTGCCCGAGCAGACCCATCTGCTCGGCGACCTCGTGCGCAGCGTCCCCTTCCCGGTCGCCACCGGGGAGCGGCTCTACGACCGGGCCGGCTTCCTGCCCGCCCTTCAGGCCGGGGTGGCCGTGGTGCAGCCCGACCTCTCGCACGCGGGCGGCATCTCCGAGGTGCGCCGGATCGCGTCGCTCGCCGAGACGTACGGGGCGCTGTTCGCGCCGCACTGCCCGCTCGGCCCGATCGCCCTCGCCGCCAGCCTCCAGGTCGCGTTCGCCACGCCCAACTTCCTGATCCAGGAGCAGAGCATGGGCATCCACTACCACCGCGGCAGCGCCGACCTGCTCGACTACGTGGCCGACCCGGCGCCGCTGCGGATCGTCGACGGGCACATCGCCCGCAACGACGCGCCGGGGCTGGGCATCACCATCGACGAGCAGGCCGTGCGGCGGGCCTCGGAACACGCCTGGCGCAACCCGGTCTGGCGGCACGACGACGGATCGTTCGCCGAATGGTGACCGTCTCTTTCGACCAGGCCCACGGCGGCCGATGGACCTCGCTGCGTGCCGGCGGGCGCGAGTGGCTGTGGCGCCGCCCGTCGCCGGATCGCTTCGCCGTACGCCCGGGCGACCCGTTCGTGGACGCCGGCGGCCTCGAGGAGTGCATCCCGACGGTGCGCGGCGTTCCCGACCACGGCGCCGCCTGGTCCCGCCCGTGGACTTCGGCGGGCGTGGATTGCGGCGACTTCCGGCTGTCCCGCACGTGGGACGAGGACACCGCCACCTATCGTCTCGAGGCCGAGCCGGGCTACCGGTTCGTCTGGGCCGCGCACGCGCTGCTCGACCTCTCGCCGTCGGCCGTCCTGAAGGCGCCGGCCGGCACGTCGGCCCGGATCGACGGCGGCGCGGTCGCGGCGTGGCCGACACCCCTGGCCCAGCTCGGGCCGGACGACGGCACGGCGGTCGGCGCGATCCTGGTCGACTGCCCGGCCGTCACCGTGGCCGACGGCGAGCGCCTGACCTTCTCGCTGGAGGCCCCCGGGCAGCCCGTTTCGGTGGCGCTCTGGCGAAACCTGGGCGGCTGGCCTCCGGAAAGCCCCTACCGCAGCATCGGCGTCGAACCCATGCTCGGCCGGGTCTTCGACCTCGCCGACGCCGGCCCCGGCGACGCTGCCGTGGTGCCGCCGTCCGGCGTCTGCGAATGGCGATTGAGGGTGAGTGCCGCATGACTTTCGACGACATCTTCGGCGGAACGGCCGTCATGGCGATCCTGCGCGGGCTGCCGCCGGCCGAAACGGTGTCGGTGGCCGGGCGGCTCTGGGATGCCGGGGTCACCGTGCTGGAGATCCCGATCGGCCACCCGGAGCAGCTCCCGTCGCTGCGGGCCGCCGCGGACGCCGCTCGGGAGCGCGGCCTGCGGGTCGGCGCCGGCACCGTCATCACCCCGGAACAGGTGCGGGCGGCCGCCGATGCGGGCGCGCAGTACACCGTGGCGCCCGGTCTGGACCTCGGCGTGCTCGAGGCGAGCTCGGCCGCGGAGATGCCGCATCTGCCGGGCGTGGGAACCGCGACCGAGGTGCAGCGGGCCTGGCTGGCCGGATGCCGGTGGCTCAAGGCCTTCCCGGCGTCCGCGCTCGGTCCGAAGTGGATTTCGGCGATGCTGGGGCCGTTCCCCGACGCGCGGTTCGTCGCCACCGGTGGGCTCACCGTGGGCGACGCGCCCGCCTTTCTCTCCGCCGGCGCGCGCGTGGTCGCGCTCGGCGCGGCGCTGGCCGACCCGGCCCAGCGCGAACAGATCAGCAGGCTCCTTCAAGAGAGGTGACTGTGCGCTTCCTCCGTACCGCTGCTCTTGCTCTTCTGATCATTCCTCTCCTCGCGGCGCCCGCAGCGGCGCCCGCGGTGGCGTCCGCGAAAACGCCGGAAACCCCGTACATGGGCTGGAACACCTACTACGGGCTCGGCGGCGACCCGACCGAGGCCGAGGTCAAGGCGATCGCCGACACCATGGCCCGCAACGGCCTGCGCGACGCCGGTTACCGGATCATCTGGATCGACGGGAACTGGGCCGCGCCCACGCCCCGCAACGCGCGCGGCGAACTGGTCGCCGACCCGGCGCGGTTCCCGTCCGGAATGGCGTCGCTGACCCGGTACCTGCACGCCCGCGGGTTCCAGGCGGGCATCTACACCGACGCCGGGCCCTACCTCGAGGGCAACTGCGGGCTCGGCAGCTACGGGCACTTCCGCGACGACGTGCAGCAGTTCGCCCGCTGGGGCTTCGACGCGCTCAAGGCCGACTGGCTCTGCGGGCGGGTGTCGGGGCTCGACCCGGAGACCACCTACCGGCAGCTCGCGGCCGAGGTCGACAGGTCGCCGCGGCCGATGGTCCTGAACATCTGCAACCCGGTCTCCAGCGACTGGGGCGGCGGGCCCTACCCGCCGGAGGCGCTGTCGACCTGGAGCTACACGTACGCGCCGGAGGTTGCCACGTCGTGGCGCAGTTACACCGACGTCGGCGTGCTCGACACGCAGCCGCAGTGGCAATGGCTGTGGGTGCTGCGCAACATGGACGTCAACGCCTACCACCCGGCCGCCACGCAACCCGGGCACTTCAGCGACCCGGACTACCTGCTGCCGATGCGTCCGCTGCCCGGCGGTGGCACCGAGCTGACCTTCGAGGAATCGAAGACCCAGCTGGGTATGTGGGCGATGATGGCGGCGCCGCTCGTGCTCGGCTCCGACCCACGCACGCTGCGGGCGTCGATGATCGCCCAGCTGGGTAACCCGGAAATCATTGCGGTGGACCAGGATCCGCTGGTTCGGCAGGGCGTCAAGGTCGCCGACACGTCGGCGACCGGCCAGGTGTGGAGCAAGACCCTTGATGGGTACGGGCGGCGCGCGGTCGCCCTGCTCAATCGTGGCGACACAGCCCAGCAGATCACGGTGGCGTTCGACAGCGTGGCGCTCGGCGGGACGGTCCGGGTAAGGGATCTGTGGGCCCGTGCCGACGCGGGCAGCTTCACCGGCTCCTACACTGCCACGGTTCCGGCGCACGGCGTGGCGATGCTCGGCCTCACCGGCACGGACGACGTGGCCGGCACGGACCTCGGTCCGGCTTCGGACGCGCCGGCGGCGGCCGGTGGGCGGGTCTTCGCCCGAGGCAACGACGGCACGCTGCGGGAGTACGCGGACGGCGCGTGGCGGAGCCTGGGACGGCGGATTCTGGGGCAGCCGGCGGCGTTTGCGGCCCCGGACGGCCGGATCGACGTCTTCGCCCGCGGCACCGACAACCGGATCTGGAATCGGGCCTTCGACGGCGGGCGCTGGGGCGCTTGGTCGGACCTCGGCGGCAAGGTGGCGTCCGAGCCCACCGCGGCCGGCGAGTGGGTCTTCGCCCGGGGCACCGACGGTCTCGTCCAGGCGCGCGGCGCCGATGGCCGCTGGACCAGCATCGGCGGCCCGAACGGGCGCGGTGTCCTGGGCCGGCCCAGCGCGGCCGTCGACGGATCCGGCGCGGTCCACGTGACCGTGCGGTACCGCACCGACGAGATCTGGGAGCGGGTCTTCTCGGGCGGCGCCTGGTCGTCATGGCAGAACCTCGGCGGCACGCTGAGCGGGAGTCCGACGCTCCTCGGCACCGAGGGGCGGATCTACATGTTCGCGGTCGCGGCCGACAACCGGCTGTGGCAGCGCAACTTCGTCGACGGCGCCTGGGGCGGATGGTTCCAGCGCGGGGAGTTCGCCACCGACGAGATCCAGGGTGCGCTCGGCACCGAGCCCGGCCCTGACGGGTCGGCGGTGGTCGTGCTGCGCGGCGTCGACGGGCGGATCCACCGC
Source organism: Actinoplanes sp. NPDC051513 (assembly GCF_044454685.1). Taxonomy (NCBI): domain Bacteria; kingdom Bacillati; phylum Actinomycetota; class Actinomycetes; order Micromonosporales; family Micromonosporaceae; genus Actinoplanes; species Actinoplanes sp. NPDC051513. The sequence continues at coordinate 485,916 of NZ_JBITDW010000002.1, forward strand.
GTGTCGCTCTGATCGGAGGACTGCCGGCGCCGGCCCCGGGCCGGCGCCGGCATCACTCCGGGTGGCGCTGCCGCAGGAAGTCGACGGTCACCGCGGGCGCTGCCCTCGACGGCGGGGCCGGGCGCAGCACCTCGGCCTGTGCCTCGTGCAGCGCGGCGGACGGGTCGAGGCCGACGTCGACGAGCGCGGCCCGGGCGGTGGCCGCGGCCCGCAGCGCCTCGGTCTGCCGTCCGGCCCGGTGCAGGGCGCGCACGTAGAGGACCCACAGCGGCTCGTCGAGCGGATCGGCGGCGGTCAGCTGCTCGAGCTCGGCCAGGGCCGCGCCCGGGTCGCTGCCGGCCGCGAGGCAGCCGAGGTGCTCCTGCACGAGGAGCCGCCGCTCGCGGTGCCAGCCCTGCCGCAGCGCCTCGGCCGCGACGGTGCCCGGCAGCTCGGGGTCGGCTCGCCACAGCTCGCGAGCCTCGGCCAGCACGGCGGCGGCCTCGTCGGGAGGCAGCCGGCGGGCCCGCGCGCGGGCGGCGGCGACGAGGCCGATGTCGGTGCGCTCGGGCTCGAGCGCGAGGCGGTAGCCGTCGCGGCCGACCCGCTCGAGGCCGGCGCCGGGCTCGGCGGCCCGTAGCGCGGCGCGGACGCGGGACAGGTGGGCGCGCACGGTCTTGACCGCCGAGGGCGGCGGATCGTCCCAGAGCAGCAGGCCCAGCTCGTCGAGGGTGACGGCGGACGGCGCCCGTACGGTCAGGATGCTCAGCAGCTCGCGCGCCTTGCGCTCCAGCCGCGGCGCGGGGCCGGCCGGGGAATCGACCCCGGCCGTCCCGAGCACCCGCACGACCACACCGCTCAATCTAGGACCACAGCGGAACCACATCCACAACGCAGCGGGCGCCTCCTAGCTTCTGGGGCATGACGACCCTGTTGAAGCCCGGCGAGCCGGGCTACGACGAGCACCGGCTCGGCTGGAACCGGACCATCGACTCCCGCCCGGCGCTCGTCGCCGCGGCGACGACCGCCGCCGACGTCCGGACCGCGGTGCGGACGGCCCGGGAGCTCGGGCTGCCCCTCGCGGTGCAGGCGACCGGCCACGGCCTCGTGGCGCCGGCCGACGGCGCCCTGCTGCTCAAGACGACCGCGCTGACCGGCGTCGAGATCGACCCGCGGCGGCGGATCGCCCGGGTCGGCCCGGGCGCGGTGTGGGCCGACGTGAACCGCGCCGCCGCCCGGCACGGCCTGGCCGGTCTCGCGGGCCGCTGCAGCACGGTCGGGGTGACGGGCTACACGCTCGGCGGCGGCCAGTCGTGGCTGTCGCGGACCTTCGGCTTCGCCGCCGACAGCGTCGTCCGTGCCGACGTCGTCACGGCGGACGGGAACGCGGTGACCGCGACCGCGCGAGAGCATCCGGACCTGTTCTGGGCGCTGCGCGGCGGCGGCGGGAACTTCGGCGTCGTCACGTCGCTGGAGTTTCGGCTCTACCCGGTGGACCGGGTGTACGGCGGCATGTCGCTGTACCCGGTGGAGCGCGCGTTCGACGTGCTCTCCGCCTACCGGGAATGGGCCGCCGGCGAGCCCGAGGCGATGAACACGGCGGTACTGCTGATCCGCCTCCCGCCGTCGCCGCTCTACCCCGAGGAGCTACGGGGCAAGCGGGTTCTGGCCATCCGGGCGTTCCATCGCGGCGACGACGGCCGCCGCGTCCTCGCCCCGCTGGTGGCGGCGGCCGGGCCGCCGCTGCTCGACGCGTTCGGGATGCGCTCGTTCCCGGACGCGGGCGACGCCACCAACGGTCCGGACGCGCCGCCGATGGCCAACCGCCAGGAGGTCGAGCTGTTCCGCGCCCTGCCGGACGACGTGCTGGACGCGATCGTCGAGGCGGGCGCCGCCGACTCCCCGCTCGCGTTCGTCGAGCTGCGGCACTGGGGCGGCGCGATGTCCCGCCCCGGCCCGGACGCCGGCCCCGCTGGGCACCGCGACGTGCCGTTCTCCGTCATGGCCGTCGCCGCCTACCTTTCGCCCGACCGCACCGCCGCCGACACGACCCTCGACCGCCTCGTCGCGCGGGTGCGCCCGTACGCGACCGGCGGCTCCTTCCTCAACCTGCTCACCGATCACACCCGGACGCGCAGCGCGTTCACGGCCGCGAACTACGCCCGCCTGACCGCGGTCAAGCGGGCCTGGGACCCGGCCAACTTCTTCCGCACGGGCCACAACATCCCACCGGCCCCCGACCGAGAGGCAACCTCATGACCCGAGTCCTCGTCACCGGCGCCACGGGCGCCGTCGGCGTCCACGTCGTCCGCGAGCTGCAGGCCCGCGCCGCGACCGGTCCGTGCCTTCGTCCGTGCCCCCGGCGCCGCCGCAACCCTGCTCGGGGACGTCGAGCTCGCCCCGGGCGACTTCGACGACCCCGGGTCGCTGCGGCGCGCCCTCGACGGCGTGGACCGTGTGTATCTCTGCGCCGCCGACGGCCCCCGCAAGGTCGCTCACGAGACCGCGGTGATCGACGCCGCCGCCGAGCGGGGCGTCGAACGGCTCGTGAAGCTCTCCGCGATGCACGCCGATCCGGCGTCGGCGCTGCCCGCCTATCGCTGGCACGGCGAGATCGAGGATCGCCTGCGCCGGTCGGGTCCGCCGGCGGTGATCCTGCGGCCCGCGTTCTTCATGACCAACCTCCTGATGGTGGCCGAGGGCGTCGCGCGAACCGGCACGCTGCACGCGCCGACCTCGGGCCTGCGGGTCGCGATGATCGACATTCGTGACGTCGCCGCGGTCGCCGCCGTCACGCTCCTGACCGACGGGCACGCCGGCCGGACGTACGAGCTCACCGGTCCCGCACCGATCACCTTCGCGGAGGTCGCGACGGCGCTGGAGAGCGCGACCGGGCATCCGGTCCGCTTCGCCGACCTGACCGCCGAACAGGCCCGGCCGCGGTTCGAGAGCGCGGGCCTGCCGGACTGGCTGGCCGCGCACCTGGCCGGCGTCTTCGGCGTCATCCGCGCGGGCGGCTTCGGCCACGCGACGGACGACGTCCGGGAGATCACCGGCCGCCCGGCGCGCGACATCGCCGGCTTCGCCCGGGACCACGCGGCCGCCTTCATGCCCGCGGCGGCACTGCGCACCTGACCTCCGGCATCGACCGGAATATATGTCCGCGATATCTCCGAGAGTATCTCGCCCCTCTACGGTCTGTGCTGCCCGCCCTACGGCGCGGGCGCGTCACGTGTGACGCGGGGGCTTTGTCGACACGGAGGTCGCGTGATGGCTCGACGGTATCCTCATGCCCGGATACATCGATGGATGTCGCTTTTATTGGCGCCGGTGCTGGTCGCGGGCGTGCTCTCGCAGCCCGACGTGGCGGCCGCCGCGCCGCGCGGGGGCTCCGGTGTGGACGTCCAGCCGCGCGGCAACGGCGGATGGAAGCCCGCCAAGGCGCCGAAGTCCACGACGGCGGACTACCGCAAGCCCGCCGCCAAGGGCGGCACGCCGCTGCTCCAGCGTGATCCGAAGGCCAAGCGGGTCCGGGAGCTGACCGACCGGCGCACCGCCACCACCTCGTCCTACAAGATGTCCGACGGCAGCGTGCAGCAGGAGGTCTCCGCGCTGCCGGTGCACTACCGCGACGCCAAGGGCGCCTGGCAGCCGATCGACTCCACCGTGCGACCGGTCTCGCACGGCGGGTTCACGGCCGGTGCCGAGGGCAACTCGTTCCGGGCGTACTTCGCGCCGGAAGCGCTCGTTCGCATCGAGCAGGGCTCGGCGTTCCTGCAGGTCAGCGCGGACGGTGCCGGCGCGAAGGCGCCGCGGACGACCGGTTCGGCCGTCTCCTATCCGGACGCCTATCCGGGCACCGACCTGCGCTACCAGGTCGGCCCGGAAGGCGTCAAGGAGTCGATCGTCCTGTCCGGGCCGCCGGCGGCGGGACAGACCTACGCCTACACGATGACCGTGGGCGGCGGCCTGACCCCGAAGCAGGTGTCCGGCGGGGCCATCGAGTTCCGGGCCGGGGAGTCCGGCGCGCCGGTGTTCACCATCCCGGCCCCGTACATGTCGGACACGAAGGCCGACGCGAGCTCGCCCTACGGCAAGGTGTACAGCTCGAAGGTCACGCAGGCGATGACCTTCGACGCGACGGCCGGAACCGTACGCGTCACCGTGACGCCGGACGCCGCGTGGCTGGCCGACAAGAAGCGGGCCTACCCGGCGACCATCGACCCGACCATCGTGGTCGCGCCGACGCCGTCCACCGCGGCCAACACGATGATCCTGGCCGACGGCCCGACGACGAACTACAGCACCTCCTGGCGGCTGTCGGTGGGCACGACCGCCACCGGCGCGGCGCGCACCCTCATCAAGTTCCCGCTGCCGGCGGTCCCGGCCGGGACCACCGTCTCGTCGGCCAACCTGCAGCTGTACTACGACCAGACGTTCACCACCGGCAGCACCGCCGTCGCGATGCAGGCGCTACAGGCCAACGCCGCCTGGAGTCCCGCGACCGCGACCTGGAGCAACGCCAACGCGATCGGCGGCCCGGTGGCCGGAACCGCCACCAAGAAGGCCAACACGCTGGGCGCCTGGGTCGACTTCCCGGTCACCTCGGCGGTGCAGTCCTGGGTGAACGGCAGCCCGAACAACGGATTCGTCCTCAAGGCCACCAGCGAGTCGACGCTCAACCAGGGCGGTCCCCGATTCGAGGGATCGATCTACGCGTACGGCGGCGAGGTCGTCACCTACCCCAAGCTGATCGTCAACTACGGGGTTCCCGGTGTCTCGGTGAACGCGCCGACGGTGATTCACGCGACCGGCGCCGAGCTGTCCTGGCCCGCGTACGCCAACGGCACCGGCGACCAGGCCAACGACATCGCCGAGTACCAGGTGCACCGCAGCGTCTTCCAGACGTTCACCCCCGGCGCCGGCACGCTGGTGTCCCCGGTCGCGGCGACGACCACGAGCTTCGCCGACTCCACCGCGGTGCCCACCCCGGCGGACAGCACCGACCCGTACGGCAACGCGTACTACTACATGACGGTCGTCAAGACCAAGGGCGGCAAGCTCATCGCCGGGCCGACCCAGCTGGTGCGCCTGCCGAAGGCGGGCCGCACGACGATTCTGCTCCCGGCGACGGCCGCGACCACGCTGTCGTCCAGCCAGCCGGCCGCGGTGCTGAACTCCCTGACCGACGGCGGCGTGGCGCAGCCGTGGGTCTCGGTGGGCGACAACTCGTCCACCTACGGCGTCACCCGGTCGGTGTTCGACTTCGGCCAGATCGGCCAGGTCCCGGCCGGCTCCCGGATCGTCGACGCGCACCTGAAGCTGTGGCAGGAGCAGACCACCACGACGAGCACGGGCGCGGTCTACGAGCTGCACGGCCTGACCCGCTCGTTCACCGGCACGCAGGCCACCTGGAACAGCGCGGCGACCGGCACGGGCTGGACCACCGCCGGCGGCGACTTCTCCGCCGCCGCGGCCGGCACCGTCTCGGGGCTCACCAACGACCCGAACCGGCAGACGCTCGACGCCACGTCCATCGTGCAGGGCTGGCTCGGCGCCGCCGGCTCGAACCACGGCCTGATGGTGAAGCTGCGGGGCGAGACGGCTTCGTCGCCGCAGGAGCGCACGGTCTTCGCCGGGCCGAAGACCGCCGAGCCGCGGCTGGCCCCGCAGCTGGTCGTCAGCTACCTGGACCGCTCGGCCGAGGCGACCTACTACGCGCCCTCGACGCCCACCCGGGTCGTGGCCGGCACGACAGTCACGACGCCCGTGACGATCAACAACACCACGGGTACGACGTGGGCGGCCGGCCGTGAGGTCCTGACCTACCACTGGACGCTGCCGGACGGCACCGACATCACCGGATCGGGCAACCAGGCCCGTACGGCGCTGCCGTCCGACCTCGCACCCGGCGGCACCGTGACCCTGAACGCCCAGGTGACCGCGCCCGCCGCGACCAGCGGCAACGAGACCGAGGGCTACGCGCTCGCCTGGGACATGCTCGACACCACCACGGCGACGTACCTCTCGACCGTGGCCTCCGGCGCCGGGTCGCTGCAGCAGCAGGTGAGCGTCGACGCGACCGGCAACAACCAGCTCGGGCTGGAGGACTTCTACCAGTACACGACGACGCCGGCCGGATCGGGCGCGGCGCTCTACACGAACATCTCGTCCGGCAACACGGTCTGGAACTACGACCTGTTCGCCAACCCGTCCCGCGGCTTCACCACGCTGCTGCGGCTGAGCTACAACTCACTGTCCACCTTCGACACCAACACCGGCTTCGGCTGGTCGATGGAGGCGTCCGCGCCGATCCGGGTCGGGCAGCCGATGGAGTTCCACCCCAACCCGCACCCGACCGAGGTGGTCATGGTCGACGGGACGGGCAACGCGCACAAGTGGACCTGGGACGCCACCTCGAGCCAATGGAAGGCGCCGCCGGGCGTCCACCTGTACCTGCAGCAGCTCGTGGACTGCCAGCCCAAGACGGAGAACGCCCGCGCCTGGTCGATGACCCGGCCGGACCGGACGGTCTACTTCTACGACTGCGACGGCTACCCGACCGCGCAGGTCGACGCCAACGGCAACGAGGCGGACTACACGTACTCGTCGCGGCAGTCGCAGAACAAGCCGACCGAGTTCCTGACCTACATCACCGACCCGGTCTCGCGGCAGACGCTGACGGTGACCTACTACGCCAAGGGCGATGCCTACTCGTACGTCGACGGCGCCGGCAACCTCGTCGCGGCCACCAACCTGACCGACCCGCAGATCATCGACCACGTCAAGTCGGTCAGCGACATCTCGGGCCGGACGGTGAACTTCTACTACACCGTCCAGGGCCTGCTCGGCCGGCTCGTGGACGGCGCCGGCGACCCGGCCGCCAAGACCTTCAAGTTCACCTACGACGCGACCCAGGGCATGAAGAACGTCAAGCTGGTCGCGGCCACCGATCCCCGCGGCAACACCAGCCGGATCGCCTACTACCCGCCGTCCTCGGCGTACAAGTGGCTGACCCAGTCGGTGACCGACCGGCTCGGCAAGTCCACGCAGTTCTCCTACCTGGAGCCGGGAACGGTGACCGGCGCCACGCAGCAGACCACGGTGACCGACGCCAACGGGCACGCCTACGTGTTCCAGATCGACGGCGCCGGTCGCATGATCCAGCAGGTCAACCCGCTGAACCAGAAGACAGCGGTGACGTGGGACGGCGACAACAACGTCGCCACGCTGACCGAGAACAACGGCGCGAAGACGACCTGGACCTACGACCAGGACACCGGATATCCGATCAGCGTGACCGACGCGGCCGGCGCCGGCACCGCCCGGTACGCCTACCGGTTCGCCCTCGCCGGGCACGTCGCCGACCTCGTCGACGAGGTGTCGGCGGCCGGCCGGAAGTGGCACTACACCTACGACGCTTACGGCAACATGCTCACCGCCCAGGCCCCGAACGGCACGGCCGCGGGTGCGGGCTTCACGACGACGTACACGTACGACTCGTACGGCAGCCTGCTGGGCGTCACCGACGCGAACAACCACACCACCAACTACAGCTACTACCTGCCCATCCCGGTGACGGTCTACGAGCCCAGCGGGCAGCCGCGCTCGGTCACCGACCCGTCCGGCAGCATCACCCGCATGGCCTACGGGCCGCGCGGCGAGGTGGTGTCGGTGACCGATCCGCTCGGCAGCGCCGCGAGCCAGAACTACGACGTTTTCCTGCGCCCGCTGGACTCCAAGGTCCCCAAGGACCAGGCGGGCGGCGTCTACGTCAGCACGCCGGCGCCGGCCTACGACGCCAACGACAACGTCACCCGGTCGACGGCGGCCAACGGCGCGATCAGCACCGCGGTGTACGACGCGGCCGACCGGACCAGATCCACCACGCTGCCGGCCGACAGCGCCACGGCGGCGGCCCGGGCCATCACCTTCGCCTACGACGCGGTCGGCAACCGGCTCAGCACCACCGAGCCGAACGGCAACGTGCCCGGCGCGGCCGCCGGCTCGTACACCTCGACCGTCGGGTACGACGCGGCCGACCAGCCGACCACCGTCACCGACGCGCTCGGCGGAAGGACGGTCACCGGCTACGACGACGTCGGCAACAAGGTCAGCTTCACCGACCCGCTGAAGAACGTCACCAAGGCCGGGTACGACCTCGACCACCGGCAGATCAGCACCACCGACGCGCAGGGGCGGACCACCGGGGTCACCTACGACGCGGACGGGCTGGTGCTCACCAGCACCGACCAGAACGGGGCCACCTCGTTCACCTCGCTGGACGCCAACGGCCTGGTCACCCAGGTCCAGGTGCCGCACATCCGGCAAGGGACCTCGGTCGTCTACAACACCACCCAGTACAAGTTCGACCAGGTCGGCAACAACACCAGCGTGATCTCGCCCAGGGGTGTCGCCTCCGGGGTCGCGAACGCGAACACCATCACGGCGGAGTACGACGCGAACGACCGGCGCTCCAAGCTCTTCGGGGCGTACGACCCGGCCGCCGCCCACGACTCCACGTACGGCTCGGACAACAAGCCGGAGACCGACTACACGTACGACGCCGCGGGCCGGGTTTCGAAGATCAGCCAGATCACCCGGGTCGTGGGGCTGCCGCAGACCGCCACCACCTCGACGTACTCGTACTTCGACAACGGCTGGATCAAGCGGTCCGCCGACCCGTTCGGCATCGCCACCGACTACGACTACAACCCGCTGGGCCTGCAGACCTCGCGCAAGCTCACGGCCGCCGACGGCACCGCGTCCCGGCAGATGTCCTGGGACTACTACCCGGACGGGAAGCTGGCGTCCTATCGCGACAGCGGGGTGCCCAACGGCTGGCAGTCGCAGATCCTCACCGCCGACGCGGCCAACACGTCGGCCGGGCTCAACTGGGAGGCGGGTCCCAGGGGCGCGGGCTTCCAGGGCTCGACCTACTGGACGAACCCGGGCAGCGGCGGGGACTTCTCCTGGAACCTGACGATCCCGCAGGACGGCAACTACGCGGTCTACGTCTGGTACCCGGCGCGGGACGGGGCGAACCCGGCCGCCCAGTACTCGGTCAACGGCGGCGCTCCGGTCTACATCGACCAGTCCAAGAACGCCGGGACGTGGGTGCGGGTCACCAACCCGGCCAACAACGGGCTGTGGGCGCTCAAGGCGGGCACCGGGCAGAACGTCGTCCTGAAGCCCAACGGCGCGCCGATCGCGGCCGATGCCGTGCGGGTGGTGCGGGACAACGCCGGTGACAGCCAGCCGCTGCCGACCACCGCCGCCTACACGTACGACGCCAACGGCAACCGCATCGACGTCAACGACACCTCGCCGAACGCCCAGTTCGACCACTACCCGGCCACCTTCGACCAACTCGGCCGGCCGACCCAGCTGCTGGAGAAGCTCGGCGACGCGGTCAAGCACACGCTCACCTACGGCTACGACGCCGCGAGCAACCTGCTGACCCAGGCCAACGACACCGACACCAACACCTACGCGTACGACAGCCGCAACGTGCTCACCCAGGTGGTCAACAAGAAGGGCAGCACCGACCCGGGCATCACGACCAAGTTCACGTACACCCCGGCCGGCCAGCGCGAGACGCAGACCAAGGGCAACGGCAACAAGGTCACCTACGCGTACAACCTGGACGGATCGCTGGCCTCGATGGCCGAGCAGACGTCCGGCGGGGCCACGGTGTCCTCGCACCTGATGTCCTACGACCCCAACAACAACGTCACCAGGGACGTCACCTCGCTGCAGAGCGCCGACGACCACAGCGCCCTCGGCCGGACCGTCGACCGCGAGTACAGCCCGAACAACCAGGTCACGAAGGTCACCAACTCCGACGGCAAGAACAACCAGGCGTACGAGTACGACAGCGCCGGCGACATCATCCGGCAGACCATCGACGGCGCGGACGTGTTCTTCGACTACGACCGCGGCCGGGTCTCGTCCTCACTGGGCATCTCGAACTCGCCGGCGAAGGGCGGCTACCAGTACGACACGCTGGGCCGGCTGATCGCGGTCTCCAACCTGGCGGTCCTCGGCACCAACCTCGGCGCCGAGCAGAAGTACAGCTACGACGGCTTCGACAACGTCACGTCGCAGTCCAGCACCACCAGCGACGGCCAGGCCAAGACCGACACCTCCACGTACGACTCGCTCAACCGGGCGGTCACCACCACGACCAGCATCGGCGGCGCCGAGATCGGCCAGGAGAGCTTCGACTACCTGGGCACCACCGACACGGTCGCCAACGAGAAGCGGCTCTACAACTCGGGCGGCACCGGCACCAAGACGTACGACTACGGCCCGTTCGGTGAGCGGCTGGCCCTGCGCGACAGCTTCATGGCCTCCCCGCCGCCGACCGACCAGACCAGCTACTACACGTACAACCCGCACCAGGACGTGGAGGCGCTGACCAACGCGTCCGGCGCGACCACGGCCACGTACGGCTACACCGCCTACGGCGCCAACGACAAGACCCGTACCACCGGCGCCGACAAGGACGGGCTGACGTTCGCGTACAACAGCTACCGGTTCAACTCGGCCCGGATCGCGGTCAGCACCGGCAACCTCGACATGGGGTTCCGCACCTACAACCCGAACATCAACCAGTTCCTGAGCCGGGACGCCTACAACGGCGCGGACGCCGACTCCGGCCTGGCCGGCGGCCGGTACGGCTTCGCCGGCGGCAACCCGATCAGCAACATCGAGATGACCGGCCACGACTGGCTGGCGACCCTCGGATCCATCGCGGCCGGTGTGGGCATCTTCGCCGGCTGCCTGGCCCTCGGTGTCGCCACCGAGGGCGCGGGCCTGATCCTGTGCGGGATCGCCGCCGGCGCCGGCGGCGGTCTCGCCGGGCAGGGCATCAGCTGCGCGCAGGGCGAGGAGGGCGCCTGCTCGCCGGGCGCGTTCGTGCAGGCCGGGGTGGTCGGCGGCATCGTCGGCGGGCTCACCGCCGGCGTCGGGCAGGGCATCGCGGGCGCGCTGCCGCGGGCGTTGCCCGGCTGGGCCTCGCAGGCGATCGTCGGCCTCGGGTCCGGAGCCGCGGGCGGCGCGGCCGACTACGGTCTGACCTGCACCGAGTGCTCGTGGACCGGCCTCGCGACGGCGACCGCCACCGGCGCGGTCCTCGGCGGGGCGATCGGCGCCGGCGCCGGGTTCGCCTACGGCCGGGTCGGGTTCCTCACCCGGCTCGAGAACCGCTACTACGTTTCCAAGATCACCAACCGGCTCGAGAAGATCTTCAACCGTACGGTCGCCGACGTCGACGCCGGACGGGTGCCGCTCAACCGCTGGGAGCGTAACCAGCAGGCCGCGATGCCGAGGGCGGCCCGCGGCAACGCCATCGACCGGGTCACCAAGGAACGGGTGGCACGCGACCGGTACCTCAGGACCCGGGTCTTCATGGCGCGGAACTGGCCACCCGAGCCGCTGCCCGACTTCTTCAACCCGCACCTGAACACCTGGTGGGACATGACGACCCCCGGCCAGTGGGCCGCTCATGTCGGGCTCTACACCGGCCGCTTCGGCACCGGGATACACCTGAACACCAACTGATCGAGGTGGGGTGGGATGCTCGGACCGTCCGGGCATCCCACCCCGAGGAGTGTTGATGGGACATCGAGAGCGCTGGCTGTCCGCCGACGGGCAGCGGACCGCGGCGAAGGTGCTGCGGCGGCTGCGCTGGGGGCGGTCGCTGGAGGGCCTCGGCCTGCCGACCGTCGGGGGACGGCTCGACCTGCGCGGCTTCGCGCTGCCCGAGCCCGACTTCACGCCGGTGCGGGCGGCCGGCATGACCGTCGAGGTCGCCTCCGGGAAGCTGCCCGAATTCCGCAAACTGCGCCTGCGCGGCGTCGACCTGACCGGGTCGCGGCTGCGGCACCTCCGGCTGACCGACGCCCGCCTCGAGGACTGCCTGCTGCGCGAGGCCGACCTCACCGACCTGCGCGCCTGGCGGTGCTGGTTCGACAACTGCGACCTCGCCGGGGCCGACATCACCGACGCCGTCCTCAGCGCCCGCCACCGTGGCGCCGGCACCACCTGGCGCAACTGCTCGTTCGAGAGCCCGGCGCTCGACGGCATCAGCGCCGAGGGAGCGGAGTTCCAGGGGTGCGCCTTCGAGCGCGTGGCGATGACCAGCGTGGTGTTCGACGGGTGCGGCTTCACGGACTGCCGGGTCACCGGCTCGCTGGTGAACGTCACCTTCAGCGGCTCCAACCCGCCGCGCGGCGCGAAACCGGCGACGATGACCAATTTCGACCTGCGCGACTGCCGGCTCACCGACGTCGACTTCATGGGGCTGCGGCTGGCCGGGGTCCTATTGCCGCCGCAGGAGTCGGTCGTGGTGCTGCCGCACGCCGGAAAGCTGCTCGACGCGATCCGGTCCGCGATTGCCGGCAATCCCGAGTACCGATACCTCAATTTCTGGGTCGACTACCGGATCAAACACCACGAGGCCGACGACGACCTCTATCTGGACTACGACGAAATTCGCCAGAACGCGGACGAGCGCAGCGTGACGCTACTGCGGGAGGTGATCTCCCGGGTGTCCTGAGCCGCCCAGGCGCGGCGACCGTTCCAGCATCGCCTGGTGCAGGGCGATCAGCTCGGCGCCCGGATCCACCCCGAGCTGCCGGCGCAGAACCTCGTGCGCCTCACGGTAGGCCCCGAGCGCGGCGCCCAGATCGCCCGCCCGGTAGAGCGCCAGCATCAGCTGCGCCCAGGCCCGCTCGCGCAGCGGGTGCCCCGCGAGATGTTCGCGCAGCAGAGATACGAGATCGCCGGCGTGACCGAGCGTCAGCCGTACCTCGGCCAGGTCCTCGACCACCTGGAGCCGATGCTGATTCAGACCCTGGAGGCGCTGCTCGAGCTCCGTGCCGCGGGCGACGCCGTCTCCCGCCGGCCCGCGCCACAGCCGCAGCGACGCGGCCAGCTCGGGCTCGGCGCGGGCGGGGTCGCCGGCCCGGATGGCCTGCCGGCCGCTCTCGGCGAGCGCCTGGAACTCGGTCAGGTCCAGCTCGTCCGCGTTGAGGACGAGCTGATAGGCCTGGTGCCGGGAGACGATCCGCGCCCGGAGCACCCGGCGCAGCATGACGATGTGGTTGCGGATGTTCGCCACGGCCGAGGCCGGTGGGGTCTCGGCCCAGAGCAGCGTGGTGAGGCGGCTCAGCGGCACCGGCCGGTTGCGCTCGAGGGCCAGGGCCGCGAGCAGCGCCCGCCGCTTGGCCGGTCCCAGATTGACCTCGGCGCCGTCGGTCCAGAGCTCCACCGGCCCCAGAATGCGCACGCTGATCGACATCGATCGCCTCCCCCGTTGATCGGCACAAAGGGTAGGAGGCCGATTCCGCGGGATCAACGCAATGCCGTGCATTTCGATGGTGAGGAATATTAACCGCTCAAGACCGCTCCGGCAGTAACAAATCGACCCCCCGGAGCGCTCTTCGCATTCCGTTGCCGTCATCTGAGAAAGAGGCCGTCGGTTCGCGGGCGGGTTCGACACTGAGTTCATCGACGGGATCGACAGCCACCTGCGCTGAACGGGCCCCCGGCTGTCCACATTGCTCGTACGATGTCGGTAACAGGGGAGGCGTCTATGCGTGCCGCCGTGGTCACCGCGTTGGGCGGGCCGGAAGTCCTCAAGATCGTCGAGCTGCCCGACCCCGTGCCCGCCGCGGGCGAAGTGCTGGTGCGGGTCCGCGCGGTCTGTGTGCATCCCGCCGACGTCGCCGCGCGGGTGGGGCAGATTCCCGGTGGCCCGGTGCCGCCGCCTTTCCTGGCCGGCTGGGACATCGCCGGCGAGGTGGTCGCGGCCGGCGCCGACGTCGCCGGCCTCGCCGTGGGCGACCGGGTCGCGGGGATGATCCCGTGGTACCTGACCCGGGGAAAGGTCGGTGGCTACGCCGAGCTCGTGGCCGCGGACGCCGAGTGGCTGGTGCCGTTGCCGGCCGATCTCGACCCGGTAGTCGCGGCGACCGTGCCGCTCAACGCGCTCACGGCCCGCCGGGCGCTCGACATCATGGCCCTGGCCGAGCCGGCCACCGTGCTGGTGACGGGGGCGAGCGGCGGCGTGGGCGGTTTCGCGGCCCAGCTGGCGGCACAGGCCGGGCACACCGTGCTGGCCTCGGCCACGTACGACGACGAGGAATGGGTGCGCGGCCTGGGCGTCGGCGCCGCGATCCCGCGATCGGCCGGCCTGAGCCCGGCGCCGGCCGTCCTCGACGCGGTGCCGATGGGCGAGCCGGCCGCGGCGGCGGTCGCCGACGGTGGCGTGCTGGTGAGCACCCGCCCGATCCCGCCGGTCGACCCGGCCCGCGAGGTGCGCCAGGAGCTGGTGCTGGTGAGCCTCGACCGCCCCGCGCTGCGTCAGCTCATCGAGGCGGTGGCCGAGGGCCGGCTGCGCACCCGGGTGGCGGCGACCTTCCCGCTGGCGGAGGCGGCCGAAGCCCACCGGCGCTTCGAGTCCGGCCACCTCCGCGGCAAGATCGTCCTGATCCCCTAGACACAGGGCCGGCGACCGCGGTGAAGAACCGCCCCGAACGCACGCGATACCGGGATGGCTTCGTTCGTGAGAACGGGGCCCGAATGAGCGTCTCCTTCGGGCCCAGGGGGTCGGTGTCGTTCAGCAAGTCTGCCCGGATCGCGGGGTGGCTTCCGGGTGCTACGCGGCCGCCACCCGCATCCGCACCAGTTTGTGTCCGGCGATGGCCGGAGACCCTCGCCGCCGCTCTTCGCCATGATCGAACCCTAGCCGCGGGCTTCAGCGTCGCTTCAGCGCCGTGTCAGCGGTGGCGGCCACGCTGGTGGCGATCGGCGTGCACGGGGCGCGCCGCGGTCCCCGAGGTGAGACAGGTATGGGTATCGGCACTTTACGCAGGACGTTCGCGGCGGCTCTGTTCGCGGCCGCACTTGTCGCGGCGAGCGGTACGGCGGCATCCGCCGCCGCGCCGTCGCCGTCGCTGGTCGAAGGCTGCTTCTTCTCCGGGTCGACACGCATCTGCAACGTCAACGAACCCGTCGTCAACGAGCCGTCGTCGGTGTACAACATCCAGTTCAATGCCGGCGACCGCGTGACGGTCAACGCCGGCGGCTGCGTGCAGACGGGCGGGCGCGGCAAGACCTGGAAGCGCTACGTCGACCCGTCGTCGAGCAACGGCCTTTACCACGGCACCATGTTCCTGCCCGGCGTCACGAGCGGCCTGACGGAACTCCGCTTCCTGGTTGGCAATACATATACGCTCACCGCCGGAGGCTCGCTCTTCCTCGGGTACGAGGACGACAACTACACCGACAACGGCTACTACTCGCACGACGACGGCACGAACGACCAGTGCAAGAACGTCGGCAACGCGTTCTTGAGCCTCACCATCAACTGACCCGGATCGGTGGTGGAGGATCACCACGCGCGGGCGCCGGGCGGGATCCGCTTTCCGGGTCTCGCCCGGCCGCAAGCTGCCGGTGGCCAGCCAGGCCGCCTTTCGCCTCGAGGATGCGGTTCACCCAGTCGATGGTCGACGCGGCGTCGCGCGCGGGCTAGACCGTGAAGACAGTGGCCGTACTTGTTGCTGAAGTAGCGGGCCTCATTGGCCCCGCTGACCGGCGAGCGCGGCCGCGACCGGCGACGACTCCAGGCCGACGGTCGCCACGGAGCTGGCGGACTCATCGGCGGCTACCGTGGCGCCCGACTCCAGACCCGCCTACCGGAACGGGCGCTGCGTCCGGCGAACAAGGCCTGGGCCCCAAACTCGCGCTCAAGCGGGACCACTATCAGCGCTCAATACCACCGGGACCTGGCGACCCTTGGCCCTCGGGGGCCCGCGGCCGGCCCGGCGCACCATCCCGCCAGCTCACTTTGTGGGTGGGGACGTGCGGTGTCGCGGTGTCCGGGCCGGGACGTCGCGGCGCCGGGCCCGGACACCGAATGGGTCTCTAATTAGCCGTTGTCGCGGACCTCGTAGACGGTGATGTCGCCGGCTCGGAAGCGTGGCTCGGCGAACTGCGCCAGGCTGGGGTTCGCGTGCAGATTGTTCTTCACCCCGCGGGCCGGGTTGGGCATCGTGCCGACCGCGACCAGCCAGCGAATGTGATGCGACCGGGTGAAGGCGGCCACGTTCGCCGTGGTGGGGTGGTAGAAGATCTCGTCGTTCGCGGCCAGCAGGGCCGGGTCCCAGAACGGGCTGCCGGCGAGGGTGTAGTCCCAGAGCCCGCCGGAGGCGAAGGCGGGCTCGGTGTAGCTCCAGCCCTCCAGCAGCACCTGCCGCTCCGAGTAGCCGGCCAGCCAGAAGTCCCGGCTGTCGCAGCCGTTGCCGCCGAACCGGCAGTGGCTGTTGGTGGCCACGCGGTCGCCCGGGGCGGAGTGGTCACGCAGCCAGCGCCCGGCCTCAGCCGCCCCGGCCGGCATGACGGCCGCGGTCGCCGGGTAGCGGTTCGCGTGGCCGGCGGTCGCGTCCGGCCAGAGCTCGCGGGCACCGAGCAGGCCGGTGGCGATGGAGGCGGTCAGGAACGGGACCACCATCACCGCGGCGGTGCGCCGCCGGCCGAGCTGGGTCTGCCGGCCGATGACGGCCAGCGCCGCCGCCAGCACGACCAGGACCGCGGTCAGCAGCAGGTAGGGACCCACCGCGTGCAGCGTCGACCAGGTCGCGGGGCCGGGCGGCCGGGGCCGGCCGGCGGTGAACTGGACGGCGAGCAGGGCGGCGACGCCGAGCACGGCCGCGGCGGCGGTCAGCCGGGCGAACCAGCGTGGCGCCCGCCCACCGGCCGGCACCAGCGCGGCGAGCCCGACGGCGGAGAGCACGGCCAGGAACGGGCTGGCGGAGCGGGCGAAGTAGCCCTGGCTCAGGCCGGGGTGCGCGAAGACCCAGGTCGCGACCGTGCCGGACAGCCCGATACCGAGCAGTACGTGCACCATCGGGTCCCAGCGGAAGGTGCGCCGGGCGAGGGCGGCCAGGCCGGCCCAGCTGATCGCCATGGCGAGCACGGCGGTGGCGGCGAGCGCGAACAGGGCCGCCTCGTGGTTGACCGGCCGGGGGCCGCCGAAGACTGCCCAGCCCAGGATCGTCCACTTGACCGTCTGCAAGGGGTCCACGACCATGCCCTGCGCCCCGCCGCTGTAGAGCACGAGCTGGGCGAAGGCGAACCAGACCAGAGTGATCGCCAGCGCGATCGCCTCGGCGCCGAGCTTGCGGGTGCGCAACAACCGCACCCCGACGGCCAGCGCCAGGCCGCACAGCAGGACCGGCAGGAACGTCGCCTTGGCCCCGGCCATCGCGCCGGTCAGCACGGCGTACGTGCCCCAGGCCACCAGCCGGTTCGGCTCCTTCCGGCCGGGGACGAGCAGGCCGGCCAGCACGTACAGGGCGGCGGCGCAGAGCAGCACCGCGTACGACTGGGTGGGGCTCTGCCAGAAATGCTCGGTGATGACGCCGTTGTACATCGGCCGGTCGCCCCACGCGTACGGCGAGATCGCCGTGCCCGCGAGTGCGAGCACCACCGCGAGCGCGCCCGCCCACCAGCGACCCGACAGCCGGTGCGCCAGGGCCACCAGGAGCAGCAGGAACGCCGCGATCATCGGCACCACGAGCAGGCGCAGGATCAGCATCTCGGGTTCGATCCCGGTGATCCAGCTGGCCGCGGCGCCGTGCGGGTAGACGTACCAGTGGTAGCTGAGCCCGACGCCGTCCACGAACGGCATGTCCAGCCGCACGCCGTTCTTGAACAGGCCCACCAGGGCGAACTGGAACGGGAAGTCGAGGATCATGGAGAGCCGGTGCGGGTCGGTCGGCGCGGTGCTGCGGAAGGTGAGCGCCATGGCCCGGCCCATGCAGTAGAGCATCCCGGCCGCTACCGTCCAGGAGACGCCGACCGGCATGCGCAGGCCGGTCCCGCGCCAGTGCCGGCGCAGCGAGGGCACGGCCGCGAACAGGACCAGCGTGAGGATGGGCCAGGCGAGCACCGCGAGCGGCACGCCGCACGCGCGCGCCACCAGGTAGACCGGCAGCTCGACGACGAAGCCGACGACCGTGCCGAACGCGGCGTCGAGGGCCAGGACCCCGGCGCCGCCGCGCAGCGCGCGCCAGATCAGCGTCCCGGGCAGAGTGCCGGCCAGCAGCGTGTAGGCGGCGAACTTGATCAGATCGCCGGCCGGGACGTCGTAGTAGAGAAGGCTGGCCGCCGTGCCGGCCAGCGCCACCACGAACGGCAGCCAGCCGGGCGAGAGCCAGTGCCGGCGGCCGGGCGCCGCCGCCTGTTCGGGAGCCTCCACGGGCCGGTCAGCCGTGCTGATGGTCATCGGTGGCTGGCCAGCTCGATGTCTTCCACCGATGGGGCGGTCTCATCGGCGGTGTCCATCGCGACGAGGTACTGCGGCCGCTTCTGGACGGCCGCGTAGATGCGCCCGATGTACTCGCCGAGCAGGCCGAGGCAGATCAGCTGGATGCCGCCGAGCAGCAGCACGGCGATGTACAGCGACGTCCAGCCGGGGACGACGGCGCCGAAGCCCCACGCCACCAGGCCGCTGACAATCAGCGCGAGACAGAGGAAGAAGGCCAGGATGCCGAGCCACGTGGCGATCCGCAGCGGCGTCGCCGAGAAGCTGGTGACGCTGTCCAGGGTCAGCTTGATCATCTTGCTGAGCGGATACTTGGTCTCGCCGGCGACCCGCTCGGCCCGGACATAGGTCACCTCGGCCGAGGAGAAGCCGAGCGACGGCACCACCAGGCGGTAGACGGGCCGCTGCTCGGGCAGGTCGTTGAGCACGTCGACCACGGCCCGGCTCATCAGCCGGAAGTCGCCGGCCTGGTCGCTCACCCACGAGCCGACCAGGCGCCGCATCGTCCAGTAGTAGATGCCGGCGGTGCGCCGTTTGAAGACCGTGTCGGAGCTGCGGTCGTTGCGCACGCCGTAGACGACGTCGACCCCCTGCTCGCGGGCGGCGGCCAGCATCTCGCCGATCGTCTCGGGCGGGTCCTGCAGGTCGGCGTCGATGCTGACCACATAGTCGCCGCCGGCCGAGCGCAGGCCGGCGGCGAGCGCCGTCTGGTGGCCGACATTGCGGCGCAGCGACACCACGCGCAGCTCGGGCCAGTCGGCGCGCAGCTGCAGCAGCCGGGCGACGGTCGCGTCGCTGCTGCCGTCGTCGACGGCGACGACCTCGTAGGCCACGGCGAGACCGTCGAGGACCGGCCGCAGGCGCGCGACGAAGTGGTCGACCGCCTCGCGTTCGTTGTACATCGGGGTCACCACCGAGAGGGTCAACGGCGACACCAGGGGCTGCGGCACTGTCATCTCTTCCTTCTGCGCGGCACACGACGGAGCAGATCGGCACGCGAGCGGCGTTCGCCCCACAGCCGAGCGCCGTTCACCTGTGCCTCGGGCGGGAAGAGTAGCCGAATCGCCGCTTCCGGCGCAGCCGGGAGGGAGATGTTCGGGTGACGAAAGGGCCTATTCCGGGTGAATACTCTTCCCGCGCGGGTTGCGGAAACGGCCATCCTGTTCGTGCCGATCGACACCGCGGAGAAAGCACACAGCGAAGAGGCAGGAAGTTGTCGAGCGGTCCACAGCCTGCGCACAGAAGATGACCCCATGATGCAAAGCCCGGTGGCCCGGCCGCCGCTTTCGCGACGGGCCATCGCCCGGCTGGTTCAGCTGGCCGGTCTGTTCGACATCGTCACCGCGATCGCGCCGCACCGGCACGGCCGCATGGCCATGGTCGCGGAATTCGTGCCGGCGGCCGGCGTCCTCACCGCCCATGCCGCCACCGTCGTGGCCGGCATGCTTCTCGTCTACCTCGGGGCCGGCCTGCGCCGCGGTAAGCGGCAGGCCTGGCAGGTCGCGGTCGGGCTGACCGCGGCGTCGATCGCGTTGCACATGGTGAAGGGGTTCGACGTCGCGGCGGCCGGCGTCGCAGCGGTCATGCTGATTCTGCTGCTCGGCGCGCGCGACCGCTTCACCACGATCGCCGATCCGCGCAGCCGGTGGCGGGCGCTCACCGCGCTGGCGGGATTCGCCGCCGCCGGTTTCGTCCTCGGCTTCCTCGAGATCGCGATCCGGGCGAATCGGCTGGACGGCTCGCCGGGCGTTCTCGACTGGGCGAAGGAGGCGGCGCTGGGGCTGATCGGCCTCGACGGGCCGGTCAACTTCCGTTACGAGCTCGGCGCCGACGCGGTGGCCTACACGACGGGAGCGTGCGGGCTGCTGGCCGGCGGCGTCGCGCTGGTGATTCTCCTGCGGCCGGGCTCACGCCGGCCGCAGCGCGGTGGCGAGGGCGAGGAGCGTCTGCGTGAGCTCCTTCATCGGTACGGCGGCGCCGACTCGCTCGGCTATTTCGCGCTTCGCGCCGACAAGTCGCTGATCTGGGCGCCGAACCAGGCCGCCGCGGTGGCGTACCGGGTCGTCAACGGCGTCAGCCTGGCCGCCGGCGATCCGGTCGGGCCCGAGTCGGCCTGGCCCGAGGCGATCGGGGCCTGGCTGGCGGACGCCGACCGGCACGGGTGGACGCCGGCGGTGCTGGCCTGCGGCAACGCGGCCGGCAAGGCGTACCGGAAATGGGGTCTGGACGTCGTCGAGCTCGGCGACGAAGCCGTGGTGGAGACCTCATTGTTCTCGTTGAGCGGCCGGCCGATGAGGGGCGTGCGGCAGGCGGTCAACCGCATGCGGCGCGCCGGCTATCACTGCCGCATCGCCCGGCAGCGTGACCTCACGCCGGGCGACCTGGACGACGCGATCCGGGCGGCCGAGACGTTCCGGGACGGGCCGGTGGAGCGCGGCTTCTCGATGGCGCTCTCCCGGCTCGGCGACCCCGGCGACGGGGACTGCCTGCTGGTGTTCTGCCACGACGAGCACGGGACGCTGCGAGGGCTGCTCCAGTTCGTGCCGTGGGGGAGCGACGGGCTCTCGCTCGACCTGATGCGCGGCGACCGGACGGCGGACAACGGGCTCACCGAGCTGATGATCGTGTCGGTGCTGGAGAAGGCGCCGGCTCTCGGCGTACGCAAGGTGTCGTTGAATTTCGCGGTTCTGAGATCGGTTTTCGCCCGCGCGGAGGAATTGGGGGCCGGGCCCGTTCTGCGGCTTTGGCACCGGTTGCTCATGATGGCATCGCGGATGTGGCAGATCGAGTCGCTGTACCGCTCGAATGCGAAATATCAGCCCTTGTGGCGACCGCGGTACCTCTGCTTCCCGGCCGCGCGTGACCTGCCCCGGATCGCGGTGGCGGCGCTGACGGCCGAGGCGTTCCTGCCCGAGCCCCGCCTGCCGCGCCTGCCCCGCCGGCGCCGGCCGGGTGATCGGGTCGAGGTGGCGGCGTGAGCCTCACCGGGCTGCCGCTGCTCGTGCTCGCGGCGCTGACGACAGCGATCGCCGGCACCCTCACGGTGTGGCGGTGGGGGCGCATCCGGGTCGGCGGGCGCTTCGCCGGGGTGCTGCTGCTCGAGGCGCTCACCGTTGTCACCGCCGGGCTGGCCGTCAACCGGCAGGAGCAGTTATATCCGTCGTGGCAGGCGCTGCGCGGCGACACCGGGACGAAGGTGGAGACCGCGCGGGTGCCCGCCGGGCTGCTCGACGATCACCTCCCGCCCGGGCCGTTCGCGTGGCGCCCGCCGGAGCTGGCCGCCTGGCGCCTGGCCGCGCCGCCGACCGTGCGGCTGCCGGCCGGCTATCGGGACCGGCCCGGCGTCACGTTCCCGGTCGTGCTGGTCTTCGGTGCGACCGCGCCGCGTACCCCCTCGGCGGTGACCGTGACCGTCGCACCCACCTCGCACACGACCGCTCCTGCCCTGCGCACCCTGCCCACCGCGCTCCGGCACGACCTGCGGGTGACCGCCACGGGCTGGGATGTCGTGGGCGGTGGCGCGCTGGGCAACGCGTTCGTGGCCGACCGGGTCGCGACGCGTTTGCGTTCCCCCGACGAAATGCCGCCGGCCCTGGCCGCCCCGCTGAGGTTGCCGGCATCATGACCGTCTATCTCGCGCTGGCGGCCGTGCTGCTGACCGCCGCACTGCTCGCGTCCTGCTGGAGCCGGCCGCTCTGGAGCCGGCCGCGCTCAAGCCGGCCGCACTCAAGCCGGCCGCACTCGAGCCGGCTGCGGTGGGCCGGGCGCTCGGGCCTGGTCCTCGCCTGCGTGCTCAGCGTCGTCACCGCGGCGGCTTTGCAGGTCAACGAACTGGTCCAGGCGTACCCGGCGAGCGCCCCGCCGCCGCCGTCCGCCACCTCCGGCAGCCGGATGCTCACCGTCTCGGTGCCGGGCAAGGCGAGCGGCCTGACCCTTCAGATGTACGTCTACCTGCCCGCCGCCTACCGCACGGGCGCCGGCCGTTACCCGGTGATCGAGGCGCTGCACGGCTACCCCGGCTCGCCGCAGACCTGGCTGCGGCGGCTGCACGTGCAGTCGTACCTCGACCAGGAGATCGCGGCCGGGCGGATGGCGCCCACCATCGTCCTGTTTCCCTATCAGACGCCGCGGCGGTTGCTCGACACCGAATGCACGAACCTGCGCAACGGGCCGCCGGCCGAGACTTTCCTGACCGTGGACGTGCCCGCCTACGCTCGCGAGCACTACCGGGTGCGCGCCGGCGGGGCGGCGTGGGGGCTGACGGGGTATTCGGCGGGAGGGTTCTGCTCGATCGACCTCCTGCTGCGGCATCCCACCCGATACGCGGCGGCCGCGTCGATGTCGGGCTACGCCTCACCGGGCATCGCCATCGGCGACGGGTCGGAGAGGACGACCAACAATCCCGGCTGGCGTTTACGGCGTCTTCCGCAGCCCGCGGTTTCGCTGTGGCTCGGCTGGGCGGCCGACGACAAGCAGTCGGCGCGCGATTCCCGCCGCCTTTGCTCGGAAAGCCGAGCGCCGCTTTCGGTGACCACCGCGGTCGTCGCGCACGGCGGGCACAGCGACGCGGTGTGGATCCAGATGGAGCCGCCCGCCTTCGACTGGCTCTCGGCCCATCTGGCCAGGCCGTTGCCGTGAGGCGCCTGATCGTCCTGCTCGCGCTGCTGCTCGCCGCCTGCGCTCCGCGGGCCAGCCTTACGTCGGCCCGCACGGTGGTCACCCTGGGCGATTCGGTCCCGGCCGGCACGGCCTGCGGCTGCGAGCCATTCCCTTCCCTGTACGCCGACGCGCAGCACGCGATCTCGGTGAATCTCGCGTCTCCCGGCTCGACGTCCGCCGACGTGCGGGCGGCCGTTCCCGCCGACCGGGATGTGCTGTCGTCGGCAACCGAGGTGATCATCATGACCGGGGCCAACGACATGGCCTCCTCGGTCGGCCGGCCGTCGCGGTACGCCTCGGGCGCCGCGGCGATCCGGTCCAATGTGGCGGACGCGGTGACCGCGGTCGAGCGGATCCACCGCATGCCGGTGATCGTGCTCGGCTACTGGAACGTCGTGCTGGACGGCCAGGTGGGCGCCGCCCAGTACGGTCCCTCCGGGGTCCGCGACGCGGCGGCGGCCACCGCCGCGGTCAACGAGGCCCTGCGAGCCGCCGCCGCCCGGGCGGGCGCCACCTACGTCTCCACGTCGACGGCCTTTCACGGTGACGACGGCAGCCACGACCCCACCGGCCTGCTCGCGCCCGACGGCGATCACCCGAACGCGGCCGGCCACGCGGCGATCGCCGCCCTGCTCCCGCCGCTGTCGTCCGGACGCTCAGAATGACTGCGTACGCGGCGGCCGACATCGCCTTTCATCAGCTGCTGCTGGAGACCTCCGGCAACGCGCTGCTCACCGAGCTCTACCGCGGCACCGGCGGCAACGAGCAGGCGCTGCTGCACCTGAACTCGCCCGACGTCGACTGGCCCGCGACCGTGCCCGGGCTCGCCGAGATCGACGCCGCGCACGCCGCCATCGTCGATGCCGTCATCGCCGGCGATCCCGAAGCCGCGGCGGCCGCGGCCGAGCACACCGTGCGGCTCGCCCACGAGCAGGCCGGCCTGTGACCACGGTCGAGCGGCCCGCCGGCGCGCTGCGCCCCGCCCTGGTGCTGGCCGGACTGCTGCTGGTGGCCGCCAACCTGCGCGCCGGCATCACCACCGTCGGCCCGGTGCTCGAAGAGATCCAGCGCGACCTCGGCCTGTCCTCGCTGACCGCGTCCGTACTGATCAGCCTGCCGCTGGTCGCGTTCGCCGTCGTCTCGCCGGTCGCGCCGGCCCTGGCCCGCCGCCTGGGCCTGGAACGCGCGCTGGGCGGCGGCCTGGCGGTCCTGGCCGTCGGCCTGGTCGTCCGCTCGCTGCCCGGCCAGGCGCTGCTGTGGGCCGGGACGGCGCTGCTGGGCGTGGCGATCGCCGTGCTCAACGTGGTCCTGCCGGCGCTGGTCAAACGCGACTTCCCGGGCCGGATCGGGCCGGTCACCGGGGCGTACTCGGCCGTGCAGTCCAGCTTCGCGGCGCTCGCGGCCGGCGCCGCCGTCCCGGTTGCCGCCTGGACCTCGGTGGGCTGGCGGCTGCCGCTGGGCATGTGGGCCGGGCTGGCGCTGATCGGGCTCGCGGTCCTGGCCCCGCAGCTGCGCCGGCACACCGTCGTGCCCGCCGCCCCGGCCGCCCCGGCCGCCCCGGCCGCCCCGGCCGCCCCGGGCGCCGGAGCGGCGCGGGCGCCGTGGCGTTCCGCGCTCGCCTGGCAGATCACCGTGTTCATGGCGCTCCAGTCGACCGGCTACTACATCTTCATCACGTGGCTGCCGTCCATCGAGAGCGCGGCCGGCATCAGCCCGACCGCCGCCGGCGTGCACCAGCTGCTGCTGAACGGCTTCGGCATCGCGGGCAGCATCACCTGCTCGGCGCTGATCGGGCACTTCCGCGACCAGCGGCTGCTGGGCGTGGTCGCCCCGCTGCTGTTCATGTCCGCGGCGATCGGGATCCTGGTGGCGCCGGAGCACAGCGCGGTGTGGAGCAGCATGGCGGGCACCGCCGGCGGCGCCAGCATCGTCCTGGCGCTGTCGTTCTTCGGCCTGCGCACCGCGCACCACGGCCAGGCGGCGGCGCTGTCGGGGATGGCGCAGTCGATCGGCTACCTGGTGGCCGCGGCGGGCCCGATCGCGGTCGGCGCGCTGCACGACGCGACCGGCTCGTGGACGCCGGCGCTGGTCACGGTGATCGTCATGGACGTGGCGCTCGTCGGGTTCGGCTACCTGGCCGGCCGCGACCGGGTCGTCGCCCCCGGCTGAGGCGCCTTCGGCACGCGTTCCGTCGCTGTTCAGTGGCGCCCGGCACGCTGGGCAGCGTGGACAATGACAGCGGGCCGAAGCCTTCCGGGCACGGCGCGACGTGATCCGCGCGGCGGCCGCCGCCAACGCCGCCGGCGTGGACCTGCCGCAGTCGTGCGGGGAGGGCGCCTGCGGGACCTGCCGGGTGCGGGTGCTCTCGGGCGCTACGAGACCGACACCCGGGGGATGTTCTCGGCCGGCGAGTTGGCGGCCGGGTGGCGGCTCGCCTGCCAGACCTTGCCCACGGAAAACCTGATGATCGCCCCCTGAGACCTCGCTATTCTGCCGCCCATGAGCTCAGTCACGCGGCGGGTCCTGTCTCATGCCGGCGCCGGGCCGGCGCTGAGCGCGCTGAGCGAGTGGACGCCGGTCGATGCGCCGGGCGGCGGCCTCCATCCCGGGGACGTGGGCTGGCAGCTGCGGCACGAGGACGCGGCGGTGCTGCTCTGGGCCGACGACGCGGCGCCGGTGGCGGCCGGTCTCCTCGACGGGCCGGTGCTGCGGGTGACCGCCGCGCCCGGCGCCGACCTCGGGGCGATCGCGGCCGACGCCGAGCAACTGCTCGAGCCCGGCACCGACTGGTGCGACGGGCTGCCGATTCCGGGGTGGGAGCTCGACCGCAACGAGCCCTGGCTCGTCATGTCGTGGGCCCCGCGGCCGGTATCGAGCCGCGCCCAGCGGGTCGGCGAGGCCGATGCGGCCGACCGGGTGCTGGTGCAGCGGTCCGCCTTCGAAAGATCCACGTTCACCATCGAGCGCTGGCGCACGATGAAGCGGTCGCCGGCGGGCGGGCTGGCGGTGGAGGCGCTCGTGCGGACGCCCGATGGACAGCCCGCGGCCGCCGCCACCGGATGGTTCGCCGGCGCGGGCCGGTGCGGGGTGCTCGAGCCGGTCGGCGCCCACCCGGACCATCGCGGGCACGGGTACGGCCGCGATGCCGTGCTGGGCGCGTGCGCGGCTCTCGCCACGCGGGGTGCGAGCGCGGTCGCCGTCGTGACCCCGGCCGCCAACGAGGCCGCGGTGGCGCTCTATCGCTCGGCCGGGTTCACCGTCGTGCGCGAGAACCATGACCGGGTTCGCCCGCAGCCCGGCTGACCTAGGGCCGGATATTGCGGTTCGAGCGGAACACGTTGTCCGGGTCGTAGCGCCGCTTGATCGCCAGCAGGCGGGGGTAGTTCGCGCCGTACGAGGCGCGTACCCGGTCATCCGCCTCGTCGGGGCCTTGGAAGTTGATGTAGGTGCGGCCCAGTCCGTGCGGCCGGATGCGGTCGCCCGCCGCGGCCACCCACTCGCGGAAGCGCGCCGCCTGCGGCTCGCCGGGTGGCCACATGCCCTTCACACCCATGACGTAGCGCGCGTCGCGGTTGCCGACCGCGCCGTCGTCGTCGGCGTGCTCGTTGAGGGCGCCGGCCAGATGCAGCAGGCCGATGTCGGCCATCGGCGCCGGGCAGTCGGCGAACAGGTCCCGCATCGTGGCCAGCAGGTCGCCGGTCAGCTCGCCCGCGTACTCGGTCCGCCAGTCGTAGTGCATGCCCTCCGGCTCGGTGTCGTCCAGATAGGACTGGATCTGGGTGTACGGCGCGGGCGACAGCAGGTCGAGGGCCGGCTCGCCCAGGGCGCGCAGCGGCGCGACCACCTCGTCGCCGTCGCCCGGGTCGCCCGAGTAGCACACGGCCATGGCGCACAGCTTGCGGCCGTGCCACTCCGCCGGGACGAACGGCTCGGGCGGCGCGGTCAGCAGCATGAACCACACCGCCAGCTCGCGGGGGGCCGTCGCGGTGAAGGCGCGGTAGCCGTCCATGACCTCCGCGGCCCGCTCGAACGGCCAGGCGATCAGCCCGCCGTAGACGTCCGGGCCGACGCGGTGCAGGCGATAGGTGAAACGGGTGACCACCCCGAGGTTGGCCCCGGCGCCGCGCAGCGCCCAGAACAGGTCGGGCTCGGCGTCGCGGCTGGTCTCGCGTACGGCGCCGTCGGCCGTCACCACCTCGGCTGCCACGAGGTTGTCGACTGTCCAGCCGAAGCGCCGGGTCAGCACGCCGAGGCCGCCGCCGAGGGTGAGTCCGGCCACCCCGACGCGGGAGATGAACCCGAGCGGCGTGGCCAGGCCGTGTGCCTGGGTCGCGCGATCGACGTCGCCCAGCCGGCAACCCCCGCCCACCGTGGCCGTCCGCTCGACCGGATCCACCGAGACGTCCCGGAAGCCGGACATGTCGATGGCCAGCCCGCCGTCGGCCAGCGCCGTGCCGGCGATGTTGTGCCCGCCGCCGCGGACCGACACGGCCAGGCCGCGCTCGCGGGCGAACGTGACGGCCGCCGCCACGTCCGCGGCGTCGGCGGGCGCCACCACCAGCGCCGGCCGCCGGCCTATCCGGCCGTTCCACAGCTGGGTCGCCGGGCCGAAGCCGGCGTCCTCAGCGGTCAGCACCGTGCCCGTCATCTGCGGCCGCAACGCGCCGGCCAGGCTCGTGGTCGTCATCGCGCTCTCCTGTTCGAACGGGAACCAACGCGTCGACGCTAGGAGGCAGGGCCGGGCGGGCGCGTCGGGCGAAATGCGCGTCGCGGCGGTACGCCGTGTGGGCATTTATGCGTACGCCGTCAGACGAGCCCATGTTCGTAGGCGTAGGCGGTGGCCGCCGAGCGGGAGGGCAGGCCGAGCTTGGCGAGGATGTTGCTGACGTGCCGGGCGACGGTGCGCTCGCTGAGGAACAGCTCGGCGGCGATGCCCCGGTTGCTCTTGCCCGCCGCCACCAGCCGGAGCACCTCCACCTCGCGCGGGGTGAGGCCGCCGGCCGCGCCCGTCGTACGCCCCGTCAGCTCCGCGAGCCCGGCCAGGTCGGGCGCGGCGCCGAGCCGCGCGAAGACCGCTCCCGCCGCGTCGAGCTCGAGCCGCGCGGTGTCGGCGTCCCCGGCCGCCCGGCAGGCCAGCCCCAGCCGGACCCGTACGCGGGCCGCCTCGTACGGAGCGTCCAGCCCGTGCCACAGCTGCCAGGCACGGCGCAGGGCCGCCAGCGCGTCCGACGGCCGGGCGTCCGCGTGGCTGGTCGTGCCCTCGCCGCCGGCCGCCATGGCCCGCAGCAGCGGCACGTCCAGCCGGGCGGCCAGCTCGGACAGCTCGGCGGCCGCCCGCGCCGCGCCCTCCGGATCGCCGGCCGCCAGCAGGATGTCGACGGCCGCGGCGAGCAGCGCGGGGCGGGCCGGCTGGTCGTGCGACTCGCCGAGGGCCCGCTGGATCGCGGCCCGCGCCGCCTCCCGGCGACCCTGCGCCAGCCGCAGGCGGGCGAGGCCGGGCTGCGGTTCCCGGCCCCACCCGTTCGCCTCGCGGTAGGCCGCCTCGGCCGCCGTGAACTCACCGCGCAGCCGGTGCAGCTCGGCCACCACGTACACGGCGGCGCCGGCCGCGGGATGCCCCGGCGGCCGGGTGAGGTGCTCCACCGCCGAGCGTGCCGCGTCGGCGGCCTCGGCCCAGGCGCCGTGCAGCAGCATGATCTCCGCGCGGTGCACGAGGCACTGGCCGCGGTACGGCACCAGGTCGGGCTGGGTCTCGCACCAGCGGGTCAGCGCCACCGTCCACTCACGTGCCCGGCGCAGGTCGAAGACCTCCTGGCAGCCCTCGATGACCGTGCAGTACAGGTTCCCGGCGAGCGCGGGGGAGATCTCGTCGGCCAGCACGGTCACCATCACTTCGTCGAGCAGCGCCATGCCCGAGACGGTGTCGCCCTGCCGCAGGCGTGCCCGGCCCAGCACGCAGCGGGCGAAGGCGACCAGGTCGGGATCGCCGCACCGCTCGCCCACCTCGACCGCCCCCTGCGCCTCCGCGATCGCGCTGGGACAGTCGCCGGCCTCGATGTGCTGGACCGCGGTGGGCAACGCCAGGTAGCCCCGCTCCGCGCAGTCGCGGCGGCCCTCGTCGAGCTGGCGCCGGGCCTTGGCCAGCCACCCGGCTGTCTGCGCCGGCTGTCCCCGGTTCAGCAGGCCGAACGCCAGCCAGAACGCGCACCGGGCGGCTCGTTCGTGCTCGCCCCGGCCGGCCGTCTCGCGGTGCGCCCGCTCCCAGAGCGTCGCGCTGACGTCGTCGCGCCCGAGCAGGTACGCCGCGGTCGCCAGCAGCTCCAGGTCGTCGGCGGCCAGCGGCGACTGCCGGTCGGCCGCCGCGAGCTCGCGGTAGGCCTCCGCCCAGGCCCGCCGCCGGAAGGCGAGCCTGCCGCTGCCGAGTGCCTCGTTCGCCGTCATCCGCTCGCTTCCCCTGGGGGCGAGTTCGACGTGGCTACCGTACCGCTCTCGCGCTCAGAAGAGTTTGGCCAGGTCGCGGGCCTCGGCGTGGGCGCGGCGGCGGCCCTGGGCGGCGTCGGCGGTGGCCAGATTGGGGCGGAAGTGGACGGCCCGGATGTCGTCGACGCCGGCCCACCGGAGCCAGTCCTCGAAGTACGGCGACTGGAAGTCGGCGCCGAAGGCGGGGGAGCGGCCGGGGCCGTACACGGCGCTGGTGTAGATGACCGCGGCGCGCTTTCCGCGCAGCAGGCCGTGGTAGCCCGCCACCGGGTCGAAGCCGAACACCAGCCCCGGCTGGCTCACCACGTCGATGAACTGCTTCAGGATGTACGGGATCCCGGCGTTCCACATCGGGACGCTGAAGACGTAGCGGTCGGCCGCGTCGAAGCGGTGGAAGGTCTCCACGGCGGCCTGCCACGCGGGGCCTTCGGGCGCCTCGCCGGCGAAGACGGCCATCTTGGCGGCGGCCGCGGACGGGCCGAACGAGGGCAGCGTGCCGTCCCAGAGATCGAACTCCTCGATCGGGACGTTCGGCGACACCTCGCGGAACGTGTCGAGGAAGGTGCCGGCGATCGCGCGTGATTCGGAGCGGTCGCCGCGCGGCGAGGCGGAGATGTGCATCAGCATGGTTCCTCCAGATATGAATGCGTGCGCACGCACATTGTCAGCCTAGTGCGTGCGCACGCACAAGAATCGGATAGGCTGGCGTGATGAGCGACACCGATGTGGCGTCCTGGGCAGCCCTGTTGCGTGTGCACGCGGCGCTGGTCCCGCTGATCGACCGCGAGCTTCAGGCCGCCTGTGGGCTGCCGCTGACCTGGTACGACGTGCTGCTCGAGCTGAACTCGGCGCCGGGCCGGCGGCTGAGCATGGGCGAGCTGGGCGAGGTCGCGGTCGTCAGCCGCACGCGCGCGAGCCGGGTGGTCGACCAACTCGCCGCGGCGGGCCTGGTCGCCCGCGAGGCCAACGCCGACGATCGCCGCTCCGCCTACGCCACCATCACCGAGGCGGGCCGCGCGCGGCTACGCGCCGCCGCTCCGATCTACCTGGAGTCGATCCGGCGGCATTTCACGTCGCGGATGACAGCGCGGGAGTCGGCCACCGTGGCCACCGCGCTCGAGAAGGTCCTGGGCGACCTGCCCCGATAGGCCGCCCTCAACTCGCCCGGGCCAGCGCGTCCGCGTCTTCAGCTGACCCCGGCTGCGGCCGATGAGCGGCGCAGGGCTTCGCGCAGCGCGGGCGGCATGGCAGCCAGCGTCGCCGCGGTGTACTCGACCCGCCGGCCGCCCGGCCACGTCGTCAACGCCGCGGGGCGGGTGGCGACGCAGCGGTCGCAACGCCCCGTCGCGCCCGTCGGGACGAAGCGGGCGCATGCCGGGCACCGGTCGCGGACGCGGAGCGGACGCCGCCGGCGGTTGCGCTGCCAGACGGTGACGCGGTCGGGGATACCGGGCCACGAGGGTAGTGCCAGCTCCTCGGTGACCGTCCAATTGAGATCGAGCTCCCGGTGCAGGCGCGGGGTGCCGGCCGGCCCGTCCGCGTCCCCGCCGATGAGCACCAGGGTGTCGCCCCGATAGGCGCGGACCGCGGCATAGCCGGCCGAGTCGTCGAGCGGCGGCGGCCAGCACAGCAACAGCGTCCGGCCGGGGTGTGCCCGCACCGCCTCGACCGCCGGCATCGGCGCGACCGGAAACCAGGTCCGGCCGGCCCGGTGATACGCGTTGCCTGCCTGGCCGGGCGGGGCGATGTCGGTGGCCACGACATCGGCGCCGGCGGCGGACAACAGCGAGGCCCAATAGCCGGTGCCCGCGCCCACCTCGACCAGCGGGCCGTGGGAGCCGATCAGGCCGAGGGCGGCGGGCGAAGGGATCGCCCAGGAATACAGCGACGCCAGCTCGCGCCGCCGCGCGTCCAGATCGAGCACCCGGGCCACCGCGGCGGGCACCCGCAGTGAACCCGGGCCGGCTGTGCCGCCGGCCAGCATCCCGGCCAGGTCGGCCATCGGAAGGTGGCCCAGGCTCTCGGCGTATGCCAACCAGCGAGCACGGGCCGCAAGCCAATCGCCCTCGGTGACCACGACGTCGGGGCATCGCGCGGCGTAGGCCGCGAAGGTGGTCAGGGAGGCGAACTCGTCCCAGCCGGGCGGCCGTAGCCAGGGAGAGTCGAACGGGTACGCCTCGCCCGGCGCGAGGTGCCGCCACCGTCCCGGTCCACAAGGGACGGCGGCGGCGCCACAGCTCGCGCAGATCGGATGGCCGTCGACGACCACGCGGCGGCCCGCCATCAGCAGCGGCTCACAGGCCGAGCACACTGCGGCGCACCTCTTCGCTGTCCCGCATCGACGCGGCCGGGCCGGAGGCCACCACCCGCCCCTCACCGAGCAGATAGGCCCGATCGGCGATGGCGAGAGCCCGCTCCACGTCCTGCTCGACCACGACGACGCTCACCCCGGAGTCGACGATGCGGCGGATCGCGTCGTAGACCTCGTCGACCCGCACCGGGGCCAGGCCCAGCGACGGCTCGTCGAGCAGCAGCAGAGCCGGTTTCGCCATCAGCGCGCGGCCGATGGCCAGCATCTGCTGCTCGCCGCCGCTGAGGTTTCCCGCCAACTGTCCGGAGCGTTCGGCCAGCCGTGGAAAGAGCTCGTGGACGGTGCCGAGCGTTCCGCGATAGGAGGCGCGGGCCCCGCGCCGGTACGCCCCGAGCAGCAGGTTGTCGGTGACCGTCATGCGCGGGAAGATGCGCCGGCCCTCGGGGACGACCGCCACCCCGTGCGCGCAGACCCGATGGCCGGGCAGCGCCGTGGTCTCCGTGCCGTTGACAATGATGCGGCCGGCGGTGGCGGGGTGGATGCCGGCGATGGCGTTGACCAATGTGGACTTGCCGGCGCCGTTCGGGCCGACCACGGACACCGTCTCGCCGGCGCCGACCCGCAGGCCGACGTCCCACAGGGCGCGCGCGTCGCCGTAGCGGACGTCCAGGCTCTCCACCTCGAGAACCGAGAGCTCGTCAGACATGGGCCTGCCTTCCCAGATACGCCTTCACGACCGCGGGATCGCTCATCACCGCACGCGGCTCGCCGTCGGCCAGCACCGTGCCCCGGTCCAGCACGACGATCCGGGTGGCGAGCTGGTTGAGCACCCGCAGCAGATGCTCGACGATGACGATGGTGATGCCGCCGGCGTGGATGCGCCGGACGACCTGGACCGCGTTGTCGACCTCCGCCGGGTTGAGCCCGGCGAGGGCCTCGTCGAGCAGCAGCACCTTGGGCTCGGCCGCGATCGCCCGGGCCATCTCGAGCAGCTGCCGTTGATGGAGGGTCAGATTCATCGGGTACGCGTCCGCGAGGTGCCCGAGCGACACGGTGGCGAGGTGCTTCTCGGCGAGCGGGCGTGCGTCCCGCAGCGAATGCGCCCGGCGGCCGAACATGATGGCGGTGGCCACGTTGTCCCGCACGGTCATCGACGCGAACGGCTTCGGGATCTGGTACGTGCGGGCGAGC
The DNA here is from genome assembly GCF_044454685.1 of Actinoplanes sp. NPDC051513. Classification (NCBI taxonomy): domain Bacteria; kingdom Bacillati; phylum Actinomycetota; class Actinomycetes; order Micromonosporales; family Micromonosporaceae; genus Actinoplanes; species Actinoplanes sp. NPDC051513. Next base: position 518,870 of record NZ_JBITDW010000002.1, read on the forward strand.
CCGACGTGCGCGATCTCGTGCGGGGCGAGTCTGGTGGTGCCGGCGCCGCCGATCCGGATCTCGCCGCCGCTGGGCCGGTACGTGCCGGAGAGCAGGTTGATGAGGGTCGTCTTGCCCGAGCCGTTCGGGCCCACCAGGCCGATCAGCTCGCCCTCGCGGATGTCCAGGGTGACGTCGTCGAGGGCGTGCACGCCGCCGAAGCGCTTGGCCACGCCCCGGCACTCGACGAGAACGGCGCCCGGCTCGCGAGGCGGCGTCGATGAGGTGGCGTGCGCAGCTTGCGGCTCCTTTTCCAGATCTGGTGGCGGGGCGGCGGGTGCGGTCGCCGGCGCCTTGCGGCCGAAGATGATCGCGGCCAGCGCGGCCGCCAGCATCCCGGCGAGAATCCAGTCCAGCTCCTCGCCCCAGACGTTGATGATGCCGAGGACGCCGCCGACGACGAGGAAGGCGGCCAGCGAGAGCCAGGGCCGCGCCCGCAACCGGCTGAACAGGCCGTTCGGCGCGATCGCCACCAGCACCGCGAGCACGGCGCCCAGGATGATCGCGTTCCACTCCTCGAGGCCGTAGGAGGAGAGCCGGTCCTGCAGCACCACGATCAGCACCGCGCCGATGACCGGGCCGAGCCAGTGGGTGCGCCCGCCCAGCACCGCCATCACGATGACGAACAACGGAATCGTCAGCCCGAACACGCTCTCCACCGTCACGAACCCGATCTGCAGCGCGTACACGCTGCCGCCGAGCCCGCCGATCACCCCGCCGGCGACGATGGCGATCATCTTGTACCGGTAGGTGGGCACCCCGAGCACCTCGGCGACATCCTCGTCGTCGTGGATGGCGGTGAGGGCCGATCCCGCGCGGCTGTGCTGTACCCCGTACGCGAAAAAGACCGCGACCGCCGCGACCAGGACCGCCAAGAGGTATTGAAATTGCTGGAAATCGCCGAAGGCGGACGGCGGCGGCACCGAGGTGCCCTGCCCGCCGTCGATGTCCCGGTTGATGCGGGCGAACGCGGAAAGGATGAACGGAACCGCGAGCGTCAGCAGCGCGAAGATCTCGCCACGCAGCGAGCCGAGCCGGAACGCCACCGCCCCGATCCCGAGCGCCAGAAGTCCACACAGGACGGCCGCGATCGGCAGCGTCCAGAGGAAGTTGACGCCGTGCCGGCCGGTGAGCACCGCGGTCGTGTAGGCGCCGACACCGACGTACGCCGCCTGGCCGAAGCTGAAGTAGCCGGCGTATCCGGAGAGCAGATTCCAACTGGTGGTCTGGGCGATCCAGAAGCAGATCGTGCCGATCAGCACGAGATAGAACGACGGGATGCCGCTGAAGGCGAGCGCCAGCAGCACGATCAGGGCCACGCCGAGCCCGAGAACGCCACGCCTCATCGGACCGCCCCCAACGCGAAAAGGCCCCGGGGCCGCAGCAGCAGAGCCAGGATGATGGCGGTGAACAGCACGAAGGGCGCGGTCGCCGGGGACCACACCACCGACACCACCCCGGAGAGCACGCCGACCAGAATTCCGGCCGCGAAGGTGCCGGCCACCTCGCCGATGCCCCCGAGGATCACGACGGCGAAGACGATCCCGAACCATTCGTACGCGGTTTCCGGCGTCATCGCGTTGCCGAGCGCGAAAATCGTCCCCGCGAGCGCCGCGGTCGCCCCCGACAGGCCGCCGAGCACGAGGCTGAGCCGGCGGTGGTTCATGCCGAAGGCGCCGGCCACCGCGCTGTCCTGGGCGACGGCCCGCAACGCCCGGCCCGCGAACGTGCGCCGTAGCGCGAGATGCGCGCCGAGCACGACCAGCCCGGCGAGCACGAAACCGAACAGGGTGCTGACCGGGAAGACCAGGCGGCCCAGGGTCACCGATTCGGTGGCGTACGGGTTGATGTCGGCGGTCATCCGCCGGAAGTCCGCGCTCCAGATGTTCGCGGCCACCTGGATCGTGATGATCAGCAGGCCGAAGCTGATCAGCAGCGAGTTGAACTCGCTCACCGCCAGCCGGTCGAACAGCCACTGGAGGCAGGCGCCCGCCACGAACAGCGCGGGAACCGTGACGACCAGCGTGAGCAGCGGGTCGATTCCCCACGACGTGGAAAGTTGGTAGGTGAGATAGGCGCCGATGAGGATCAGCCCGAAATGGGCGAGGTTGATGATCCGCAGCACGCCCCAGGTCGCGGAGAGGCCGAGGGCCATCAGGGCATAGAGGCCACCGATCAGCGCGCCGCTGAGGATGGCCTGGACGACATTCATGCGGGTCCACCTCTGGAGGGAAATGGGGCGGCCCTTTGGAGGGCCGCCCCGGATTCACTTGATGGGTGCGGCGGCCTTGTCCGCCGGCCAGACGGTCACCCAGTCGCCGTTCTGGATCTGCTTGAGCGTCTGGGTGGTCGGCCAGAAGTTGTGGTCCTTCGGGTCGAAGGCGAGGTGACCGCTGAAGGTCGTGTCGGCGCCCTTGGCGTGCAGGGAGTCGCAGATCTTCTTCTGGTCGAGCCCGCCGGCCGCCTTGACCCCGTCGGTGAGGATCTGCCAGGCGTTCCACGAGGCGGTGGCCTGCGTCTCGAAGACCGTGTACGGCAGCTTGGCCGCGGCGGCCCGCTTGGTGAAGTCGTTGACGATCTCGGTCGCCTCGGGCGGGAGTTTGGCCAGCGTCGCCGGGTTCGGCTCGAACATCGACACCGAGAGCATGCCCTCGGCCGGCGCCCCCACGGCCAGCAGCGGCCCCGGCGCCGGGAAGAGCGCGAACATCTTCTTCGGCGTGTAGTTGAGCTGCTTCATCGCCGTGAGGATGTTGACCGCGTCCACGCCCAGCCCGTTGTCGATCACCAGGTCGGGGTCGGCGTCGCGCACCTGGGTGGCGATCGGCGCCCAGTCGGTGGTGGTCGGCGGGTAGTGCACGTTGACCGCCACGTCGAGGCCGCGCTCCTTGGCGATGCTCAGCACGCCGGCCTTGTCGTCGCCGAAGCCGTCCGAGACGAAGGCCGCCGAGCCGCTCTGGCTGGTCAGCACGGCGATCTTCTTGGGTGGCGTGGGCAGCGTGGCCAGCGCGTCGAACAACTGGGTCGGGACGAACGAGTTCGGGGTCGGGCCGATCGACCAGGCCGGGAACTGGCACTCGTAGGTGAGCTGCGGCGCGAGCACGGCGGTGTGCTGGGGGAGCACGTAGCCGTGCCGCTGGGCCACCGCCATCGCCGACAGGATGTTCGGCGTGGCGTACGGGCCCATCAGCAGGTCCACCTTGTCCTGGCTGATCAGCCGCTCGTAGAGCTGGCTCACCTTGGACTGGTCGGACTGGTCGTCGACCACCTTCCACTCGACCTTGCGGCCGAGCAGGCCGCCGGCCGCGTTGAGCCGGTCGACGAACTCCTCACCGGCGATCTTGTGGATCGCGCCGGTGGCGGCGAACGCGCCGGTCAGCGAGAGGGTCGAGCCGACCACGATGGGGTCGCTGTCGCCGGCCTCGTCACCGCCCCGGTTGCAGCCGGCGACAGCGACGGACAGGGCGACAGCGGTCGCTAAGGCGGTGAAGGATCGTCTGCGCATGGAGGCTCCTTTAACGGCAGTCGCCCGAGTCGTGGACCACCGCTCCGCCGACGACGGTCAGCACGGAGCGGATCTTCTTGAGGCCCTCGGCCGGGACGGTGAAGTAGTCGTCGTTGAGCACCGCGAGGTCGCCGAGCCGGCCGACCTCGAGCGAGCCGAGCAGCTGCTCGTCCTCGCCGCCCAGGAACCACTGGTTGGCCCGCGTGTAGAGGGTCAGCAGCTCCTGCCGGGTGATCTGCTGGTTCGGGTTGATCTGCACGCCGCGGGCGTTCCTGCCCGTGGTCGCGTAGTAGGCGTGGATCCACGGGTTCATCGGCGCGATCTGCATGCCGTCCGAGCTCATGCCGGCCGGGATCCCGTTGTCGACGATCATGCGGAACGGCGGACCGGACTGCGGTCCGTTCCCGGCCAGGTACTGCCAGCCGGTCAGGTTGACGCCGCCGCCGATCGCCTTGAGCCGGTTGACGTATTCCGGCGTGATCTGCGGGACGTGCGCGACCACCCAGCGCAGGTCCTCGATGCCGATCTCGGCGTGGACCGTCTCGAACGCCTGGATCTGGGTCTGGAAGTCGGAGCCGGAGAGGGAGTGCACCTCGACCCGCCAGCCCGCCTTCGCGGTCTTGCGGGCGGCTTCCAGGAACACCGGGCCGCCGAAGTAGCTGGCCGCGATGAACTCGCCGATCGCGCCGGTGCGCACCATGTCGTTGCCGAAGAACTTGAAGGCGTTCTGGATCCGGTCGGTCAGGGTGGTGACGTTGGTGTCGGTGTCCTGGTGCAGGAAGTTGATGCGCAGCCGGACGATGCCGCGGCCCTCGTCGTACACCTTCAGGAAGGGCAGGTGCATCGCGTAGTTGTCCTCGTGCGCGGCGCCGTCCGAGGGGGTGTTGGTGGCCTGGAAGGCGCCCTGGTCGAGGTGGGTGGTGATGCCCATCTCGGTCGCATAGGCCATCGCGTCGAGCGTGCTGCGCACCCGGTCGTCGAAGGTCAGGGTGCGGCGCAGCGCGAGGGTGGCCTTGCCGGTCTCGGCGCCGCCGGCGATCGTGCCGTCCGCGCCGACGGTCACCGGGATCTCGGCCGCCTCGAAGAACTTCTTGCCGAGGCTGTTGGTCACGCTGGGGCCGGTGAAACCGATGCTGATGTACGCGGGGTGGTGCGGCAGCGCGTTGTCGAGCTCGGCCAGGGTGGGCAGCCGGACTTCCTTGAACTGGTTGAAATGGAACCCGCCGATGGTGGTGATGAACTTGCCGGCCGGCACCTTCTTCGCCCGGTCCCGGAAGGTGTTCTGCACGTCGCCGACGGAGTAGGCGTTCTCCAGCGGCGTGTGGTAGCCGGGCCGGTTTCCCATCAGGACGATGTGGTTGTGGCAGTCGATCAGCCCCGGGATCACGGTGCGGCCGCGCAGGTTGATCGTCCGCGGGTTGCCGTCGAAGGCCCGCTTGGCGGTCCGCTCGTCGGTGCCGACGTAGACGATCCGGCCGTCCTTGACCGCCACGACCGAGGCGATCCGGTTGCGGCGGTCCATCGTGTGGATGCGGCCGTTGTACAGGACCAGGTCGGCGTTGAGCGTGCCGTCCTTGAAGTCCTGGTGAGCGAGGGCGGGCGCGCCCCCGGTGACCGCCGCGGCGGCGGCCGCCGCCCCGGCGACGGCGCCGCTGCGCAGGACGGTGCGGCGGGAGATGCCCTCGTTGGTGCTGTCGGTGGTCATGTTTCGACACCTCTTCTGCTTTTTGAGCGCAGAGAATTGGGGGAGTGGTCGGCTCGGAGGCGGGGGCGGGCGCATCCGGGCGTGCGCCATCGACCGGCGCCGGGCGGGGGTTGCCGCGACGTCGGGCCGATGGTGTGGGGTCGGGAGTCGGACGTCCGTCCGCTAGGCGGACCGGAGTGAACTCACAATGCGCCGACCCGCGAGAGCCGTCAAGACTTCAACTGGAAACATTTGCTTCACTGGGCGGACTAATGTTCGCTGGACGGACGAACGGTTCGACTGACCACATGGGGGAGCCATGCCCGATCGCGGCGAAGGCCCCGACTTCATCGAGGCCCTGGCGCGGGGCCTCGACGTGCTGCGCGTGTTCAACGCCGGCTGCCCGCGCCCGACACTGAGTCAGGTCGCGGCGGCCAGCGGCCTGACCCGGCCGACGGCGCGGCGGTTCCTGCTGACCCTGCGCGAGCTCGGCTACGTGCGGCCGGCCGGGGGCGGGTTCGAGCTGACCCCGCGGGTGCTCGACCTCGGCATGGCGTACATCGGCGCACAGAGCCTGTGGGATCTCGCCCGCCCGCATCTGGAGACCCTGGTGGCCCGCACCGGCGAATCGTCCTCGATGACCGAGCTCGACGGCTCGGACATTCTCTACACGGCGCGGGTCGCGGTTCCGAAAATCATCGCGTTGCGCGTCGAGATCGGCACCCGACTCCCGGCCGCCGTCACGTCGCAGGGCAAGGTTCTGCTGGCCGCGATGCCGCTCGACCGGGCCGCCGAGACGCTCGCGGTCCCGAGCCGTTCCGGGGTGCGGCCGTGGGTCACGCCGCCGGCCGCCGGGCAGCTGCACGACCTGCTCTGCGAGGTGCACGCGCAGGGCTGGGCGATCGCCGACAACGAGCTGGCGCCGGGGGTGCGGTCGATCGCGGTGCCGGTGCGCGACGGCTCGGGCGAGGTGCGGGCGGCCATGAACGTGACGGTCAACGCCGGCGAGACCGAGATCCGTACACTCACCGAGGAGTACCTGCCCTACCTGCTCGAGGCCGCCGCCGCAATCGAGCAGGATTGGGCCCGCTGGCAATCGCGTCCACAAAGTGAGATTCCGGCCTTCTGAGGTCCGTTCCCCGGACGATTGTCCGCCACAATTCATATCGACTTTCATATATTTGAAGAGCTGAGCTCGCCGCCGGGACCGATGAATTTCGGCGGTGGCTCCGGTCTACCTCACCGATAACGGATCGAAAGGACGACATCATGGCGAAGGTCATCTCTACGCTGTTCATCTCCGCCGACGGGGTGGCCGAGATCGACCCCGACTGGCACTTTCCCTACTTCGACGACAACATGGGCCGGGCCGTCGGGGAGGACTACGACACCTCCGACGTGCTGCTCATCGGACGCGTGACCTACGACAGCTTCGCCGGGGCGTGGCCCGATCGCGAGGCGGCCGGCGGGGAGGACGCGACTTTCGCGAAACAGCTCGGCGACGTACGGAAAATTGTTGTTTCCCGGCAGCCTCTTTCCTTCTCGTGGCGGAACTCCGAGCTGGTGAGCGGTGACCTGGTCGAGGCGGTCGCCGCGCTGAAGGCGGATGCGGGCGTCAAGGGGATCCTGATTCCCGGCTCGATCTCGGTGGTGCAGCAGCTGCTCGCCGCCGGGCTGGTCGACGAGCTGCGGCTGCTGGTGCATCCGGTGGCGGCGCGCAAGGGCCGCCGGTTGTTCGACGAGGGCGACGCCCCCTACCACCTGACGGTGACCGCCACCGAGGCCTTCCCGACGGGCGTGATCCGCGTGATCTACGCGCCCGCCGAAACCCCCACGAAGGTCGTCTACGACGAGGTCAAGGGCAAGGTGCCCACCGAGGACGCCTAGTGCGGGGGCGCCGGGCGGGGGTGGCCGGCGGGGATGTCACCTCGGGGATCGCGGTCATGGCGGTTGGTCGCCCGCGCGACCGGGTCAGTTCCGCGGATGTCGAATCAGCGGGGAACCAGATCACCCCGCGGAGCGACTACCCCTTGTCCGACAAATCCTCATAAGGGGGAACCATGCTTCGCAGTCTCGCCGCCGCCGCTGCCGCTCTCGTCGTTCTGTTGCCGGGCACGCCGGCCTGGGCCCACAACTCGCTCGTCGACTCGTCCCCGGCCGCGAACGCTCACCTGAGCGCGTCCCCGAAACAGGTGACGCTGCGGTTCCTCCAGCGGCTGAGCCCGGCCGGCACCGTCATCGTGCTCGCCGACGCGGCCCGGCGGCGGGTGCCCACGAGCGCACCGGCCGTCGCGGGCGCGACCGGCGCCGTCACCATCGCACGGAAGCTGGCGAGCGGCGCCTACACGGTCGCCTACCGGGTCGCCTCCCGCGATGGGCACGTCGTGCGAGGCTGGTACGGATTCACGGTCGCGTAGGTGCGCAGTCGGCGGCAGACATCGAGCGCCTGAGGTAGCTCGTTCTCCACCGCGTCCAGGTCCCGGGTGTCCAGCGCACGATGAGCCCGGGCCAGGCACGCGACGAGGACGGATGCGACGGCGCCGGATGGCCGCCAGCATCACGAGATCGGATACAGCTGACCGTCGGTGGCCACGGCGGGAGCGAAGTCGACCTCGCGCTGGCCGAGCGCTGGCAGGGGACGGCGCGCGACGCCAACGACATCGTCTTCCTGCTGGCCGGCATGCGCATGGGCGCGGGCCTGATCATCGACGGCATCCTGCGGCGCGGCTTCGGGGGGAGCGGCCGGCGAAATCGGCGCGCTCAAGGCCGTGCGCCGGCTCGCGGCGCCCGCACACCTGCAGAACTGCCCCGGCGTGCCCGCCACGGTCAGCCCCGACGACGCCGCGGCGTGGGTCTTCAACGCCGCCCGCGACGGCAACCGCGACGCCCGCTCGGCCGTCAACCGCTACGTGAAAGACCTGGCGGTCGGCACGGCTGCGCTCGTGCTCGCGCTCGACCCGCAGGTCGTGGTCTTCGGCGGCGGCTTCTCCCGCTCGGCCGACCTCGTGCTCGAGCCGCTGCGCCGCGAGCTCGAGAAGCTCTGCCTGCGCGTGCCCGAGGTGCGGGCCTCGACGCTCGGCGCCGACAGCGTGGCGCTGGGCGCGCTGCGGCTCGCGCTCAACGAGGTCGACCAGCGGCTGTTCAGCGTGGGCCTCAGCGCCCTGGTGGCACCCCGCCGCGACTAGGACGCCTTCTTCTTCGCCGGCTTCTTCGCGGGCGCGGACGCTGCCTTCCCGCGACGCTTCTGCGCGTTCTCGACGCTCTTCTTGAGCACCTCGAACAGGTCGGTGGCGTTGGTCGGCTCCGGCGCCGGCTCGGCCACCGTGACCTCCTTGCCCGCGCCCTTCTGCTTGATCAGCTTCTGGACCCGGTCGGTGTAGGTGTCCCGGAAGTCCTTCGGCCGCCACTTGCCGGCCATCGACTCCATGAGCTGCTGCGCCATGCTCAGCTCGTTCTTCTTGGCGGCGCCCTTGCGCGGCAGCCCCTCGATCTCGTCCTTGGGGTCGCGCACCTCGTCGGCGAAGAACATCGTCTGCAGCACCATCAGGTCGCCGTCGGCCCGGATCGCCGCCAGGTACTCCTTGCCCCGCATCACCAGCGTCCCGATCGCGGCCCGGCCGGCGTCGGTCATCGCGTCGCGCAGCAGCCCGTACACCTTGGCCGTCTCCTCGCCGCCCGGCCCGAGGTAGTACGTCTTCTGGTAGTAGATCGGGTCGATCTCGTCGACGTCGACGAACCGGTCGATCTCGAGGCTGCGCGACCGCCCCGGCGCCACCGCGTCGAGCTCGTCGGTCTCCAGCATCACGTACTTCCCGCCGCCGACCTCGGCGCCCTTCACGATGTCGTCGTAGTCGACCTCCTTGCCGGTCCGCTCGTTGACCCGCCGATACCGGATCCGGTCGGTGGTGTCCCGCTCGAACTGGTGGAACGACACCTCGTGCTCGTGGGTGGCCGAGTACAGCCGGACCGGCACCGACACCAGCCCGAACGTGATCGCCCCGGTCCAGATCGGTCGTGCCATGACGCCCTCCTCCACTACTGAGAGGCCTTCACCTCGTCGTTGGTGCGGCCGGTGAGGACCGAGCGCGGATGGTCCTCCGGGTCCCAGCCGTCGACCGCGTACTCGTCGCGCTTGTGCAGCAGCAGCCACTCGTCGGTGGCGGGACGGGTGCGGATCAGCACGAAACGGCCGCGCAGTTTCTCGCCGTACAGATCGAAATGAAGCTCGCCGGCAGCGAGCGACGCGCCCGGATCGCCGGTGTCCTTTGGCTCCCAGGTCCCGTTGTCCCAGACGATCACGTCGCCGGCGCCGTACTGCCCGGCCGGGTGCACACCCTCGAAATCGGCGTAGTCGAGCTGGTGGTCCTCGACGTGGAAGGCCGCCCGGCGCACCTTCGGGTCGAGGGTCGGGCCCTTCGGCACCGCCCAGCTCGCCAGGACGCCGTCGACCTCGAGGCGGAAATCGTAGTGCAGCCGGCGCGCCCGGTGGCGCTGCACGACGAAGCGACGGGTCATGACGCAGATATACCCCACTCTTGACCAGCCATCCCCTTGCTGGTGCGATGCGCCGATGACGAGCTTCCTCTGGGGCGTAGCCACCGCCGGTCACCAGTTCGAGGGCGACAACGCCGCCAGCGACACCTGGTTCGCCGAGAACGTGCAGCCCACCGCGTTCCGCGAGCCTTCCGGCAAAGCCTGCGACGGGTACGCCCGGTGGCGCGAGGACGTCGATCTCGTCGCCGGAATGGGGCTCACGGCGTACCGGTTCTCGGTGGAATGGGCGCGGGTCGAGCCGCGCGAGGGGGAGTTCGACGCGGGAGCGCTCGCGCACTACGAGGCGGTCGCCGACCGGTGCCTCGAGCGAGGGCTGGCGCCGATCGTGACGTTCAACCACATGACATCGCCGCACTGGTTCGCGGCGCGGGGAGCGTGGCTCGACCCTTCGTCGCCCGGGCTTTTCGCCCGGTACTGCGACCGGGTCATGGCCGCCTTCGGCGACCGGATCGCCGTCGGGCTCACCCTGAACGAGCCGAACCTGCCGCGGCTGCTCGCGTGGATGGCGATTCCCGATTTCGTACGCGACCTGGAGCGCGCCACGCTCGAAGCCGCGAGCGCGGCGGCCGGCGTGCCCCGCTACCGCCTCGCGAACGTCATGGTGCCCGAGGAGTTCGACGCCATGGCCGACGGGATGACGGCCGGGCATCGCGCCGCCCGCGAGGCCATCAAGGCGCGCCGCCCCGATCTGCCGGTCGGTTTCTCGCTGGCGATGGTCGACGACCAGGTGACCGGCGACGACCCGTCGGTGCGCGACCGCAAGCGGGCCGAGGTGTACGGCCGCTGGCTCGAGCTCGCCCGCGAGGACGACTTCCTCGGCGTGCAGAACTACGAGCGGCAGTACTACGACGGCAGCGACCCGATCGTGCCGTCCGAAGTGGACGCCCGCTCGCTCGGCGAGTGCGTCCGCTACGCCCACGCGGTGGCCGGCGTCCCGATCCTGGTGAGCGAGCACGGCATCAACACCGAGGACGACACCAGGCGGGCCGAGTTCATCGAGCAATCGCTGCCCGGCCTCACGGCGGCGATCGACGACGGCGTCCCGGTGCTCGGCTACATCCACTGGACGCTGATGGACAACTACGAGTGGATCTTCGGGTACGGCCCGAAGCTCGGCCTGCACACCGTCGACCGCGAGACCTTCGCCCGCACCCCGAAGCCGAGCGCCGCCGTCTACGCCGCGATCGTCGCGAAGGCTACGCGCGGGTGAGCTCCAGCACGGGAATCGTCCGGATCCCGGCGGTCTTCTTCGCGTAGTCGGCGAAGCCGGGATAACGGCGGGCCTGCTCGTCGTACAGCTTGTCGCGCTCGTCGCCGGTCATCTCCCGCACGGTGACGGGATAGGTCTCGGTGCCGCGCTCGACGCGGCCCTTGCCGGCCGCCGTGAGGTTGTAGTACCAGTCGGGGTTGACCGGCGCGCCGCCCTTGGAGGCGAAGACGTAGACGACGTCGTCGTCGGCCTCGTGCGCCAGATACATCGTCGGGGCGACCAGCTCGCGCCCGCTCTTGCGCCCCCGATGGTGGAGCAGCACCATCGGCGCGCCGGTGAACGGACCGCCGACCCGTCCCCCGTTGGTCCGGAACTCTTCGATGACCTTGTCGTTCCAGTCGCTCATGACCGCACCCCTCGGAGTTGGTTCGCCACCTGGATAGTACATGTTATGAACTGTCTCCGGGCGGTAGTCTGACGGCATGTCCCGCCCGAACGCCGACGACGACGCCGCGGCCCTGATCCAGCTCTCCGGGCTGGTGCAGGAGACGTTCGCGCGCGTCGCCGACCGGCACGACCTGACGCCGGTGCAGGCGCGGCTGCTCTGCGTCCTGGGCGACCAGCCGCGCGGCATGGCCGAGCTGGCCCGCATCTTCGGCGTGGGCAAGGCCAATCTCACCGGCCTCGTCGACCGGGCGGCGCAGCGCGGGCTGGTCGAGCGCGCGCCGGTGCCGGGCGACCGCCGCGCGTTCCACGTGGTTCTCACCGATGAGGGGCGCCGATCGGCGGGCGCCTTCCACGACGACGTCACGGGCGAGCTGGCCGGCTTCCTCGCCGCGCTGACGCCCGGCGCCCGGAGCGACTTCCGTGCGGCGGCCATCACCGTCACCCACGCGAGCGGGCATTCCGCCGCGTGGGGGCCCTGCCGAGCCTGTTGACGGTTGCGCCTCACCGGCCCGGTGACAGCACCACCTTGATGCAGCCGTCCTCCTTCTTCTTGAAGATCTCGTACGCGTGCGGCGCCTCTTCGAGTGGCATCCGGTGGGTGACCAGGTCGTCCACGCCGAGCGGGTCGTCGTCGCCGGTGAGCAGCGGCAGGATGTCGTCCACCCAGCGCTTCACGTGCGCCTGACCCATCCGCAGCGTCACCCCTTTGTCGAAGAGGTCCATCATCGGGAACGGGTCGGCCTGCCCGCCGTACACCCCGATGATCGACACCGTGCCGGCCCGGCGCACCGCGCCGAAAGCGTCGGTCAGCGCGGCCGTCCGATCGATGCCGAAGGTGTCGATCGCCTTGCGCGCGATCGGGTCCGGCAGCATGCCGGCCGCCTTCACCGCCGCGGCCTGCAGCGGCGCGCCGTGCGCCTCCATGCCGACCGCCTCGATGACCCCGTCGGCCCCGCGCCCGGAGGTCATGTCGAGCACCGCGGCTGGGACGTCGTCCACCGCACCGGTGTCGATGACCTCGATGCCGTGCCGCGTCGCCATGGCCAGCCGCTCCGGCACGCTGTCGCTCGCGATGACCCGGGCAGCGCCAAGATGCTTGGCGATCCGCGCGCTCATCTGCCCGATCGGCCCGAGCCCGGTGACGAAGACGGTGTCACCGGGCTGGATGTCGGCGTACTTGGCGGCCTGCCACGACGTGGTGAGCACGTCCGAGAGGAACAGGTAGCGCTCGTCCGGATGCCCGTCCGGCACCTTGATCGGCCCGAACTGGGCCTGCGGCACCCGCAGATATTCGGCCTGCCCGCCCGGCACCTGTCCGTAGAGCTTGGTGTAGCCGAACAGCGCCGCGCCCTTGTGGTGCTCGCGTGTCTGGGTGGTCTCGCACTGGGCGAAGTACCCGCGCGAGCACATCCAGCAGCGCCCGCAGGAGATGTTGAAGGGGATCACCACGCGGTCGCCGGGCTTGATGTGGGTAACCTCGGGGCCGACCTCCTCGACGATGCCCATCGGCTCGTGCCCGAGCACGTCGCCCTTGTCGATGTACATGCCGAGCACGTCGTACAGGTGCAGGTCCGACCCGCAGATCGCGGTCGAGGTGATCCGCACGATCGCGTCGGTCGGCTCCTGCATCTTCGGGTCCGCCACGGTCTCCACCGACACCTTGCCGGTGCCCTGCCAGGTCAAAGCTCTCATGACCCCCGCATGCCCGCCCCGCGCCGAATCATGCCGACGCGACCGCGTCCGGCCGATGCCGCAATCGATGCCGCCGGGCACGTTCCTCGCGGCTTCGTGACGGGTAAGCCGGGGCCCATGCCGAAGACGCGACGGCGCTGGCCGCTACCGCTCGCCGCCGCGGCCGGGGCGCCCGGCGCCTACGCCGGCCTCGCCGACTACACCGGGCTGCCCACCTTCGAGCTGCCGCCGTTCCTGGCCGCCGGCCTGTTCGGTGCGGCCATCGTCGGGGCCGCGTTCCTGCTCTCCTGGGCCGCGGAGGCCGCCGAGGTCGACGTCAGCGCCGGCGTCGCGCTCGCGTTCCTCGCGTTCCTCGCCGTGCTGCCCGAGTACGCCGTCGACTTCGTCTTCACCGTGCGAGCCGGCCAGACCAACTGCGCCCCCGCGAACGGCGAGAACCCGTGCGAGCTGGCCCTGGCCAACATGACCGGCGCCAACCGCGTGCTGGTCGGCATCGGCTGGCCGCTGGTCGTGCTGGTGGCCGCGTTCGTCGCGCGGAGAAAGCCCGCGAAGGCCCGCGACGAGCCGAGCATCCCCGCGCCCGGCCACGTGAAGCTGGACCGGCCCATGTCCATCGAGGTGGTGTTCCTGGCCGCCGCCACCCTCTACTCGCTGACCCTGCCACTGCGCACCTCGCTCACGCTGGTCGACGCGGCCGTGCTGCTCGCCATCTTCGGCCTCTACGCCTGGCGGCTCACCAAGGCGCCGGTCGAGGAGCCCGACCTGGACGGGACCGCCGCGTGGATCGCCGAACACGACCGCCGCGTCCGCCGCTTGTGGCTGGCCGGGCTGTTCCTGGCCGCCGCCGCGGTCATCGTGCTGACCGCCGAGCATTTCGCCGACGCGGTGGTGCACAGCGGCGAGCAGCTGAACATCGACCGGTTCCTGCTGGTGCAGTGGGCCGCGCCGGTGGCCAGCGAGGCGCCCGAGCTGATCGTCGCCTGCCTCTACGCGTGGCGGCTGCGCGCCTCGCACGCCCTGGGCACGCTGCTGTCCAGCAAGGTGAACCAGTGGACGCTGCTGGTCGGGACGATCCCGATCGTGTTCGCGGTGTCCTCGGCGAGCCTGCACGGCCTTCCGCTGTCCGAGCACCAGCGCTACGAGCTGCTGCTCACGGCCGCTCAGTCGCTGTTCGCGGTGAGCCTGCTGGCGAATTTGCGGCTGAGCCTGTGGGGCGCGGCGGCGCTGCTGACGTTGTTCGCGGTGCAGTTCGCGACCAGCATCCTGCTCTCCGACGCCGCCAACCGGGTCGTCATACTCGCTCTCTCCGGCGTCTACCTGCTGTCGGCGATGGCGCTCCTCATGGCGCAGCAGCGGCAGGCGCGCACGGTCACGAAGGACGGCTTGTCGTCAGTATGGGTCACCAGTTCCGGGTAGCTTGCCGTGCGCCAGCCCGCCGGGCCGTCCCGGCAGGTCCGGGTCGGCGGAGAGCGGCGGGCTCGACGCGCGCCCCGCATGCCCGGCGATCCCCTCGACGAGCTCACGCAGGGCGGCCACGGCGTCGTGCTCCGGCCGCCAGCCGAGCTCGCGCTCCGCGCGGGCCGGCGACATCAGCGGCGCGTCCAGGGCCAGGTGGATCCAGCCGGGATCGACCGGCTGCAGGCGCAGCAACCAGGTGAGCGAGGCGGCGCCGGCGAGTGCCGCCGACGGCACCGGCACGGGTACGCCGTGGAAGACGTCCCCGGCGAGCCACGGGTCGAGCACCGGATCCGCGGCGAGGTTGAAGGCGCCCCGTACGTCCGACAGCACGATCCTCGTGTACGCGTCGGCCACGTCATCCGCGTGCACTGCCTGCAGCCGCAGCCGTCGATGCGCGGGGATCAATGGAATTCGCCCATGTCGCAGGAGCCGCGCGGGCAGCAGCGGTCCCGCGAAGTAGCGGGCGATCTCGGCGCCGGCCTCCCGCTGGAAGATCAGCCCCGGCCGTACCCGCACCACCCGTAGCGTCGGATGGTCGTCCTCGACCTCGTCGAGCATCCGCTCCACGAGTGCCTTGTGCCGGCTGTACGACGACGGCAGCACCCCGCGCCGCGGATGCTCCTCGGTGACGAACGCGTCCTTGGGCCCGGGGGAGTAGACGCCCACCGACGAGGCGTGCACCAGCGCACCCACCCCCGCGGCCACAGCGGCCCGGGCCACCTCGCGGGCGCCGAGCACGTTGGTGCGGAACAGCCGCCGCGGGTCGTGGCTCGGCTGGATCTGCCAGGCCAGGTTCACCACGGCGTCGGCCCCGCGAAGCACATCTTGCAGGTCTGCTTCGGAGACGTCGGCGGCATGCCACTCGACGTCCCGGTAGACGCCCACCGGCTCCGGCCGCCGCCGCGCGACCCCCACGATCTCCACGTCCCGCTCCGCCCGCAGGCGGCGCAGCAGGGCGGTCCCGGCGTTACCCGTCGCTCCGACGATCACTACGCGCATACGACTGCCATACCCGTGCCGCCCGGGTCGAACCCCGTTTGGGTGCTCTCCCGATGGGCACCCCACCGATATCCCCGAACGAAAGGATGTGCGCACCCATGACCACCGCACGCGAGATCATGTCACCGGACGTGACCTGCGTCGGCGAGAACGAGACCCTCGTCGACGCCGCTCGCAAGATGGCCGAGCTGAACGTGGGCTCGCTGCCGATCTGCGGCGAGGACAACCGCCTCAAGGGCATGATCACCGACCGGGACATCGTCATCAAGGCGATCGCGAAGGGCCGCAACCCCGCCGACGTGCGCGCCGGCGAGCTGGCCCAGGGCAAGCCGGTGACCATCGGCGCCGACGACGACACGTCCGAGCTGCTGAACACCATGGCCCAGCACCGCGTCCGCCGTCTGCCGGTGATCGACGGCCACGACCTGATCGGCGTCGTCGCGGTCGCCGACGTGGCCCGTGCGCTGCCGGACCGCCCGGTCGGCGACCTGGTCGACGCGATCAGCTCCTGACAAACCGGCGGGCCACGACGATCACGTCGTGGCCCGCCGTACGGCTCCGTTCCGGAGGTCAGGACTTGAACGCGTCCTTGACCTTCTCGCCGGCCTGCTTGAGGTTGGAGCTGGTCTGGTCGGCCTTGCCCTCGGCCTCGAGCTGCTCGTCGTCGGTCGCCTTGCCGGCGCCTTCCTTGACCTTGCCGCCGACTTCCTCGGCCTTGTTGTCGACCTTGTCATCGAAAGCCATCAGAGCCTCCACATCGTCGTGCCAACGCCCTGGACGTACCCACCGTTGCCCTGGTGCAACCGTTGCCTCAGAGAAACTCCCTTCGGTAGAGCTCGATGAACTCGCGGTAGTTCGGACCCATGTTCGCCACATAGACCTCGTCGAAGCCGGCGGCCTCGTACTTCTTCAGCTGCTCGGCGTGGCCGGCCGGGTCGGGCCCGCACGCCACCGCCTTGCGGGTCATCTCCGGCGTGACCAGCTGCGCGGCCTGCTCGAAGTGCTTCGGCGAGGGCAGCACCTGGGACAGCTCCCCGGGCACGCCCGAGTTGGCCCACAGCCGATGCGCGATCTCGACTCCCTCGTCCTCGGTCGGCGCCCAGCACCCCTTGAAGCCGCCCTGCACCGGCTTGGCGCCGGCGCGCCGGCGGAACTCGGCCACGAGGTCGGCGTCGGGCGAGGTGGAGATGTAGCCGTCGCCGATGCGGGCCGCCACGTCGATCGCCTTCGGACCGAACGCCGACACATACACCCTGGGCGGCTCGGCCGGCAGCGTGTAGATGCGCGCCTGGTCGACCGTGTAGTGCCGGCCGTGGTGAGTGACGTACTCGCCCCGCCACAGCTGCCGCAGCACGACGACTGCCTCCTCGAGCATCTCGAGGCGCTCCTCGGCGAACGGCCAGCGGTCGCCGAGGATGTGCTCGTTGAGGGCCTCGCCGGTGCCGACGCCGAGCACGAACCGGCCGTCGTGCAGCGCGGCGCTGGTGGCCGCGGCCTGCGCGATGACGGCCGGGTGGATCCGCATGATCGGGCAGGTCACGGCCGTCGTCACCGGGATGCGTACGACCTGGCTGAGCGCCCCGATGATGGACCACACGAACGGGCTCTGCCCCTGCTCGTCGTTCCACGGGTGGTAGTGGTCGGAGATCCACAGGCCCTGGAAGCCGGCGTCCTGCGCCAGCCGGGCCTGCTCGATCAGCTGGGCCGGGGTGTACTCCTCGCAGGAGAGGAAATATCCGATGCGCATGCCCGGCGGGTACCCGTTCCACGAGGATTAACGCGTCTCGCGATGGGCATCCGTAGCCTCATGATTGCCGTGTTGAACGGGACCGGCGAGAACCCCGATTGGCGACTGATCAGCCGGACCACCGCCAGCGCCGACCTGCTGGCGCGCATCTGTACCGACGACCGCACCCACGGCTGGCAGACCGCGATGCGCCATCTCCGCGACGGCGACGGCGAGCTGGTCGTGGTGCGCACCGACGACGGCCACTACCGGTGGCGTTTCGCCGCTCCCGGCGGCGCTGTCCTCGCCGAGTCACCCCCGATCTACCGCGACGAGCAGACCTGCCGCGACGCCTTCGCCACCGCCCAGCGCGCCGCCGACCTGGTCTGAGCAAGCCCGGCCCGAAGTCTGAGAAGGAGCAACCATGGCCGACACCACCGCCCCCGACGTGGTCGACGTCCTCACCGCCGACCACCGCGACGTCACCGCCCTGATCGGCGAGATCTGGGCGATCCGCGACCCGATGATGCGCCGTGACCTGGCCGACACCGCGATCAGCGAGCTCGTCCGGCACGCCGTCGCCGAGGAGATGTACGTCTACCCCGCGATGCGCAAGCACCTGCCGGACGGCGAGAAGGCCGTCGAGCACGACATAGAGGAGCACAAGGAGCTCGAGCAGGCGATGAAGGACCTGGAGGGCCTCGACGTCTCCGGCCCGGAGTTCGACGAGACCTTGCGCCGCCTCGAGACCATGCTCGCCGATCACATCCAGGACGAGGAAGCCGAGCAGTTCCCCGAGTTGCGGCAGCGGATCCCCCGCGACGAGCTGGTCGAGATGGCCGGCAAGGTCGAGACCGCCAAGAAGCTCGCGCCGACCCGCCCGCATCCGGGCGCGCCCAACAGCGAGCTGTTCCACAAGCTCGCCGGGCCGGGCGTCGGCCTCGTGGACCGCCTCAAGGACATGATCACTCACCGTGCCACCCGCTAGGGGGGACCGGAGCGGTGGCGCGAGCCACCGCTCCGGGTGGGTCAGGAGACCGTTGCGGCGAAGCGCTGCCACACCCGGTGGGCCGGCAGCAGCTCCTGCACCCCGGCCAACGCCTCGGCGCCCCCGTCGGCGGTGACGACGCCGGGGGTGCCGGCGACCCCGGCCTGGGCCAGCACGGCCTCGCCGCTGTCCCAGGCGCCGATCGCCTTGCCGTGCCGCCAGGCCTCCTCGACCAGCAGCCGCACCCTCGGGTCGACGGCTCCGTTGCCGGCCGCCCCGGCCTTCTCGTCGCGGGCCGCTGTCGCGTCGGGCGCCGGCGGTGGCGCCGTGGCCAGCAGGATCGCGTCGAACTCCACCGAGCGGGCCGTCGCGAACGTGCGCTGCACGTCCAGCCCGTCCAGCTTGCCGCCGTGCGGGGCGATGACCAGCGGCACCATGCCGGCCGCGAAGACCGCCTCCCGCACCGAGCCCACCGCCTCGAGGTCCGCGCCGGGGCCCGCGACGATGCCGATCTGGCGGCCGTCGGCCGGCGAGGGCGACGGCGGCAGGGGGTCGCGCGGGGTGGTCGGCTCCTCGACCGACGGCTTGCCGCTGCCGGGCTTGCCGGGACGGCGGACTCGCCCGCGTCCGCGATCTTCGCCGCCGCCGGCTTCACGGCGTCCTTGATCGGATCCATGATCGAGCTCCCTGGAAGAATTGCGGAAGCTCGTCGCATACCCGGCCGAACGCGGTCCTAACTGGCGAAATTTACTCGGCGACCACCAACGCCTGCGGCGCGGCCGCCTTCATCCGCGTACGCAGCCAGGCGAGCTGCACCGAGGTGTCCGCCGCGCTCTCGTCGACGACCGCGACCAGATCGGTGTCGCGCAGACCTTGTGCCGCCTGCCGCACGAGCGTCCAGCAGATGTCGCATTCGGCGGCCATCAGGTAGAGGTCCTGCAAGTCGCGCAGCAGGCCGAGCCCACCGCTGCGAGCGCCCCGGAACAGCGTGGAGTGCAGCCTCTCCGGCTCGTCGGGCGCATCCTCGGCGTACCGGGAAGCGAACGGCCGTAACGCCGAAGCCCGCTCGTCGCAGCGCTGCGCCTGCTGGGTGCAGATGCTGACGACGTCGGCCTCCTCGCTGTGCGCGGCGGCGACCTCGCGGAACGCGTCCGCGAGGGTGTTCTGCGCCCGGTGCAGCAGGCCGAGGTAGTGGGCGAGGTGCATCTCAGTGCTCGATTCTGCTCAGGCGCACCGCGGCCAGCTTGAACATCGGCTGCTTCGAGACCGGGTCCCAGGTGGTGAGCGTGAGCTCGTTGGCGGCCTGATCGGCATAGTGGAACGGCACGAACACCGTGCCGGGCCGGATGTCCGCGAGCCGCACCGGCGCCTCGATCGCGCCGCGCTCGGACTCGACCCGCACCTTCTCGCCGTCCCCGATCCCGTGCGCCTTGGCGTCCGCCGGGTTCACCTCCACCCACACCTGCGGGGCGGCGGCGTCGAGCTCCGGCACGCGACCGGTCTTGGTGCGGGTGTGGAACTGGTAGATGCTGCGGCCGGTCACCAGCCGCAGCGGGTACTCCTCCGGCGGCGGCCGGAAGTGTGCCGCGAGCAGGAACGCGCGACCGTCCGGCCGCTTGGCCCGGTGGCTCTCGGCCGTGAGCTCGGCGCCGGTGGTCAGGTCCTGCCCGTACGTCTCGCAGTAGTCCGAATCCGTGTTGAAGACCCCGTCGGTGTACAGCCGCTCCCCGCCCCACTGGACGCCGCCCTCGGCGCGCAGCCGCTCGTAGCCGATGGCGGTGTAGTCGCACGGCCGCCCCGCCGAGCAGCGCTGCCAGGCCTCGTACGCGGACTCGGGGTCAGTCCAGGTGATGAGCGGGCCGCCGTCGCGGTCGCGGAAGTCCATCCGGCGCGCGAAGTCGAGGAAGATGTCCAGGTCGGAACGCGCCTCGCCGGGCGGATCGACGGCCTTCCCGGACAGGTGGACGGTCCGGTCGGCGTTGGTGAAGGTGCCGGTCTTCTCGCCCCAGGTCGCGGCGGGCAGCACCACGTCGGCGAACTCGGTGGTCTCGGTGCGGAAGATGTCCTGCGTCACCACGAAAAGGTCCGGTTGCGACAGGATGCGGCGGATGCGGGCCAGGTCGGGCAGGGACACCGCCGGGTTCGTGCCGCTGATCCAGAGCAGCTTGATCGAGCCCTGCTCGGCGTAGCGCCAGATCTGCATGGCGTGCGTCGGCGGCGACCAGTGCGGGATCGTGCCCATGTCGACGTTCCAGAGCTCGGCCAGCTCGCGCACGTGCTCCTGGTTGTCCCAGTTCCGGAAGCCCGGCAGGTCGCCGTCGGCGCCGGTCTCGCGCGTGTTCTGCGCGGTGGGCTGGCCGTTCATCTGCAGCACCCCGGCGCCCGGCCGGCCGATCATGCCGCGCAGCAGGTGCAGGTTGTTGACCGCGACCGCCGCCGCCGTGGCCTGATGCGACTGGTAGAAGCCCTGCAGCACGGTCGACAACAGCCGCCGCGAGGTTCCCAGCAGCTCGGCGGCCCGCTCGACGTCGGCCCGCTCCAGGCCGCAGATCTCCGAGACCCGGTCCAAGGGGTACGCGTCGACGACCCGTTCCAGCTCCTCGCGCCCGAGGGTGTGCGCGGCGACGTAGTCGTCGTCGGCCCAGCCGCGGCGCAGGATCAGCCGCAGCAGGCCGTTCATCAGCGCCAGGTTGGTGCCCGGGCGGATCGGCAGGTGCACGTCGGCCTCGCGCGCGACCGGGGTGGGCCGCGGGTCGACCGCGAGCATGGCCGGCGGGTTCGGCCCGCGCCGCCGGTCGAGCATGCGCATCCAGAGCACCGCCTGCGTCTCGGCCACGTTGTGCCCCCACAGCGCGATCGCGTCGCAGTGGTCCACGTCGGTGTATGAGGCGGGCTGCCCATCGGTGCCGAAGCTGGCCTTGAGCGCGGAGGCCGAAGTGGCGGTGCACAGCCGGGTGTTGCCGTCCATGTGCGGGGTGCCGAGGCCGGCCTTCCCGATCACGCCGAGCGTGTAGTACTCCTCGGCGAACAGCTGCCCGGTGGTGTAGAAGCCGAAACGACCCCACCCGCCGGGCTTGGCGCTCAGCTCCTTCGCGCGGGCCACGATGCGGCCCATGGCCTCGTCCCAGGTGGTCTCCGCCAACCGGTCACCCCGCCGCACCAGCGGCCTGGTGAGCCGGTCGGAGCTGAGGTTCGCCTGCCACCCGTACACGTCCTTGGGGTCCAGACGGCCGCGATTGACGCGGTCGGTCACCCGGCCGCGGACCCCGACCATCCGCCCGCCGCGGACGCCGATGTCGATGGCGTCGCCGTTGGAGTGCAGCAGCGACGCCGACGGCACCCACCGGTCGGGCTCCTCGACCGTGTGCTCGTCGGCCCGCTCCGGCCATGGCGAGCCCGGGGCGTACGGCGTTCGCGCGCCCCAGGGATCCTCGATGCGGTCCATGGGATCAGCGGGCCAGGGCCTTCTCCAGCTCCGCCTTGGTCATCGACGAGCGCCCGGCGATGTTCCGCTTCTTGGCCTCGTTGTAGAGCTGCTCCTTGGTGCGACCCTGCGCGCCGCTGTGCGAGCGCTTGCCGCCGCGGTGGCCGGACGACACGTCCTTGACCGACGAGCGGCTCGCGGTCTTCGACTCGCCGGCGCGGGCGCGCTCCTTGTTCACCGTGCGGGCGGCGATCTCCTTGGCCCGCTTCTTCGAGCCGCCGCGCGACTCCACGCTGTCCTTGATGTGCTCGTACTGCCGTTCCCGCTTGGGGCTCGAACCTGCCGGCATGATCGCCTCCGTTCTTACGGACCTTGCGAGAACGGATCCCCGGAGTGGCGAATGCTAAACCTCGATGGTGGTCAGGTCGTCCATGCCGGCGATGGTCAGCACCGGGCCGAGCAGGGAGTGGCGCCCGCCGGCGGCACCAGCGCCGACTCGCCCCGGGCCGCGGCCTCGACCGGCCAGACCTGGTCCGAGGCGGTGATTCCGGTGCGCGACGCCAGGCGTACACCCCGACAACCCCACCGACACCAATGTCCTCTACAAGCTCGGCCTTACCCCGGACGGGCTGTTCAACTCGCTCGGCGGGGAGCTCTGATGATTGAAATGAGCCCCGGCCGGGAACCCCGGCGGCATGAAACGGGCGATCTTCCTCGTGCCCCTGCTTCTCGTCGCCGGGTGCGGCGCGGTCGGCGGGCGCGAGCAGGCGGCCTCCGCGACGGCGTTGCGGCTGCTCGACGCGGTCGCCGCCGGTGACGGCGCCGGGGCGTGCGCGGTGCTCGCCCCGGACACGGCGTCGGAGGTTTCGGAGTCGGACTGCCCGTCGGCGATCCTCGGCGAGAACCTGCCGGCGCCGGGCACGGTCGTCGAGGCCGACGTGTACGGGCAGTGGGCGCAGGTCCGGCTCACCGGCGACACGGTCTTCCTCGCTGTCTTCCCGGGCGGCTGGCGGGTGGTGGCCGCCGGGTGCGCCGCCCAGGGGGACAGGCCCTACGACTGCGCCGTGTCGGGGGGCTGAGCCGTGCGCGTCCAGCTCTGGTTGCTCGTGGTGGTGCTCGCCGCCGGCCTCGCGTACTTCACCGTGCTGGGGGTGCTGCACCGATGACGCGTCTCCTCCGCTTCGCCCGCGAGAACTCGCTCGGCCTCGTCTTCGGGTCGCTGTTCGTCGTCGTCCTGGTCGCGCAGGCGCTCGCCGGGCACGCCGACTACAACCAGCAGCAACTGACCGACGGCCTTCCCCCGGTCTCCTTCGGGCGGTACGTGTCGTCGGCGAGCTTCGGCGTCGACGTGCTGGAGAACTGGCAGTCCGAGTACCTCCAGTTCTTCCTCTACATCTACCTGACCGTCTGGCTCGTCCAGAAGGGCTCGCCGGAGTCCAAGGAGCTCGGCAAGGCCGGCCGCGAATCCGAGCGCGACCAGAAGATCGGCGCCTTCGCCGACGGAAACTCGCCCGCGTGGGCGCGGACCCGCGGAGTACGGCTGTGGCTGTTCTCGAATTCCCTCGGCCTGGTCATGCTGTTGATCTTCGTCCTGTCCTGGCTCGGCCAGTCGATCACCGGCCGGATCGCCTACAACGAACGGCAGCTGGCCGACCTGCAGGACCCCGTCAGCTGGGGTGGCTACCTGACCAACCCCGACTTCTGGAACCGGACGCTGCAGAACTGGCAGTCCGAGCTGCTCGCCGTCGCGTCGATGGCCATCTTCGCCATCTACCTGCGCCAGCGCGGCTCCTCCCAGTCGAAGCCGGTGGGCAGCGCCCATACCGCCACCGGCGTCGAGGGCTGACATGGTTGGCTGTCCGGTGTGAACGGTCGCCTCCCGCTGGACGAGCAAATCGTGGCCCTGCGCTCGGCGCTCTCGCGCAACGAGGTTCTGCTGGAGGTGCTTGCCCGCACCGCCGCGTTGCGCCTGCCCGGCTGGTACGTGACCGCCGGCTGCCTCTTCCAGACCGTCTGGAACGTCGTCACCGGCCGGCCTCCCACCAGCGGAATCAGGGACTACGACGTCTTCTATTTCGACGACAGCGACCTGTCCTGGGAGGCCGAGGACCGCGTGATCACGGCGGCCCGGAGCGCGTTCGCCGGCCTGCCCGCCGAGGTCGAGGTCCGCAACGAGGCCCGGGTCCACCTCTGGTACGAGCAGAAGTTCGGCGTCGCGTGCCCGCCCTACGTCTCCTCGGAGGCGGCCATCGACTCGTTCGCGGCCACGACGTGCTGCCTGGGAGTCCGCCTGGAGCCGGACGGCCGCTGGCGCGTCTACGCCCCGCACGGCCTCTCCGACGTCTTCAACCTCGTGCTGCGCCCGAACCCGGTCCTGGCGCCGCGCTCGGTCTACGAGACCAAGGTCGCCCGCTGGCGCGAGCAGTGGCCCGAGCTGACCGTCCTGCCCTGGCCCGCCCCGGATGGTGTCACGGATCGGGCGGCTGTCCGGTCTTACGGGCAACGGAAGGGAGAAGCGCGATGACCGACATCCGCAAGCTGGCCGTTCTGCTCGACAACCCCGAGGCCCGGGAGCTGATCCTCGGACTGGGCGGCGCGGAGAAGATCAGGGCCGTCGTGCTCGACCTGGCCGGCGCCACGACCGCCGACCAGTACGGCAGCTGGCTCGACGACGGGGCGCGCAACAAGCCCATGACCGCCGGGCAGGTGCGGCTGACGATCGGGGACGACGCTCTCGACAGCATCGCCGTGTTCGCCGGCGGCGACGCGGTCGCGGTGGCCTGGCAGCTGTCCGAGGTACTGCCGGACCTCGTGGACGCCCTCACGCCGGGCGGCACGGTCCTCGAGGCCGACGTGCTGCGGCGGGAGATCGACGACGCCACCCTCGAGGACGACCGCGAGGCCGGCCTCTTCGCCAACTGATCCGGCGGCCACCTGCGCGCTACCCGAGCAGATCGCGCAGCCAGCGCAGGCTCTCGGGCGGCTGGAAGGTCCCGCCGCCCTCGAACTGCGCGGTCACTGTGAGTGCGGCGGGAGCCCGGCCGCATGAATGAACATATGCGCATATACCTCATTCGATGAATGCGACCCGATCGAGTGCCGCGGCGGCCTTGCCGGAGCGCCGGAAGCCGGTAGGTTGAAGCGGCTCTTGTCACGATCGCGAAAGGGAGAACGGTTTTGACCCCACCCGGCGGCGTGGCCGGCTCCCGCAGCGTGAACGCCGAAGACATCGACTGGGCCATCGAGCCGCCCGGCCCGGCCGCCTCCGACCCGCCGCCCGCGCGACGGCCCGGCCGGGAGCGCAGGCTCGGGTCGCTGGAGGTCCTGGCGATCCTGCTGGTGTTGCTGGTGGTCTTCCGGGGGCCGCTGAGCGGTCTGGTCTCCGGGGCCCGGCTGCAGACCTGGACGACCGTCTTCGTCTCGGTTCTGGTGCAGGCGGCGCCGTTCCTGGTGTTCGGGGTCGTGTTGTCGGCGGTCATCGCGGTGTTCGTGCCGCGCTCGTTCTGGGCGAAAGCGCTGCCCCGTCATCCCGCCCTGGCCGTTCCCGCCGCCGGGGTGGCCGGGGTGATCCTGCCCGGTTGCGAGTGCGGCAGCGTGCCGATCGCCGGGTCGCTGATCCGGCGCGGGGTCACGCCCGCGGCGGCGCTGGCGTTCCTGCTGGCCGCTCCGGCCATCAACCCGATCGTGCTGACCGCCACGGTGATCGCCTTTCCCGGCAAGCCCGAGATGGCCGTGGCCCGCGGCGCGGCGAGCCTGGTCGTCGCCGTCGCGATGGGCTGGCTCTGGCTGCGGCTGGGCAAGACCGAGTGGATCCGGCTGCCGCATCGCCCCGATCTCGACGACACCTCCCGGGCGCGGGCCTTCTGGGCGGCCTGCCGGCACGACGTGATGCACGCGGGCGGGTTCCTCGTGGTCGGCGCCGCGGCGGCGGCCACGATCAACGTGGTGGTCCCGGGGGAGTGGTTGCAGAGCCTGGCCGGCAATCCGGTGGTGTCGGTGATCGCGCTGGCGGTGCTGGCCGTGCTGCTGTCGATCTGCAGCGAGGCGGACGCGTTCGTCGCCGCGTCGCTGACGCAGTTCTCGCTCACCGCGCGGCTGGTGTTCCTGGTCGTCGGCCCGATGGTCGACCTGAAACTGATCTCCATGCAGGCCGGCGTGTTCGGCCGGCGGTTCGCGTTCCGGTTCGCGCCGGCCACCTTCGCGGCGGCCGTCCTGATCGGCGCCGGGTTCGGGGCGGTGCTGTTGTGAGCCGGCTGAGCCAGGCGGTCGTCATGCTGCTGTTCGGCGGCGCGATCATCCGCGCGACGGTCACCGACATGTTCCTGCGCTACGTCAAGGAAGGCCTGCGGCCGTTCCTGCTGGTGGCCGGCGCGCTGCTGGTCGCCACGGCGATCATGACCATCTGGTACGAGTTGCGCACCGCCACCACCCATCAGCACGACGACGGGCACGGGCATGCGCACCACGAGCCCAAGGTCGGCTGGCTGCTCATCCTGCCCGTCCTCGGTCTGCTGCTCATCGCCCCACCGGCGCTCGGCGCCTACTCGGCCGGGCAGGCCGGCACCGTGCTGGCCGCACCGGCCGACTCCGACTACCCGCCGCTGCCGCCGGGCGATCCTGCCCCGATCAGCCTGCTCGACTACGCCTCCCGGGCGGTGTTCGACGGCGGGAAGAGCCTCACCGGCCGTACGGTGCGGATGAGCGGGTTCGTCACGACCGGCCCGGACGGTCGTCCGATGCTGGCCCGGATCGTGCTGACCTGCTGCGCCGCCGACGGCCGCCCGATCAAGGTCGGTCTCGACGGCGACACCACGGTCGACGCCGCCCCCGACAGCTGGGTGCAGGTCGACGGCGTCTACAGCAGCCGGATCGGCAAGGACCCGGTGAACAAGGCCGACGTCGCGTACGTCCAGGTGAAGTCCTGGCAGGAGATCACCGAGCCGAAGCAGCCGTACGACTGACCGGCCGACACCGGACTCAGATGGTTCGCAGGTCGAGGCTGTGCCGCAGGAACAGATCCTGCGTTCCGGTCGACCACCACAACACCCCGCCGCGGTAGACGACGTTGGCGGCGTCGGGACTGACCTGGACCGTCCGCTTGCCCGCGATGTCGTAGAGCAGCAGTTGCACGTTGCCGGTCAGGTCGGCGTTGCCGCCGGTACTCGCGTACACCTCGAAGCGGTCCAGCGCGCCCACGTCGGAGACCACGGTCTCCACCGTGCCGCCGGCGACCTTGTGCCGGTCCGTGCCGTCGGGGCGCATCAGATCGATGCGCGGGCCGTCATCGGTCAGCGAGACGACCCGGCACCAGCGCGGGCTGCAGTTGGTCACCGCCCGGCGGCTCGGCGACACCGCCTGCTCCTGCCCGGTGACCAGGTTTCTGAGCCTGGTCGCGCCGGCAGCCTTCGTGACGCCGTCGACCAGCCACGGCCACGCCGACAGCTGCCAGGTGCCCGCCGCGGCCGTGACCTGCACCGCGCCGCCGGTCAGCGCCACCGACCGCACCTCGGTCACGTCGTGGTCGGCGGCGGCCACCCAGCGCACCCGGCCGTCCGCGACAACCAGGTCGTACTCGGACTGGTAGAAACGCGCGTCGCCGGTGTCGGCCGTCAGCAGGCGCGGCGGGCGCCCGTCGCGAAGGTTGACGGTCCACAGCTGCGGGTTGCGGTCGCCGTGGCCTTCCGCCCAGACCGCGACGTCGCCACTGACCGCGACCGCGGCGAACGACGGGTCGTCGCGGACCGGCAGGCGCCGCAGTTGCCGCGGCGGCCCGTCGGCCGGGCGGAGCACCAGCCGCAGCCACGCGCCGTCGCGGCTCAGCGCCGTGCCGATCGATGTGCGGGCATCGATGAACCAGGCCGGGGTGTAGGGGTCGCCGTCCGGCAGATCGGCGGGAACGCTCCCGCGTTGCGCGCGCGGCCACACGAGCCCGGCCGACGGCGGCGCGGAGGAAGATTTTCCCTGGCTGGGCGGCGCCAGCAGCAACACCCCGCCGGCCGCCAAAGCGGCGGTCAGGCTCAGCGCCGTCCTTGCCCACGACCGATTTCGCGTACGGGGCGCCGGCGGCTCTTCGTGCGGCGCGTCGCGGGCCGGTCCGCTCGACAAGGCCACCTCCCGGGGACGCGCGTCCGTGGTGACCGACACTCTAATCGGCCGCTCGTCCCACCCGGACGGCGACATGGGCGCGGGCAGCTGTGACGACGCTGAGAGGGTGATCGCGCGGGGCGGGTTGGGCGCGCGAGCATGCACGCGAGAGGATCGGCGTGTGGGCGGTGACGGGGACGTGGGTGTACGGCTGCGGGTGACGCTGCTCGGCGCCTTCGCGGTCTGCCGGGGCGATACCGCCGTGCCGGTCCCCGGAGCGCGGGTGCGCGGGCTTCTGGTCAGGCTGGCGCTGGCCGGTGGCAGCGCCGTCGAGCCGGGGACGCTGGTCGACGCGCTCTGGCCCGACGAGCGGCCGGGGGAGCCGGCCAACGCGCTCCAGTCACTGGTGTCGCGGCTGCGCAAGATGCTCGGCGCGGCCGGGGCCGTGACGCAGACCGGCGGCGGCTACCGGCTCGACGTGACGCCCGCAGACGTCGACGCGCTGCGCTTCGAGCGGCTGGCCGCCGACGGGCGCGAGCGGCTGCGCGGCGGCGACCCGGCGGGCGCGGCCGTGCTGCTGGCCGAGGCCGTGGCCTGCTGGGCGGGGCAGCCGGGCGCCGAGCCGGCCGTGATCGCCGCGGTCGCGCCGGGGGTCGCCGTCCGGCTGGCGCGGGCGAACACCGAGGCGCGCGCCGATCTGGCCGAGGCCGAGCTGGCGCTGGGACATTTCGCCGCCGCGGCCAGCCGGCTGACCGCCCTGCTCGCCGAGAACCCGATCGACGAGCGGGCCGCGGCCCTGCTGATGGACGCCCTCGCGGCGCAGGGCCGCCAGGCGGGGGCTCTCGCCCTGTACGAGCGGGTTCGCGAGGACCTCGCCGACCGGCTCGGGGCCGACCCGGGCACCGCGCTGCGCGAGCGCCACCTGCGCCTGCTCCGCGCGCCCGAGCAGCAAGAGCCCGCACCGAGGGGGCCCGCACCGAGGGGGCCCGCACCGAGGGGGCCCGCACCGAGGGGGCCCGCACCGAGGGGGCCCGCACCGAGGGGGCCCGCACCGGGGGAGCCCGCACCGGGGGCGCCTGCACCGGGGGAGCCCGCGCGAGGGAAGCCGGAGCGGGAGGAGCCCGGGCCGGAGCGGCCGGCCGCGAGCAACCCGCCGCCGGCCAAGCTGCCGCCGAGCAATCTGCCGGCGCCGTTGACCAGCTTCATCGGGCGCGACGACGACCTCGCCCGGATCGACAGCTCGCTCGCCGCCGGGCGGCTGGTCACCGTCGTGGGGCCGGGCGGGGCCGGCAAGACGCGGCTCGCGCTGGAGGCCGCCCGCCGCCGTCGCCACGAGTACCGTGACGGCGCCTGGCTCATCGACCTCTCCTCGGTCACCGAGGCGGCCAAGGTGGGCGCCGCGCTGATGGCCGCGATCGGGCTGCGCGGGGCCGCGTTGTTCGAGACCTCGGGCCGTCTCAAGCTCGAGGGCGACGAGATCGACGTTCTGGCCGACGAGCTCAACGGCCGCGAGAGCCTGCTGCTGGTCGACAACTGCGAGCACCTGATCGACGCGGTCGCGCACCTGATCGCGGCGCTGCTGCCGCGGTGCTCCGAGCTGCGGGTGCTGACCACCAGCCGGGAGCCGCTCGCGGTGGACGGGGAAGCGCTGGTGCCGCTCGGGCCGCTGACGCTGCCCGAGCCGGACGACACCGTGCAGGAGGCGCGGCGGACGGCCTCCGTGCGGTTGTTCACCGAGCGGGCGGCGGCGGTGCGGCCGGGTTTCGACGTCGAGGCCGGCACGCTGGACGACATCGTCCGGATCGTGCGTGGGCTGGACGGCATGCCCCTCGCGCTCGAGCTGGCCGCGGCCCGGCTGCGGACGCTGTCGCTGGCCGAGCTCGCGGACGGGCTCTCCGACCGGTTCCGGTTGCTCACGACCGGCAGCCGCACGGCCTACCCGCGGCACCGCACGCTGCGGGCGGTCATCGCCTGGAGCTGGGACCTGCTCAGCGACGACGAGCGTACGGTCGCCGAGCGGATCTCGGTGCTGCCGGGCGGGGTCACCGAGGCGTCGGCCGTCGCGCTGTGCCCGGGGGTCGCCGCGGCCGGGATTCCCGACCTGCTCGCCGCGCTGGTGGACAAGTCGTTGCTGCAGCTGGCGCCGGACGCCGGGCGTTACCGGATGCTGGAGACCCTGCGCGAGTACGGCATCGCGCGGCTGGGCGAGAACGGGACCGAGGGCGAGGTGCGCGCCCTGGCGGCCCGCTACTTCGCCGCGCTGGTGGCCCGCCACGACCCCCAGCTGCGCGGGCGGGGGCAGCTCACCGCGTTGCGGGTGCTGCGCGGGGAGTACGACAACGCGCTCGCCGCCCTGCGCCACCTCTGCGACACCGGCGACGGTGACGGCGCGGTCGCGCTGGCGCTGAGCCTGGCCTGGTTCTGGCAGATGTTCGGCCGGCACACCGACGCCGCGTACTGGCTGGGCGAGGCCCTCGAAGTGCCGGCGGGAGCGTCGTCGCTCGACCGGGACTGCGCGGTGGCGGTGCTGCTGCTCAACCAGATCGGGAGCCGCGGCGCGGCGATGGACGAGGAGGGCCGCAAGCGCCAGGACGATATGCGGGCGCTCGCGGCGCGGCTGACCGCCTACCCCGAGCTGCCGGGGCTGGCCGGCGCGCTGACGGCGGTGACGCTCGCGTTCCTGGAGCAGGCCGAGGCGTCGCTGGCGATCATCCAGCGCATCGTCGAGGGGCCGGACCCGTGGCTGGCCGGGCTCGCGCGCATGTTCCGGGCGCAGTTCGCCGAGAACAACGGCGACGTCGATCAGGTACGCCAGGACGTGGCCGGCGCGCTGGAGGCCTTCGAACGGACGGGCGACCGCTGGGGGCTGGCCACCTCGCTGCCGATGCGCGCCCAGCTGCGGCAGTACGAGGGCGACCTGGACGGCGCGCTGACCGACCTGCGCCGCGCCCGGTCGCTCGCCCGCGAGTTCGGGTCGCTCAGCCTCAGCGACGAGATCTTCATCGACCTGCGCTGGATCGACCTGCAGCTGCGCCGCGGCGACACCCCCGAGGCCATCGAGATGATCACCGTGGCCCGGGAGCGGGCGCTGCGCTCCGCCTCGCCCGAGATGATCATCCTGGTCGACGCGCTGGAGGCGGGCCTGTGGCTGCGCATCGGCGACCTGGACCGCGCGGAGGAGCTGCTCGCGCTCGCCGAGGCGGGCATGAGCAGGGGGATGCCGTTCGCCGGCGATCACGGCCGGGCGCTCGTCGGGAGTGTCCGGGCCGCGCTCTGCGTCAAGATGGGCGACCCGGACGGCGCCGAGCGGGCCCTCGGCCCGGCGTACGCGGCAGCGGTGGAGAGCCGGGACATGCCGATCCTCTCGCTGGTGGCGGTGACCGCGGCCGGGCTGGCCGGCCTGCGTGGCCGGCACCGGGACGCCGCCCGGATGCTGGGCGCGGCGTCCCGGTTGCGCGGCACCCACGACATGACCGAGCCGATGGTGCACGAGCTGGCCGAGCGCGGTCGGCGCGCGCTGGGCGAGGACGGCTTCGCCGACGCGTACGACATGGGGTGGAAGCTGGACGGAAAGACGGCCCTGACCCAGGTCGATCCGGCGCGGCTGCGTCGCGAGGCGCTGCCGGCGCCGGATCCCCGGCCCTTCCAACCACCCCGCCGCCACCCTGGAGCGGACTGAAGGCTGAGCCTCAGGCGCGCCGGGAGTAGGCCCTCAGCGCCAGCGGGACGAAGACCACCAGCAAGCCCGCCATCCAGACCAGGGTCCAGACCAGGTGACTGGCCACGGGACCGCCGATGAGCAGGCCGCGGATGGTGCCGACCAGCGGGGTGATCGGGTTGACCTGCACGAAGCCCTGCAGCCAGCCCGGGAGCGTGTCGGTCGCCACGAACACGTTGCTGCCGAACGACAGCGGGAAGACCAGCAGGAACATCACGCCCTGTACGGCGCCCGAGGTGCGCACCAGCATGCCCACCCACACCGAGATCCAGCAGAAGCATAGGCCGAACGCGATCGACAGGCTGACCGCGGCGACGGCCGGCAGGAAGCCGGTCTCGACCCGGAAGCCCATCACGTAGCCGAACCCCAGCATCACCAGGCAGACGGTCAGGTAGCGGACGACGTCGGCGGCGACCGCGCCGACCAGCGGCGCCGAGCGGGCCACCGGCAGCGAGCGGAACCGGTCGAAGACGCCCTTCTCGATGTCGGCGTTGAGGTTCTGGCCGAGGGCGATGCCGCCCATCGCCAGCGACTGCGCGAGCATGCCGGGCAGCAGGAACTGCAGGTAGCCGGCCCGGTCGCCGCCCGAGATGGCGCCGCCGAGCAGGTACGTGAACAACAGCAGGAAGATCACCGGCTGCAGCGTCACGTCGATCAGCGCTTCCGGCGTACGCATCGTTTTGATCAAACTTCGGCGCGCGAGCGCGACGCTGTGCCGGACCAGCGCGGCGAGCGCGCCGCCCCGAGGCCGGTCGATATCGGCGGTGACGGGACGCACGGGCAGGTCGAGGGTGGTCATACGAGCTCGGCCTCCTTGGCCTCGGTGGTGTCGGTGTCGCCGGTCAGGGAGTGGAAGACCTCGTCGAGGCTCGGCAGGTCGAGACCCAGCTCGATGACCTCGATGCCGGCGCGGCGCAGGGCCGGCACGGCGAAGTCGAGGGCGGTGTCGTCGGCGACCGGCACCGAGACCGCGCCCGGCCGGGCGCCCGCGGCCGTGTCCGCGCTGGCCTGCGTGCCCGGGGACGCCACGCCGTTGAGCACGGCCACCGTGTCGCCGAGCCGGGTCGCGTCCGCCGGGCGTACGCGAAGGGTCAGGCCCCCGACGCGGCGCTTGAGCCCGTCGGGCGTGTCGTGCGCGATCACCCGCCCCTTGTTGATCACCACGATCTCGTCGGCGAGGGCGTCGGCCTCCTCCAGGTACTGCGTGGTGAGCAGGACGCTGGCGCCCTGGGTGACCTGGGTGCGCACGACGCCCCACATGTCCTCGCGCTTGGCCGGGTCGAGGCCGGTGGTCGGCTCGTCCAGGAAGATCACCTCGGGGTGGCCGACCAGGCTCGCGGCCAGGTCGAGCCGGCGGCGCATGCCACCCGAGTACGTCTTGGCCGGCCGGCCCGCGGCCTCGGTGAGGTCGAACCAGGCGAGCAGCTCGCCCGCCCGCCGCTTCGCGTCCTTGGCGGTGAGGTCGAGCAGCAGGCCGATCAGCACCAGGTTCTGGGTGCCGGTCAGGTCCTCGTCGACGCTCGCGTACTGCCCGGTCAGCCCGATCCGGCGGCGGACCCGCTGCGGCTCGCGCAGCACGTCGATGCCGGCCACCTCGGCGTGCCCCGCGTCCGGGCGCAGCAGCGTGGCCAGCACCCGCACCGCGGTGGTCTTGCCGGCGCCGTTGGGCCCGAGCACGCCCAGCACGGTGCCGCGGCGCATCGCCAGGTCCACGCCGTCGAGCGCCTGTGTCGTCCCGAATCGTTTGCGGAGCCCCTCCGCACGTACCACGAGATCGCTCATGATGTTTCTCCCCCCTCGTCGAAGGCTTTCGGGAGGAAGAGTGCCGCGGGGTGCTGACATCGGGCGCACAGGGCGCTGATACGGCCCTGACAGCGGTCAGCGGACGGCCGTGCGGGAGGTTTCCGGCGGCGGCGCCGCACTGCTGGGGTCGAACAGCTGGCGGTCGACATCGTTGTTGTCGCCCGCGCGCACCTCGGCGTGCGGCGGCGTGGGTCCGAGCGCCCGCGCCGGGTACCGCTGGAAGATCTCGCCGCCGATCGGGTCGCTGCGCCGGTAGAGGTTGCGCCACGGTTAAGAGGGACCGGGTTGCCGGACAGATACGCGAGCTCAGCCGCCGATCAGGTCGAGCGAGAGATCCCAGAGCCGGGCGGCCTTCGCCGGGTCGAGGGCGTACTCGGCGACGCCCCGCCGCACACCCGGGGTGTAGGGCACGGCCTCCCGGCAGTCCTCGAAATAGCGCCCGGTCACGCCCTCCACCAGCGGCGACGCGGCCAGCAACACCGACGTCGCAGCGCCCTGCTCGACGGTCTTCACCGACACCCCGGTGGCGCCGGCCGGGTCGAACGAGGCCGGCGGCGCGTCCATGTGGCGGCCGAGGTTGGTGCCCCAGATGCGGCCCGGGTTGAGGGCGTTGACCGCGATGTGGCCGGGCGCCCAGCGCTTCGCGGCCTCGACGGCGAAGAGGATGTTCGCGGTCTTCGACTGGCTGTAGGCGGCCCACGGGTCGTAGGGGCGCCGTTCGAAGTTGGGGTCGTCGAAGAGCACCTCGCCGTTGACGTGGCCGACCGAGCTGACCGCCACGACGCGCGCGCCGGGAGCCAGGGCGTCGTGCAGGCCGAGCGCCAGCGCGAAATGCCCCAGGTGGTTGGTCGCGAACTGCAGTTCCCAGCCCTCGCGCGTACGCATGAGCGGCGTCGCCATGATGCCGGCGTTGTTGACCAGGATGTGCAGCGGGCCGTCCCACCCGGCGGTGAAGCGCCGCACCGAGGCGAGGTCGGCCAGGTCGAGCGCGGCGGCCCGCCCGAACCCGGCCCGGCGCCCGGCCTCGACATCCCGGACGGCGAGCGTGACCTCGGCGCCCGCATCCGAGAGCGCCCGCGCGGTGGCGAGCCCGATTCCGGACGACGCTCCGGTGACGATCGCGCGCTTGCCGGTCAGATCGACCCCGGCGAGGACGTCGGCGGCGGTGGAAGTCGCGTCGAACATGGCTTTCACTCCTTGCTACAGTCGTAAACGGACCCCGGTCCGCTTGCAAGAAGCTTAACCGGACCCCGGTCCGGTTAGCAACCGGCGGCAGGTGATGGAGGCGACATGCGCGCGGACGCCCAGGAGAACCACGACCGTGTCCTCGAGGTGGCGGCGCGCGCCTTCGAGCGCGACGGCACCGGCGCCTCACTCAAGGCGATCGCCCGCGAGGCCGGCGTCGGCATCGGCACCGTCTACCGCCGCTTCCCCACCCGCGAGGCCCTGGTCGAAGCCGTCTACCGCCAGGAGGTCGACCATCTCTGCGCGGTCGGCGCCGATCTGGCCCGCCGCCGCCCCGGCGTGCCCGCACTGCGCGACTGGATGGAGACCTTCGTCGACTTCATGGCCACCAAGCGTGGCCTCGGCGACAGTTTGCGCGCGGTGCTGACCTCCGAGGACGACCGCCAGCAGACCCGCGACCGCCTGCGCGAGACGATCGCCGCGCTGCTCGAAGGCCCGGGCATCCGCACCGGCCTGGAGCCGAACGACCTGCTCATGGCCCTGGGCGGCATCACCCTGATCGCCGCCGAGGAGCGTCAGCGGGAGCTGGCCTCCCGGCTGGTCGAGCTGCTGCTCGCCGGGGTACGGGCCCGATAGAGCCGTTGCCGCCGAGCTGGAGCAGGCGTTCGAGGGCCGCCACCCCCCGGTGACCCTCAGCCCTTTGAGCGCGCGAGCCACTCGTCGCGGGTGATCGCGTACTCCACCTCGCCCTGCTCGGTGCCCGGCAGCGGATCGTCGAACTCGAGGTGGAACGTGCGCACGTAGCTCAACCCCACGGAGCTCATCGTGGCCCGCGACGCCACGTTCACCGCCATCGTCTCGGCGAAGATCCGGTGCAGGCCCAGATCCTCGAAGCCGTGCCGGACCAGCTCGCGCGCGCCCTCACCGCCCAGGCCCTGACGCCAGTGCCGGCGCAGCAGCCGGTATCCCAGCTCGGCCTGACCGTCGACCGGTCCCTGATCGGCGCGCTGCGGCGGTTCGAGGATCCACCAGCCGACGAACGACCCGTCGACCAGGCCGGCCCAGAAGCCGAGGCCGGGAACCTGATCGGCCGCGGCCAGCCGGCGCCGGTGGTACTGCTCGACCTCGGCCCGCTGCCGGGGCGGGCCCAGGTAGCGCATGACTTCGGGATCGGCGTCGAGCTCGGCCTCGCCGTCGAGATGGTCGTCGGACAACGGCACGAGCCGGATCCGTGCGGTTTGCAGCGTCGCCTGAGTCACGACGGCATAGTGCCCGATGGGCGCGGCGCTGTCAGCGGGCGGCCACGAACTTGAGGAAACCGTCGACGAGGGCGCGCGCACGCCGTACGGAATCGGGTCCTTCTTGGTCGGTGCGCTCGGTGAGTGACGCTGCGTCTATGCCCTGCGACGCGGCCAGGGCCGCGCCGCCGTTGTCCAGCCAGCCGGCCAGCGACGGCGCCGTCAGCTCGGGGTGGAACTGCAGCGCAAGATTCCGGCGCAGCACGAAAGCCTGCGACGCCGCCGTGTTGCGGGCGAGCTCGGTCGCGTCCGGCGGCAGCGTCCACCGGTCGTAGTGCCACTGGAACCACGGCCCGGCCGGCACCACCGCGGAGTCGTCGGTCTCGATGTCGGCCCAGCCAACCTCCGGCGACGGCGACGCGGCCACGCCACCGCCGTGCGCTGCCGCCAGCAGCTGGCCGCCGAAACAGATGCCCAGCACCGGCACGCCGGCCGCGTCGGCTCGCCGCAGCTGGGCGATCTCGGGCGCCACCCAGCTGTCGACGAGCGCGTCGTAGGCCGACCAGGGCGAGCCGAGCAGCACTACCGCGTCGAAGCCCGGGAAATCCGGAAAGGACGCCGCCACCCCGGGAGCGTGGAACGACTCGGCCGGCACGACCAGGTGGTCGACCACCTCGAAGCCCTGCTCGGCGAAGCGGTCGGCCACCGGCCCGGCGGGGGAGGCGTGGTCGTGGTGGACGACCAGGACGCGACGGTCAGAGGTGGTAGCTGTACTCACGGAACTCCCAGTCGGTCACCCAGCTCGCGAAACGTTCGAGCTCGTTGCGCTTGTAGGCCAGGAAAGTCGCGATGAACTGCGGGCCGAGCAGGCCGGCCAGCTCGGCGTCCGCCTCCAGCGCGGCGATCGCCGTCGGCAGGTCAGCCGGCAGCTTCGCCGCCTTCGTGACGTCGTAGCCGTAACCCTCGAGCTTGGCGGGCGGCTCCAGCTTGTCGCGGATGCCGAGGTACGCGGCGGCCATCAGCGCGGCGGTGGCCAGGTACGGGTTGGCCGACGCGTCACCGAGGCGCAGCTCGAGACGGGCTGCCCGGCCGCGCTCCGGCGGGATGCGCACCATGGCGCTGCGGTTGTCGAGGCCCCAGTCGATCAGCCACGGCGCGAGCGTGTCGGGGCCGAAGCGCTTGTACGAGTTGACGGTCGGGTTGAGCAGCGCCGTGATGGCGGGCGCGTGGGCGAGAATGCCGGCGATCGCCGAGCGCCCGACCTGGGACAGGCCGTCCTCGCCCTGCGGGTCGTCGAAGAGCGCCACCCCGTCGGGCGACCAGGCCGAGAAGTGAAGGTGGAATCCGGAGCCGCCCTCGTCGTTGAAGGGCTTGGCCATGAACGTGGCCATCTTGCCCTGCATACGGGCGAGCTCCTGGATCGCGTTCTTGAAACGGAACGCCCGGTCGGCGGCGTCGAGAGCCTCGGAGTGCCAGAGGTTGATCTCGAACTGGCCGGAGGCGAACTCGTGGTTGGCGGCGACGACGTCGAGCCCGTACGCCTCGAGCTTGCGCAGCGACGCGAGCAGCGTGTTCTCGGGGTCGCCCTTGTAGCCGGCGGTGTAGACGTTGCCGGTGCCCTCGCCGTAGCGCTTCCAGCCGTTCGGCGCGGACGCGCTCTCCTGCATGACGTAGAACTCGAGCTCGGGGCCGATGATCGGCTTCATGTCGAGGGTGGCGAACCGGTCGACGACGCGGCGCAGCACGTTGCGCGGGCTCTCCTGCGACGGGGTGCCGTCGGGGTTGAAGACGTCGGCGATGACATGGGCGACGCCGGGCTCCCACGGCACGTGCTGGAGGGTCGAGAGGTCCGGCACGGCGAGCACGTCGGGCAGCCCGGCGGAGAGGCCGCCGTCGATGTCGACCACGTCGCCCATCGGGGAGGTGCCGTAGATCGAGCGGCAGAACGCCACGCCGTCGCCGACCGTGCGCGCGAAATGGCGCACCAGCAGGTCGCGTCCGCGCTCGGCGCCGATGAGGTCGCTGTAGGCCAGCCGGACCACGTCGATGTTCTGCTCGGTCAGCTCCGCCTGCGCGGCCTCCATGGCGTGCGCGTCGACAGCGAGCATGGGCTCAACTCCTCAACAGGGGTGATTGTGCCGGGCGTCACAGCAGATCGTACGGACCCAAACGATTGTGTCAATAGTTTCCCGCGCGCGGGACCGTACGATCGTTTCCATGACCGACCTCCCCCGTCTCGTCGAGACCGAGCGCGCCATGCGCGAACACGTCGAATCGCTCGGCCTCGACTTCGAGGCCGCGCACGCCGTGTCGAGCATCTACCGCGCGGCGAACGCGGTGCGGTCGTACATCTGGAACGAGCTGCTGCGGCCGTACGACCTGACCTGGACCGGGTGGGTCGTCCTCTGGGTGGTCTGGATCTTCGACGGGATGGAGACGCGGCACGCCGCCGAGGCCGCCGCGATCTCCAAGGCGACGCTGACCGGGGTGGCCAAGACCCTCGAGGCGCGCGGCTGGATCTCGCGGGTCGGGCGCACCGATGACCGGCGCCTGGTCGAGCTGCACCTCACCGACGAGGGCCGGGCGCTGATGGAGGAGCTCTACCCGAAGTTCAACGCCATCGAGACCAAGGTCGTCGGGCGGCTCTCCAGCGGCGACACCAGGGGCATGACGCACAGCCTGCGCGAGATCGTCACCACGATCGAGGAGACCGGCCTGTCCGGGTGAGCGCCGCCCGGACGAGCCCCTCGAACAACGCCGCCTGACCCGGATCGGTGTCGGCGGTGTCCTCCGGATGCCATTGCACGCCACGGAACCACCCTTCGTGCTCGTCGAGCGCCAGCTCTTCGATGGTGCCGTCGTCCGCGTACGCGATCGCCCGCAGCCCTTTGCCGGGACGGCCGATGCCCTGGTGGTGGTAGCAGGAGACGGTCAGCTCGCCCACGATGTGAACGCGGCGGTGTGCCGCCGGGAGGTCCTGGATCAGGTCGCCGCCGCGGGCCACGTTGACCACCTGCAGGCCACGGCAGATGGCCAGCAGCGGGATCCGGTCCTCGAGAGCGACCCGGGCCAGGGCCAGGTCGAATGCGTCCTGCACATCGTCGACGTCGGATTGGCTGTGGTGCGCCTGCTGGCCGGACCAGCGCGCATCCAGATCGCCGCCGCCGGGCAGCAGCACGCCGTCCGCGAAGTGAATGCGCGTTCGCACCTCGTCGTCGTCGGCGGGCCGGGTGGGGTGCAAGGTGATCGGCTCGCCGCCGGCTTGATGAACGGCCTCGATCAACTTGTACGCGTTGACGTCCGCCCGGAAACGCAGCGCGGACGCGCTCGCCGAGAAACGGGCGGGAATCACGATCAGCGGCCGCCTAGCCATACGCGATCCAGGTGGTCTTGAGGTCGGTGTACTGGTCGAGGGCGTGGCGGGACTTGTCGCGGCCGCTGCCGGAAAGCTTCACGCCGCCGAACGGCACGGTCATGTCGCCCTCCTCGTAGCAGTTGACCCAGACGGTGCCGGCCCGCAGCCGCCGCGACATGCGGTGCGCCCGGCCGAGGTCGGCGGTCCAGACGGCGGCGGCCAGGCCGAAGTCGGTGTCGTGGGCGATCCGCAGCGCCTCGTCCTCGTCGTCGAAGACCTGCACCGCGAGAACCGGGCCGAACAGCTCCTCGCGGACGAGGACGTTGCCCCGCGCCGCGCCGGTGACGACCGTGGGTTCCAGGTACGGGCCGCTGTTCCGGGTGCGGTTGCCGCCGAGCCGCAGGGATGCGCCCTGCTCGATTCCCCGGGCGAGCTGGGCCAGGATGCGGTCGAGGCTGCGCTCGTCCACGAGGGGGCCCATCCGGGTCGAGGGCAGCAGAGGATCGTCCGGTTGCCACGCGGCCGCGGACTCGACGATCCGGTCGACCACCTCGTCGGCGACGTCGCGATGGACGACAAGACGTGACCCGGCCGTGCACATCTCACCGGAGTTGAAGAAGACCGCCCACGCGGCCGTGTCGGCGGCGGCCTTCAGGTCGGGAGCGTCCGGAAAGATGATGTTGGGCGACTTTCCGCCCAGCTCGAGATGCACGCGCTTGACGTTGCTGTCGGCCGCGTAGCGCAGAAAGTGCCGCCCGACCGCGGTGGAGCCGGTGAAGGTGAGCACGTCGACGTCCGGGTGCTCGCCCAGGCGGCGGCCCACGGTCGCGCCGTCGCCGGAGAGCACGTTGAGCACGCCCGGCGGCAGGCCCGCCGCCAGGCCGAGCGCGGCGACCCGCTGCATCGACAGCGGCGACTGCTCGGCCGTCTTGAGGACGACCGTGCAGCCGACCGCGAGCGCCGGCGCGAATTTCCAGCCGCCGATGGTGAGCGGGAAATTCCACGGCACGACGGCCGCCACGACGCCGGCCGGCTCCCGGGTGACCAGGGCCAGCTCGCCTTCGGCGGTCGGCGGGGTCTCGCCGGCGGTCTTGTCGGCCAGACCGCCGTAGAAGCGCAGGCAGCGGACCAGGGCGCGGAGCTCGATCTCGTTCGCGTACGTGATCGGCTTGCCCATCTCGAGGGTGACCAGACGGGCGATCTCGTCCCGGTGCCGCTCGACGAGGTCCGCGAAGTGAAGCAGGATTTCCCCGCGCTCGCGGGCGGCCATCCGCGGCCAGGGACCGTGGTCGAACGCGCGCCGGGCCTCGGCGACGGCGGCGTCGGCGTCCGCCGCGCCCGCCCAGGCGATCTCGGTCAGCACACTGCCGTCGCGCGGGGTGATCACCGGCCGCCGGATCCCCGCGACCGCTTCCCGCTCCTCGCCGCCGCTGGGAGGGCCGCCGCTGGGAGGGCCGCCGCTGGGAGGGCCGCCGCTGGGAGGGCCGCCGCTGGGAGGGCCGCCGCTGGGAGGGCTGCTGGTGGGAAGGCCGCCGGTCATCAGCCGCGCCTCGGTGGGCGGATGCCGCGGAACTCCCAATCCCCGCCCTGAGCGGTGGAGAGGACCTCTTCGCTTTCGGTGGGTTGCGCGCCGACATCCGTACGGATGGGGGTCGGTCCCTCGACGATGTGGTTGCGCAGCGTGCCGAGCCCCTCGACCTCCACCTCGACCACGTCGCCGGGATAGACCGTGCGCGAGATGGCCGGCGTCCCCGACAGCAGCACGTCGCCCGGCTGCAGTGTGATGGTGCGGGCGATGTCGGCGACCAGGTAGTGCATGTCCCAGTTCATCTCGTCGGTGTTGCCGTCCTGCCGCACCTGGCCGTTGACGATCGTGCGGATTTGCTTGCCGCGGAAGTCCCAGCCCTCGACCAGTCCCGGCCCGAGCGGGCACAGCGTGTCCGCCCCCTTGACCCGCAGCATCGAGCCGGCATCGGTGTCCCGGAAGTCGTGCAGGCCGTAGTCGTTGGCGACGGTGTAGCCGCGGATGTGGTCGCCGGCGTCGGCGGGGGAGATGTTGCGGGCGGTGCGGCCGATGACGATGCCGATCTCGCCCTCGTAGTTGAGCCACTTGCACCCGGCCGGCCGCACCACGGCGGAGTCGTGCGCGTTGAGCGCCGACACCGGCTTGTGGAAATAGGTGGGCGCGGCCGGGAGTGAAGTCATCATCTCGTCGACCCGCGACCGGTAGTTCAGGTGCACACAGATGATCTTCGAGGGAACGACCGGGGGCAGGTGGACGGCGTCGGCGATCTTGACGGCGCGGCCGTCGTACGCGACCAGTTCGTCGCCCCGTCGCTCGGCGTCCACGACGTTGCCGTCCAGCAGGATGCGGCGGGTTTCGCGCATTTCTTGGAAACCTTTCACGCCGTCTGGCGAAGGTAGTCGGGGTCCGGCGCGGTGCGGCGCGGACGGGGGAAGCCGCCGGACGGGCGGTCGAACCAGAGGTGCACCTGGCCGGTGCCGACGGAGTTCTCGTACTCGCTGTACTGGCGGCCGGTGGCGGTGCAGTCGCCCTCGCCGAGCGCGCCGATCATCATGAGGTAGTGCCCGAAACGGGCCTCGGGCTTGTACTTGTAGAACTCCGGCATGGTGTCGAGCACGCGGGCGTGGTCGCCCTTGGCGAACCAGGACAGCCGCTCCATGTCGGCCGCGTAGGCCTCGGGAGTGAAGATGTGCGAAGCTCCGGCGGCCTCGTGGTCGCGCAACTTTCGCAGCGGCCAGAACGTGTGCGACATGGCGCCCGAGGCGATCAGCAGCACCTTGCGGTCGGATGAGGCGATCGCATCGCCGAGGGCGCGGCCGAGCCGCAGGTTGTCCTCGGTGTCCGCGGTCTGGCACACCCCGATCGAGATCCACCGCTTCTCGGGCAGCCCCTGGCCGAGGAACTCCCACAGGTTCGTGGTGGCGTAGAAGATCGGCAGGTGGTCGTCGTCGATCGCGGTGATCCACGTCGAGTGCTCGGCGCCCTTCGAGGCGATCAGGTGCGCCAGCGCCGGGTCGCCCGGGAAGTCGTACGGCCGCCGGCACATGCCGCGCGGCAGCTCCTCCGAGGTGAACAGCCCGGCCCGGCGCTGCTGGGCGGTCACCACGAACTCGACGGTGGTGGCCCAGTGCGAGTCGAGGACCACGACGGTGTCGTAGTCGAGGACGTCGAAGACCTCCTTCCGCAGCCGGTGCAGGCCGGAGACCAGCGTCGAGTCCTCGCCGTGGTTGAGCTCGCGCCGCGTTTCCTCCGGCAGGACGATCGTGGGCACATGGGCGATCAGCCCGGCCCCGACAACCTCACCCATGTGAGCTCTCCTTCCATCCGTTGGGGCTGAACACCGTGTTCTTGACATCGCAGTAGAAGTCGAACGAGTACGTGCCGCCCTCGCGCCCGATGCCGGACTTGCCGTTGCCGCCGAAGGGAGCGCCGAGGTCGCGGACGAAGAAGCAGTTCACCCAGACCGTGCCGGCGTCGAGCCGGGCGCTCACCCGTTCGGCGCGGGACGACGATCCGGTCACCAGCGTCGCGGCCAGCCCGAAGCGGGTCTCGTTGGCCATCCGCACGCCCTCGTCCTCGTCGGCGAAGGTCTGGATGGTCAGCACCGGGCCGAAGACCTCCTCGGTGAGGATCTCACTGCCGGGCTTCGCGTCGACCAGGATCGTCGGCGAGAAGTAGAGGCCGCCGAGCTCGGCGTTGGGCCCGCCGCCAAGCACGGCGCGTGCACCGCCCGTCAGGGCGCGTGCGACGAAGCCGCTGACCCGATCGAAATGCGGCCGGCTGACGAGCGCGCTGACGTCGGTCTTCTCGTCGCGGGGGTCGCCCAGCACCAGCGCGCGGGCCCGCGCGACGACCCGGGCCTGAAACTCCTCCGCGATGCTCTGCTGCACGAGCATCCGGAACGCGCCGAGGCACACCTGCCCGGCGTTGTCGAACTGCTCGACGGCCAGGTCGACGGCGAGGTCGAGGTCGCAGTCACCGAATACGAGCAGCGGCGACTTGCCGCCCAGCTCGAACGAGAGCGGCACGATGTTCGGCGCCGCCGCGGCGGCGATCACCCCGGCGGTCGGGACCGAGCCGGTGAACGACAGCCGGTTGATCCCCGGGTGGCGGGTGAGCGGCGCGCCCGCCTCGGCGCCGGTGCCCTGCACGACGTTGAACACACCGGCGGGCAGCCCGGCCTCGTGCGCGATGTCGGCGAGCAGCGACGCGGTCAGCGGCGCCCACTCCGGCGGCTTGAGCACGACCGTGTTGCCGGCGGCGAGGGCCGGCCCGATCCGCCAGGTGGCCAGCATGAGCGGCGCGTTCCACGGCGTGATGATCGCGGTGACGCCGGCCGGGTCGTAGGTGATCCGCTCCCGATGGCCGCGAACGTCCAGGTCCGGGTGCGAAAGTTTCTCGGCGTAGTCGGCGAAGAAGCGGAAGTTCATCGCCACCCGCGGCATCACGCCCCGGCGGTGCGAGCGCAGCAGCGAGCCGTTGTCCCGGGTCTCCACCCGGGCCAGGTCTTCCCGGCGCTCGTCGATGCCGTCGGCGACCCGGCGCAGGATCGCGCCGCGCTCGACGGCGGAAAGCGCGGCCCAGGTGGGAAAGGCGGAGCGGGCGGCGGCAACGGCGGCGTCCACTTCGGATGCCCCGCCCGCTGCGATATCGCCGAGGAAGACTTCGTCGATCGGCGAGATATCGGGAAATGTCCGATCCGCCGAGATCCGCCGCCCGCCGATCCAGTGCCGCGGGTCGACCTGGACCCCCTCTACCGAAATCACGCGTCCTCCTTGGAAAGCTGAGCGAGCGTCTTTCCGCCGTCCCACCCGACGCCGACCTGCCGGTAATAGCCGCCGATGATCTCGTCGACGGAGAGGCGTGCCAGCTCCTCGGTCGGCGAATCGAAGAGCCGCAGCTCGACGTCGCCTGTCCAGGCCTGGCCTCCTTGGAAGGACGACGCCCCCGAAGAGATCAGTTCCGCGTACGCGTCCGGCGCCCCACGCTCGATGCCCGGGTAGTAGCGGTGGTGCGCCATCGGATGCCCGTTGACGAACCCGTTCGTCTCCGCCGGCGAGCGCAGCGTCAGCACCGCCTCCGCGATCCGCCGGTCGCCCGCGGCCAGCGTCGCCCCGAACGTCCCGCCCGGCCCGATCTGCGGCGCGGCCTGCGCGAACGGGTGCGGCCGGGTCTGCCAGATCGACCCCAGCTTCTTCGGATACCCCTGGTGCAGCCCGCGCGCGATGGCGAAGTCCTTGTCGACCCAGATGTAGACGCAGCGCGAGTAGACCTGCCCCTCGAAGCTGCACCGCACCACGACGAAGGCCTCCTTGTACTGCGACCGCACCGGATCCAGGAGCTCGGCGCGACCGGCGGAGCACGACTGCCAATCGGCCCAGATGATCGCGACGGCGCCGGGATCGGAAGGGGCGAGCTGCAGCGGCGCCGGGAGCAGCTCGGCCACCCGCGCCGGATCGGTCCGGTACTCCACGGTCAGCAGGTCACCCGAGTAGAACCAGGGCGGGCTGGGGATCAGCGACGAGTCGCCGCTCGCCGTACGCGGATAGAAGAAGCCTTTCATGAGCCCTCTTTCTCGTCCGCGATCATGCGGCCGACGATCTTGCGGACCTGGATGGCGGCGGCGTCGGTGGCGACCCGGACGAGCGGGCGCGGCCCGTCCTGATCCAGCACCCGCTGCATGGTCTCGAGGATTTCGCGCACGCGGCGGTAGTACTCGTGGAACAGCGATGTCAGGTCGGCG
Organism: Actinoplanes sp. NPDC051513; assembly: GCF_044454685.1. NCBI lineage: Bacteria > Bacillati > Actinomycetota > Actinomycetes > Micromonosporales > Micromonosporaceae > Actinoplanes > Actinoplanes sp. NPDC051513. Next base: position 563,744 of record NZ_JBITDW010000002.1, read on the forward strand.
GAAGGAGCGAAGTTCCGGCTGACCCGCCACACGTGCCGGGTCGTCGTGGCGTCGATCGGCGTCACACCGTGGGTGAAGCGGAAAGTGAACGTGTCCTCGCCCGCGTACACGTGCCAGCTGTCCACCCACAGCCCCGGGGTGACGAAGCGCCCCTCCTCGCGCTGCGCGAACGCCTCGTCGTCGGCGGCGCCGACCAGCGGGGCGTGCCATTTGGCGAGCGGCGCCGGCGGATAGTCCCGCGAGAAACCCACCGACGTCTCCGACACCTCGACGTCCAGCCGCGGTACCGGCCCGGCCGACAACGCCGGCGGCGCGATGATCGGGTCCACGACGGCGACATGCGTGATGTCGGCGAAGTTCTCGTGCAGCAGCAGCGCCCCGGCGTGGGTGGTCCACTCGTCGCCGAACGTGGTCCATGCCGGATCGGCCAGCCACGGCGCGCGCGGCGGCTGCCGCAACCCCGCCAGCCCGGCGTCGGCGAACCACACCCAGACCAGGCCGTCCTGCTCGACGAGCGGGTAGGCGCGCACGCGGGCGTCGTACGGCACCGAGGCCTGGGTGGGCACCCGGACGCACCTTCCGTCCGGGGCGTAGGCGAAGCCCGAGTACGACGAGACGATCAGGTCGCCCTCGAGCTGTCCGAGCGAGAGGGGGTACGGCGCGTGGGCGTCCCGGTCCTCCAGCGCAACGGCCCGGCCGGCCGGGGTGCGGTAGAGCACCAGCCCGCGGTCGAGCGAGCGCCGGCCGAGCGGGGTTCCGGTGACCTCGGCGCTGGTCGCGGCGACGTACCAGCAATGCGTGGGATACATGACCCGTCCTCAGAGCGCGAGCGTCAGGCGCGAACCCTTGCAGCGGGACACGCAGATCATCATCACTTCGTTCGAGGCGCGTTCCTCGTCGTCGAGCACCGAGTCCCGGTGGTCGACCTCGCCGTCGATCACCTCGGTCTCGCAGGTGCCGCAGATGCCTTCCAGGCAGGAGCCGAGCACGCTGACCCCGGCCTGGCGCACCGCCTCGAACACGGACTGCCCGGCCGGCACCGCCAGGGTCTTGCCGGAATGCTGCAGCACCACCTCGAACTCGGTTTCCGGCCAGTCGGGAAGGGCGCGGGCCGTGAACCGTTCCAGGTGCAGACTGCCCGGCGGCCAGCAAGCGCAGCGCTCCTCGACCGCGGCCAGCATGCCCTCGGGACCGCAGGCGTAGACGAGGGTGTCCGGCCGGGGATCGCCCAGGATCGCGGACAGGTCGAGCCGGCCGTGCGAGTCCTCGGGCACCAGGTGGACCCGGTCTCCGGCGAGCTCGTCGGCGAAGGCCATCGACCCGCGCGAACGGCCGCCGTAGTACAACTCCCAGTCGGCGCCGGCCGCCGACACCGACTGGATCATCGGGATCAGCGGCGTGATGCCGATGCCGCCGGCGAGAAACCGGTAGCGCCGGGCGGCCACGACCGGAAAGTGGTTGCGCGGCCCGCGAATCCGGACGGTGTCGCCGGACGAAAGCGAGTGCACCCGGGCCGAGCCGCCCCGGCCGTCCGGAACGGCCAGCACGGCGATCCGCCAGCACGCCGGGTCGCTGGTGCGGCCGCACAGCGAGTACTGCCGGACGAGGCCGTCGTCGAGGATCAGGTCGATGTGCGCGCCCGGCGTCCAGTCCGGCAGGTCCCGGCCGTCGGGGTGGGACAACGTCAGGGCGACGACGCCCTCCGCGGCCGGTGCGACCGAGCGAACCACGAGATCGGCCTCGAACTCGCGAACGACCAGATCCACGGTCATCGCGGCTTGACCGAGACCGGGAGCTTCTTGATCCCGTTGACGAAGTTGGACCGGACCCGGGTGACCTCGCCGTTGAGCGAGATGTCCTGAAGGCGGGGGAGCAGCTCCTCGAACATCAGCCGCACCTCCATCCGCGCGAGCGCGTTGCCCATGCACAGGTGGGGACTGCCCTTGCCGAACGTGAGGTGGTCGACGTTCGGACGCCGTACGTCGAGCTTGTAGGGATTTTCGAAAACCGACTCGTCGCGGTTTCCCGAGGCGAACCACATGACGACCTTGTCGCCTGCCTTGATCGTTTTCCCGCCCATCTCCACGGTACGGGTCGCGGTGCGCCGGAAGTGGTAGACCGGCGAGGCCCACCGCAGCAGCTCCTCGAGCCCCGAGGCGATCAGCGACGGGTCCTCCTGCAGCAGGCGCAGCTGGTCGGGCTGCTCGATGAGCGCGAGCATCGACTGGCTGATCGCGTGCCGGGTGGTCTCGTTGCCGGCGATCACCAGCAGCAGGAAGTAGTTGTCGAAGTCCTTGTCGGTCATCGGCACGCCGTCGCCCGGCAGCTTGTTGGCGAGCTGGCTGATCAGGTCGGTGCCGTCGCCGCCCTTGCGCGCGTCGCGCAGCGCCCGGCCGTAGTCGAAGACGTCCTGCGTGGTCGGCGATCGGAAGGGCAGGTGTTTGTACTTCTCGCTCTCGGGCGAGTCGAACTGGTGCTCGGTGTAGTCGGGGTCGGTGTTGCCGACCATCTCGTTGCCCCACGCGATCAGCTGCCCGGTGTCCGCGAGCGGCACGTCGAGCAGCCGCGCCAGAACCTGGATGGGGAAGTCGGCGCTGATCTTCTGGACGAAGTCGAACTCGTTCGACGACAGCGCCTCGTCGACGGTCTTTTTCGTCAGCTCGCGCAGGAAGGTTTCGTAGTTCTTCATCAGGTTGCGCGGGCTGAACTCGCGGGCGATGAGCTGCCGCAGCACGAGGTGGCGCTGCCCGTCGGTCTCGAGAATGGACCGGCGGATGTCCATGAGGTCGTCGTCGACCTCTTCCAGGTTGACGAACTGTTCCGAGGTGAACGTCGAAGTGTCCCGATCGACGGCCCAGATGTCCTGATATTTCGTGACAGACCAGAAGCCGCGGTTGGGCGCCGCCTCGGGGTTCCAGTGCACCGGGTCCTCGCGCCGCAGCGCGTCGAACTGCTCCCACGCCTCGTTCCGCTGGAAGCGGTCGTAGTCGGCCAGATCGATCGCGTCGAGCGAAACCATCGCCTGCCTCCAAGAAAGTCGTTCGGACCCAAACGATAAGTGCGACCAGGCCGCGATGCAAGAGGGTCTTGTGTCCCGCGACACACCGGCCCTAATGTTCGCGTTCAAACGTTCGGACACGAACGACCCATGACCAAGGGGCGAACGTCATGAGCCAAGCCGAGCAGTCGAGCACCGTCGAAACCGAAAAACACCACCTGCGCCGGGGCAGCCTGGGCGTGCTCGCCATCTCCTTCTTCGTCATCTCCGCGGCCGCGCCGCTCACCGCGATGGCCGGCGGCGCGCCGGTGGCCATGCTGCTGGGCAACGGCGCGGGCATCCCCGCGGCGTACGTGGTCGTCAGCCTCCTGCTCTTGATCTTCTCGGTGGGCTACACCGCGATGGCCCGCCACCGCACCAGCACCGGCGCGTTCTACAGCTACGTCACGCGTGGGCTGCGGCAGCCGGCCGGCGGCGCGGCGGCGTGGATCGCGCTGCTCGGCTACAAGGCCATGCAGATCGGGCTCTACGGCCTGTTCGGGGCCGCGGCCTCCGGCTTTCTCGCCGACCAGTTCGGCTGGGACGTGCCCTGGTATGTCTGCGTCCTGATCGCCATGGCCGTCATCGCGGTGCTCGGCTACCGGCAGGTCGACCTGTCGGTGAAGGTGCTGTCGGTGCTGGTCGTGGCCGAGTTCCTGCTCGTGCTGATCCTCGACGTCGCGATCGCCGGTCACCACCTGGCTGATGGTCAACGCGCAGGGTGCCGACGGCCTCGTCGACTTCCTCGGCGGCCTCAAGCCCGACCCCACCGCGTTCCTGTTCGTGCTCAGCGACACCTACCTCGGCAGCACGCTCACCACGATCATGACGCTGCTCTTCGCCACCAGCGTCTTCGCGGCGCTGCTCGCCTTCCACAACGCCGTCGCGCGTTATCTTTTCGCGCTCGGCCGCGACGGCCTGGTTCCCGCGCGCCTCGGCCGCACGCACAAGGTGCACCTCAGCCCGCACGCCGGCTCGCTCAGCCAGACGGTGCTCGCGGTCGTCGTCGTGGCCGTCTTCGTGATCACCGACCAGGACCCGGTGCTGGCCCTGTTCACCTGGCTCACCCAGCTCGGCACCCTGGCGATCATCACGCTGATGGCGCTGGCGAGTTTCGCGGTGGTCGCGTTCTTCCTGCGCCACCCCGATCTCGACCGCAACCGCCTGCGCACGTTCGTCGCGCCGGTCGTCGGCGGCGTTGCCATGGCCGCGGTCGCGGTCTACGCGGCGTCCCAGTTCGGGCTACTCATCAGCAAGCCCGGCAGCGCCCTGAGCTGGATCCTCCCGGGCCTGATCGTCGTGGCCGCGGTGGTCGGCCTGGTTTCGGCCGTCGTGCTCAAGAGCAAGAGCCCTCAGCTGTACGAGGTGATGGGCCGTCACCGCGGAGACGAATAGTCCCCAAGTAGGCGGTCCACGAGCTGCCGGGCGTCCTGCGCGGAAGCCGGGCGGTCGAACAGGGCACGAAAGTAGAGCGGAGCGACGACTACCTCGAGCAGGTCCGCGACCGCGGGCGGCGACTCGCCCCGGTCGCGGGCCCGGCCGAGCATCTCGCCCAGCTGCACCCGGCGCTCGGCCAGCACCGTCGACGGGCCGCGATCGGCCGTCGCCGGGATCGCGTCGACCGCGGCCCGCAGCATGAGCACGCCGAGCGGGCCGGCCAGGCTGCCGGCCACACCCACCGCGTACGCCTCCAGATCGCCCCGCAAGGTGCCGGTGTCGGGTAGCGCCGAGGTGCGCGCCGGCCCCGCCTGGACCATGTCCTGCAGCAACGCCGCTATCTTGCCCCAGCGCCGGTAGAGGGTGGCCTGGTGCACGCCCGACCGCTCGGCGACGAGCGGGATCGTGAGCTCGTCGGGCCCGCGCTCGGCCAGCAGGTCGACCACCGCCCGGTGGACCTGTTCGCGCAGCCGCTCCGATCGGCCGTGCGGGCGCCGCATCGGCCGGGGCGAGTTCACCATCCGCGCATCTTAACGCGAATTTCCTTGCGATAAGGCCTCCTGCGGCGCTACCTTTCGGCCTTATCGCGAATTCCTTCGCGTTAATAACGGGGGAGGGAGCATGAAACTTCTGCACCGCTGGCCGGCCGCTCTCGGTCTGGCCGCTGCGGCCGGGCAGCTCGCGCTCGGCCCGGACACCGACACCGTCACGACCGTCATCGCCGTGGCCGTGCTCTGCTACCTCGGCGCCGCAGCGCTGAACCGGCGCTGGGTGGGGTGGGCGGGTTGCCTCGTCTTCCCGGCGATCGTGGTCGCCGCCGACCTGGCCGGCCTGACCTGGTGGGTGATCGGGGCCCTGGTCGCGCTGGCCCTGGTCGTGCTGGGCCTGCTGCTGCGCTCGCCGCGGCGCGCCCTGACCGCCGAAACGGCCGGCCTGCTCGGGTACGGCGCCGTCGCCGTCCTCGCGCTGTCCCTGTCGCCGCGGACCGGGCTGGCGGTGGCCGGCGTCGCGCTCTGCGCCCACGCCGTCTGGGATGTCGTCCACTACCGGCGCGACGTGGTGGTGAACCGGTCGCTCGCGGAGTTCTGCGTGCTGCTCGACGTGCCGCTCGGCATCGCCGCCGTCATCCTGGCGATCACCGGCTGAGCCCGGGCGGTACCGCGGTGCCTGGTGCGGCCCCGCTCCGAGGGCATCGAGCGGCGACGTCCGTCCGGCGGCGGTCGGGCTTGAAGGGCAGCGCCGTCGCCGTCGCCCGGATCTCGCGCTGCGTCGTGCCGGGCCGGGCAGTCCTCAGAGGACGGTCACCTCGGTGCCCGGCGTGGTCTGCTCCCGGTCCAGCACGCCCAGCGAGATGGTCGCGCCGACGGTGTGGCGGGGAGGTTAGCCAGTTGTTTCGCCGTCCGGCAAGGGGCCGGCCGCGTCGTGGTCGTAGATCCAGGCGACGACGTCGTAGGACCAGTCGGTCGCTCCCATGGCCATCGCCTCGTCGCGGGCCTCCTGCTCCGGCCCGTCGTGGAGGTGGAAACGGGTCTTGTTCTCGGACGACAGCGCCTGCATCCTCGTGGCGCGGGGAAGGCGCAGGCGCTCGTAGCCGACCAGGGCCTCGGCCGGATCGCCCGGATTCGCGGCCAGGCTCGCGGCCAGGGTGGCGCCGTCCTCGATCGCCTGGGCCGCGCCCTGCGCCATGAACGGCAGCATCGCGTGGCAGGCGTCGCCCAGCAGCGTCACCCGCCCGCGCGACCACCGGGGGAGCGGCGGCCGATCGAACAGCGCCCAGACGAACGTCTCGTCGACCGCGTTCAGCATGCCGTGCACCTGCGGGTGCCACCCGTCGAACGCCTTCAGCGCGTCGGCCACCTCGCCGTGGTCGGTCCACGACTCGCGGGTCCACGAGTCCTGCTCGACGATCGCGACGAAGTTCATCAGCCGCCCGCCGCTGACGTAGTAGTTCACGAAGTGGCGGCCGGGACCCATGAACACCTGGGCGGTCACCTCGATGCCGAGGCCGCGCAGCCGCTCGGCCGGGATCAGCCCGCGATAGGCGACGCACCCGGTGAACCGTGGCCGCTCGGGCCCGAACAGCAGCTCGCGCACGTCGGAGTGGATCCCGTCCGCGCCCACCAGGACGTCCACCTCGGCGGGCCCGCCCTCGGCGAAGTCGAGCCGCACGCCGTCCCCGTGGTCGGTGAACCCGGTCAGCCGGCGCCCCAGGTGGATCCGCCCGGCCGGGATCGCCGCCGCCAGCGCGGCCAGCACGTCGGCGCGGTGCGCCTGGTAGTGCGGGAAGCCGAACCGGGCTTCGAGCGGCTCACCGAGCGGAGTTCGCAACAGGGTGCGCCCGTCGTCCCAGCGACGCTGGTGCAGCGCGAGCGGCTTCACCCCGGTGCGGGCCAGCTCGCCGGCCAGGCCGAGGCGGTGCAGGATCCGGGACGCGTTGGGACTGATCTGCACCCCGGCCCCGACCTCGCCGAGCGCCTGCGCCCGCTCGTACACATGAACGTCAAAACCCGCCGCGAGCAGCGACAATGCCGCGCTCAGCCCGCCGATTCCGCCACCTGCCACACCTACCGTCAGCCCCCGCATGTTCCCAGCATCGACCCGGGCCGATGTTATGGACAAGGACGCCTTGGCCACCTTTCGTGCCTATCTTGGAACTGGTGCGGGAACTGACGAGCGAGGCGCGGGCGCGGGCGAGCCTGCGCCGGCACAATCGCGTCCTCGCCGAGCTCGTGGCGACCAGGACCGAGCTGGTCTCGGCGATGCTGCACGAGCTGCGCACGCCGCTGGCCTCGACCCTCGCGATGGTCGAGATGCTGCCCGAGGGCACCGGCGACCCGCGGCTCGACGAGGCCCTCGAGCTGATCGCGCGCAACGTGCGCCGGATCGCCGGGGTCACCGAGCAGATCGCCACGATCAGCGGGATGGAGAACGGGACGCTCCCGATCGAGCGCAGGGAGTTCGATCTGGCTGCTCTGCTCGCCGAGCACGGCTTCGCGGTCGCCGCCGGGGCCGGGACGATCGTGGGCGACCGGGAGCGGCTCGGCCAGGTCTTCGGGCGGCTGGTCGACGCCGTCGGGGCCCTGGGCGGCCCGCCTTCGCGGGGCGAGGCGTCGGCGGACGGCGATCACTGGCGGATCGCGCTGCGGCTGCCGCCGGATCTGGTCACCGACCGCCTGTTCACCGGGGCGAACGCCACCGCCCTGATGTTCGCGCGGGCGGTGGTCGGGCGGCACGGCGGCACGGTCGGCGTCGAGAGCGCCTCGCTCGTGGTCAGCCTGCCCCGGTCAGCGCGTCCACCCGGGTGAGCAGGTCCTGCGCCGTGAACGGCTTGACCAGGTAGTCGTCGGCGCCCGCGTCGAAGCCCGACGCCACGTCGAGCCACTGGCCGCGGCCGGTCAGCAGGATGATCGGGATGTCGGCGGTCTCGGCGTCGTCCCGCAGCGCGCGGCACACCTCGAGGCCGGTCATGTCGGGCATCGTCACGTCGAGCACGGCGCAGTCGGGCGGGTGCTCGTGCGCGGCCCGCAGCCCGTCGCGCCCGGTGCTGCTGGCCCTGGCCGTGGTCGGCGCCAGCGCGTACGTCCGGATCGGCGCGCTCATGCAGAGCCAGGCGCCGCTGCAGCGCTCGCACCTGCTGCTCGGCGAGATCGGCCGGCTCGGCGACGCCGTGAACGCCCTCGACCGCACCGCCCGCGCCTACCGCGAGACCGGGAGCCCGACCTGGGTGCAGGCGCTGCGCAACATCTCGGCCGGGGTCGACGACGACCTCGGCCACGTCCGGGCGGACAGCCGCGGCGACGCCGGCCACCAGCGGATCCTCGACCAGCTCGAGCCGCTGCTCGACGCCCGCCTCACCCACTTCCGGCAGGCCGCCGATCAGGGCCGACCGGCCCAGGCGAGCGGCGACCTCGCCGACGCGCAGACGCTGATCAGCCAGATGCACACCCACGAGGAGCAGCGCCTGGCCGAGCAGCTGCGGGCGAGCGACGCCAGCGCCCGTCGCACCCGCAGCCTGATCCTCTGGGTCTCGCTGGGCACCGCGGCGCTGGTCGCGCTGTGCGCGCGGTGGATCACCCGGCGGATCACCGCGCCGGTCCGGCGGGTCACCGCGGCGGCGCAGCGGGTGGCCCAGGGCGACCTGAGCCGGCGGGCCGAGGTGAGCGGGCCGCAGGAGCTGGCCCAGATGGCACAGGCGGTCAACGCCTCGATGTCCGCGATGGTCGCCGCACGCGACGAGGCGGTGGCGGCCGCGGCGGCGAAGTCGGCGTTCCTGGCAACGATGAGCCACGAGATCCGTACCCCGATGAACGCCGTGATCGGGATGACCGGGCTGCTGCTCGACACCGACCTCGACGCGCGGCAGCGGGAGCTGGTCGACACCGTGCACGCCAGCGGCGAGTCGCTGCTGGTGATCATCAACGACATCCTGGACTTCTCGAAGATCGAGGCCGGCGAGCTGACCCTGGACGAGCGGCCGTTCGCGCTGGAGCCCTGCGTCCAGCAGGCGATCAACCTGGTGGAGCTCACGGCCGACGCGAAGGGCCTGCATCTGTCGGCACACCTGGCCGAGGACTGCCCGCCGGCGGTGGTCGGCGACGAGAGCCGGATCCGGCAGATCCTGGTCAATTTGATCGGCAACGCGGTCAAGTTCACCGACCACGGCGCGGTGACCGTGATGGTGTCCGCCATCGATGATCAGGTTCGGTTCGCGGTCCGCGATACGGGCATCGGGATCCCGCTCGATCGGCTCGATCGGCTCTTTCTCCCGTTCAGCCAGGTCGACGCGTCGGTGGCGCGCGGCTACGGCGGCAGCGGGCTGGGCCTGGTGATCAGTCAGCGGCTGGCCGAGGCGATGTCGGGCGGCATCACCGTCGACAGCACGCCGGGCCAGGGGTCGACCTTCACCGTCACCGTCGCCGTGAAAGCGGGCGAGCTCGCCGAGCTGCCGCCTGCCATGACCGCCGCGGCGCGGCCGCTGCACGTGCTGGTGGCCGAGGACAACCCGATCAACCAGCGGGTGGCCCAGCTGCTGCTGGAGGGGCGCGGCCACCGCGTGGACCTGGCGGCGGACGGGCGGGAGGCGGTCGCGGCCGTTCACCGTACGAAATTCGATCTGGTTCTGATGGACGTGCAGATGCCGGTGCTGGACGGGCTGGCGGCGACCGAGCGGATCCGTGCCCATCCGCCGTCGCACGGCGCGCCGCGGATCGTGGCACTGACGGCGAACGCGATGGTCGACGACCGCACCGCGAGCAAGCGGGCGGGCATGGACGGGTTCCTGGCCAAGCCGATCCGCGAGGCCGAGCTGGACGCGGTGCTGGCGGGCGCGGCGGCCCACGCGGACGTGACCGACATCGTCGAGAGGTCGGAGGCCGACAGCATTCGCGACTGGGTGGACGGGATGGCGGCCTCGGTCGGCGGCGATCGCGGACAGCTCGCCGAGATCCTGCACAACTTCGCCGACCGGCTGCCCGAGACACTTTCGAAGATGGAGCGTGCCGCCTCGGCCGGCGATGCCCGGAACCTGGCGCGGCTCGCGCATTCCCTCAAGGGATCGTCGGCCACCCTGGGAGCCGGCCAATTCGCCGCGCGCTGCGCCGAGGTGGAGGAGCGGGCGCGCGAGGCGCGCCCGCCCGACATCCACGAGCTACATGCCCACGCCGGCTCGGTGTGCAGCGTGATGAGAGAGCTTTCCGCCGAACTTTCGCTATGACAGGCCGTTGTCGGTCAGGAACGCCTTGGCGACCGCCGCGGTGTCCTGCTTGTCGACCTGCACCTTGGCCAGGTACGTGGTGAGGTTCTCGGTGGTCAGCTTGGCCGAGACCGCGTTGAGCGCGCCGCTCACCGTAGGGTTGTTCGCCTCGCTGCGGATCAGCGGGAGGACGTTCTCGGCCAGGTAGAGGTTCTTCGGGTCCTCCAGGACGACCAGGTTGTTGGTCTTGATCGCGGAGTCGGTGGAGAAGATGTTGCCGACGTCGATCTGGCCCTTGAGCAGCGCGTTCACGGTCAGCGGGCCACCCGCGTCGAGCGGCTTGAAGGTCTTGAACTTCACGCCGTACAGCGAGTCGAGGCCCTTGAGACCCTGGTAGCGCTCCTGCCACTCGGGGCCGGCGCCGATCGACAGCGTGCCCGCCACCGGCTTGAGGTCCTCGATGGTCTTGAGGTTGTGCTTGGTCGCCGTCGCCTGGGTGACGGTCAGCGTGTCCTTGTCCTCGGCCGCCGACTGCTCGAGCACCTCGGTGCCGGCCGGCAGCACCTTCTTGAGGGCGGCGAGCACGTCCGCGGGGCTGCTGACGCCCTCGGGCGCGCCGCCCTTGGACAGCGCCGAGAGCAGCGCGCCGTTGTATTCCGGCAGCAGGTCGATCGAGCCGTCCTGCAGCGCCTTGAGGTACAGCTCGCGGGCGCCGATGTTGAACTGGCGCTTCACCTGCACCTGCTTGGCCTCCAGGGCCTGGGCGTAGATCTCGGCGAGCAGCTCGCTCTCGGCGAAGTTGGCCGAGCCGATCGTGACGGTGGAGGGCGCGTTGCTGCTGCCCTGGTCGGTGTCGTTGCTGAGGGGGTCATTGTTGGCGCCGCACGCGGCGAGGGCGAAAGTTGCGGCAAGAGCGACGACAATGCGCGTACGCATCATGGGGTTTGCCTTTCTATCTCTTTGACAGGCCTGGCGAGACGACCCAGCGCTGAGCGAGGGCGAGAACCAGGTCGAGCACGACCGCCAGCACCGCGACGACGATGGCGCCGGCCAGCACACGGGAGTAGTCGTTGACGGCGAGGCCGTCGATCAGCAGGCGGCCCAGGCCGCTGAGGCCCACCGCGGCGGCCACCGTCGCGGTCGCCACCACCTGCAGGGTGGCGCTGCGGACGCCGCTCATCAGCACCGGCACGGCCATCGGCAGTTCCACCTTGGCCAGCACCTGCCAGGGACGCATGCCGACACCTTTCGCGGCGTCGACGATCCGCTGGTCGATGGCGCGGATCCCCGCGTAGGCGGAGGTGAGCACCGGCGGGATGACCAGCACCGTCAGCGCGATGAGCACCGGGAGCAGCCCCAGGCCGAGCAGCGTGACCATGAGCATCAGCAGGCCGAGCGTGGGCAACGACCGGCCGGCGTTGCCCGCGTTGATGGCGATGAACGAGCCGCGTCCGGTGTGGCCGATCCAGAGGCCGATCGGCAGCGCGATGACCGTGCCGATCAGCATGGCCAGCGCCACGTAGAACACGTGGTAGAGGATCAGCTGGGGGATGCTGCCGTCGGTCGTCAGCGACCAGTGCGCCGGGTCCAGCAGATAGTCCAGGTTCACGCCGCGCCTCCCTGGAACCGGGTCCACGGCGTGACCAACCGGCCCAGCAGCACGATGACCAGGTCGGCCAGGCCGGCCAGCAACACCGACAGGACGATGCCGACCAGGATCGGCTCCACGTAGAACAGCTGGAACCCGCGGGTGAACAGCTGGCCGAGCCCGCCGACGCCGATCAGCGCGCCGACGCTGACCAGACTGATGTTGGCGACCGTGGCGACCCGCAGACCGGCCAGGATCACCGGCAGCGCGACCGGGAGCTCCACGTCGATCAGGCGGCGGGTGCGGCGGTAGCCCATCGCGGTGGCCGACTGCACCACGAGAGGATCGACAGACTTAAGACCGTCGGCGACCGTACGGGCGAGGAGCGCGACCGTGTAGATGGTGAGCGCCACCACGATGTTGAGCGGCGACAGGATCTTGGTGCCGAGGACGACCGGCAGGAACACGAACAGCGCCAGCGACGGGATCGAGTAGAGCACCCCGCACGTGTTGACCAGCGGGTGGTACAGCCAGGGGAAGCGGACGCCGAGATAGCCGACCGGCAGCGCCACGACGAAGCCGATGACCACCGGGACCAGGGCCAGCCAGATGTGCTGCCGCAGCGCGGTCAGCACCGTCTCCCAGTTGTTGCTCAGATAGGTCGTCACTTCTTCTTCCGTCCGGCCAGGTGGTCGACCAGGTCGTGGTGGGGCACGATGCCGTCGGCCCTCCCGTCCTTGCCGACGCGCACGGCGATCCCGGTCGGCGAGGTGATCGCCAGGTCAGTGACCAGTCGCAGGGAGTCGTCGCTGGTGAACGTGGTGATCTTGTGGATGCCGCCGCCGGTGCGCCAGCCCACCGGCCTCTTCGCCTCGTCGAGCACGAGGTCGGGCGCGTCGGAGATCGGGCGCACCGGCAGGTCGGCCGCGGTGTCGAAGGAGAGGCTGCGCAGGCCGCGGTCGCGCCCCACGAACCCGGCCACGAACTCGTCGGCCGGGCTTTCGAGCAGCTCGCGCGGGGTGCCGACCTGGGCGAGCACGCCACCCTGCCGGAAGATCGCGACGACGTCGCCGAGCTTGATCGCCTCGTCGATGTCGTGCGTCACCATCGCGATGGTCTTGCCGAGGTCTTTCTGGAGGCGGAGGAACTCGCGGTGCAGCCCCTCGCGCACGACCGGGTCGACCGCGCTGAACGGCTCGTCCATCAGCATGATCGGTGGGTCGGCGGCGAGCGCCCGGGCCACGCCGACGCGCTGCTGCTGGCCGCCGGAGAGCTGGGCCGGGTAGCGGTTCGCGAACTCGGCGGCGAGACCGACCCGCTCGAGCAGCGCCAGCGCGTCGGTGCGGGCCTGGCGGCGGGTCTTGCCGAGCAGCATCGGGACCGTGGCGACGTTGTCGAGCACGGTGCGGTGCGGGAAGAGCCCCGCGTGCTGGATGACGTAGCCCATGCCGCGGCGCAGCAGAGCCTCGTCGTGGCCGGCGACGTCCTCGCCGTCGATCAGGACCCGGCCCGAGGTCGGGCTGATCATCCGGTTGATCATGCGGAGCGACGTGGTCTTGCCGCAGCCCGAGGGTCCGACGAAGACCGTGGTCTTGCCGGTCGGGAGCTCGAGCGAGAGATGGTCCACGGCAGCGCTGCCGCCGGCGTACACCTTGACGACATCGTCGAATGTGATCATGCCGCTCCCGCTGGCGCTCGCGTTGGTGAATGAGGATATTCATACTTCAGGGGTAGTGAATAGAATGTCAACGGCCCGCGGGAGCCTTTACGCTCCTGAAACTAGGTGGTGTCGAAATGAGCGCAAACGTCCGGCTTGACGGGCGGGGTTTGACGATCGAGGACCTGATCGCCGTGGCGTCGGGCCGCGTTTCCGTCGAGGTCGACCCGGCGGCCCTGGCGCTTGTCGACGCGCGGCACGGGGTGCTGCTGGCCGCGCTGGCGCAGGGCGCGGTCTACGGCGCGAACACCGGCGTGGGGGCGAACCGGAGCGAGCGCACCTCCTCGGCGGACCCCGGCTCGCACGGCCTGCGGTTGCTGCGCAGCCACTGTGCCGGCGTGGGCCCGATCGAGGACGACCTGACCGCGCGGGCGACGATGGTCACCCGTCTCAATCAGATCCTGGCCGGCGGCTCCGGCATCTCCCAGCGGATAGCCGTGGCCTTGGCCGACGCCCTGCGCGACGGCGCGGTGCCCACCATGCACTCCTGGGGCGCGATCGGCACCGCCGACCTGGCCGCGCTGGCCGAGCTGGGCCTGACCCTGGCCGGCGAGCGCCCGTGGCGTTCCGGCCGCGGCCCGGTCACCACGATCGACGCCACCGACGCGCTGCCGATGATCTCGTCGAGCGCCCTGACCGTGACCACGTCGGCCCTGGCCCTCGACCGGATGCGCAGCCAGCTGCGCGCCTCCGTCGTGGTCGGTGCGCTGACCTTCCTCGCGCTGCGCGGCAACCCCGAGGCGTACGACGAGACGGTCCACGCGGCCCGCGCCCATCCCGGCCAGGCGGAGGTCGCGTCGTCGCTGCGCTCGCTGGTGACCGGGTGCGCGGCGCCGGCCCGTATCCAGGACCCGTTCGGCCTGCGGGTGCTTCCCCAGGTGACCGCGCCGGCCCTGCACGCGGCCCGGTCCCTGCACGAGGCCCTGATCGGCGAGCTGAACGCCGCCGTCGAGAATCCGCTGGTCACGGCGGACGGGGTCCGCCACCACGGCCAGTTCCACACGGCGACCCTGGCGTCCCAGTTGGACGCTGTACGCGGCGCTTTCCTCCCGGTTCTGTCCCTGTCGGCGGCCCGCCTCGGCCTGCTGATGCGCCCCGACATGACCGGCTTGCGGGCGTTCCTGGCGGCCGGGCCGCCCGGCAGCTCCGGGCTGATGATCAGCGAGTACGTGGTCCAGGACCTGCTCACCGAGATCCGCGTGGGCATGCAGCCGACCGCGGCCGGGACGCTGACGATTTCGCTGGGGCTGGAGGAGCACGCGAGTTTCGCCACGCAGGGGGCGCGGTCGCTGCGAGCGATGACCCGGCTGGCGCCGACGCTGCTGGCGGCCGAGCTGGTGGCGGCGGTGCGGGCCTTGCGAATGGCGCCGGGGCGGCTCGTCGGCGGGACGGCCCGTGAGGCTTTCGAGCTGGCGGCGAAAGTGCTGGACGCCTCGATGGACGATCGGCCGCTGGGCGACGACCTTTCGCGGGCGGCGTCGTTGCTGCCGTCGCTTGGCGAGCTTTAGCCGGGCTTTCGTCGAGCTGCAGCCGGGCTTGCGTCGAGCTTCGGCTGGGCTTTTCGTCGAGCTTCAGTCGAGCGGCCGCAACTCGTCGGCGTAGCTGACCGCGCGCCGGCGCAGCACGCCCGCCGCGCTGATCGAGTACTGGCCCATGCGCCACAACGGCGGCGAATACGCATGAATGGAGACCGAGCCGTCGATCGCGCCGGCCATGCGGTGGATGTGGTCGGGGCCGAACGCGAAGACCCGCCCCGAGCCGACCACCCGCGTCACCGGCTCGCCGCCCATGCGCGGCGTGGCCTCGGAGACCGCGCCGCGGGTCACCGCCACCGCGCCCGACGAGATGTCGTGGTCGTGCCAGCCGGTGTCGTCCACGAGGTTCCAGCACAGCACCCAGACGTCGATGTCGCCGTCGCGGTAGAGATGCGCGTAGTGCCGCTTGCCGGTGTCGTGCCGCACGAGCGGCCGCCACAGGCCGGGCCGGTCGGCGACCTCGGTCACCCAGGACTTCAGCTCGCGCGGGGTGAGGGCCCGGCCGGGCAGCGCGGGCAGGGCGTCGACCATCGTCATCGCGGCTCTCCGATCAGGACACGAGGGTTGGCGGCGAACATGGCGTGCGCGAAGGCCGCGCCCAGACCGGGGTCGGCCGATTCCGCGTACGGCCGGTCGGAGCCGTGCACGATCGGGTCGACGCCGACGACCCGGATCATCGCGTCGATCGCTCGGGTGCCGTACGAGGAAGTTTCGTAGAAGACTTTCGGGTCGACCGGCCCGAGCGTGCCGCCGCGAGCGGCGAGTCGCTCGTGGTGCAGCGGCGCGAGGCCGGCGAGCGCGACGAAAGCGATGCGCAGGCCCGGGTGCCGCGACCGGCCGGCGATGTGCCACGCCAACCACGACAAATGCAACTGCGACACGTACGGGCCCAGAGCCGGCCACCATGCGGGCAGGCCGGGGTCGCACACCGGCGCCGGGCCGGGATGGACGAGCACGGGTTTGCCGGCGTGCTCGGCCTCGTCGAGCAGCGGCGCCATCCGGGCCACCGCGGCCGGGTCGCCGAGCGCCGTCGCCGGCAGCTGGAGGCCGGCCACCCGCTCCTCTCGCAGCACCTTGGCCAGCCCGTCGGGGTCGGGCTCGGCGACCGGGGCCGCGGCCCACACCCGGAACGGGTCGGGCAGCTCGAGCGCGCTCTCGTGCCAGACGTCGATCAGCTCGGCGCCGTCCGGCCCGGCGAGGTGTTCGATGCCGAGCGGGCTGGAAAGCGAGACCAGAACTTTCTGGCGGCCCTCGGAAACTTCCTGGTCGCGGCGGGCCGGGACGTCGTGGGCGGCCGGGTCGACCTCGTACGGCGGCTCGCCCGGCAGGTGCAGCGTCCAGCCGCGCAGGTACGGAAACTCGCGGCGGCGGCGGAGCGCGTCGAGCAGGCGCGGCGGCCACAGGTGCTGGTGGCAGTCGATCACCATGGCTCCTCCTGCCTCGGTTGCCGGGACGTCGATCACGGAGAGGGAAGCGCTTCACTCGATGCATTGAGTGAAGCGCTTCCCTCCCGCAGGCGCAAGGGCTTCTCAGCACCTGAGCGAGGTAATCACCCGGAAACATGCCGGGTGGGGCGGTGTTACTCTCGGCCGGTGTCTGGACAGCGACGCACGCTGCAAGACCTGGCGGACGCGGCGGGCCTGTCGCTGGCAGCGACGTCGTACGCGTTGCGCGGCGTCCGCGGCTCACCGGCCACCATCAGCCGGGTGCGGGAACTGGCCGACGAGCTCGGCTACACGGTCGACCCGATCGCCCGGGCGCTGGCCAGCGGCCGTACGGGATCGATCGGGGTCAGTGGGTCCCTGCGCGACCTGTGGCAGCAAGATCTCTCGGTGCTGTTGACCCGTGCCCTGCGCAGCCAGGGCAGCTACGCGACGATCGCCGACGCCGACGCCGACCCCGAGCAGGAACGCCTGATCGTCGAGCAGTTCGTGGCCCAGCGCGTCGACGGCGCCCTGGTGTCCCCGGTTGATCCGACCGCGAAATATTGGCGGCTGCTGGGCCCCGAGGTGGCGGTGGTCGCCATCGGCGATGCCCTGACCAGCCGCCCCGGCTCCGGCAGCGTCCTGTTCGACAACCGGTACGGCGTCCAGGCGGCCCTGGCCCACCTGGCCGAGCTCGGACACCGCCGGATCGGCCTGCTGGCGCCCGCCTTGCCGTCCACGCCCGGCCGGCCCGCCCAGGTCCTGGCCGCCGAGGTGGCCGCCCGCCTCGGCGTCGACCTGGTGGAGATCGCCGCGCCGGCGGCAACGGCCGAGGCGGTCGAGGTGGCGGCCGAGCTGCTCGCCGCTCCCGAGCGCCCGACCGGGGTCTTCTGCCTGAGCGACTCGCTGGCGTTCGCGGTCTATCGGGCCGCTCGCGAGGTGGGTCTGCGCCTGCCGGAAGACCTGTCGGTGGTCGGCTACGACGACCACCAGCTGGCCGCCCTGGTAGACCCGGGCCTGACCACGATGGCCTGGGACGAGGACGCCATCATCGCGGCGGCGGTGGAACAGCTGGAGGGCCCGGCCGACCCGGCGCCGCTGTTCCGCCCCGAGCTCATCGTGCGCGGCTCGACCGGCCGCCCGGCCGCCTGACTCTCATCGGGCTCGTCACGCGGTCGCCCGGCGGTTCCGGTCGCATCTCATCGGGCTCGCCCAGCGGTTCCGGCGCATCTCATCGGTCTCGCCCAGTCTCTCCCCAGCGGTTGGGGTGATGTGGTCGAGGTCGCGCTCAGCGGGCTCGTTCGGTGGTCGCCCAGCCGTTTTCCAACAGGTCGGCGATGCGGTCGAGGTCGCGCCCGAACGGGCGGTCGGCCGTCCCGGCGGGCAGCGCGGCCGCGATCTCGTCGAGCGCGGCCGTGCCACGTCCCGTCAGCCCCTCGGGCGGCCCGCCCAGCAGCCGGGCCTGATGGACGGCGAGCAGCTCGCAAGCCAGCACGTCGCGCAGGCCCGCCACCGCCTCGCCGAGGCATTCCGCGGCCTCGAAGCCGAAACTCTGCACGTCTTCCTGACCCAGCGAGGTCTCCATCGCCCCGACCAGCGCCGGGGTGACGAAACGACGCAGCCGGTGTACGACGCCAACCGCCCGCTTGTGGACCGTCACCATGCCCGCATGCAGCCCGGGCGCATCGGAGAGCTGCCGCGGCAGCCCGGTGATGCCGGAGTCGAGCAACCTGTGCAGTCGAGCGGCGCCCAGCTCGGCGAGGTGCACGAGCGCGGTGGTCAGCGCACCGGCCGTCGCGGCCAGGTCGGTGCCCGCGAAGCCGAACGTCCCCACGAACCGCCCGTCGAGGTGAGCAGGGGAGTCGGTCACCGCGTCGAGCCCCCGATCGGCCGCCGCCTCCAGCCCGGCGACCGCACGCAGCGCGACGGTGAGCGCGGGCGCCGTGACCCGGAACGACACCGGCGCCTGCAATTGCCGAGCCGGCCCGCCACCGGCATGCGCTCGCGGCAACTCACCATCGATGTCCTCGCGCGCGGCTTGCGGCAGCTCCTCATCGACGATTTCGCGCGCCGCGCCTCGCGCCAAGTCATCCATGATGAGTTGCTGCGCGTTCTCGGCCCCAAGGAGGTCGCGCATCGTGGTCAAGACCGTGCGCAGCTCCTCGCTGTCGGCGAGATCGGGGTGCAGCGGGTCACGGCTGGCGCGGATGACCGCATGCGACGCGGCCGACGCGACCAGGATCTGCTGGAGCAGCGTGCGAGTGTCCTCCGCCGCCAGCGCCGCCAGGCCGGTCAGGCCGGGGACGCCCTCGAGGAAGGCGACGCCCTCCTTCGCCTCGAACGGGCGCGGCGCCAGACCGGCGGCGGCCAGCGTCGATGCCGCATCGGCCGGCGTCGAGGCCGCGTCGGCCCGCGTCGAGGCCGGATTGGCCGGCGTCGAGGCCGGATTGGCCGGCGTCGAGGCCGGGCTGGCCGGCGTTGGTGCTGCGTCGGCCGGCGCCTGTGCCGCGTCGGTCCCTGTCGGGGCCGCGTCGACGACGGCGCCCGGCGGGGTGAGTACCTGGCCGGCGCCGATGAGGACCGCTCCGGCGTGGGCCAGCGGGATGATCTCGCCGGCCGCGCCGCCGCGCAGGGGGATCGCGGGGACGACGTGGGCATCCAGAAGGGCCACCAGGAACTCGCACAGGGAGGGCGAGACGCCGGCCGCCGGATGCAAGAGCGTGCGGAGCCGGGCGGCGAGGAGGGCGCGGGCCTCGTCGTGGCGCAGCCACGGCGCCGAGCCGACCGCACGGCCGATCATCAGGGTGTTCTGCTGGCGGGCCTGGGCGGCGGCGTCCAGGCGAACGCCCGCCATCGCGCCCATGCCGGTATTGACGCCGTAGACGGGCCGGTCGCCGGCGAGGTCGCCCAGGGCGGCGCGGCGGCTCGCGGCCAGGTCGTCGAGCAGGCCGGGAGCGAGGACGATCCGGCAGCGGGAGCGGGCCAGCGAGGCGATCACCGCTCGGGACAGGTCCGAGGGCCGCCGAATCTCGTGCACCGGGACGGTCGCGGCCGGGAGGGCGGGCTCGGGTGTCGAGGCGGGCGGGTCGGGGAGGCCGGGTGTTGTCATCGGTAGCGGAGCATCGTGCCGGCGTCTGCGGCCTCGGCTCGGGTCAGGATCAGGTGGGCCAGGGCGACATCGAGGATGGACAGGCCGCGATGCCAGAACAGGATGCGCTCGTCGGGGGTCTCGCGGCCGGGCTTGCGGCCGCTGACGATGTCGCCGATCTCGGCGTACAGGGTCTGCTCGGTCAGGCGGCCGGTGTCCACGTGGGCGCGCAATGCGCCGAAGCGGCCCGAGTGGGACTCGCGCCAGTCGTCCACGACCACCTTGTCCATCACGTCGAGCAGGTCCAGCTCCACTGCGCTGACGGTCCCGTACGGCACCACGAAAGCGCCTTGCTTGACAGCAACCGTACGCAGAAGTGGGGTTGGTGTTTCCAAGCGTGAGGCCTCGACGAGGATGTCTGCCCGATCGAATGTTTCGTCGGCGGTTTCGACGGCGCGCACCGGGGTGTCGGTGACCTCGCGCAGCCGGGCGGCGAAGGCCTCGCGCGACTCGGGGCGGCGGCTGGTCACCCGGATCTCCTCGAGCGGGAACAGGCTGTCGAGCATGGTGACGTTGGAGAACGCGGTGCCGCGGGCGCCGACGTGGCCGAGGATTCGCGAATCCGGGCGGGCCAGATATTTCGCGCCGACGGCGGTCATCGCGCCGGTGCGGACCTCGGTGATCAGCGTGGCGTCCATGATCGCGAGGGGGACGCCGGTGGTCGGGTCGAAAAGGGTCATCAGCGCCAGCTCGCTCGGCAGCCCTTTTTCGTAGTTGGTCACGAAATCGCCGACGACCTTCACCCCGCTGAGGCCGCGCTCGCCGAGCGTGCCGACGTGGCCGCGCAAGATGTTGAAATGGCCGGCGCCGCCGTTTTCGGGGACGAGGTGGGTGCGCGGCTCGAAAACTGTCTCGCCCCGGCCGTGCGCGCCGACCACTGCCTCGACGGCCGCGATGACCTCGTCGTTTGCGATGCCGAGGCCAGCGATGTCAGCGCCGGAGAGAAACCGTAGCCAGAGGGCCGGGCTCGCGTGAATCATGCAATGCACCCTATAGCCTGGGCGTTTCAAGCTATTCAGCGTTCGCGGCTCGGCTCGCATCGGTGGCGCGAAACCATGGGGGAGGCACGCCGATGGTCGACACGGGCCGGGCGGAGGACTGGCTGCTCACCGTCGCGCAGCGACACCGGCTTTCGCCGACCCAGCGGCAGATCGTGCAGCGGATGCTCGGAATGTTTCCCGATGTGGCTTTCCTGTCGACCGTCGAGATCGCCGAGCGGACCGGCGTGAGCCAGCCGACCGTGACCCGGCTCGCCACCGCGCTCGGTTTCGCGGGCTTCCCCGAGTTCCGGGCCGCGTTGCGCGATGTGGTGGTGGGACTTTCGCCGGCGCCCGACCGGCACAGCACGCCCGCGGTCGACCAGGAGACGGCCAACCTGGAAAGCCTCAAGCGGGTGCTCGCCGGCGACCGGATGAGCGAGGCGGTGGCGCTGCTCGCCGGCACCCCGGCGCTCGGCGTGATCGGGCTGCGCGCCTCGGCCGCCCTCGCCGAGTACTTCGGCTATTTCGCCCGCCGTCTGCTGCCCGCCGTCAGCGTGTGCACCGACGCGAGTACGGTCGACGACACCGTGCTCGAGGTGCGCGAACAGGGCGCAACCGCGCTGCTGATTTTCGCGATGCCGCGCTATCCGGCGGCCACGGTCGCCGCGATCCGGCGGGCCCGGCGGCTCGGCCTCGCCACGGTCGTGGTCGCCGACACTGCGCTGGTGCCGTTCGCCCAGGACGCCGACGTGCTTCTGGTCGCGCCGGTCGGGACCGGCCTGGTCTTCGACTCGCACGCCGCCGTGGTGGTCCTCGCGGTGAGCCTGCTCGACGCGATCGCCGCGACCGATCCGCAGCGCACCCAGCAGCGGCTCGAGGCGCACGAGGCGCTGATCGACAGCTGGATCCACCACGGCTGACCGGCCGACCGCCGTTTCGCGATCACGAGCAACGCCCGCGTCCTCGCTCTCCACAACTGCGGGAGGCCGTCCACCGCGCCGTGACCGAGGCCGTCCACCGCGCCGTGACCGAGGCCGTCCACCGCGCCGTGACCGAGGCCGGCTTCCGCTTCGTGGCCGCCCGCGCCGCTTCGTGCGTGCCGAACTTGGCGACCCGGTAGCCCGCAGCGCCACGTTTCGGGAAGCGCTTCCCGAGATTTCGCGCACGTTTCGGCACATGGTGGGGATCGCAACCGATCAATCTTGAGAGAGCGCTTCCCCGCCCCGGATACTCCTGAGCACTCACGTCCCCTCTCCCCGAAGGGAGCGTCATGCATTCATCCCCACGAATGCGCATCCTGTCCGCGGCCCTGCTCGCCGCCGCGACCACGCTCGTCGTGGCGCCCGGCGTCGCCGAGGCCGCGACCATCACGGTTCAGGCCGAGTCCTATGCGGCTCAGTCCGGAGCCCAGCTCGAGGCGACCGCCGATTCCGGCGGCGGGCAGAACGCTGCCTATCTCGCCGAAGGCGACTGGATGCGCTACGACGGCGTCAACCTCGGCGCCGCCGGCACCCTCACCGTGCAGGCCCGGGTAGCCTCCGCGGTCGGCACCGGGCGGGTCGAGCTGCGCACCGGCTCGGTCACCGGCCCGCTGCTCACGCAATTTTCCATCGCCGCCACCGGCGGCTGGCAGGTCTGGTCCACGCTGACCGCCACCACGGCGACCCACCCGACCGGCGCGCAGACCGTTTTCGCGGTGCTGCGAAACTCAACCGGCGGAGACTTCGTCAACATCAACTGGTTCTCGTTCGGGGACGGCTCGCCCGCTGACAGCGGGCCGGGCTGGGTTCCGATCGACCAGGCCGCGTGGAACGCGCAGCTCGCCGAGTTCAACTCGATCGTGCCGCGGCCGGTTCCAGCCGGCACCGTGCGCGTGTCCGAGTTCAACGCGACCTGCGGCTACAGCCACTCCCACCCCGACGACCCAATCGTCTTCCCGGGCATGCCCGGCGCGTCGCACATGCACAGTTTCCTCGGCAACACGAAAACCGACGCGTACACGACGACGGCAACGCTGCTCGGCAACGCCGGCACCAGCTGCCGCCCGCTGCCGGACCTCTCCGCCTACTGGATCCCGACGCTCTACCAGGGCGATCGCGTGATCGAACCCAAGGACGTGGTCGTCTACTACGGCTCCCGGCTGACCGACCCGTCGGCCACCAAGCCCTTCCCCCAGGGCTTCCGCATGATCGCCGGCGACGCCAAGCTTCAGACGCCGACGCCGGCCGGCTCGGTCAACGCGTTCTACTGCGCCGGCCCCGGCGGCGAGATCGGTCGCAGCGCCGACGGAAACTGGCCGGTCTGCGCATCCACCGCCGTCCTCATGTTCCACCTCGTTTTCCAGGACTGCTGGGACGGCAAGAACCTCGACAGCCCCACCCACAAGCAGCACGTCAGCTACAGCTACGACGGGACCTGCCGCGGCGCCTACCCGGTCGCCATCCCGAATCTTTCGTTCCTCATTTCGTACCCGACGCCCGGCTCGTCGGCGGGCTTCCGCCTGGCGTCCGGCATGGCATCGTCGATGCACGGCGACGCGTTCTTCGCCTGGGAGAACCGCGCCCAGTCCGAGCGCGTGAAGAACTGCCTGGTCCAGAAGGCGAAGTGCAACACCAACGGCGATTTCTAAAACACTTTCCCGTACGCGCCGCCGCGGTCCCCACCGCGGCGGCGCGCCCGGGAGAGGCGCGCCCGGGAGAGGCGCGCCCGGGAGAGGCGCGCCCGGGAGAGGCGCGCCCGGGAGAGGCGCGCCCGGGAGAGGCGCGCCCGGAAGAAATGTCGCGCCCCGGCCACAGGCCGGCCCTCATCCGACGGAAAGGCCGGCCGCCAGTGCCTCGTCCACCGTGGGCAGGCCCTCGAGGCGGTAGGTCACCGCGTCGCCCTGCCAGATCAGGGTGGGGCCGGCCAAGCGGGCCGTCGCGGTGTGCTCGACGCCTCCGCGATCCACGTAGGTGACCGGGTGCGGGCCGGGCACCCAGATGCCGGTGTGGCCGCCGACCTCGACCCACTGCGCGTTCGTGGCCTGCTTGAAGAAGGCGATGGACAGCGTGCCGTCGAACTGGTCGAAGCGAACCTTTCCGGCCCGGTAGGAAACGCTGACCACTCGCGGCGCACCGGTGTTGTCCTGGTCGGCCATCGTGACCTGCTCCGGCTGGCCCAGCGCGGCCGGCAGGCGCACCGGGAACTTGGCCAGGCGGCGGGCCTCGTCGAGGGCCGCCAGGTGCTGCGACGGCAGCGGGCTGGGGTGGGCGGGCAGAGCGGTGGGTTTCGGGTTGGTGCGCACCTCGATGCCGGCCACCCGCAGCAGCTCGATCACGGCGGCCCGGGCCGGGGCGATCGCGCCGGTTGCGCCCACGGCGGCGACGAGGGCCGAGATCAGCCAGAGCCGCCAGCGGTGACGCCGGGCCGGCGGCCGGGCCGAGGCCAGGCGGGCGCGGACCGCGGCGCGCTGGTCGGCGGCCTCGGGCACGTCGAGGTGGTCGCCGAGCGCGCGCAACTCGGCGATCAGGTCGTCGTGGCGATCAGGCATCGGTTCCCTCCTCTCCGGGCGCGGGTGCGGGCGCAGGCGCGGGTGCGGGCGCAGGTGCGGGCTCGGGCGCGGGCTCGGGCGCAGGTGCGGGTGCGGGCGCAGGTGCGGGTGCGGGCGCAGGTGCGGGCTCGGGCGCAGGTGCGGGCTCGGGCGCAGGTGCGGGCGCGGGCTCGGGCGCAGGTGCGGGCGCGGGCTCGGGCGCAGGTGCGGGCGCGGGCTCGGGCGCAGGTGCGGGCTCGGGCGCAGGTGCGGGTGCGGGCGCAGGCGTGGGCGTGGGCGTGGACAGCAGGTCACGCAACCGGGTCAGGGCCCGGGACGTACGCGATTTGACCGTGCCCTTGCGGACCCCGAGCGCCACGGCGGTCTCGGCCTCGGAGAGGTCGAGCAGATAGCGGCACACCAGCACCTCGCGGTCCCGCCCGTCGAGCCGCCGCAGCTGCCCGACCAGCCGCTGCCGCCGTTCGTGGGCCATGGCTGACTCGGCCGGATCCGGGGCGACGGCCGGCTCCTCGTGGAGAAAAGCCCGCAGCACCAGCCCGTCCCGCCGTTGCCGCGACCTGTGCAGGTTTCGGGTCTCGTTCGCGACGATGGCCAGCAACCACGCCTTGAAACCCGCCTCCCCGCGGTACGACGACAGCTGCCGGTACGCCTTGACCAGCGCCTCCTGCACCACGTCGTCGGCCTCCGCCCCGGCGCCGAGCAGCACCGCGGCCCGGTGTGCGGGCACGGTGTAGTGCGCGACCAGGAACTCGTACGCGTCCAGGTCGCCGGCCCGCGCCCGCGCTACGGCGGTCGCGTCGTCCAGCTCGGTGGCCTTCTCCAGCTCGACACCTCCCAACGAACACATCATCGACACCGCGAGACGAAAAAAGGTTCCCGGACGCCGTTGGCGCGCTCATCCCCGGCAGGCGCACGTTCTCCATCGCGGACCGCCCGGTCTGGTGGCACAGCGCGGCGAGACGAGGCGGCGGGAACCTTTCTCGCGGTCGCGGTGTCCACAGGGCATGACGACGCGACGGGGATTTCTGGCGCTCGCCGGTGGCGCGACGGCGGCGCTGCTGGGGGCGTGCTCATCGAGGGAGCCGAGCTCCGGCAAGAAACCGGGCACGAAAGTGCCCGACGTGGTGCTCGCCGACAGCGAGCAAGGCCTCGTGGTGCTCGGGGGCGCCCGTCCCGCCACGCACGGCAAGCGGGCCGCCGCCAGCGCCGATGGACGCGTCGTTTTCGCGGTCGACGGCGAAAGCCTCATGCGGTTCGACCCCGCGGACGGGATATCCACCCGCAGCACCACGCTCGGGGGCGGGTGGCTACCCCGTACCGTTTCTCGGATCGCCTGTGCGCTCAGCCGCACCCCCGCCGCCGTCCAGCCCGCGGCGCGGAAAACGACCTCGCTGCTGGTGACCGTCGGCGGCGAGAAGCGCCAGTACGACCTGCCCGGCGTCGTCGAGCCGGACGCGTTCACCACCGACAACACCGGACTTTTCGTGCTCGAGTGGCTGCCCGCGACCGCGCCCGACCACTACCGGGTGCGGCTGCTCGACCTGGCCACGGGCGAGGTCGGACCCCTGCTGACCCGGGACAAGACCGCCGTCCCGCCGGGCGCCGAGGAGGAGATGCGCGGCGAGGGCCGGCAGGCGGTCCTCTCCCCGGACGAGCAGGTCCTCTACACCCTCTACACCCACCAGCCCGGCCACCGGCACACCCGCGACCTGCTCTCCGGCCGCCCCGGCAACGCGCACGCTTTCGTTCACGTCCTGCACCTGACCGAGCGCTGGGCCTACTGCCTCGACCTGCCGCATCCGTTCGGCGAGGGACCTCCGGCCGCGCACGCGATCGCGGCGAGCGCGGACGGCAGGGAACTTGCGGTTTTCGACGCCAGCTCCGGAAACATCGCGTACGCCGGGACGGCCGCCCTCGCCATCGCCGGGGTCGTCACCGCACCGAAGGGTGGGAACGCGAGCCTCGCCTACACCCCGGACGGCACGCGTGTGCTGGCCGGCGCCGGACGCACGATCAGCGCCCTGGACCACACCGGCACGCTGACGGCAAGCTGGTCGGTGCCGGCGGATGTGCGCGGCCTGGCGGTGAGCCCGGACGGCCAACGCGTCTACTGCGGCGGCGACAACGAGGTGCTGTGGCTCGACGCCACGAAGGCGGGCGACACGAAGGCGGGCGACACGAAGGCGGGCGACGCGAAGGCGGGCGACGCGAAGGCGGGCGACGCGAAGGCGGGCGACGCGAAGGCGGGCGACGCGAAGGGGGTCGGCGTGGCGAAGGCCGGCGAAGCGGCGAAGGATGGCGACGCCGCGGCAACGGTGCTGGGGCGGGCGACGGTCAACGGACTGATCACACTGAGGACCGTGCGATGACGATTCCCCGCACGGCGGCGACGGCGCTCACCCTCGTACTCGTCATGGGCGGCTGCACCACGGAGGGTGACCGGACCGCCCAGCCGAAGCAAGCCCAGCCGCAAGAAACGTCGAAATGCGGCGAAACTGTCGTGACGGACGCGCTGCCGGAATGGGCGCGCACCGGCTTCAGCGGCGACGGCGCCGGCATTCCGCACGTTTTCGGAAAGTCCGGCGACATCCTCGGCGTCATTTTCGGCAGTCCGCTCAAGGCGCCGCCCGCCGAGGACCGCAGCAACAAGATCCTCTGGGTGACCCGCGTCTCGGCGACCACGGCCGGTGATCTGACGATCCACGCGAAACTTGACGGAACCGATGAAACGGCCGAACGGAAGGTCACCGGCGGTCCCGGCCCATCGATCATCGATCTGCCTCAGGCCGGCTGCTGGCGGCTGACGCTCGAGTGGTGGGGCCACACCGATACGATGGATCTCACCTACTCTTCATGATCGCCAGCGGGCCTGTAGCCTCCCCTGAGAGTTACCTAGAGGTGAGGCAGGGCTGGGTCTGGTGTTCAAGCGAATCGCCATCGTCAACCGCGGCGAGGCCGCCATGCGGCTCATCCACGCCGTCCGCGATCTGAACGCCGAGACCGGCGCCCGGATCGAAACCGTCGCCCTGCACACCGACGTCGACCGCGCCGCGATGTTCGTGCGCGAGGCCGACATCGCGTACGACCTCGGAGCGGCGGCCAGCAGGCCGTATCTCGACCTGAAGACGCTCGAGCGCGCGCTGGTCGACACCGGCGCCGACGCCGCCTGGGTCGGCTGGGGTTTCGTGGCGGAGGATCCCGCTTTCGCGGAGCTGTGCGAAAAAGTCGGCGTCACCTTCATCGGCCCGAGCCCCGAGGCGATGCGGAAACTCGGCGACAAGATCGGCGCGAAACTCATCGCCGAGGAGGTCGGCGTCCCGGTCGCGCCGTGGAGCCGCGGCCCGGTCGAGACGCTCGACGCCGCGATCGCGCAAGCCGCCCGGATCGGCTACCCGCTGATGCTCAAGGCCACGGCCGGCGGCGGCGGGCGCGGCATCCGCGTGGTCCGCGACGAGGCGCAGCTCATCGACGCGTACGAGCGCACCAGCCAGGAGGCGGCGCGCGCCTTCGGCAGCGGCATCGTCTTCCTGGAGCGCCTGGTCACCGGCGCCCGGCACGTCGAGGTGCAGGTCATCGCCGACGGCCAGGGCACCGCGTGGGCGCTCGGCGTGCGCGACTGCTCGGTCCAGCGCCGCAACCAGAAAGTCATCGAGGAATCCGCCTCGCCGGTGCTCAGCCCCGAGCGCGCGGCCGAGCTCAAGGCGTCGGCCGAGCGGCTCGCGGTCGCGGTCGGCTACCGCGGCGCCGCCACCGTCGAGTTCCTCTACCACCCCGGCGACGACCTGCTCGCGTTCCTCGAGGTCAACACGCGTCTGCAGGTCGAGCACCCGATCACCGAGTCGACCACCGGTTTCGACCTGGTGCGCGCGCAACTGCACGTGGCCTCGGGCGGAAAGCTCGAGGGCGCCCCGCCGGCCGAGCGTGGCCACGCCATCGAGGCGCGGCTCAACGCGGAAGACCCCGACCGCGATTTCGCGCCCTCCCCGGGCCGCATCGCGCGCCTGGTCTTCCCGGCCGGCCCCGGCATCCGGGTGGACACGGGCGTCGGCGAGGGCGACAGCATTCCGGGCGACTTCGACTCGATGATCGCGAAAATCATCGCGTACGGGAAGGATCGCGACGAGGCGCTGGGCCGGCTCCGCCGGGCGATGGCCGAGACCACGGTCATCATCGCGGGCGGTGCCACCAACAAAAGTTTCGTGCTCGATCTGCTGTCCCAGCCCGAGGTGATCGACGCCTCGGCCGACACCGGCTGGATCGACCGGGTGCGCGGCGAGGGCCGGCTGGTCTCGCAGCGTCACTCCGGCGTCGCGCTCGCGGCGGCCGCGATCGAGGCGTACGAGGAGGACGAGCGCGTCGAGGAGGAGCGGCTGCTCGCCACGGCGTTCGGCGGTCGTCCCCAGGTGCGCCACGAAAGCGGGCGTCCGCTCGACCTGAAGCTGCGCGGCGCGGGCTACCGGTTGCGCGTGGCCCGGGTCGGCGCCCACCGTTTCCGGGTGAGCGTCGAGGCCGGCGGCGAGCTGCGCACCGCGTACGTCGAGTTCCACCGCTTCGACCGGCACACCGGCTGGATCGTCGTCAACGGCGAGCGGCACCGCCTGCTCACCGGCGCCCACGGCGCCATCCATCTGGTCGAGGTCGACGGCGTCGCCCACCGGATCACCCGGGACGAGGGCGGCGTGCTGCGCTCCCCGATGCCGGCCTTGGTCGTCGCCACCCCGCTCGAGGTGGGCGCCGAGGTCGACGCGGGCGCGCCGGTGCTGGTGCTCGAGGCCATGAAGATGGAGGCGGTGCTGCGCGCGCCGTTCCGGGCCCGGGTCAAGGAGCGCATGGTCGTGGTCGGCAACAAGGTCGACGCCGGCGCGGCGCTGCTGCGGCTCGAGCCGCTCGGCGGCGACGAGGCCGAGGCCGTCGAGGCGGCCGGGCACGTCGAGATCGACCTGCCCGCCGAGCCGGCCGAGGTGCCCGCCCGGCAACGCGCCGCGTGGGGCCAGGAGGACCTGCGCAGCCTGCTGCTCGGCTTTGACGTCGACCCGCACGACGAGCGCCGGCTGCTCAACGACTACCTGGCCGCTCGCCGGGCCGCCGCCGAGGCCGGCCAGCGGACCCTGGCCGGCGAGATCCAGCTGCTCGAGGTCTTCGCCGACCTGGCCGAGCTGAGCCGCAACCGGCCGGCCGGCGAGGACGGCGCCGGGGACACCCACGTGCACAGCCCGCGCGAGTACTTCCACACGTACCTGCAGAGCCTCGACGTCGAGCGGGCCGGGCTGTCCGAGCGGTTCCAGGCCCGGCTCGGCAAGGCGCTCAGCCACTACGGCGTCACCGAGCTGGAGCGCACGCCCGAGCTCGAGGCCGCGGTGTTCCGCATCTTCCTGGCCCAGCAGCGGGCCGCCGCCGACGCCACCGCGATCACCACGCTGCTGCGCGCCTGGCTGGGCGAGCCGCCGCCGGACGACACGCTGCACGAGTCGGCGGGTCTCGCGCTCGAGCGGCTGATCGCGGCCACCCAGGTGCGGTTCCCGGCGATCGCCGACCTGTCCCGAGGAGTGGTTTTCGCCTGGTTCGGCCAGCCCCTCCTGCGTCGCAACCGGGCGCGGGTCTACGTCGGCGTACGGAAAAACTTGCGCTATCTCGACGCCCGGCCGGACGCGCCGGATCGCGCCGAGCGCATCACGGAGATGGTGCGAAGCACCGAGCCGCTGGTGCGCGTGCTCGGCCAGCGCCTGGTTCGCGACAACCTCGACAACTCGGTCATGCTCGAGGTCCTGACCCGCCGCTACTACGGCAACAGGGGTCTGTCCGACGTGCGCACGGTCGAGGCCGCGGGCTGTACTTTCGTGGTCGCCGAGCATGCCGGGTCCCGCCTGGTCACCGCCGCGGTCAACTACGCGCAGCTGGGCGGCGCGCTCGACGGGCTGGCCTCGCTCGCCACCGGCGACATGGCGATCGACGCCGATGTCTATCTTTCGTGGGAGGGCCAGCCGGCCGACACCGACGACATGGCCGCCGCGCTGTACGAGGTGATCAGCTCGCACCCGCTGCCGCCGCAGATCCACCGACTCACCGTCGCGGTCGCCGGCCGTGGCGGCGCGGTCATGCACCACCACTTCACGTTCCGCCGCTCCAGCACCGGGATGACCGAGGAGCGGCTGATCCGCGGCCTGCACCCGCAAGTTTCGGAGCGGATGCAGCTCGAGCGGCTGCGAAAGTTCGACCTGACCCGCGTGCCGTCCTCGGACGAGGAAATCTATCTCTTCCGGTGCGTGGCCCGCGAAAATCCGTCGGACGACCGGCTGGTGGCGTTCGCGCAGGTGCGCGACCTGGCCGAGCTGCGTGAGCACGACGGGCGCCTGGTCGCGCTGCCCACCACCGAGGACACGATCGCCACCTGCCTCGACTCGATCCGCCGGCAGCAGTCGAGCCGGCCGTCGGACAAGCGGTTCAACACCAACCGGATCGTCATCTACGTCTGGCCGCCGGTCTCGCTGACCCGCGAGGAGATGGAGATGATCGCCCGGCGGGTCGCGCCGACGGTCGCGGGCGCCGGGCTCGAGGAGATCTTGTTCATCGCGCGCCGGCGCAACAGCGAGGGCCGGCTGGTCAAGGTGGCGGTCCGGATCGTCTTCGACGTCGCCGGCGGCGCGCAGCTGATCATCGAGGAGCCCACCGACGAGCCGGTCGAGCCGCTGGACGGCTACCGGCAGAAGGTGCTGCGGGCGTCGAGCCGCAACACGGTGTACCCGTACGAGATCACTGCGATGCTCGGCGAGTTCGTCGAGCACGACCTGTCCGCCGACGGCGTGCTCGAGCCGGTCGACCGACCCAAGGGCCGCAACGCGGCGGCGATCGTGGCCGGTGTGGTCACCACGCGCACCGAGGTCTATCCCGAGGGCATCAAGCGGGTGGTGCTGCTGGGCGACCCGACCAAGGCGCTGGGCTCGCTCGCCGAGCCCGAGTGCCGCCGGGTCATCGCCGGCCTCGACCTCGCCGACCGGCTCGGTGTCCCGCTGGAGTGGTACACGCTGTCGTCCGGCGCGAAGATCGCGATGGACTCGGGCACCGAGAACATGGACTGGGTGGCCGAGGCGCTCAAGCGGATCGTCGAGTTCACCCAGGACGGCGGCGAGATCAACATCGTGGTCGCGGGCATCAACGTCGGCGCTCAGCCGTACTGGAACGCCGAGGCCACGATGCTCATGCACACCAAGGGCATCCTGGTCATGACGCCGGAATCGGCGATGGTGCTCACCGGCAAGCAGGCGCTCGACTTCTCCGGCGGCGTGTCGGCCGAGGACAACTTCGGCATCGGCGGCTACGACCGGGTGATGGGGCCGAACGGGCAGGCGCAGTACTGGGCGCCGTCGCTGCCGGCGGCCCGCGATGTGCTGATGTCGCACTACGACCACACGTACGTGGTGCCCGGCGAGTCATCGCCGCGGCGGGCCTCGACCGTGGACCCGGTCGACCGGGACGTGTCGGACTTCCCGCACAACGTGGCCGGCAGCGACTTCACCACGGTCGGCGAAATTTTCTCGGCGGCGTCCAACCCCGACCGCAAGAAACCCTTCGACATCCGTACGGTGATGCGCGCGCTCGCCGATCAGGACCACCCGGTGCTGGAGCGGTGGGCCGGCATGGCCGACGCGGAGACGGCGGTCGTCCAGGATGTGCACCTCGGCGGCATCCCGGTCTGCCTGCTCGGCATCGAGTCGCGGTCGGTGACCCGGCGCGGTTTCCCGCCCACCGACGGCCCCGACGCGTACACGGCCGGCACGTTCTTCCCCCGCTCGTCGAAGAAGGCGGCGCGGGCGATCAACGCGGCCAGCGGCAACCGCCCCCTCGTCGTGCTGGCGAACCTTTCCGGTTTCGACGGTTCCCCGGAATCGATGCGGAAACTTCAGCTCGAGTACGGCGCCGAGATCGGTCGCGCGATCGTCAACTTCCGCGGCCCGATCGTCTTCTGCGTGATCTCGCGGTACCACGGCGGCGCTTTCGTGGTGTTCTCGAAGCGGCTCAACCCGAACATGACGGTGCTCGCGCTGGAGGGCTCGTTCGCCTCGGTGCTCGGCGGCGCCCCGGCCGCGGCGGTGGTCTTCACCGGCGACGTCAACCGGCGCACGGCCTCCGACCCGCGGGTGCTCGCGCTGCAGGAAAGGGTCGCGTCCGCCACCGGCACCGACCGGGGCGCGCTGGCCGCCGAGCTGGAGGAGCTGCGGGCGTCGGTGCGCACTGAGAAGCTCAACGAGGTCGCGGCGGAGTTCGACCGGTCGCACAGCATCCAGCGCGCGGTCGAGGTCGGCTCGGTCGACGCGGTCATCAAGGCCACCGAGCTGCGGCCGCGTATCATCGAGGCGATCGACTTCGGCGCGCGCCGCCCTTCGTAGGCGGCTCACCGCGACGGCGGCCGTCGTAACGCTCACCGCAACGGCGGGCGCCCCCAGCGGGGGTGCCCGCCGCTTGCGTTCCGAGCCGGCCGCGACCGTGGTCTTGATGATTTTCGGCGCGCTGCGAACCGGAAGTCATCGAGGGTGCCCCGGGTCAGCGTCCCGGGTATTCGGCGATCACGTGATCGCCCCACACGGTTTCCGGGCCCTCCTGGTCCTCGGCGAGGCCGTCCCAGATGGCCAGGTGGTCATGAAATGGTCGGGGTCCGCGCCGTGCCAGTGCCATTCGCCCGGCGGCGTCCAGATCGTGTCGCCCGGGCGGATCTCGACGACCTCGCCGCCGCGGGACTGTACAAGGCCGCGGCCCTCGGTGACGTGCAGGGTCTGGCCGTTGACGTGCCGGTGCCAGGCGGTGTGCGCGCCGGGCGAGAACCGGACGGCGTTGACCCGCAGCCGGTCGGTCGCGGCGACGACGTCGAACCAGACGTCGCCGGTGAACATCTCGGCCGGGCCCTTGGTGGTCGGCTGTTTCTTGCGGATCTCCATCGAATGGCCTTTCGGGCGTCAGCGGCGGCGGGCGGCGGGCTGCAGCCAGGGATTCACCCAGCCGTTGTCGGCGGGATTGAGGGTGACACCGGGCGCGACGATCTCGTCGATGCGGTCCAGGACGTCCTCGTCCAGGGCTACCTCGGCGGCGGGCAGCTGCGACTCGAGGTGGTCCATCGTGCGCGGCCCGATGATCGCCGAGGTGATGCCGGGGTGCCGCAGGACGAACGCGATGGCCAGCTCGATCAGGGTGACACCGGCGTCGTCGGCGAGCCTCGCCAGGGCCTCGGCAGCTTCCAGTTTTCGCTGGTTCTCCGGCAGCGAAAGGTCGAAGCGGTTGGCCAGCCGTTGCCGCGCCACCGACGTCGGGCCTTCGTGCGAATCCTGGCGGTAGCGGCCGGAAAGCCAGCCGCCGGCCAGCGGGCTGTAGGAGAGCACGCCCATGCCGTGGCGCTCGGTCAGCGGCAGGATCTCGTTCTCGATGGCGCGGGTGAGCATCGAGTACGTCGGCTGCTCGGTGACGAAACGTTCCCGGCCGCGGTCCCGCGCGATGTGCTGCGCGTCGACGAGCGCGGATGCCGGGAAGGTGGAGTGGCCGATGTAGCGAACCTTTCCCGCCCGTACGAGATCGGTCAGCGCGCCCAGCGTCTCGTCGAGGTCGACCGCCGGGTCGTAGCGGTGCATCTGGTAGAGGTCGAGGTGGTCGGTGCCGAGCCGGCGCAGCGAGTCCTCGACCGACGTCATGATCCAGCGCCGGGAGCCGCCGCGATGGTTCGGATTGTCGTCGAACGGCATGAAGAACTTCGTGGCCAGCACGACGTCGTCGCGCAGCCCGCGGAGCGCCTTGCCGACGATGACCTCGGACTCGCCCTGCGAGTACACGTCGGCGGTGTCGACGAAATTGATCCCGGCGTCGAGCGCCCGGTGGATGATCTTGATGCTCTCGTCGTGGTCCTTCGTGCCCCAGTCGCCGAACATCATGGTGCCGAGGCACAGCTTGCTCACCTGGACGCCCGTGCGTCCCAAGGGCCGGAACTCCATGGTCGATCTCCTCAGTCGCGGGGGAGCAGGCGGATGGTCACCGTGGCCGCGTCGGGGCCTGTGACGGTGCCGACTATCGCCGGGCCGTAGCGGTCGTACTTGCCGTGATAGGCGCGGTCGATGTCGGCGCCCGCGGACACGGCCGCATCGGCGAAGACGACATCGCGTTCGACGCCCCCGGCGCGGATGCGCCCGGCGCCGCCGGCCCGCGCGCGGCGGTACCAGCCGTTGGTGGCGCCGTAGGCGCTGCGGATGTAGATGTCGTCGCCGGCGCGGACCACCCAGATCGTCACGAACGGGCGGAGCGTGCCGTCGGGGCGGTAGGAGCTGACCTGAAGCTCCTCGGCGTCCCCGATGCGGGTCAGGTCGTCTTCTGTCCAAGCGGTCACGATCCGACCGTAGGCAGACGAGGCCCTCGGCAGGGAGGGTCTGGCATTACCCGGCACCGTCTCGCCCCGCGAAAGACCGAGACGGTGCCGGCCTGATTCACCAGCCGACGGCGACCAGCAGGTACTGCGGGCTTCCGTGCGAGACGAACGAGCTCTGCCCGGCCACGTCGTCGTACGGGAATCCGTAGGCGAGCCGCCCGAGCGCGTGGTCGTGCCAGAACTTCGCGTAGTAGTTCGCCGGCGCGGCCCGGTAGTAGTTCGACACCGTCTCCCACTGCGACTGCGGCAGGTCGATCGTGTGCCGGTTGAGCGCCGCGCACTGCTGCGGCTGCCCCGCGAGAACGCCCGCGCACCCGAAGATGTCGGAGGTCGCCGCCGTGATCCCGTTCTGCGCCGCGTAGCTCGACAGGTAGGTCTGGTACTGCCCGCCGGAGCGGAACGCGGCGTCACTGCCGGGCGCCAGGATCCGGTACGGTGCGGTGGCGGTGGCCAGGTGCTTGAACTCGGCCGGCACCTCGTCGGAGAACTTCTGGAAAGTGACGGCCCGGTCCTCGGTGAACGTCTGGTAGTCCTCGCCGACCTGCACGTCGTACCCGTCCTTCGCGTGCAGCCGCATGGCGATCTTCAGGCCGAAGGCGTCCACCCGCGTGGTGTTGCCGTTGAAAACATTCGCGCCCACGGTGAACTCGATGAAGTCGAAATACTGGCTGGTCGGCGAGCCGAGGTAGAAGTACATGCGCCCGGCCGAGTTCGCCGGCATGTCCAGGTACTGCTGCTCGGCGATCGAGTGGGTCTGCCCGTTGAAGCTCCAGTACACCTGGCTGTCGGGATACTTTCCGTTCGTACGGTTGAGAATCTTCACCTCGACGACGTTTTGCGCGGCCGGGATCGACGCGGTGTCGCCCCAGAACGAGTCGGGCATCGTGGTGCCGCCGGGCGGGGTGCTGGTCGGCGGCGTGGTGGGCGGCGGCGTGGTGGTCGGCGTGGTGACCGTGCCGGTGATGTGCACGACGAACGACCACAGCGAGTAGCCGTAGGCGGTGGCGCGCGCCGTGCCGTACATCCGGATGTAGCGCCCGCTGCCGGCGACGTTCAGGTTCTGCGTCCCGCCGGTCGCGGTGGTGGTGCTGTAAATGGTGGTCCAGGCGGTGCCGTTGGCGGAGACCTGGATCTGGTACGCGCTGGCGTAGGCCGCCTCCCAGCTCAGGGCCACGCCGCACACGGTCTGCGTCGAGCCGAGGTCGACCTGGAGCCACTGCGGGTCGGTGAACGCGCTCGACCAGCGGGTCGCGGCGTTGCCGTCCACGGCGGCGCTCGCCGAGGTGGCGGCATTCTCGCTGCTGGAGGCGGTCGCCGGGCGTCCCTGGGCGGCGTCGGCGGCGTTGCAGGTGGCCGATCCCGTCGACCCGTAGACCTGGAACTCCCACACCGAGTAGCCGTAGGCGGTGGCCCGCGCGGTGGCGTAGAGCCGGACGTACCGTCCGGCGCCGGTCACGCTGAGCGTCTGGTTACCGCCGGCGCCGGTGGTCGTGCTGTAGACGGTGGTCCAGGCGGTGCCGTTGGCCGAGGTCTGAATTTGGAATGATCTCGCGTACGCCGCCTCCCAGTTCACCGCGACGGAGGAGATGGTGGCGCTCACGCCGAGGTCGACCTGAAGCCATTGCGGGTCGCTGAACGCGCTCGACCACCGCGTGCCGGTGTTCCCGTCGACGGCGGCACTGGCCGGGGTGGTGGCGTTCTCGGTGCTGGAGGCGGTCGCGGTCTTTCCTTGCGAGAGCAGCGTGTCGGCGGCGTGCGCCGTGCCGATCGTGACGCTGAGATAGGCGGCGATCAGGACGGCCAGCGGGGCGCCGAGCGGCCGGATCCACCGCCTGCGGGTGGCTTGGGACATGGGGACTCCCGGGGAGTGGGGATGGTGCGCGGTGCCGCCCGGCCGGTTCGCCGGCCTGGGGATGGGCGGCAGAGAGCGCTCTCACCCGGAGTCTCATCGATGCCCGTCATCGCAAGCAAGGGATTCGCGTTCCGGAACCGCCGCGCTCGCATGGGCCTGAGCGCGGCGGCCGGCCCGAGCGCGGCGGCCGGCCCGAGCGCGGCGGCGGGGCCCGAGCGCGGCGGCGGGGCCTGGGCGCCGCGGCGGGGGCCCGAGCAGCGCGGCGGCGCGGGCGACTGGCGCAGCTAGGTCGCCGGCATCCACTCGCGGGCGGCGGTGACCAGCGCGGTCACCCCCATCGGCAGGGTCGGCTCGATGACCGGCGCGAAGAACGGCGAGTGGTTCGACGGCAGTCCGCCCGCGATCCTTTCCAGCTCGGAGGCCGAGCCGGCCCCCGCGAACAGCGCCGGGTCGGCGCCCCCGAGCAGCCAGTACACGAGCGGCGCCCCGGCCGCGGTGGCGAATATCCCGACGTCCTCGCTGCCGGTCACCACGCCCGGATCGACCACCCGCCCGGCGCCCAGCGCACGCTCGAGGGCCGCCCGGGTGCGCTCGCTGGCGGCCGCATCGTTGACCAGCGCCGGGAACGACTCCTCGAGCACGATCTCGGGCTCCTTGGGAGCGCCCGAAGCCGCCGCCTCGGCCGCCACGATCCGCCGGATCGCGGCGAGGGCCGCCTCCCGCACCGCGGGATCGAACGTGCGCAGGCTGAGCAGCAACTCCGCATCGGCCGGGATGATGTTGCTCTTGACGCCCGCCCGCATGGCCCCCACGGTCAGGACGGCCGTGTCTTTCGCGGCGATTTCGCGGGAGACGACGCCCTGCAGGCGCAGAACGGTCGCGGCCGCCATGACAACCGGGTCGACCGAGGTTTCCGGCCGCGATCCGTGCGCGCCGCGGCCGAACAGCGTGACCCGGATGCCGTCCGCGGCGGAGAACGCGACCCCCGGGTGCAGGCCGATCAGCCCGGCCGGCAGCGGCGCGACGTGCTGGCCGAGCACCACGTCGGGCCGCCCGAACTGCTCGAACAGGCCGTCGGCGACCATCGCTTGCGCTCCCGTGCCGACCTCCTCGGCCGGCTGGAAGACGAGCATCGCTGTCCCGCACCACGCGGCGGTATCGGCCGCGAGAGCCTCCGCCGCCCCCACCAGGCAGGCCACGTGCACGTCGTGCCCGCACGCGTGCATCACCGGCACCTCCTGCCCCTCGGCGTCGGTGGTGCGGGCCGTGCTCGCGTACGGAAGCCCGGTCTCCTCCGCCACCGGCAGCGCGTCCATGTCGGCGCGCAGCAGCGCGGTCGGCCCGTCGCCGTTGCGCAACACGCCTACGACTCCGGTCCCGCCGACGCCCGGTGTCGTTTCGTAGCCGAGCGCGGTCAGCCGCTCCGCGACCAGCCCCGCCGTCCGGGTTTCCGCCTCCGACAGTTCCGGATGCTGATGCAGGTCGCGGTAGAAATCAGCCAGATCCATGCGGACGATCGTCGTCGCCCGCGTCCGGATTTGCATCCCTCTCCCGGAATGATCCGTGCACGACGACGAGCCGCCGGCCGCACGCCCAGCGGCCGACCGGCAGGGAAATGTCCGTTATATGGTGGGGAAATAGAACGAAGCGGACCCCTTCGCCTGCTCGGGACCGGACCGCGCGCCGCGGCCCGGCAGGCCACCGCGCTGTTCGCGCTGGCCGGCGCGCTCGCCCTGGTCGGCATCCAGGACCAGCCCGGCGGCTACCACCGGCTACTCGTGGTCGCCGCCTGCGATTTCCTGACGGCCCTGGTCGCGCTGCTCATCCCGTGGGAGCGCCTGCACCGGTACGCCCCGGCCGCGCTCGGGCTGCCCGGTTTCGCCGTCCTCGGCCTGTCCACCTGGTCGTTCGGCGGCGTGGCCACCGGCACCGGCCCGTTCCTGGTCCTGGTCTACGCCTGGGCGGCCCTGCATTTCCCGCGGTGGATCCTGTTCGCCTACCTCGTCCCGGCCACGCTCGCCTACGTCGTCCCGCTGGTGCTGACCGGCCAGCCGCCGATCATCCTGGGCAGCGCGGTCGTCCTTATGCCGGTCGCCCTCACGGTGGCGCTGCTGATCGAGGCGCAGGACCGGCACCTGCGCGACGACCGCGAGCGCCTGGCCCGCATCGAGCAATGGCGCGCCGCCATGGTCAGCACCCTCGCCCACGACGTCCGGTCGCCGCTGACCACCGTTCGCTTCACCCTCGAGGAACTGCGGGAGGACGCCGGCGGTCCGGCCGTCCGCATGCTCGATGCCGCCCTGCGCCAGACGGCCCGCATCTCCCGCCTGGCCGAGGGACTGCTCGACCTCGACCGGATCAGCAGCTCCGGGCATCTCCAGCTCGACCGCCAGCACGTCCCGGCCCGCGCGCTGGTCGACGACGCCCTCCATTACGTGCGCTCCGACGCCGACGTGACCGTCGCGATCGACGAGAAACTTTCCATCGACGTGGACCGTCAACGTTTCGAGCAGATCGTCGTGAACCTCGTCGGCAACGCCCTGCGCTACGGCCGGCCTCCGGTGGTCGTCTCGATCGTCCGCGACGGCCCGACCGACCGCCTCGAGGTCCGCGACCACGGCGACGGCATCCCCGAGAGCCTTCGCTCGACCCTGTTCAGCCAGTTCGCGGTCGGCGGCCCCGAGGGCGTGGGGCTGGGCCTCTGGATCGTGCGCCAGCTCGCCGAGGCCCACGGCGGCCGCGCGACCGCCGAGGCCCGCGACCCCGGCGTCGCCATGGTGGTCACCTTTCCCGCGGCCGCCGAAAGCCAGCCGGCCTCCAGCGAGAGCGAGCAGCCGGCGACCGAAAGCCGGGCGGCGACCGAAAGTCGGGCGGCGACCGAAAGTCGGGCGGCGACCGAAAGTCGGGCGGCGACCGAAAGTCGGGCGGCGACCGAAAGTCAGCCGACTACCGAAAGTCAGCCGGCCCCCGGCGAAAGTGAATCCGCGGCCGGCGAGAGTCGGCCGGCGGCCCGCGAAGAGCGGAGCGCCGCCGGCGAGAACCAGTAGCAGCGTCGACAGACCCGCGAAAAGACACGCCCCGACGAAAATCAAGCCCGTCATCCCGTACGCGATGAGCCAGCCGAACGCCGCGCCCGCCGCAACCGGAACGACAGTTTCCGCGACCGCGCCGATCCCGGTCAGCGCCCCTTGCACGCTGCCTTGCTCCTCGTCCCCGACGCAGCGCGAAATCCACGCCTGTGCCGCCGCGCCGCCGACCGAGCCGAGCACGCCGATCGCCATGAGCACGTACAGCATCCAGGGCGCCGCGACGAATGCCGTCCCGCCGAGGACCGCGGCGCCGAGCAGGCTGCCCAGCACCGCGGCCCGCCGGTCGCCGAGCCGCCGGACGATCGGACCGACGGCCCGCGCCTGGAAGATCGCCCCGGCGAGCGCTCCGGCCGCGATCACGAAACCGACGTGCGCGGTGCCCCACGCGAACTGGTGGGTGAGGAAGAACGCCCAGGTCGACTGCTGGGTCATGCGGGCGATGTCGGCGCAGAGGCGGGCCAGGGCCAGCCGCCCGAGCACCGGCCGGCGCAGCACGGCGACGACCGCGCCGACCGGGTTGGCCGTGCGCAGCGTCAGCGGCGTCGTCCGGTCGCCCGGCCGCGACTCGGGCAGGACCAGCCAGCCGTAGGCGACATTCGCGAAAGAGAGCGCGGCCGCGGCGTAGAACGGCAACCGCACGTCGACGGCGCCGAGCAGGCCGCCGATTGTCGGCCCGGCGACGAAACCGAGCCCGAAAGCCGAGCCGACCAGCCCGTACGCGCGAGCCCGGCCCGACGGCGGGACGACGTCCGCGATGTACGCGTTGACCACGGTGTTCGTGCCCGCGAAAGCCCCGGCCAGGGCGTGGAAGACGACCAGCGTCCACGGGCCGGACGACAGCGCGTGGGCCAGCCAGTCGACGCCGAGGCAGGCCAGCGACGCGAGCAGGACCGGCCGCCGGCCGTACCGGTCGGCGAGCCGGCCGAGCAGCGGCGAGCCGGCGAACTGGAGCAGCCCGAAGACCGAGCCGAGCACACCGGACCAGACGACGGCGCTGGCCGGGCCGCCGGTGACCTCGCCCAGCAGGGCGGGCACGATCGGCACGATCAGGCCGAGCCCGAGCATGTCGACAAAGACGGTGAGCAGGAGAAACGAGAGGCGCACGACGGCTCCAGAGTCGGGAGGGACAGGGCCCCTCCCGACTCACGGCCGCCGCAACGACCCGCCGAAAGTACGGAGGATCAGAATATCGGCGCGGTCAACTGATTTTCAGGATCGTCCGTACGCGCGGATCACGGTCTGACGCACCGTGTTGCCGGCGCGGTCGCTCGCGGTCACCCGCAGTGAGACCGCGCCCTTACCGGCCGGGATGCACGACCCCGGGATGCACGACCCCGGGACGCGGGTCCACGTGGCGCCCTCGTTCGCGGAGTACTCCACCGTCATCCTGGTCGCACCCGGCACCGTGACCCGTACGGCGTGGGCCCGGGTCGTGGCCGTCCCGTCGAGCGACACCGGCGCCGAGTAACCGACCTGGAGCAGCGGAAGCGGTCCGGCCTTCGCGGACCGGAACGTCCACTCCGTGCTGGTCGAGGTGCCGTATTGCCAGTCGTCCCCGCCCCGGGCCGTCGACAGCGTCAACCGGTACCGGGCGTCCCCGGGTGGGACCGTCACGTCCTGCCAGGCGTTCGGCGTCGTGGTCACCAGCGCGCCGTCACGATACAGCGAGGCGCTCGCCCGGTCGGCCTGATCGACCGTGTGGTGGCGGTCGGTCGCGTCGACGTAGTCGGCGATCCGCAGGTGCAGCACGTCGCCGGTGCGGGTGTTCGTCCAGCCCGCCGGGGTCGCGGGCCGCACGACCGGCGAGTTCCACGTCTCCGACGACGCGCCCGGCCGCCGGTAGGAGACCGGGACGTCCGCCATGCCCCCGTCGAGCGAGGCCCCGAGATCGTTCCACGGGTAGGCGTGGTGCACCTGGTGCTGCCAGATCGTGTCGCCGGTAGAAACCCATTCCTCGCGTACGGTGGGGGTCCGCACGTCACGCTGGGTGTCGTTCCATGAGTACGCCTGCCACGGCCGCCACCCGAAGCGCTGCTCCCGCACCCAGTCGAAGCCGCCGTTGTCCGCGTACCGCGAGGTGATCCGGTACGAGTTGGCCGCGGTCACCTTGTGGACGATCTGGCTCGGCACCCGGCCGGCGGACACCTGGAAAACGTCGTACAGGTAGGGGCTGTTCGGCGTCAGGGTCAGCGAAATGTTTCCGCGCCTGGCGGCGGACGCCAGCAACGCCTGTCCCTGGTCGTAGGGGAGCACCGCGGCCGGGATCGCCAGCCGCTCGCCGTCCGGCGACCACGGGCTCCACCCCGACCGGTCGGCCTTGCGCACGAAAATCACCGCGGCCGCACCCGCGTCGGCGGCCGCCTGCACCTGCCCGTACTCGTCGTCGTCGGTCTCCTCGTCCAGGACCACCGCCTTGCCGCGTACCGAACCGCCCAGCCCGGCCGCGAGGCCGAATCGGCGAGTGCCGTCGTAGACGGGCGAGCTCGGCAACAGGTCGAGCGTGAGTTTCGCGGGGAACTGCGCAACCGCGATCGGCGCGACCAACTGCCAGCGCGAGGAGAACTCGAACGAACCGGCCCGCAGCGGCGCGGTCGGTGTCACATTCACCTGCTTGAGCGTGCTGAAGAACATGAACCCGTTGGCGATGCCGCGCCCCGAGCCGGTGACCCGGTGCACGTAATAGCTGAGCACCGTCCGCTGCTCCGAGGGCCGCGGCGTCTCGATGCGGATCGGCCGTCCCTTGCGCGCGTCGAGCACGACGGTCAGGTCGCGGTCGACCCGCAGCTCCGGGTTGACCACCTGGGTGACCTGCTCGTCGAGCGACCCGCCGTCCTCGATGGTCGCGTCGAGCAGGTAGTCGCCCTCCTGGAGCTCGAAGGTCTTGGTTTCGCCGACGAACAGAAAGTTGAGCACGTCGAAGCGCGCGTCGTCGCCGAAAAGTTGCAGCCCCGGCACGCTCGCCGGCCCGCCCGCCCGGTCCACCGCCGTGAACGTGACCTTGTGGTGCCGCCCGTCGAGCATCGCGCCGAGCGCGGTCGTGACCTGCACGCCGCCGGCGGCGGTCGCGGTGAGCCACCCGCTGAGCGGGCCCCGGGCGGCAGCCACGGTGTCGAGCGAGACCGCCACCGAGGCGGTCTCGCCGGCGGGCACGGTCACCTGCGCGGGAACGGAAACCGCGGCGAGATTCTCGTCCAACGAAAGCGTGACCGGCGAGGCGCCGGAGTTCGCGTACGTGACGGTCCGCGTCACCACCGAGGGCGACGATCCCGCCTGGTGCTCGCCGAAGTCGGCCACCCCGGTGCCGGAAACTTTCTGCGAAACCGCACGGGCCAGGTCGACCCGGCCCGCGCCCTGACCGTAGACGTTCACATCGGACTGTGTCGCGGCCGTGCTGACCAGCGCGTCC
The DNA here is from genome assembly GCF_044454685.1 of Actinoplanes sp. NPDC051513. Lineage (NCBI taxonomy): Bacteria > Bacillati > Actinomycetota > Actinomycetes > Micromonosporales > Micromonosporaceae > Actinoplanes > Actinoplanes sp. NPDC051513. Next base: position 606,577 of record NZ_JBITDW010000002.1, read on the forward strand.
TTGATCCTGGCCCCGGTCCAGTCCGGGTGCTGCCCGGCGAGGATGGCCGCGGCCCCGGCGACGTGCGGCGTGGCCATCGAGGTCCCGGACGCCGCCGTGTACCGCGCGTCCACCGGCTCGCCCATCGTGGTGCCCGCTGCCCGGGCGGCCACGATGTCGACGCCGGGCGCCGTGATCTCCGGCTTGAGCCCGCTGTCGCCGACCCGCGGCCCACGGCTGGAGAAGCCGGTCAGCTTGTTCGCCTTGTCCACGGCGCCGACCGTGAGGGCCGCCGGCGCGCTGCCCGGCGTGCCGACCGTCGAGGTCGCGCCCTCGTTGCCGGCCGCGACCACGAAGAGCGCGCCCGTCCGGGCGCTGAGCGCGTCGACCGCCGCGGCCATCGGGTCGGTCCCGTCGGTGGGCTCGCCGCCGAGGCTCATGTTGACGACGCGGGCGCCGGAGTCGACGGCCCACTGCATCCCCTCGATGATCGACGACTCGTATCCGTTGCCGGCGTCGTCGAGCACCTTGCCGATCAGCAGTTTCGCTCCCGGCGCGACACCTTTCTCGCGCCCGCCCGAGGCATTGCCGGTGCCGGCAACGGTCGCGGCGACGTGCGTGCCGTGCCCGAACCGGTCGACCGTGTCCCCGCTGCCGCTGAAGTCCTGCGCAGCGGCCACCTGCCCGGCGACATCCGGGTGCGACGCGTCGATGCCGGTGTCGAGCACGGCGACCTTGACCCCGCCGCCGTCCAGCCCGGCCTGCCAGGCGGCCGGCGCTCCGATCTGGGCGGTGCTCTCCGCAAGTGACGCGGAAACCCTCCGATCGAGCCAGATCCGCCCGGTCGCCGCGCTGCGCCCGGTCGCCGCGGTGCCCGCTTGCGCCTTCCAGAAATCAGCCAGCTGGCCCTTGCCGGCCTTCACCGCGACCGCGCCGATGCTGGCCAGCGTCGTCGCGGCCGAACCACGCAGGGCCGAACCACGCAAGGCCGAACCATCCGCGGCCGAACCATCCAAGGCCGAACCACCCAAGGCCGAACCACCCAAGGCCGAGGCCGCACCACCCTGGACGATCAACGGCAGGGTGGGGCCGGCCGCGTCGCCGTAGCCGTCCCGGAGGAGCCGTTGCACGTCGAACAGGGCCGCATCGACCCGCCCCGCGGCCAACAACGGAATCGCGTCGGCCGGGATCACCCGTACGCCATGGTCGGTCTCGATGGTCTGGAAGCCGACGGCTTCCCGCCCGGCCGCGGGTCGCACGGACGCGGTGAATTTCCCGCCGCCGGCGGGCGTGAGCGCGACGACGTCGCCGGTGATCAGCGTGATTTCTTGCGCCGAGGCCGGACTTTTCGCGGGGGTGGGCGAAGCGGCGGTAGCCGGGACGGGTCCGACCGCGGTGGTGGCCAGGGTGATGGCGGTGACGACCGCGATGCGCGGGGAGAGTGGCATCCATCGACCTCTCTGCTGGGTTGCAGAGCATTTTGAAGTCGATCTACCTGGGGTGGCAGCCTTCGCGCCTGCCGCGAAGCGGACATGGCGCGAAGTGGACGAGCAAGGGTTTTCCCTATTCCGGATATTGATGTGGATATATAGCGTCTTCCTTTAGTGCCGGTTTGCGGTTACCCGGCCGCGCCGGAGTCGACACCGCCCGTCACCCCTCGGGCGGAGAAGGAGCACACGCCATGTCCCGAATCCCCCTCGTCATCGCCGTAGGGACCGCGACCGCGGTAGCCGCGGCGCTGACCGCCGGGCCGGCCATCGCCCAGCCCTCGGCGCCCTCCGCCGTGTCGCCGGCCGCGGCCGCCGACGCCCTGGTCGCCGCCAAGCCCAGCTACCTGCACGCCAGCGCCGCGGAAACTTTCCAGCGGCACGCGGCCGTCACCTCCGGCGGGTACAGCTACATCCCCTTCACCCGCACGTACAAGGGCCTGCAGGTCGACGGTGGCGACTTCGTCGTCATGACCGACCGCAACGGCGTCGCGCAGTACACGTCGGTCGCCCAGTCGAGCGCGATCGGCGAGCTGTCGGTCACGCCGAAAGTTTCCGACTCCGCCGCCCTGGCGACCGCGAAAAAGCAGCTCAAGTCGGTGCGCAGCGTCGAAGGCACGAAACTGGTCGTGGTCGCCGCCGAGGGTCAGGCCGCGAAACTCGCCTGGCAGTCCACCGTCAACGGCACGAGCGCCGAGGGCGCCAGCCGGCTCACCGTCAACGTGGACGCCCTCACCGGCAAGGTGCTGAGCACCGAGGAGCACGTCACCGAGGCGGCCGGCACGGGCAACGGCTGGATCTACGGCTCCGTCTCGATCACCACCACCCAGTCCGGCTCGACCTACCTGCTGCAGGACCCGTCGCACACGACCGTTCGCGCGCAGAACGCGTCGGGCAACGCCACCTTCAGCGGCTCGGACAATGTCTGGGGCAACGGCAACGGCACCAACCGGGAGACCGGCGGGGTCGACGCGTTCTACGTCGCGCAGAAGCAGTTCGCGATGCTCTCGTCATGGCTGGGCCGTAACGGCCAGAACGGCTCGGGCGGCGCCTGGCCGATCCGGATCGGCCTGAACGACGAGAACGCGTACTACGACGGCAACCAGGTGCAGATCGGCCACAACACCGCCAATCAGTGGATCTCCTCGGCCGACGTCGTGGGCCACGAACTCGGCCACGGCATCGACGACCACACCCCGGGCGGCATCTCCCGCCGGGGCACCCAGGAGTTCGTGGCCGACACGTTCGGCGCGGCGACCGAGTGGTTCATCAACAGCCCGAACGACGCCCCCGACTACCTGGTCGGCGAGGAGGTCAACCTCGTCGGCAGCGGCCCGATCCGCAACATGTACAACCCGTCGGCGCTGGGCGACTCGAACTGCTACTCCAGCAGCACGCCCAACCAGGAAGTGCACGCCGCGGCCGGCCCCGGCAACCACTGGTTCTACCTGCTCGCGCAGGGCTCGAGCGGCAACGGCCAGCCGTCCAGCCCGACCTGCAACGGCAGCTCCGTGACCGGCGTGGGCATCCAGAACGCCATCAAGATCATGTACAACGCGATGCTGCTGAAGACCTCCAGCTCGTCGTACCTGAACTACCGGAAGTGGACGCTGCAGGCCGCGAAGAACCTGTTCCCGGGCAGCTGCACCCAGTTCAACTCCGTGAAGGCGGCGTGGAGCGCAGTGAACGTGCCGGCGCAGTCCGGCGAGGCCACCTGCTGATCCGTCCGTCGAGTGGGGGGGGGGGGGGCGGGCGGGGGGGCCCCCCCCCCCCCCCCCCCCCCCCCCCCCCCCCCCCCACTCCAGGAGCCACGAGCACGCGAAAGGGGGCCGGCGCGGGTGCCGGCCCCCTTTTTCGTCGCGCTCACGAAGGCGTACGCGAAAGTTAATCCTCGGCGGGAAGACTGTCCATGAACGAGCTCACCGAGAAGACGGCCCGACCGGCGCCGGCCGGGCCGTAGCCGGGCGGGGTGGACAGGCCGTTCGACTCCATCGTCGCGCGGTACGCCTCCAGCAGCCGGATGTGGTATTCCAGCGGCGCGCCGTGCGGATTCGTGCGGCCCAGGGGAGTGGTCGGCTCGGGGCACCAGGTGGTGAAGCGGGGCAGGATGCCGCGGGACATGAAGTACTCGAGGCCCTCGGTGGTCGACTCGATGGCCTCGTCGACCGTGCGGAAACCGAACGGCTCCGCCATTTCCACGCCGGCCACGAAATTCGGGATGACGTTGCGCGGGCCGAACACTTCGGCCGACTCGAGGATGCGGCGGTGCCACTCCTCGCGACCCACGTAGCGCTCCTTGCCCGGGCAGTAGAGCTCGAACAGCCGCTTGTCCCACACCTCGAAGTTCGGGTGGTAGATGCGGATGCCGTAGTCGTGGAAACGCTGCACGTCGGCCCGGGGCAGCGCCTGCGCGACCACCTTGCCGATCCACCGGCCGGGGAACCGCTCCTCGATCGCCTGCGCGTAACGGCCGTAGAAATCGGCCTCGGCGAGCCCGTCGACTTTCCGCGTGACGCTGCCGCCGGTCAGCGTGTACGCCTGCGACGTCTTTCCGGCGTCGTACTTGTCGATGATCTCGAGGGCCTCGAGGACCTCCTCGACCGGTTTGACGCCGGTGTACGGGCGTCCGGCCGCCTTGTGCTGGCGAAAGTTGTGGTTGATGTCGCAGTACTGGCATTCCTCCGAGGCGCCGAAGTACTGACAGACCCGGTACACCGTCAGGTAGACGAGGTAGCCCCACTGGATGGTCGGGGCCACCTCCATCACCTGCTTGCCGTTGGTGAGCGTGTGCCGGTAGTAGTCGGGCATCGGCGGCAGGCCGACCTCGGCGATCGGCCGGTCGTCGAGGAAGAGTTTGAGCTGCCCGTCCTCGCCCGCCTTGACCCGATAGGGCGAGTCGGGGTTGATTCGCACCGAGACGACCGTGCGGCGCAGGTCGTAGGGCCCGCCCAGCAGCACGATCTCCTCGGGCGGGCGACGCAGGGCCGCCTCGCCCAGTTCCGGCAGCGTGCGGTGGTCGAACGAGAAGATGAAGTACGACTTGGGCTTGACGTCCCCGTTCTCGTTGTCGGTCAGCGCCGACTCGTCGAAGGCCAGCCCGCCCCGCAGCAGGTCTTCCTTGATCACGGCCTCGCGCGGCACGTGCGGGAAGCGGCCCATCAGGTCTTCGACAAGATCCGTACGCGACTGCATGCGCTTCTCCGATGCTGACTGTTCCACCGACGTATCCCATGTCATCACATCGACACGTCGTCTTCGCCCCACGGAATGGAGACGTTCCTTACCCCCGCCGCGTGACGCCGACCTGATCGATCGGCGGCGCCCCATCGACCGCGTCCGCCGCGACGGCAGCCGCCTTGAGCTCCTCCGGCAGGTCCAGGCTGTCACGCAGGGTGACCGAACGCAGCAGGAGAGCCGCGATGACGCCGACGACGGCGATTATCGCGGAAATCAAGAAAATGTGCCCGGTCGCGTCGCCGTAGGCGGCCCGCACGATGTGCACGATCGGCTCGGGCAGCGCGCTCAGGTTGAGGCTGCTCGATCCGCCGCCGCCGGTCGCGGGGATGCCGGCCGCGCTCAGCCCCTCGGTGACCTGGTCGGCGACCCGGCGGGCCAGCACCGCGCCGAGCACCGAGACGCCGATCGTGCCGCCCAGCGAACGGAAGAAAGCGACCGTGGAGCTGGCCGCGCCGATGTCCTTCAGCGCGACCGTGTTCTGCACGGCGAGCACGAGATTCTGCATCGACATGCCGACGCCCGCGCCGACCAGGAACATGCCCGCGCCGACGTACCAGAGCGGGGTGTCGTGATCGATGAAGCTGAGCGCGACGAACCCGGCGACCAGTACGGCCGTACCGGCGATGATGTATGGCTTGATCTTGCCGGTCTGGGTGATCAGGCGGCCGCTGACGATCGAGGTGACCAGCACGCCGGCCATCAGCGGGATCGTGAGCAGGCCCGCCTCGGTGGGGGAATAGCCCCGGCCGATCTGGAAATACTGGCCGAGGAAGACGGCGCCGCCGAACATGGCCATGCCGACCGCGAGGCTGGCGAGGATGGCGAGGGCGGTGTTGCGCCGGCGCACGATCGGCAGCGGCACGATCGGCTCGGCCGCCCTGCTCTCGACCCACACGGCCAGGGCCAACAAGATCAAAGACCCACCGACCATGGCGTACGTCTGCCAGGAGAGCCACGCGAACGAACTGTCGACGAACGAGACCCAGACGAGCAGCACGCTCACCCCGGCGGCGATCAGCGTGGCGCCCAGGTAGTCGATCTTCACGTTCTCCCGGCGGATCGTCGGCAGGTGCAGGGTGGCCTGGAGCAGGACGAGGGCGATGACGGCGACCGGAACGCCGATGTAGAAGCACCAGCGCCAGCCGAGCCAGCTGGTGTCGACGATCAGGCCGCCGAGCAGCGGGCCGCCGACGGTGGCGAGGGCCATGACGCCGCCGAGGTAGCCGTTGTAGCGGCCGCGCTCGCGGGGCGGGATCATCGCGGCGATCGCGACCTGTACGAGGGCCTGGAGGCCGCCGACGCCGATGCCCTGGAAGGCGCGGGCGGCGATGAGCTGGCCGGCACTCTGGCTGAGGCCGGCCACCATCGAGCCGATCACGAAGATCACGATCGAGAGCTGGATCAGCAGCTTCTTGTTGAACAGGTCGGCGAGCTTGCCCCAGATCGGCGTGGTCGCCGTCGCCGCGAGCAGGGTGGCCGTGACCACCCAGGTGTACTGGGTCTGCGACCCGTTCAGCGACCCGATGATCTTCGGCAGCGCGGTGGAGACGACGGTGCTCGACAGCATCGCGACGAACAGCACCAGCAGCAGGCCGCTGAGGGCCTCCAGGGTCTGCCGGTGGTTCATCGGCTCCGCGGCCGCGGTCTCCGCGGTGATGGTGGGTGCGCTCATCGCGCGACCTCCAAGTTTTCTGTTCTGTGCAGCGCGTTGTCCATGGCTTCGGTGAACCGGCCGAGCTGCCGGTCGAATGCCGCGATCTCGTCCGGCGTCCAGTCGGCGAGCGCGCGGGCGACCAGCCGCTCGTACCAGTCGAGGGCGTCGTCGAGGGCGGCCCGGCCGGCGTCGGTGACGGCGAGGACAGTGGCCCGCCCGTCGTACGGGTCGGGCTTGCGGGCGACCAGCCCGCCCGCGACGAGCGCGGCCACGGCCCGGCTGACCGTGGACGGGTCGAGGGCGGCCTGGGCGGCGAGCTCGCGGGCGTGCGACCCCGTGCCGAGCCGGTCGATCAGGGCGAGCATCCCGAGGGCACCGCTGGGCACCGCGGTCCGTTCCTCCGAGCGGCGCTGCTTGGTCAGGCGGATCACCCGCAGAAGGTCGTGAAGTCGTGAGCCGATGTCGTCCACCGCGGATGCCTTTCCCGGAACGATCGATCGATGGGTGCCGAACCCAAGTATCCTCCGATCTTTCTCACTGCGCAAGTTTGCTCAACGAGAATCACTCTCGGGTCGACAGCGCTTTCGGCGATGAAGATTTGCCGCTCGCGCCGCGCGTCCGTTCATCAAGATCGCCGCTGCACGCTGTAAGCGCGGGTGGCGTTGATGAGTTGCTGTTCGCGTTGCGCTGCGCTGCAGTTCATCAAGGTCGCGGCGGGGCGCGGCGGGGCGCGGCGGGGCGCGGCGGGGCGCGGCGGGGCGCGGCGGGGCGCGGCGGGGCGTTGGGGCGAGGGCGGGGATGAAGTCTTGCCGTTCGTGGCGCGCGCCAACTCATCAAGGTTGCGGGCGGGTGTGAGCGGGTGCGGGCAAGGCTGAAGAGTTGCTGTTCGCGATCGCGGGTGGTCATCAAGATCGGGCTAGCTGAGGGCCTCCGCGACGGTGCGGCGGGGTTCCAGGGAGGTGGGCGCGCGGAGACCGAGCCAGGAGAGCCAGCCGATGCCGAGAATGAAACCGAGCGTGATGACGCGGTAGAGGACGACCACTGCGACCGCGACCGGGGTCCCGACGCCGCCGGCGATCAGGCCGAGGATCAGGGCGCTGTCGATGATGCCCAGGCCGCCCGGGACGATCGTGATGGTTCCCGCGGCCATACCGGCGCAGAAGGCGAGCAGCACGACAGTCAGGCCGGCCGGAGTTTCGCCGACGGCGCGAAAACAGAGCCACAGGCAAACCGCATCGAGAAACCAATTGAGTACGGCCAGCGCGGCCGCGATGAAGCCGTGTCCCGGGGAAAGTTTCGCGGCATGGAGTTGCGCGACGAATCCGCGGAGGCGGTCCTCGCCGTCGGTGGCGGGGCGGCGGCGTACGCGGTTGAGCACGGCGAGCGGCGGGCGAAAGATTTCGGGGTGACGGGCGATGTGCCGTACGCCGAAGATCAAAGCCGCGGCGGCGAGCGTCAGCCCGGCGAGATTCTGCCAGTCGGTCTTTCCGCCCGCGGCCAGCGCGCCGGCCAGGGTGACCGCGCCGAGCGCGCAGGAGGAAAGGATGCCGCTGAGCGCGATGGCCCATGATGCGATCGCGGGGCTGGCGCCGAAACGTCGCATCTGCTGGTAGTTGAAGCGGATGGAGAACGCCGGGCCGCCTGGCAAAGTTTCGTTGAGCGAGTGGGCCGCGTACGCCAGCCGCAGGTGGTCGACGAGCGGGGCGCGCACCCCGGCCGAGCGCAGCAGGTGACTCTGCATCCGGCCGTACGCGTTCATCGCGATCAGCTCGGCCACGACGGCCAGGGCGAGCCATCCCAGGTGCGGCGTGCGCAGCTGCTGGAGGGCGTCGGCCAGCGACGACCAGCCCAGCACCAGCTCGGCGCCGAGCAGGATCAGCACGGCGCCGACGGCTACGGCGCGAAGTTTTCCCCGCACACGTCAAGCGTCGGTCAAACTTTCACAACGCGCAAGTTTTCTCGTTGAGAAAGCAATCACAGGTGTGATCCACGACTCTCGTCGTATAGCTGCATTATGCAGCTAACATGGAGACGCTGAATCTTTCCTGTGGAGGTGAACCGGTGAGCGCAGCTGCCGGAAATGCGATCTTCAAACAGCCCCGGGCCGTGTACGCGGTGGCGTTCGCCTGCGTCGTCAGCTTCATGGGCATCGGCCTGGTCGACCCGATCCTGCCCGCGCTGTCCAAGCAGCTGAACGCCACGCCCAGCCAGGTCAGCCTGCTGTTCACCAGCTACCTGCTGGTCACGGCCGTGGCGATGCTGTTCACCGGCTGGGTCTCCAGCCGGATCGGCGCCAAGCGGACGCTGATCACCGGCCTCGCGCTGATCGTCGTCTTCTCCGCGCTGGCCGGCCTGTCCGGCTCGATCAACGGCATCGTCGGCTTCCGCGCCGGCTGGGGCCTGGGCAACGCGCTGTTCATCGCCACCTCCCTCGCGGTCATCGTGGCCTCGGCCTCGGGTGGTTTCGCGGGCGCGATCGTCATGTACGAGGCGGCGCTCGGTCTCGGCATCGCGGCCGGGCCGCTGGTCGGCGGCCTGCTCGGCGACATCAGCTGGCGCGGCCCGTTCTTCGGCGTCGCGGTGCTCATGGCGATCGCCCTGCTCGCTACCGCCACCCTGCTCGACAAGACCCCGAAACCCGCGCAGAAGACGTCCATCACCGCACCGATCAAGGCGCTGCGGCATCGCAGCCTGTTGACCATGGGCATCACGGCGCTGTTGTACAACTGGGGCTTCTTCACGATGCTCGGCTACGCGCCGTACCCGATGGAGCTCGGCGCCGTGCAGCTCGGTTTCGTGTTCTTCGCGTGGGGGCTGCTGCTGGCGTTCTTCTCCATCACCGGCGCGCCCTGGCTGCAGCGAAAGTTCGGCACCGCGCCCTCGCTGTACGGCGCGCTTTCGCTGTTCGCCGTGCTCATCCTGCTGATCGGCGTCTTCACCGACAACCGCTGGGCGGTGATCGTCTGCGTGGTCGCCTCGGGCATCGTGGCCGGCATCAACAACACGCTGACCACCCAGGCGGTCATGCTGGTCTCGCCGGTCGAGCGGCCGGTCGCCTCCGCCGCGTACGGTTTCGTGCGCTTCATCGGCGGCGGGCTCGCGCCGTACGCCGCCGGAAAGATGGTCGACCACTGGAACATCCACGTGCCGTTCGTGGTCGGCGCGATCGCGGTCCTGCTCGGCGTCCTGGTCCTGTCCACCGGGCACCGCCCGCTGGCCGTGGCGGACGCCGCGATGGCGGCCGGCCCGCACGGCGCGGGAGAGGCCGACGAGGTGGCCGGCGAGATCGCGGACGAGTTCGGCGGGGCCCCCGACGCGATTGACTACGAGCACGAGGTCCAGCGCGGTTAGGGTGAGGTCATGGTCAGCTCGGTCGGCCTCGTCCTCCACCCGACCAAGCTGGTCGACACCTCCGTGGACACGGTGCTCGCCTTCGCGCGCCGGCATCCTCTCCGGGTGCTGGCGCGCGAGGCCGATCGCGACCGGGTGCCGGCCGGCGTCGAGCTGGTCACCGAGGAAAGTTTCGCTTCCGAGGTCGAGGCGATCATCGCGCTCGGCGGCGACGGCACGATGCTCGGCGCGCTGCGGCTGACGGTCGGACGGCCGGTGCCGGTGCTCGGGGTCAACCACGGCAATCTCGGCTTCCTCGTCGAGGTGGCGCCGGCGCAACTTCCGTCGGCGCTTTCGCGCCTCGAGGAGGGCGATTTCACCATCGAGCAGCACGCCTGCCTCGACGTCGGGTCGCTGCCCATCCGGTACGGCTTCAACGACCTGGTCCTGGGCCGGGCGGGCCGTTCGGGGGCGGTCTCGGTCGACCTGGCCGTCAACGGGCTGCGGTACGGGTACTACCGCGGCGACGCCGTGATCGTGTCGACGCCCACCGGGTCCACGGCCTACAACTACGCGGCGGGCGGGCCGGTGCTGTCGCCGTCGTCGCAGTCGTTCGTGATCACTCCGGTCGCGCCGATGGCGGGGATCGGCCGTCCCGTGGTGCTGGGCGCGGGAGACCGGGTGACGCTGTCGGTGGCCAGGGAGAGCGGACCGATCGCCGTTGATGTGGACGGGATCGCGGCGGGGGAGCCGGCGCACGGCGAGCGGGTGACGGCGGCCTTGCGGGCCAATGCGGCACAGGTGGTGCGGCTGTCGGCCAGCGAGCACGCCAGCCGGAGCCGGATCAAGCTGAGCCTGCTCGACCTGCCGGTGCGGCGTGACCAGCTGGTGGAGCTGATCCCACCGGAGCTGCGGCGCCCGCATCCGCCGAGTCTCGGCGATTGACCCGCCGGGGCTGTTGTTGAACGCCTTTCGTCCGTAATACAGTGGATCGTCGCCTCCGAGCGGAGAAGGCCATGATCGACGACGAGCTGCGGCCACGGGCCCGGCCCATTCCCGACCGGTGCGCCGATGGGCCCGGCACCATCGTCGTGGGCATCGACGGGTCCGACTCGTCGCTGCACGCCGCCGCGTACGCGGCCGGCCTCGCCCGCCGGCAAGGCTCACGGCTGGTCGTCGTCTACGTCCGCAAGCTCGCCTCGCCGGCGTTGCCGCTGGCCGGCGCCGTGGTCGCGGTGATCGACGCGCAGGATCAGATCGAGCGGGAACTGCGCACGGCCGTCGAGCAGCGCGTCTCCCTGCTGGCGCTCGACGTCGAGCTGGTCGTGCGCACCGGCGAGCCCTATGCCGAGCTGATCGAGGTGGCCGAGCAGGTCCACGCCGACGCGGTGATCGTGGGCCGCTCGACCAAGCTGCTGCACCGGGTCATGGGATCGCTCGCCGTCAAGCTCGTGCGCGCCGGCCGCTGGCCGGTGACGGTCGTCCCCTGATCCGGGGAGGCCGCTAGGCCTCCGCTCGCGGGTCGGCCTCGGCGGCCTCCACCGGGGCATTGGCCGGCTCGCTCGCCCGGTCGAGGAGCTGCTTGTCCGCGGGCGCGCACACGCCGGTCTCCGGGTCGCACCAGCTGCCGCCCTCGACCACGATGAGCTGCAGCGGCGGGGCGTCATCCGGCCGCATTGACCTGTCCCCACGCCTGCTTGATCGCCGCGGCGTACTGCTTGGTGGCGACCGCGCCCGGAATGCCGAGCCGCCCGCCCAGCACCGTGAACGGCACACCCCGCGCGCCCAGGCTGATGGCCTCGTTGTGGTCGGCGCGTACGGCGTCCGCGTACCGGTCGGTGGCCAGCACGTCGCGGATCTCGTCGGCGGGGATGCCGAGCTGCTCGCCGAGTTTCGTCAGCGTGCCGTGCTCGTACGCGTCGAAGTTTCCGCCGAAGACCTCGGCCTGCATCGCCCGCAGGTAGTCCCAGCCGACGCCGTGCTCGTTGCCGAGCTGCACCAGGCGCAGCATGTCGAGGGTGCTCGCGGCCGGGCGATCGAGCTCGTAGGCCAGGCCGTCCTCGGCCGCCATCCGCGCCATGCCCTCCTCCATCGAGCGGGCCTGCGCCGTGGACATCCCCATCTTCTTCGACAGGTAGTCGAGCAGAGGGGTGGCGACCGTGGAAGACCCCGGGTCGAGCTGGAACGTGTGGATCTTCAGGCTGATATCGGCGGCGTGCGGTGACTGCGCGACGGCCTTGCTCAGGCGCTCCTCGCCGAGGTAGCACCACGGGCAGAGAACATCCGCCCAGACGTCGATGGTGAGCATGCGGCCGCCTTCCGGTAAAGTTGAGTACCGCTCAAGAAAAAAGTAGCACTAACTTGAGCACCTACTCAACATGAGGGGCGGGCATGCCGGCAACGAGAGCGCCACGGCGCGACGCGCGCGACAATGCTGCCAGGCTGCGCCTGGCCGCCCTCGAACAGTTCCTGGCGAAAGGCCTCGACGCGTCGCTCTACGAGATCGCGCGGATGGCCGGGGTCAGCATCGGCACGCTGTACAACCACTTCGGCTGCCGCGAGGGCCTCATCGACGCGGTCGTCCCCGACGTGGTCGGCGCCCGCCTGCGCGACCTGGCCGCCGAGGTGACCGCGCTGCCCACGCCGCGCACCCGTCTGGAAACTTTCGTCCGCGGCATGATCGAGCTGCAGCACGGCGACCCGGCCCTCAGCGACGCTCTCCTGCGGCGTTTTCCCGACGCGGTGGCGTTGCACGACATCTGCGCGGTCTCGACCGAGCTGGGCCGTTCCCTGGTTCGCGACGCGCACCGCGACGGTTCGCTCTCGCCGGATTTCACCGAGGACGATCTGCTCAGCCTGCTCTGGCTGGCCGGCACCGCCAGCCGGGACCCCGCGGTCCCGGCCGGCTGGCGCCGAGTGATCGACCGGGCGCTCGACTCGGCCTGGCTTGCCCGAGACGCTTGAGACCTCGGTCGTCCAGCCCCTCAGATCCGCTCCATGTCGGCGTGCTGCTCGACCACGCCCGCGGCGATCAGCGCGTCGATCTCCTCGGCCGCCATGCCGAGCACCCGCGCGAGGACCTCGCGGGAGTGCTCCCCGGCCAGCGGCGCCGGCTTCAGCTCCGGGTTTTCGACGCGCTGAAAGACGGCGGGCGCGCTTTCGGCCGGCATCGGCTCGGCGATCCGCGGATGGCGCATCGTGCGGAAGAAACCGCGGTCGGCCAGATGCGGGTCGTCCAGCAGCTCCGGTACCCGCTGCATCATCGCGGCGGGCACCCCGGCCTCCTGCAACTCGGCCATCGCCCGGCGCGGCGACCGCGCCGACGTCCACGCCGAAACCAGGGCATCGATCTGCTCGCGGTGAGCGATCCGGTCACCCGCGGCCGGCAGATCAAGATCAGTTTCCAGTACGGCGGCGAGCCGTCGCCAATCGTCGTCCCCGCGCACGGTCACCACGCACCATTCGTCGTCGCCCGCGCACGGATAGAGCCCCTGCGGCGCGTCGCCGGCCGCGCCGCCGGCGAGCGACCCCGGCCGTACCGATTCGAGCGCCAGCTGGTGCGACAGCTGCCCCAGAATGACCTCGGCCTGGGCCACGCTGACCGTCCCGCCGCGCCCGGTGCGGCGCCGCGCCACAAGTTTCGCCAGAATCGTGACCGCCTCGATCCGCGCGGCGACGTGGTCGGGATAGATCGTGGACGCGTCGCTGAAGCTGTCCTCGTCGTCCCGGTAGCGCCACAGCCCGCTGAGCCCGGTCGACGCCCGCACCAGCGGCCCGTACCCGAGCCGCCGGCTCCACGGCCCGGTCGGCCCGAACGCGCTGGAGTCGGCGACGACGATCCCGGGATTGATGGCGGCCAGCTCCTCGTACCCGAGGCCCAGCGACTCCATGGTGCCGGGCTTGAAGTTGGAGACCACCACATCGGACTCGGCGACGAGCCGCTTGAAGAGCGCGATGCCCTCGGGTGAGCGGAGATCCAGCCCGATGCCGAGCTTGTTGCGGTGCCCGTACGCGAACGAGGGGCTCATCGCCGAGCCGTCGAAAGTCTGCCGGCTGCCGTCCGGGAAGGCCTTGTTCTCCACCTTGATGACCTCGGCGCCCATGTCGGCGAAGAGGCGGCCGAGCTCGGCGCCGACCACGATGACGCCGAGGTCGAGAACGCGCAGCCCCGCCAGCGGCCGTTTCCGGTCTGTCCCAGCGGCGCCGGGAGCGACGGGTGTCAGCGAACCGAGCACCGCCGCGGTGTCCTGGCCGTGCGCGGGGGCCGGCGTGCGGATCCCGGCGCGGCGACCGTCCACCTCGACGTACCCGTTGGGCATGAGCACCCCGTCAACCGAGGTGAACGCCCGCCGGTCCGTGAACTGCGCGGCCTGCAACACCTCGGTGGGGGAGAGCAGCGCGGCCGTAGGGACGCCATGGTCCTGTCCCTCGGCGACGATCTGGTCGCGGGTTCGGGCGGCGAAAAGTTTTCCGATGGCGGGGTAGATCTTTCCGGCCGCCGCGAAACGTCTGCCGAGATTCGCCAGCGCCGGGTCGGCGAACTCGTCCGGCTTTCCGAGCCACGTGAACATGCCCTGCCACTGGCGCGGCGCGAGAACGCAGATCCGCACCCAGCCGTCCGCGCAGCGGAAGATCGGGTAGAGGTGCCGGGCGTCGGGCCGCCCGCGCGGCCCGTTCGCGGCCGGCACCCCGCCGGTGGCGCTGCCGCCGATGCCGAAGCCGGGGTCGAGCACCTGCGCGGTCGCCTCGTAGACCGACACGTCGACCAGGTCGCCGGTCCCGCCGAAGTATGCGGCCAGCGCCGCCCACGCCGCCTGCGCGCATGCCGACTCGTACGCCATGGATCCGGGCGGCAGCAGCGGCTCCCGTCCCGGCAGCCCCGAGCGCGACAGCACGCCGCCGAGCGCGAGGTGCGTCCACTCGGTGGCCTGCCAGTCCCGGTACGGCCCGGTGAGCCCGTAGTCGGTGATCGCCACGATGACCAGGCCGGGTTTCCGGGAGCGCAGCGCGGCGATGTCGTCTTTCGCGTTCGTGACGAGAATGTCGGCGGTGTCGATCAGGCGGAGAAAGTTTTCGTCGTCGACGACGACCGCACGCTTGTTGGCGTTGTGCGTGGCGTAGTAGAGGCTCACGCTGTCGACCAGTGGCTCCCGCCGCCGTGATGCGGCGCCCGAGGCCGGCTCGACCCGGATCACGTCGGCGCCCAGGTCGGCCAGCAGCCGCGAGGTGGTCTCCCCGAGCCCGTCGGTGCGATCGATGACCCGGACCCCGGTCAGCGGCAGATTGTCGTCCATGGCGGCCTCCCAGCGGCGTGGTGCGGTAGGTCACAGGGTCGCCGCGACGCCGGGCTTTCGTAAAGAACTGTTTCGCGCACGTTACGTGCCGCTCCCGGCAACGTGTCACCTGAATTCTTTGCCGGTCACCGTTCAGTAACGTCAGACTGGCTGCCATGGACATCCCGCAGCTGCGCTGCTTCCTCGCGGTCGCCGAGGAGCTGCATTTCGGCCGGGCGGCCGAGCGGCTGCACATGACCGCCTCCCCGGTCAGCCGCATTGTCAAGGACCTCGAGCGCGAGCTGGGCGCCGAGCTCTTCGTCCGCGGCTACCACCAGATCGAGCTCACCCCGGCCGGCGTCGAGCTGGCCCGCCGCGTGCCGCCGCTGCTCGCGGAGTTCGACCGCCTGCGCAGCGAGATCCAGCTGGTCGCCGCCGGCGAGAGCAGGGTGGTCCACCTCGGCGGCTCGCACCTTTCGCCGCCCGGCGTCCTCGACGCGGTGGTCGAGTGCGCCGAGAAGGGAAACCCGGGCCGCCGCGTCGACGTCACGCTGGCGCCCTCCTCCGACCTGCTGCCCGCGCTGAGCCGCGGCGAGCTCGACGCCGCCGTGGTGCACCTGCCGGTCGACGATCCGGCGATGGCGGCGCTGCCGCTGGCGTCGTACCGCTTCTTCGTCGCCATGCGCCGCGACGACCCCCTGGCCGTCCACGACGAGTTGTCCCTCGCCGACCTGACCGAGCGGATCGTCGTGACGTTCCCGATCACCCTTCAGCCGCTGGCGATGCAGCAGTTGCGCGACGATCTGGTGAGCCGCGGCCTGCGGCATTTCCGCCTGCTCGCGGGGGCCGACTCCGCGATGCTCGCCGGCCACGTGCGCCGCACCGGCGACCTCACGTTCACGCTGCACCCCGACACCGGCGGCTCGTCGCGCATCTTCGACGATCCGGCGTTCGCGATCGTGCCGCTGATCGACGGGCCGGCGTTCCGGCTGGGCCTGGTCTGGCTGGCCGCCCGCGCCGCCGACCGGGTGGTCGGCGGCCTGGTCGGCGCGGTCCGGGAGCGCTGGGCGTCCGGCGTTCTCGAAATCTGAGGTCAAGCCGGCCCGCGAGGCGCTGCCGACGCGAAACACGCCACCCGCGTCCGGGTTTCGCGACCGGCGCCGCGGCGCGAAACCCGGCCTAACGCGTACGCCAGCGGGCCGGCCCGCCGTTCTCGTCGTCCGAGGCGCGGACGACGCCGGTCGCGGCCAGATGGTGCAGGTGGGCGAGGGTTTCCGCGAGGGCCATCCGCCGCAGCATGCCCTGCAGCGCGTCCCAGCCCCGCGACCAGGTGAGCCCGGCCGCGATCTGCCACGCGGCCGGCGCGCCGAGGTCGCCGATCACCTGGACGATCTCGAGGCCGCGCTCGTCGTGGTGGCGGATCAGGGCGGCTGCGCGGTCGTCGATCTCGCGGAATCGGTACTCGTGCGCCGGCAACGCCTCGTCCGCCGCGAACTTGGCGACCTGCTCCAGCGAGTCGAGGTAGTCGGTGAGCGGGTCGCCGTCGTCGTCGTGCACGCCGATGTTCGGGCTGATCCGGGGCAGCAGATGGTCGCCGGTCAGCAGGACGCCCGCCGCCGCGTCGTGCAGGCAGAGGTGGCCGGGCGTGTGCCCCGGCGTCCACACCGCGCGCACCTCGTGGCGGGCCAGCGGCAGCAGGTCGCCGTCCTCGATGGCGCGGTCGGGCTCGGCCATGCCGAGGACGGTCGCCATCTTCGCCGGGTCCATGGTGATTTCCGGAACGACACTTTCGGGTACGCCGTGCCGCAGCAGCCAAGCGCGGTCGGTTGCCGGATCGAGATCGCGCCACATGCGTCCCGGAAGCGCGCGGGCCTCGGCGGGGTGCATGCCGATCCAGGCGCCGCTGCGCTCGCGCACCCACCCGCTGAGCCCGTGGTGGTCGGGGTGCACGTGGGTGGCCACGACCCCGGTGACCTCGGCGACCGAGGCGCCCGCGATGCCGAGGCCGGCGGTCAGCGCGGCCCGGCTCTCGGCGGAGTCCCAGCCCGGGTCGACCAGCAGGACGCCGCCGTCGTCGAGGAACGCGTAGCTCAGCGTGTATCGCAGCGGGCTGCCGGGGATCGGGACGGGGATCGACCAGACGCCGGGCCGGACCTGCTCGACCGGCGGGAGGACGCGCCGCTGCCAGGCCTCGTGCTGGTCCGTTCCGGTGATGATCATGCGCTGACCGGATGCAGCAGGAAGTCGACCAGGCGCTGGGCGTACGAGGCCGTGTCGTTCGCCAGCGCCGCTCGCTTGCCGGTGGGGGTGGTCAGGACGTGCATCATGGCGCCGCCCACCAGCGTGTCGAGCAGCAGCGTGACCGGCGTGCCGGCGGGCAGTTCGCCCCGGTCGATGCCGCGGCGCACGATCGCGCGGGCGGCCAGGACCTGCGCCGTACGCATGGCCTCGTAGTGCTCGGCGACGCCCGGGATGCTCGCCGCCTCGAGGTTCAGGCGCATCGCGGCGCGGCTGCAGGGGCCGAGGTAGAGGTCGAGCATCTGGGTCGCCAGCTCGACCAGGTCGCCGTGCAGGGTGCCGGTGTCGACGTCGGCGACCTTGGGCAGGCCCAGCGTCAGCGCGTCGGTGAGCACCGCCTCCTTGCTGTTCCAGCGCAGGTAGAGGGACGCCTTGCCGACGCCGGCGCGCTTCGCGACCGCCTCCATCGCGAAACCCGCCCAGCCGGCGTCGCCGAAGACGTCCAGGGCGGCCTGGCCGATCCGCCGGTCGACCTCCGGGTCCCGGGGCCTTCCGGGCTGTGACGGCGTGACGCTCATCGTGGCCATCCTTCGGGCTGTTCATTGCTGAACGGTTCCCGTCAGGATACAGTCGGAATAAGTGAACGGGAAGCGTTCAATATTGGAGACGTGCATGACATCGGACCTCGACGACCTCGACCCGCGCACCCCGATCGTGGTGGGTGTGGGGCAGTCCTCCGAGCGCCTCGACGATCCCGGTTACCAGCGGCGATCGCCGGTGGAACTGGCCGCAGATGCCGCCCGCGAGGCGATCGCCGACACCGGCGCCGACCCGGCCGAGGTGGCCGCCGCGATCGACACCGTGGCCGGCACGCGGCAGTTCGAGAACTCGATGCCGATGGCGCGGGCGCCGCTGGGACGCTCGGACAACTTTCCGCGCTCGGTCGCTCGCCGCGTCGGCGCCGAGCCCCGGCGCGCGGTGCTGGAGGTCGCGGGCGGGCAGAGTCCGCAGCACCTGGTGAACGAGTTCGCCGCGACGATCGCGGCGGGCGGCGCCTCCACCACCGTGCTGATTTTCGGCTCCGAGGCGATTTCCACCATCGAGAAACTGGCCAATGCCGGCGACAAGCCCGACTTCTCCGAGCACGCCGACGGCGACCTGGAAGACCGAGGCTATGGGCTGCGCGGGCTGGTCAGCATGCATCAGGCCGCGCACGGGCTGACCGACGCGCCCAGCCAGTACGCGCTCTTCGACAACGCGCGGCGTGCGCGGCTCAAGCTTTCGCGCGACGAGTACGCGGCGGCGATCGGCGCGCTCTTCGCCCCGTTCACGCGCGTGGCCGCGGAAAATCCGCACTCTTCGGCGCCGGTCGAGCGCACCGCGGCGGAACTGGTCACGCCCACCGGGGCGAACCGTCCCATCGCCGACCCGTACACCCGCTACGTGGTCGCCCGCGAAAAAGTGAACCAAGGCGCCGCGGTGCTGCTGACCTCGGTCGCCGAGGCACGCCGGCTGGGCATCCCGGCCGAGAAGTGGGTCTTCCTGCCCGGCCACGCCGACCTGCGCGAACGCAACCTGATGGACCGGGCCGACCTGTCCGTCTCGCCGGCCTCGGCGATGGCCGCGCGGCACGCCCTCGAGGTGGCCGGCGTCGGCATGGACGAGATCGCGACCATCGACCTGTACAGCTGTTTCCCGGCGCCGGTCTTCAATGTCGCCGACGCCTTCGGGCTCGCGGCCGACGACCCGCGCGGGCTGACCCTGACCGGCGGGCTGCCGTTCTTCGGCGGCGCCGGCAACAACTACTCTATGCACGCTATCGCTGAAACTGTCCGGCGCGCGCGGGAAACAAAAGGCAGCTACGGGTTAGTGGGCGCCAACGGCGGCAGCATGAGCAAGTACTCGGTGGGCGTCTACACGACCACGCCCTCGCCGTGGCGAGCCGACCGGAGCGCGGCGCTGCAGGCCGAGATCGACGCGTGGCCCGCGCCCGAACAGGCCCGGCAGGCGGACGGCTGGGCGACCGTCAAGACGTACACGATCAAGCACGGCCGCGACGGGAAGCGCACCGGCATCGTGATCGGCCGCCTCGACGACGACGGGCGGCGGTTCGTCGCCCGCACCGACGACCGCGACGCCGCGACGCTCGACCTCCTCGCCACCGACGAGCCGATCGGCAAGCGCGTGTACGCAAGGTCGTTCGGTTTCGGCAATCGGGTCACGCTCGACCCGTCCACGATGGACTCGCTGTTCCCGGCCCCGCCGGCCGTGCTGCGCGAGCGCTACGAGCACATCCTGGTCAAGAAGGACGGGCACCTCCTCGAGGTCACGATCAACCGGCCGGAGGCGCGCAACAGCCTGCACCCGATGGCGAACGACGAGCTCGACCATGCGTTCAACGCCTACTTCGCCGATCCTGACCTGTGGGTGGCGATCCTCACCGGAGCCGGCGACAAGGCCTTCAGCGCCGGCAACGACCTCATCTATTCGGCGAGCGGCAAGCCGATGTGGGTGCCGAAGAACGGTTTCGCGGGTCTGACCAGCCGGCGCAGCATGCCCAAGCCGGTCATCGCCGCGGTCAACGGCTTCGCCATGGGCGGCGGCTGCGAGATCGCGCTCGCCTGCCACCTGGTCGTCGCCGACGAGACCGCGAAATTCGCGCTCAGCGAGGTGAAGGTCGGCCTCATCGCCGGCGCCGGGGGAGTGGTGCGGCTGCCGCGTACGGTGCCGGCGAAGCTCGCCAACGAGATGATCCTGACCGGCCGCCGCCTGACCGCCGCGGAAAGTCTCGCCCACGGCCTGGTCAACCGGGTCACCGGCGCCGGCCGGGCCCTCGACGGCGCGCGCGAGCTGGCCGCCGAGATCCTCGAGTCGTCACCGACGAGCGTGCGCATCTCGCTCCAGGTCATGGAGGAGACCCGCGGCATCCCCGACGTGGTCGACGCGGTCACCCACCACAGCCCCGCCCTCGACGACCTGATGATCAGCGAGGACGCGATGGAGGGCCTGACCGCGTTCGCCCAGAAGCGCAAGCCCCGGTGGCGCAACCGCTGAGCCCCCGCCGCTCAGGGTTTTCTGGATTCGTACGCCGCGCGGCCGGCCTCGATGTGCGGCACGTGTTCCATCGCCCAGCCCGCGAGGGCCAGCGCCGGCGGGAGCAGGCTCCGGCCTGTCGGCGTGAGCTCGTACTCGACGCGCGGCGGGACCTCGGCGTGGACCGTCCGCGAGACCAGGCCGTCGCGTTCCAGGTTTCGCAAGGTCAGGGTCAGCATGCGCGCGGCGAGGCCCGCCTGATCGGCCTCAACATCGGCCTGCTGGTGGCGCGGGTTTCCTGGTATTTACGGCGTAGTGCCGTAGACCAATCGCAAGATCGCGTCGGTGAGCGTGTCGAGCAACTCGTCCGGCGTGTACTGCGACGGTTTCGCGAAAGCGTCGGCGAAAGTCATGTTGCGCAGGTGCAGCACCATCGTCGCGACCAACTCGGGCGGGCCGCTCACCGGCAGCCCCGCCCGCACGTCGCGCTCGATGCGCGCGCGGAACAGCGTGCAGCCGGTGGTGAACAGCCGCTCCCGCACCTGAAGCATGTCGGGGCCGGGGTCGGGCGCGATGAACGCCTCGCGCAGCCACCGCCCGTCCACCATCCAGCGGGCCAGCGCCTGCTGCAACCCGCGGCGCAGGGCCCCGCGGTCGAGCCCGTCGGCGGCCAGCCACTCGGCCATCTCCTCGTCGGCCTCCCCGACGACCTGATCGACCAGCGCGGCGAGCAGCGCCTGCTTGGACTCGAAGTAGAAGTAGAAGCCGGACCGGGCGATCCCGGCCGCGCCGGCCAGCTCGTCGATGGTGACCTGGCTGATGGACTTTTCGCGGAAGACGGACCGGGCGGCGTCGAGCAGGGCGAGTTCACGCTGATCGCCCTTGGTGGGGGCGCGGCGGCTTCCGGCGGCAGGCACGCGACGATCGTACATTTCCCCTGTCGGGTGCAATCGACGTCACATCCTGTGTTTTCGACACGGTGTTGAGAATCGTCGGCAGCGGATCTAGGTTCGGCGCATGCCCAAGCGCTTGGCACTCCCGGTCGCCTCGTACGCCGTCCTGCTGGTCTCCGCCCTGCAGACGCTGGTCGTCCCGGTCGTCGCGAACATCCAGGCGGACCTCGGCGTCTCGGCCACCGCCGCGAGCTGGGTGGTGACCGCCAACCTGCTCGCGGCCGCGGTGTTCACGCCGATGCTGGGCCGCCTCGGTGACCTGCACGGCCGCCGCCCGGTCATGCTCGGCGTGCTGGTGGTCGTGCTGGCCGGCTCGGTCCTGGCCGCCGCCACCACGAGCCTGCCGCTGCTGATCGTCGCCCGCGTCGCGCAGGCCACCAGCTTCGGGCTGTTCCCGCTGTCGATCGGCGTGCTCCGCGAGGAGCTGCCGCCCGCGAAGCTCACCGGCGCGATGGCCATCGTCAGCGGCATGCTCGCGGTCGGCGCCGGCCTCGGGCTCACGGTGACCGGTCTGCTGATGCAGAACGGCGGCGACTACCACCAGCTGTTCTGGCTGGCCACCGTGCTCAGCGCCGTCGGCATCGCCGGCGTCTCCTGCCTTCCGAGGCGGAAAGCCGTCGCGACCGGCCGCCTCGACGGGGTCGGCGCCGCCGTGCTGGGCCTGGCGCTCGTGCTGCTGATCCTGCCGCTCGAGGAGGGCAACGACTGGGGCTGGGGCTCGGCCCGGGTGATCGGATCGCTCGTCGCCGCGATCGTGGTCTTCGCGATTTTCGTGGTCATCGAGCGCCGCATCAGCCAGCCACTGGTCACCACCCGGATGCTCACCCACCGCCCGATCGTGATCGCCAACGCGGCCGGTCTGTTCCTCGGTTTCTCGATGTTCGCGGTGTTCCTCGCGGTGTCGTACCTGGTGCAGACCCCGCCCGGCCCGACCGGCTACGGCTTCGGCTCGACCGTCCTCGCCGCCGGCGTCGTCTACCTGCTGCCCGGCACCGCCGGTGGCGTGATCACGGCCCCGCTCGGCGGCCGCCTGGTCGGCCGCTTCGGCGCGAAGGCCGCGCTGGTCATCTCCGGTGCGCTCGCCCTGCTCGGTTTCGCGATGCTGGCCGTCCTGCACGACGAGACCTGGGAGGTCATCGCCGGCGCCGCGATCGTCAACACGGCGGTCATGTTCGGCTACGCGGCCCTGCCCGCCCTGCTGATCCAGCACGTCACCCCGGCGGAGACCGGCATCGCCAACAGCGTGAACTCGATCGCCCGCTCGGTCGGCATGTCGATCGGCACCGCGTTCGTCGTCACCATGCTCACCCGCAACCTGATCCCCGGCGCGCCGCTGCCGCACGAGTCACAGTACGTCTGGATCTTCATCGTCGGCGCCGCCCTGGCCGGCGCGGCCGCGATCCTGGTGGCGCTGGCGCTGCCGCGCAGCCGCCCGGTGGCGCTGAGCGTCCGCGAGGTCGAGGAGGAAGAGGTGTTCGGCGCGGCCGGCCTGGAGATCCCGGCCGAGCTCGTCAAGAAGTCCGCGAGCTGAAAGCTCAGCCGAGCAGCGCCGCGAGCGGGTCGGCCGGCGCCGGCGGCTCGAAAGCCACCCCGTTGGCCATCTCGACCACCATCGTCCGGTACTGCGGCCCGTGCTCCGCGAACGGCGTGGACAGCTCGATCGTCACGAGGCGATCCCCGGCGGGCGAGGGGACGAACGCCTCCAGCTGCCACACCGGCACCTCGGCCCCGGCCGTCGCCGGATTGGGCAGCGCCAGCGTGTGCTCGAAGAACGCGGCCGGCCCGCGCGGCAGGTCGACGATGTCGGCCTGGCCGGTCTCGTGCGCGCGGGTCTTGCCGATCAGCAGGTCGCGCAGCACCAGCCGCGGGTTGCGCTCGCCCGGGAAGTCCATCACGGTGACGACCAGCGACGACGTGATCAGCTGGTTGTTCAGGGCCGACAGGTGGCGGCCGATCCCGCAGTAGACGGCGTTGCGCTCGGCCAGCGCCGACAGGAAGAAGTACAGCGAGCTGAACACGAACTCGCCCGCCTCGCGCTGCTCGTCGGTACCGAGCTCGTCCACCAGGCGCCGGGTGACGTCGACGGTGGACGCGATGTCGTCCAGCGGCAGCTCGGCGTACCCCGTCGGGATCGACAGCCAGACCGGGATCTCAGTTGTCTCCGCCACCGGTCACTCCGTCCCAGGTCGTGGTGATGGTCTTCTTGGCCGAGCCGACGGTCTTGTTGACGAAGTTGAGCATGTCCGCCGTCGCCCCCGGTATCGATGCGGCGCCCGGTTCGAGCAGCTTCATGCCCTCCAGCGCGTCGCCGATCTTCGGGATCTTGGCGACCTGTCTCATCACGATGCCGGGGTCGTGCGCCACGTTGCTGGCGATGTCGACGATCGTCGGCATGCCGCGGGCGCCCTCGGCGAACAGCTCGCCGCCCGCCTTCACCGACTTGGTCGCCACGCCGACGCCGGGCACCAGGCCGATCACGTCACCGCCCAGTTGCAGCATCGAGCCCCAGTTTCCGGAGAAGTTTCCGTGCAGGATCTCGCCGAGGTCGCCGCGAACCTTCGGGTCGGCGAGCGTGGTGACCAGCGCGCCGGCCCCGGCGACCAGCGAGACGCCGAGCGCGATCGCGTCGATCGGCGGCGGGGTGCAGAGCGCGATCAGGCCGGCGACCGCCGAGACCGTGCTGAGCACCGCGTGGATGTCGTCGAGGTGGTCGGTCACCCAGTCGCCGACCGCGTCGACCGCGTGCGCGATGCCGTGCCCGAGCCGGCTGAGCAGGCCGGGCTTGTGCGGCGCGAACTCGGCGGCGTGCTGGAGCTCGCCGGCCGCCCGGTTGGACGCGTCGTCCCACTCGTCGTTGAGGTCGCGCGCCTTGCGGCGTACGCCCTCGAGTCTGTCTTCGGCCGCATTGAGGTCCGTCGTCGCGTTGCGCAGCGCGAGCGCGGCGTTGTCGAGCCGGCGTTGCGCGCTCTGCAGCTCGGCGTCGGTGCTGAAGTACTGCCCGGCGAGTTGCAGGTCGGGATTGCCGGCGGCCTGCCGATGCCGTGACCGGGCCGCCTCGGCCTCCTGATTGGCCTGCGCCGCCTCCTGCTCGAGGGCGGTCGCGCGCTGCCGGAAACCGCCGAGCGAGACGCCCCAGCCGTGCAGCGTGGTGACCGCCTGGTTGAGCGACTGGTTGGCCTTGCCCAGGTCCTCGATCAGCGTCGAGTTGAGGTGCTGCCGGAAGGCCTCGCCGGCCTGCCCCTGCCACACCGAGGAGTTGTCGGAGCGCAGCCGGCTCATCAGGTCGTTCGCCTGCCGCATCGACGCGGCGGCGGTGGAGATGCGCTGCTCGAGCGACGACACGCTCTCGACCGAGCCCGGGCAAGGATCAAAACCCAGGTTTGGGTACGCCGTGGTGGCCCCCATGAATACCGCGCCTTTCTAGCGAGACTTGCCGAATCGCGGCGGGCCGCCCGGACGGTAGAGCCGCGCCTCGGACGCCCATGGCGCCTTCCCGCCCGGCTTGTCGCGCGACTCGGTGAACCACACCCGGTACTTGTCGAGCAGGTCCCAGTCGACGAACTGGTACGGCGGCGGCAGGCGGTCGGCCGTGCCCGCGCGCAGCGCCGCGATGCCGTCCCTCAGCACCTCGTTGTTGAGGTACGGGTTCCAGCTGAACCGGATCGAGTCGGCGCCGCCGCCCGGCGGCCGGTAGACGCCGATGGTGGCCGGGTCGCCCGCGAACTCGAGGGTCCCGCCCGGCGGCACGATCAGCTCGGGCGCCGCGTACGGCTTGCCGTTCATCCGCCGCAGCTCGGCCTGCGAGTACAGCTCGCCCAGCCGCCGCCCGCCGTGGGGGTCGAGCACCTGGAACCGCTCCTCGTTGCGCTGCCATCGGTACGACTCCCAGGCGTCGAAGGTGAGCAACGCCTTCCAGACGGTCGCCTCGGACGCCCAGTGCCCGATCCGGTAGTTCGCCCGCTGCCACGGCAGAGCCGCCAGCAGCGAGTACGTGTCGTTCGCGTTGGCCAGCGCGCTCTTCTCCGCCTTGCCGCCGGACGCGGCCGCGGCCTCGAGCGGCGGGATGGCGGCGGCGAGCGCGGTGGCCAGGCCGGGCTCGGTGGCCAGCGCGGAGCCGGGCCGGACGATGTCGACGGGTGCCATCGCGGAAGCTCCTAGAAAGCCTGGTTGATCATGCCGAGGGGCTGCTTGAGGGTGGTCACCGCGTCGGAGACCGCCTTGTCGGTGCCGGTGTACGCCTGCTGCACGTCGCGCACCGCGCCGGTGGTCTCGGTGACCAGCTCGCCCAGCTGCTTCGCGCCGTACTCCCAGCACTTCTGGAAATCCTCGGCAGTGTCGTTGAGCTTGCCGTTGCCCAGCTGGGTGTCGTTGCCGGAGAGCAGCTTCGGAAGGTCGGCGAGTTGCTGCTGCGCCTGCTGCAACGTCGTCACGTACTGGGCGAGCGTGTCCAGCTCGACCTGGAAGAACTCGGCCATAGCGGAGGACAGTATCAAAAGTCCGCGATTTGTCTGACCCCTCAACCGAGCTCGCCCGGTGCCGATCAATGTGGGCGAAAACGGACTCCGGGAAGGGTCGAGCGGGATGAAGGTCGATCTGGGCACCGTGCAGGTCACGGCCAGGCGCAACCCGATAGCAGGTCGGCTTGCCGACTTCCGCGTCGGTACCAAGATTTACGTGTCGGTGCTGGTCGTCGCCGTGGCCGCACTGGCCATCGGCGCACTCGGGATCGCCCGGATGGACAGCCTCAACGACGAGATCAAGCAGATGAAGGCGCGGCACGTCGACGCGCTCGTCCAGCTCAGCACGCTGCGCGGCGCCTCCGGCGACGGTTTCCAGTTCTTGTTCGGCTGGAAGATGAACACGACCGCCGAGGGCAAGGCCAAGTACCGCTCGCAGATCGAGGACGCCGACGCCCGGTTCCTGGCGGCGCTGGAGAACTACCAGACGCTGGCGGCCGGCTCGGCGGCGAGCACCACCGCGGCCGCCACGGTCGGCGAGAAGTACCAGTACTACCAGGCCATGCGCGACGTCGTGCTGTTCGGCGAGACCGCGCCGACCGGCTTCGAACGCCCGGCGGCCGACAAGATCGCCGCCGTCTGGGGACAGACCCAGACCGACCTCAAGACCGCCGTCGGCGACCTCCAGCAGGTCGAGGACAACGAGTCGGCGCAGATGGCCGCCGAAGCCGAGAGCGAGTACACCGGCGGCCGTACCGAGCTGGTCATCGTGATGGTGGTGGCGCTGATCGCGGCGCTCGGCATCGCGACGTTCGTCTGCCGGGTGATCATGCGCCAGCTGGGCAGCGTCTCGGACTCGCTGGCCGCGGTGGCCGAGGGCGACCTGTCGGTGCCGGCCGAGGTGCGGGCCCGCGACGAGCTGGGCGCGATGGCGGTGGCCGTCAACGAGGCCCGCGACGGCCTGCGCGAGGTCGTCGGCAAACTCACCGACAGCTCGGCCGCCCTGGGCCACAGCACCCAGCAGCTGACCGGCAGCACCGACCGGATCGGCGGGTCGGCGAGCGAGGCCGCGCGGCAGGCCGACGCGGTCGCCGACGCCGCCAACGCGGTCTCCTCCAACGTGCAGACGCTCGCGGCCGGCAGCGAGGAGATGGGCGCCTCCATCCGCGAGATCGCGCAGAGCGCGAACGAGGCGGCCCGGGTCGCGTCCGAGGCGGTCGGTGTCGCCGAGAGCACCAACGCCACCGTCAGCAAGCTGGGCGTCTCGAGCGCCGAGATCGGCAACGTGGTCAAGGCGATCACCGCGATCGCCCAGCAGACCAACCTGCTCGCCCTCAACGCCACCATCGAGGCGGCGCGGGCCGGCGAGTCCGGCAAGGGCTTCGCCGTGGTGGCCTCCGAGGTCAAGGACCTCGCTCAGGAGACCGCGAAGGCGACCGAGGACATCTCCCGCCGGGTCGAGGCGATCCAGAACGACACCGAGAGCGCGGTCGTCGCGATCGGCGAGATCTCGCACATCATCGCCCGCATCAACGACTACCAGCTGACCATCGCGTCGGCGGTCGAGGAGCAGACCGCGACCACCGGCGAGATGAGCCGCAGCGTCGCCGACGCGGCCCAGGGCAGCTCGGCGATCGCCGGCACCATCTCGGGCGTGGCCAACGCGACGCAGGCCACGACGTCCTCGCTGCTCGAGACGACCGGCGCGGTCAACGAGCTGGCCGGCATCAGCGCCGAGCTCCAGCAGGTGATCGGCCGCTTCCGCCTCTGATCTCCGTCGAAGATGACCGCTGTCCTATCCGAGGGCGGCGGTCATTCTCTGTCCGCCTGCCAGAGATCCGGGCCGAACATCTCGTACTGGATGTCGGCCGGGGCGACACCGCGCTCGATCAGCGCGCCGCGCACCGCCTGCAGGAAACCGAGCGGCCCGCACAGGCAGTACACGGCGTCCTCGGGCAGCTCGGCCTGGCCCAGGCTCATCGTCCCGTCGAAGACGGCGGTCACCGGCAGATCGGTCTCGGCGCCGTTCTCGTACCAGAGGTAGAGGTTGGATTTCGGCAGGTGAGCGAGATCCTCGACCAGCTGCCGGCGCAGCGGGAAAGAGCGCTCCTCGGTGTCGGCGTGCAGCACCGTCACGTCGAGGTGCGAGCCGGCCGTCACGAGGTGCGAGATCATCCCGGCCATCGGGGCGATGCCTATTCCCGCGCTGGCGAAGACGACCGGCCGGCCCGAGTCGTCCAGGACCACGTCGCCGTACGGGACGCTCATCGTCAACTCGTCGCCCACGTGCACCTGGTCGTGCAGAAAGTTCGAGACCTCGCCGCGCTGCGCCCGCTTGACCGCGAGATACCGGTGCTCGCCGTCGTCGGCCCGCACCAGGCTGTACTGCCGCGGTTGCCGCATCCCGTCGGGCATCCGCACCAGCACGCTGACGTACTGCCCGGGCAGCGACGTCTTCACCGGCCGGTCGTCGATGCGGCGCATCACGAAAGTCACCACGTCATCGGTTTCGTGCACCTTGCCGGCCACCCGCCACTGCCGCCACACCCGTTCCGGGGTGACGCCGCGGGCGCTGTAGAGGCCGCGCTCCTGGCGGATCAATGCGTACGCCATCAGCCAGTAGACCTCGTCCCACGCCGCCGCCACCTCGGGCGTGACCGCGTCGCCCAGCGCGTCGCCGATCGCCCACCTCAGGTGGTCGCCGACGATCTGGTACTGGTCGGGACGAATGCCCAGCGAGGCGTGCTTGTGGGCGATGCGGGTCAGCAGCCGGTCCGGGATCTCGGGCGGGTCGGCCAGCATCGCCGACGCGAACACGGCGACCGACCCCGCCAGCGCCTTCGGCTGCGACCCCGCGGCCTGGTTCCCCCGGTTGAACATGCCGTCGTGAAACTCGGGATGCGCCGCGAACATGTGCGCGTAGAACCGGTTGGCGATCTCCTCGATGTGCTGCCCCACCACGGGCAGCGTGGCCTTCACGATCGGCCGGGCGCGATCTGACAACACGAGCCGAGCGTAATGACGGCCGGTGGGCCCGCGCTGGTGTTCGGCGAACCGCGGGCGGGTACGTCGGAGGACAAAGAGCCGATGAGGGAGGAAACATGTCCGATCCGCGAGTCGTGGTGGTCACCGGCGCGAGCGGTGGCGTCGGCCGGGCGGTGGCACGGCGGTTCGGCGCGCGCGGCGACCGGGTCGCCCTGCTGGCGCGCGGCGAGAAGGGCCTGGACGCGGCCGCCGACGAGATCACCCGGGCCGGCGGCCGGGCGGCGCCGATGCCGGTCGACGTGGCCGATTTCGAAGCGGTCGACGCCGCCGCCGCGAAGGTCGAGAGCGAGCTCGGCCCGATCGACGTGTGGGTCAACACCGCTTTCTCGTCGGTTTTCGCGCCGTTCGGCGACATCGCGCCGGACGAGTTTCGCCGGGTCACCGAGGTTTCCTATCTCGGCTACGTGTACGGGACCCGGGCCGCCCTCACCCGCATGAAGCCCCGCGACCGCGGCGCGATCGTGCAGGTCGGGTCGGCCCTCGCGTACCGCGGGATCCCGCTGCAGACCGCGTACTGCGGCGCCAAGCACGCGATCCAGGGTTTCAACGAGGCGCTGCGCTGCGAGCTCCTGCACGAGGGCAGCGGCGTGCGTACCACGATGGTGCAGTTGCCGGCGGTGAACACCCCGCAGTTCACGTGGTTGCGCTCCCGGCTGCGCCGGCACGCCCAGCCGGTCCCGCCGATCTACCAGCCCGAGGTGGCGGCGCGGGCGATCGTCTACGCGGCCGACCACCCGGGACGCCGCGAGTACTGGGTGGGCGCCTCCACGGCGGGCACGCTGCTCGCGAACGCCGTCGCGCCCGGCATCCTGGACCGCTACCTGGCCCGCACCGGCGTCGACTCGCAGCAGACCGACCAGCCGCACGACCCCTCCGACCCCGGCAACCTGTGGACGCCGGCCGACGGCGAGAGCGGCGAGGACTACGGCGCCCACGGCGAGTTCGACGACCGCTCCAAGCAGCGCAGCCTCCAGGTCTGGGCCTCACAGCACCACGGTCTGCTGGGCGCGGCGGGCGCCACGGCGCTGGCGGTCGGGCTCGGGGCGATCGGGCTCGGCGCTTCGCGCCGGTGATCATTGGGTAAGACCGCCTCGTGAAGACGCGTGGCAGGGCGGCGATCGCCGCAGTGGCCGTCGTGCTGTTGTGGGCGGGATTCGCCTACGACATGTCGCGGCCCGCCGACGGAAAGCAGTACCGCCGGACGATGCTCCAGGTCGCCGAGGCCGCGTACGACGCCACCCAGACGGGCCGGCTGGTCGGCGAGCAGGAGCTGGCCGGAAACGTGACCGCCGCCTACGCGATCACCGCCTACGACGACGCGACGAAAGCCCTCGCCGGCGCGCAGCAGAAGTTCGCCGGCGAGGGCCCGCCCGACGACCGTTCGGCGGCCCTGCGCGACCAGTTGAGCCCGCTGCTGTCCGATGCGGTGCTCACCCTGGGCGACACGGCGCAGGCCCGCGACGACCGGGCTTTGCGCGATGGCGTACGAAAGTTGGACGTGCTCGCCGGGAAACTGGACGACTTCGTCACGGCGTACGCGTCATGAAGCGCTTTTTGGCCGTCGCCCTCGGGATCCTGACCGCGATCGGGGGCTTCGTCGACATCGGCGACATCGTGGCGAACGCCGAGGCGGGCGCGCGGTTCGGCATCGCCCATGCCTGGGTGCTGCTGGTCGGTGTGATCGGCATATGCGCGTACGCGGAGATGAGCGGCCGGGTGAGCGCCGTGAGCGGCCGTCCGGTCTTCGATCTGGTGCGGGAACGGCTCGGCCCGCGCGTCGCCCTCGCCAACCTGGGCGGTTCGCTGCTGGTCACGGTGCTCACGCTCGGCGCCGAGATCGGCGGCGTCGGCCTGGCGCTGCAGCTCGCGACCAGCGTGAGCTACCTGCTGTGGGTGCCGGTGGTCGCGTTCGTGCTGTGGGTGGCGCTGTGGCGGGCGAAGTTCAGCGTCCTGGAGAACGTGTTCGGGCTGACCGGTCTGACCCTGGTGGTTTTCGTCATCGCCTACTTCAAGCTCGGCGTGAATCCCGGCGAGCTGTGGCATTCCGGCCCGCCCGAGGGGGAGGACTGGGGCACGTACTGGTTCTTCGCGGTCGCCCTGTTCGCGTCGGCGCTCACCCCGTACGAGGTCTTCTTCTTCTCGTCGGGTGCCGTCGAGGAGCGCTGGACCCGCAAGGATCTGCTCACCTCCCGGGTCAACGTCTTCGTGGGATTCCCGCTCGGTGGCCTGCTGGCTTTCGCGCTCATGCTCACCTCGGCCGCCGTTTTCCACCCGCTGAAGACCTCGGTGGACACGCTGTCACAGGTGGCGCTGCCGGCCGCGATGACGTTCGGCAAGCTGGGACTGGCGGTGGTGATCCTCGGCTTCTTCGCGGCGACTTTCGGCGCCGCGATGGAAACCGGACTCTCCACCGGCTACACGGTCGCGCAGTATCTCGGCTGGAACTGGGGAAAGTTGCGCCGGCCGCGGGAGGCCGCCCGCTTCCACACCGTGGTCATCGTCGGCATCCTGGTCGGCGTCGCGGTGTTGTTCACCACGATCGACCCGATTCAGCTCACCGAGTACACGCTGCTGTTCAGCGCGGTCGCGCTCCCGCTGACGTACCTGCCGATCCTGGTCGTCGCCAACGACCGCGGCTATCTCGGCGACCGGGTCAACGGAAAGCTGGCCAACGTCCTCGGCGTCGTCTTCCTCGTCATCGTGCTCGCCGCGGCCGTCGCGGCGATCCCGCTCATGGTCATCACCCGGATGGGAGGCGGCTGACATGCTCATCGGCTTCGACCTGCTGGACCGCCAGATCGTCGACCGCGACGGCGAGCCCGTCGGCAAGGTCGACGACGTCGAGCTCACCTACGACGCGCGCGGCGTCCCGGCCGTCACCGGCCTGCTGCTCGGCCAGCAGGCGCTCGGCGAGCGGATCGGCGGCGGCCTCGGCCGGTGGATCTCGGCGATCGCCCGCCGCATGTCCGAGCCGCCCGGCCAGCCGCCGATCCGGATCGGCTTCGACCTGGTCGCCAGGATCGACAGCGCCGTGCACCTCTCGGTGGCGCGCGAACTCCTGCCCGAGCCGCCGCTGGAGACCTGGCTGCGCGACCATCTCATCGGGCGGATCCCCGGAGCCCGGCATGACTGAGCCGGCCGCGAAGAGGGGACGGGCCGGCGACCTCATCGGCCGTCGCGTCGGGGACGGCCGGATCGCCGATCTGATCACGGACGACCGGAACCGGGTCGTCGCCGCGATCGTGGTGCGGGGCCGCTGGGGCCGGCTGCTCGGCTACGAGCGTGACGAGACCGCCGGCCCATGGTTGCTCGAACAGTTCGCCCGCCGGATCTGGCGCCGCAACGCCGTCGAGGTCCCCTGGGAGGATCTGCAGGTGTAGCGCGGCGATCGGGGGGCATTCCTCAGCAATGCGGCAATCTCACTGCGGTGGCCCGGGCGCCGGCGGCCGAGCGGTCCCATTGACAGACCGGTTGCCGGGGCGCTGAGGTTTAGGGCGTGGCACATCGCGACATCGTCGTGGTGGGCGCCTCGGCCGGTGGGGTCGAGGCGCTCCGAGCCTTGGTCGGCGGTCTGCCCGCTGACCTGCCGGCCGCCGTCCTGATCGTGCTCCACGTGCCGCGGGAGGCCCCGAGCGCTCTGCCGCGCATCCTGACCCGGCACGGCCGGCTGCCGGCCCACCCCGCGGTCGACGGCGAGCCCCTCCTCCCCGGCCACGTCTACGTCGCGTCGCCGGATCATCACCTGCTCGTCCTCGACCACCGGGCGCGGCTCAGCCGAGGCCCGTCGGAGAACGGGCACCGGCCCGCCGTCGACCCGCTTTTCCGCTCGGCCGCCCGCGCGGCCGGCCCGCGCGTCATCGGCGTCGTGCTCTCGGGCAGCCGCGACGACGGCGCGGTGGGCGCCGAGATCGTGGCCGCCAACGGCGGCGTCGTGGTGGTCCAACGACCCGAGGACGCGCTGAACCCGTCGATGCCGCGCGCCGTCATGGCCCGCGTCGACCCCGACCACGTGGTCGACGCCGCCGCCCTGGGCGCGCTGCTGGCCGCGCTGACCTCCGAGAGGATCCCCGACCCGCCGGCGACGGCGGAAGACCGGCTCACCGACGCCGAGATCGCGATCGACGGGTTCGCCGGCCCCACCATCGATCGGATCGTCGAAATCCCGCCGGTGTACGGCTGCCCGAGCTGCGGCGGGGGAATGTTCGAGCTGGAGAACCGGCCGGGGCCGCGTTACCGCTGCCGGGTCGGGCACGCCTGGTCGCCCGAAAGCCTGATCGAGGAGCAGGCGGTGGCGACCGAGGGCGCCCTGTGGACGGCGCTGCGCGCCCTCGAGGAGAAGTCGGCGCTCAGCCGCCGGCTGGCCCAGCGGGAACGCTTCGACCGCGCGCGGTTCACCCACATGGCGGAGGACGCCGATGGCGCCGTCGAGCTGATCCGGGCCCTGCTCGCCCGGCTCGCCACGTCCACCGCCACGCAGCAGGAATAGGGCTGAGGTACGGTGACTGCCGGGTATCGGGAAGGCGTTGCCATGGATGGAGCCGACAATCAGTTCGAGGCGCTGCTGCTGCACATGCGGGAGCTTCGGGGCTTCGATTTCACCGGCTACAAGCGCTCGAGCCTGACGCGCCGGGTCGACCGGCGGATGGCCCAGATCCCGATCGCGTCCTACCACGAGTACCAGGACTACCTCGAGGTCCATCCCGAGGAGTTCACCGCCCTGTTCAACACCATCCTGATCAACGTCACCGCCTTCTTCCGCGACCCCGAGGCCTGGGAGCACCTGCGCGCCGAGGTGCTCGAGCCGCTGGTGGCGGCCAAGGCGCCCGGCACGCCGATCCGGCTGTGGAGCGCCGGTTGCGCCTCCGGCGAGGAGGCGTACACCCTCGCCATGCTGCTCTGCGAGATCCTCGGGCCGGAGGCGTTCCGCGACCGGGTGAAGCTCTACGCCACCGACGTGGACGAAGAACAGCTGACCGAGGCCCGGCAGGGCAGCTACGGGCAGCAGGCGGTCGCCGCCGTCCCGCCCGAGCTGCTGGAACGCTACTTCGAGCGGGCCGGCGACCGGTACGTGTTCCGCAAGGACCTCCGCCGCTCGTTGATCTTCGGGCGCAACGACCTCGTGCAGGACGCCCCGATCTCCCGGATCGACGTGCTGACCTGCCGCAACACGCTGATGTACTTCAACGCCGAGACGCAGGCGCGGATCCTCGGCCGATTCCACTTCGCCCTGCTCGGTGGCGGCGCGCTCTTCCTCGGCAAGGCCGAGATGCTGCTCAGCCACCCCCACCTGTTCCAGCCGTCCGACCTCAAGCGGCGCATCTTCCGCAAGGTGCCGCGGTTGATCGCGCCGATCGGTTCGGCCCTCGCCGACGCGCCGATTCCCGACCGCAGCCGGCTCACCGGCCTCGACCAGCTCCGCGACGCCGCCATGCTGGCCGACCCGGTGGCGCAGATCGTGGTCACCGCCGATGGGCTGGTCGCGCTCGCCAACCGCAAGGCGAGCGAGATGTTCGGGCTGACCGCCCGCGACGCGGGCCGCCCCTTGCGCGACCTGGAGGTGTCGTACCGGCCGATCGAGCTGCGCAAGCACCTCGAGCAGGCGCAGGCCGAGCGCATTCCGATTCAGATCGGCGACGTCGAGTACGCCCGCGGCCCCGGCGACGTCCTCAACCTGGACGTCCGGTTGGCCCCGCTGGTGGACGCGGACGCCGAGCTGCTGGGGTTCGCGCTGATTTTCGACGATGTGACGGTTGCCCGGCGACTGCGTGCCGAGCTGGAGGACGCCAAACGCGAGCTGGAGGCCGCGTACGAGGAGCTCCAGTCGACCAACGAGGAGCTGGAGACCACCAACGAGGAGCTCCAGTCGACCGTCGAGGAGCTGGAGACCACCAACGAGGAGCTCCAGTCGACCAACGAGGAGCTCGAGACGATGAACGAGGAGCTCCAGTCCACCAACGACGAGCTGCAGACCATCAACGAGCAGCTGCACGACAGCGGCACCGAGCTCGACGAGGTCAACGCGTTCCTCGACGCCGTGCTGTCCGGGCTGCGCGCCGGCATCGCGGTCGTCGACGCCGACCTGCGGGTGCGCGTGTGGAACCAGGAGGCGGAGAACCTGTGGGGCGTGCGCTCGGCCGAGGCGGTCGGGCAGCACCTGCTCAACCTCGACATCGGGTTGCCGGTCGACAAGATGCGCCCGCTGATGCGCAGCGCGCTGGGCGGCGACCCCGACACCGGCGAGCAGCTGCTGGAGGCGGTCAACCGGCGGGGGCGGCCGGTGACCGTGCGCGTCTCGTGCAGCCCACTGACGAGCGCGGGCGGGAACGCCGGGGCGATCCTCGCCATGGAGGCTGTGGAGTTTACCTCCGGAGGCTGTGGGCATTCCTCGGACCGAACGGAGGTGTAGGCGCGATGGCGGGGGCGCTGGCGTGGACTATCGACGAGAGTGACAGGCTCGCGGTGGTCACGGTGCGCGGCCTCCTCGATCTCGGCGGCGCGCCACGATTGCGCACGGCGCTGCTGAAGTGCCTCGCCGAGCAGCCGGACGCCCTCCTGATCGACCTGGCGGCCCTCGAGATCGGCGAGGAGACCGTGCTCTCCCTGTTCGCGGCGGTGGCCCGGCAGGCCGCCCAGTGGCCGGGCACGCCACTGCTGCTCTGCTCCCCGTCGCCACCGGTCGCCCAGCTGCTCGGGCGCGGCCGGCACGGCGCCGTGCCGGTGCTCGCCAGCGTGGCGGACGCCCGCAGCGCGGTGGCCGGCGGCCGGGCACCCGTGCCCTCGATCAGCGACCAGCTGCTTCCGGTCGCCGGCGCGGCCCGGCATGCCCGCGATCTGGTCACCGAGGCCTGCCTGGCATGGGATCTGCTGGAGCTGGTGGGGCCGGCGAGCCTGGTGGTGAGCGAGCTGGTGGCCAACGCGGTCGAGCACGCGGGCACCATGCTGACCGTCAAGGTGACCCGCCGGCACCGCTATGTGCACGTCACGGTGCGCGACGGCTCGCCCGAGCTGCCGGTGGCCGCCACGCGCGGTGTTCTCGCCGACCGGGGGCGGGGGCTGATGCTCGTCGCGAGCGTCGCCGTGCGCTGGGGCGCGCTGCCCTCGCGGGACGGCAAGGTCGTCTGGGCCACGCTCGCCGCCTGACGGGCCGTCAACCGATCAGGTCGCGCAGGCCCGAGGCGGCGACGACCTTCTCGACGTACGGCTGAAGCCCCACCACCCGGATCTCGACGTTCCTGACCCGGGCCGCCTCGTGCATAGCGACCAGCACGCCGATCCCGGCCGCGTCGAGCAGCGGCACGCCGGTCAGGTCGAGCCGCATCCGCCGCATCCGCCCGCCATCGCGCAGCGCCGCCAGCAGATCGTCGCGCAGGCGCCCGGCGTTGTCCTGGTCGATCTCTCCGGTGACCAGCGTCTCGATGACCTCCCCCTGGTAGGTGGTGGCCACTGCGAGGCGATGGCCGGTGTCATCGGCGCCCGTCCACGGCGGCGGGCTGTCGCTCAGCATCGCCTGGCGTAGCCAGGTCAACGCCCGGGCCAGCAGCCGGGACACGTGCATCTGCGAGACGCCCAGCTTCTCGGCGATGTCGGCCTGGCTCAGGTTGCCGTAGAACCGTAGCCCAAGGATCCGGCGCTCGCGCTCCGGGAGCCGGCAGATCAGCCGCTCCACGGTCACCCGATCGTCCACCAGGTCGAGGCCGGGGTCCGGGGCGCCCACCAGGTCGCCCACCTCCAGGCCGTCGTACCCGTCGGCCTGCGCGTTCAGTGATTCCGGCGCGTAGGCGGCGCCCGACATCTCCGCCTCGCGCACCTCGGCAACGTCGATGCCGAGCCGCTCGGCGATGTCCTCGTCGGTGGGGCGGCGGGACAGCGTGGCGGTCAGCGCGCCGCGGGCCCGGCCGACCTCCAGGCTCAGGTCCTGCAGGCGCCGGGGGACGTGGATACCCCAGCCGTGGTTGCGGAAATGCCGTTTGAGCTCGCCGGTGATGGTGACGATCGCGTACGCCGTGAACGAGCCGCGCTCCGGATCGTAGCGGTTGACGGCCTTCACCAGCCCCAGCCGCGCCACCTGCTCCAGATCCTCCATGGGCTCGCCCCGGCCCCGGTAGCGCCGGGCCAGCCGCCGGGCGAGCGGCAACGCCTGCTCCACGAACTCGGCACGCAGCCGCTCGCGGGTGTGGATGTCGGCGCCGGCGCACGCGCGCGTGCGGGCGTCCGCCGCGAGGTCGAGGTCCTCGAGCGGCTCGAGCGCGTCAGTGATCGACATGCGAACTCCCTCGATCCAAATCAGTTGCTGTATGGCACCGATTCGCCGTTTCCCCGCGCTCCGGAATCCAAACCATCCGGCAGGGGAAGTTGCGATTCGGTAGTGCGCGCGCCGCCGGGCGAAGCGGTCCGGACGCGCTTCCCGAACAGGCACGTGGCGCCGAGGGACGGCGCTTCGTGCTTGTTGGGGGTTCTGCGTGCTGCTCGCGCCGCTTCGGGAGCGCAACTACCGGCTGTGGGCCGGCGCCGACCTGGTGTCGACCGCCGGGACCTGGATGCAGGTGCTGGGCCTGAACTGGGTCATCCTGGCCACCACCGGATCGGCCGCGATGATGGGCGCGGTCGTGATGGCCCAGTCGCTGCCGGTGCTGCTGCTGGGCAGTTGGGGCGGCGCCCTCGCCGACCGGCTGCCCGCCCGGCCGGCGCTGATCCTCTGCCAGGCGCTGCGAGCGGGCCTCGCGTTCGCTCTGCTCGCGGGCGACGCTCACCTTCTGATCTTCGGGGTCGCGCTGGCCTCCGGGATCATCAGCGCGTTCGAGGGCCCGCTGCTCGGTCGCTTCGGCTCGGCGCTGGTGCCCCGCGAGGCGCTCGGCTCGGCCCTGGCCCTCGGCTCGGTGCTCAGCTCGGCCGGCCGGATCGGCGGCATGGCGCTGGGCGGCGTGCTGGCCGGCCTCACCGGTCCCGCGGTCCTGTTCCTGATCAACGGCGTCTCCTACGTCGCCGTGATCGCGGCGCTGGCCGCCGTGCGCGCCGGCGATCTGCGTTCCCTGCCGCGGGCGGCGGCCGGCGAGGGCGGGGTCGTGGCCGGCCTGCGGTACGTGCTGAGCCGCCCGGTCGTGCTGATCGTGCTGGCGCTGTCGTTCGTGCTCGGCTCGCTCGGCCGCAACTACCAGGTCAGCATGGCGGCGATGGCGTCCGGCCCGCTGCACGGCGGCGCGAGCACCTACGGCCTGCTCTCCA
This sequence comes from Actinoplanes sp. NPDC051513, assembly GCF_044454685.1. NCBI lineage: Bacteria > Bacillati > Actinomycetota > Actinomycetes > Micromonosporales > Micromonosporaceae > Actinoplanes > Actinoplanes sp. NPDC051513. Next base: position 644,485 of record NZ_JBITDW010000002.1, read on the forward strand.
CCGTCTTCGCCGTCGGCGCCGTCGCCGGCGGCCTGCTGCTGGCCGGCAGCGGCCGCTCGACCCTGAAGGTCCTGATCGGCGCGGGCGTGACCATCAGCGTCCTGCAGCTGTCCGCCGGCTTCGCCCCCACCGTCCTCGGCTTCGCCGCCGTCCTGCTTCCCATCGCGGCCGGCGCGGTCGTCTTCGACACGGTCGTCTCCACCCGCGTCCAGCTCGACACCCGCGAGGACATGCGTGGCCGCGTCCTGGCCACGATGGGCATCGTCTCGTCGCTCTCGGGCATCGTGGGCGCCCCCACGGTGGGCTGGCTCGCCGACACCCTGGGTCCGCGCGGCGGCCTGATCCTGTGCGGGGTCGTCACCACTGCCGCGGCGGTCGGCGGGGCGGTCGCCCTGGCCCGCGTCAACGGCGTCGTGCTGCCCGGCGCGCGCCGCCCGGCCGAGCAGCCCGCCTGACCGGCTCCAGGCCGCTCACCAGCCGGTCGGCGGGGCGGAGAGGTGCACGACCTTGGCCGCCGTCATCTCGTCGAGCAGCTCGGGACCGTACCCGAATCCCTGCCCGCTCGCGCGACGCGGATGCGCGGCGCCGCCCGGCGCCCCGCCGAAGACCGCGTTGATCTTCACGGTGCCGGCCGGCAGGAAGCGCCACGCCCGCTGCGCATGGCTCATCGACCCGGTCAGCACGGTCGCGGCCAGGCCGTACCGGGAGTCGGCGGCACGATCGAGGGCCTCGTCGAAGGAGTCGGCGACCGCCACCGGAGCGACCGGCCCGAAGGTCTCCTCCCGCATCACCGCCATGTCGTCCGTGCAGTCGGCCAGCACGGTCGCGGGATACCAGGCGCCCGGCCCGGCCGGCGCCGCGCCACCGCGCAGCGCCGAGGCGCCCGCCTTCACCGCCCGCTGCACCTGCTCGTCCACCGCGTCGCGCATCCGCCGGTCGACCAGCGGCCCGAGCCGCGGCTGCCATGCCTCCGCCTCGGCCGCCAGCGCCTCCAGGAAGGGCGAAGCCAGCGCGCGATGCGCGTAGATCCGCTCGACCGACACGCATATCTGGCCCGAGTTCGCAAAAGCCCCCAACGCCGCCTGCGACGCCGCCCATCCGGGGTCCACGTCGGAGTCGATGATCAGCGGGTCGCAGCCTCCGTTCTCCAGCAGCGCCTTCGCGCCGGTCCGGGCGCAGGCCGCGGCGATCGCCCGCCCGGTGGCCGTCGATCCGACGTGCGCCACCACGTCGACCGGCGCGGCCGCCAGCGCGGCCCCCACCAGGCCGTCGCCGTTGACCAGGTTGAGCACCCCGTCGGGAAAATGGGGCGCGAGGAGGCGCGCGAGCCGCCAGCCGGTTCCGGGAGTGCGCTCGCTGGGCTTGTGCACGACGGCGTTGCCGGTCACCAGGGCCGCCCCGAGCAGGCCGCACGCGACCGCCACCGGGTCGTTCCACGGCGTGATGACCGCGACCACCCCCCGCGGCTCGCAGGCCATCAGGTCGATCGCCGAAGGGTCGCCGGCCAAGGTGCGGCCGCGGTGGACCGGGCCGAGCTCGGCGTACTGCCGCAGCGTGCCCACACCGGCGATGACGGTGTCGCGGGCCTCGTCGACGGGCTTGCCCATCTCGGCGGACATCGTCTCCGCGAGCACGTCGGCGGAAGCCTCGATCGCGGCGGCGGCCGCGTGCAGCGCGGCGGCCCGCCCGGCCGCAGGCACCCGAGCCCACGCGGGCGCGGATGAGCGTGCGGCCCGCACCGCCGCCGCCACGTCGGCGGGAGCGGAGCAGAGCACGCGGGTGACCGGCACGTCGTCCCTGGGATTGACGACCGTCAGTTCACGGCCGGCGCTTCCGGGCGACCGCGCGCCCGCGACAAGTTGTTCGACTTCGAGCATGGCCGCCGGGTGCCCCGCCGGGGCCGAACCAAACCGGCTCGCCACCAGTGCAGCTCAGTGGTCTTCTCAAGATTTTTTGGAGAAGTCGCTGATCATCCGGAGTAGGTCCTGGATCGAGGGGTACCCGCCGCCCCATGCGTGTTCTGGGAATCAATGCGATCTTCCACGACCCGGCGGCGGCGCTGGTCGTCGACGGGCACGTGGTGGCCGCCGCGGAGGAGGAGCGGTTCAGCCGGCGCAAGCACGGCAAGCGGCCGGTGCCGTTCGCGGCGTGGGAGCTGCCCGAGCTGGCGGCGGCGTGGTGCCTGAGCGAGGCCGGACTCCGGCCCGGCGACGTCGACGCGGTCGCGTACTCCTTCGACCCGGGCCTGACCCGCGACCTGGACGAGCTCGGCGTGACCGACCCGTCCGACCACCTTCGGGTCGACTACGCCCGCCGGGCGCCCCACTTCCTGGCCACCGCGCTGCCGGGCCTCGACCCCGATCGGGTGCGGTTCGTGCCGCATCACGTCGCGCACGCCGCCTCGGCCGGGCTGTCGGTGGCCGAGGACAACGCGGTGCTCGTGCTGGACGGCCGCGGCGAGGTGGCCAGCCACCTGGCCGGCGTCTACCGTGGCGGCGAGCTGAGCGTGCTGCGCGCCCAGGAGCTGCCGCACTCGCTCGGCCTGCTCTACGAGGACCTGACCCGCCACCTGGGCTTCCTGCACTCCAGCGACGAGTACAAGGTGATGGCGCTCGCCTCCTACGGCCGGCCGCGGTTCCTCGACCTGTTCCGCGAGCTGGTGCGGGCGACCGGCGACGGCGGCTTCACGGTCGAGCGGATCGACTGGACGGCCCTGACCAAGCACCGCCCGGCGGACGGCGAGCTCACCGAGGCGCACGCCGACCTGGCGTCCAGCGTGCAGACCCGGCTCGAGGAGGTCATGCTCGACCTCGTCCGCTGGACCCACGACGCGGCCGGCGGCCCGAAGACACTGACCATGGCCGGCGGGACCGCGCTCAACTGCGTGGCGAACGCCCGGATCGCCGCCGAAGGGCCGTTCGAGCGGGTGTGGGTCCAGCCCGCGGCCGGCGACTCCGGCACCGCGCTCGGCGCCGCCCTCGCCCTCACCGGCGCCCCCAGCGTGTTCACCACCGCCGCGCTCGGTCGCGGGTGGAGCGACGACGAGCTGGAGGCCGAGCTGCGCCGGGCCGCGCTGCCCTACGAGCGGCCGGCGTCGATCGCCGCCGAGGCCGCGAGGGTGCTCGCCGCCAACGGGATCGTCGCCTGGTACCAGGGCCGCTCCGAGTACGGCCCGCGCGCCCTCGGCCACCGCTCGCTGCTCGCCCACCCCGGCGACCAGGACACCCAGCGGCGGATGAACGACGTGAAGGGCCGCGAGCAGTTCCGGCCGATCGCGCCGATGGTGCGTGCCGAGCGCTTCGACGAGATCTTCGAGGGCGTCTGCCCGAGCCCCTACATGCTGTTCGTCCACCGGGTCAAGCCCGGCTGGCGCGACCGTATCCCCGCGGTCACCCATGTGGACGGCACCGCCCGGGTGCAGACCGTCCACCCCGGGAGCGAGCCGCTGGTCGCCGAGATGCTGGCCGAGTTCGACCGGCTCACCGGCCTGCCGGTCGTGGTCAACACCTCGCTCAACACCGCGGGCCGGCCCATGGTGGACACCCCGCGCGAAGCGATGGAGCTCTTCGGCTCCGCCCCGGTCGACCTGCTCGCCATGGGTCCGTTCGCGGTGCACCGCCGGAAGGCGTTCGGCGCATGAGCTTCACCATCGTGATCCCGACGGTCGGCCGGCCCAGCCTCACGCGGCTGCTGGCGGCGCTGGACCGACCGGCCGACGTGCTCGTGGTGGACGATCGGCGCGACAAATCACCGCAGCTGGACGTGCCCGCGTGGGTCACCGTGCTGCCCGGTCCGGCGCGCGGCCCGGCCGCCGCCCGCAACCTGGGCTGGCAGACCGCCGAGACCGAGTGGGTCGCCTTCCTCGACGACGACGTGGTGCCCGAGCCCGGCTGGCTCGACCGGCTGGCCGAGGATCTGGCCGCCGCGCCCGAGGAGGCCGGCGGCGTGCAGGGCGAGCTGCGGGTGCCGCTGCCGTCCGGCCGTCGCCGCACCGACTGGGAGCGGGTCACGGCGGGCCTGGCCACCGGTGAGTGGATCACCGCGGACATGGCCTACCGCCGCGCCGCGCTGGCGCGCTCCGGCGGCTTCGACGAGCGTCTGCCGCGGGCTTTCCGCGAGGACGCCGAGCTTGCCTTTCGCGTACGCCGGGCGGGCTGGTCCCTGCGGCGCGGCGCGCGGCGCGTCACCCATCCGGTGCGCCCCGAAAGCGCGTGGGTGAGCGTCCGCGCCCAGCGTGGCAACGCCGACGACGCCCTGCTGCGACGCCTCCACGGGCGTCGGTGGCGGGAGCAGCTGGGCATCCCGGCCGGACGGCGCCGCCGGCACGCGGCGGTCGCCTCGGCCGGGGCAGTGGCGCTGGCGTGCGGTGGAGCCGCCATCGCCACTGGCCGCCGCGGCTGGTCCAGCGCCGCCATGCTCGCCGCGGCGGTGTGGGCGGCCGGCACCGCCGACTTCGCGGCGTCCCGCATCGCGCCCGGCCCGCGTGACCCCGGCGAGGTGGCTGTCATGCTGGCCACCAGCGTCGCCATCCCGCCCGTGGCCGTCGCACACTGGCTACGCGGCTGGTGGCGCTGGCGCGGCGCCAGGCCCATCCCGCCGGCGGGACCGGCGCCGCTGACGCCGCCCGCGGAACGCGAGCAGCTCACGCCGCCCGCGATGACACCGACGCGGTATCGGCGCGCGGGGGCGCGCCGATGAGCCGGCTCTTCGACGCCGTCCTGCTCGACCGGGACGGCACGCTGATCGTCGACGTCCCCTACAACGGCGACCCCGGCAGGGTCGTTCCGATGCCCGGCGCCCGCGCGGCCCTCGACCGTCTCCGCGCGGCCGGCCTGCGCCTCGGCGTGGTCACCAACCAGTCCGGGCTCGCCCGCGGCCGCTTCACCCGCGACCAGCTGGACGCCGTCAACCGCCGGGTCGAGGAGCTGCTCGGCCCGTTCGGCACCTGGCAGATCTGCCCGCACGACGATGGCGGCCGCTGCGCCTGCCGCAAGCCCGCACCCGGCCTGGTCACTGCGGCCGCCGCGGCCCTGGGCACCACGCCGGGCCGCTGTGTGCTGGTCGGCGACATCGGCCGCGACATGAGCGCCGCCCTCGCGGCCGGGGCGACCGGCATCCTCGTGCCCACCGCGGTGACCCGCGCCACCGAGATCGCCGCCGCGCCCGCCGTCGCCACGAGCCTGGCCGGCGCGGCCGACCGGATCCTGCGCCGCGAGGACCTCGTTCGCCCCGCGGCGCGCCCCGGGAAGGCCCGGACCGTGCTCGTGGCCCGCTCCGACTCGGCCGGCGACGTGCTGGTCACCGGCCCGGCCATCCGCGCCGTCGCGGCCGGCGCCGACCGGGTGGTGCTGCTCTGCGGCCCGCGCGGCCGGGCCGCGGCCGGCCTGCTGCCCGGCGTCGACGAGATCATCGAGTGGCGGCTCCCGTGGATCGACCCGCACCCCGGCCCGGTCGATCCCGGCGACATCGCCGCGCTCACCGCCCGCATCGCCACGGCGCAGGCGGACGAAGCGATCGTGTTCACCTCCTTCCACCAGTCCGCGCTGCCCCTGGCGCTGCTCCTGCGGCTGGCCGGGATCGGCCGGATCACCGCGATCAGCGAGGACTACCCCGGCTCCCTGCTCGACGTGCGGCATCGCGTACCGGACGACCTGCCGGAGCCAGAACGTGCCCGCGGCCTCGCCGCGGCCGCCGGTTTCGCCCTGCCGGAGGACGACGACGGCGCCCTGCACCTGACCGCCGCCACACGATGGACCGGCGACGGCGGCTATGTGGTCGTCCATCCCGGAGCGGCCGCCGAGGCCCGCGCCTGCCCGCCCGGGACCCTCCGCCGCGTCGTCGACGCGCTGGCCGCCGCCGGTCACGAGGTGCTGGTCAGCGCAGGTCCGGGGGAGGACCTGCTCGCCGCGCAGGTCGCCGGCGACGCCGCGGCGCGAGTCGCCCCGCCGTCGCTCGAGGCCATGGCCGGCCTGCTCGCCGGCGCGTCCTGCCTGGTCGCCGCCAACACCGGCCCGGCGCACCTCGCCGCCGCGGTCGGCGCCCCGATCGTCAGCCTCTACGCCCCGACCGTCCCCTTCGGCCGGTGGGGACCCTACCGCGTCCCGGTGGTGCGCCTCGGCGTCCCGGACGCGCCCTGCCGCGACACCCGCGCCAGCGCCTGCGCGGTCCCCGGCCACCCCTGTCTGTCCACCATCGACCCGGCCGAGGTGCTCGCCGCTGTCACCCAGCTCGGCGCCCGGCCCCGCACACAGCGCGAGGTTGCCGCGTGAACATCATGCTCTGGCATGTGCACGGCGCCTGGACAACCGCCTTCGTCCAGGGCAAACACCGTTACCTGATCCCGGTCAACGAGGCCCGCGACGCGTGGGGCCGCGGCCGGGCACAGACCTACGACTGGCCGCCGTCCGTCGAGGAGAAGCCCCTGGCCGCGATCCGCGACGCCGACATCGCCATCGTGCAACGTCCCGAGGAGCTCGCGCTCATCCCGCCCGGCGTCCCGATCGTCTACGTCGAGCACAACACCCCGAAGGGCGACGTGCCCGACACCCGGCACCCGATGGCCGACCGGGACGGCGTGGTCGTCGTCCACGTGACCCACTTCAACGACCTGTTCTGGGATTGCGGCGGCACCCGCACCGCGGTGATCGAGCACGGCGTCGTCGAGCCGGCGCCGCGCTGGACCGGCGAGCTCCGGCGGCTCGCCGTGGTCACCAACGAGCCGATCCGCCGCGGCCGGGTCACCGGCACCGACCTGCTCGGCCGGTTCGCGGCGGTCGCGCCGCTCGACGTGTACGGGATGGGCGTGGCCGGCCTCGCCGGCGACCGGATCGCGGCCCACGACGATCCGCCGCAGCACGCGATGCACGCCGAGGTCGCGCGCCGCGGCGCCTATCTGCACCTGTGCCGCTGGACCTCGCTCGGGCTGAGCCTCATCGAGGCCATGCAGATGGGCATGCCGGTGATCGGCCTGGCCACCACCGAGGCCGTCGAGGCGGTCCCGCCGGACGCCGGCGTCCTGTCCACCGACGTCGGCGTGCTCGTCGAGGCCGCCCGGTGGCTGCTGGAGGAGCCCGGGGCGGCCCGGCGGATCGGCGACCGGGCCCGCCAGGTGGCCCTGACCCGTTACGGCCTGGACCGGTTCCTCGCGGACTGGGACCGGCTGCTGGAGGAGGCGACATGCGCATCGCGATGATCTCGGAGCACGCCAGCCCGCTGGCCACGCTCGGCGGCGTGGACGCGGGCGGGCAGAACACCCACGTCGCCGAGCTGTCGGCCGCGCTCGCCGCGGACGGCCACGAGCTGCGGGTCTACACCCGCCGCGACGCGGACCTGCCCGAGGTGGTGCCGATCGGCGCCGGCGTCGAAGTGGTGCACGTGCCGGCCGGGCCGGCCGAGCCGCTGCCGAAAGACGAGCTGCTGCCGCACATGGGCGCGTTCGCCCGGTGGCTGGCCGCGGACTGGCGCGACACCTGGAAGCCGGACGTGGCGCACGCGCATTTCTGGATGAGCGGGCTCGCCACGGTCACCGCGTCGCGCGAGCTCGGCGTGCCGGCGCTCCAGACGTACCACGCGCTCGGCTCGGTGAAGCGCCGCCACCAGGGTGCCGCGGACACCAGCCCGGCGCAGCGCATCGGCTACGAGCGGGCGCTGGGCCGGGCCGTGGACCGGGTGGTCGTGCAGTGCCAGGACGAGGTTGCCGAGCTGGTGCGGATCGGCGTCCCGCGGGACCGGATGGCGCTGGTGCCGTCGGGCGTCAACACCGGGCGCTTCCGCCCGGAGGGGCCGGCCGTGCCGCGCCGGCCCGGCATGGCGCGGATCCTCACCGTGGCCCGGCTGGTCGAGCGCAAGGGCATCGAGGATCTGATCCGGGCGCTGCCGACGGTGCCGCACGCCGAGGTGGTCGTCGTGGGCGGGCCCCCTGACGGCGACATCACGGCCGACCCGTACGCGTGCAAGCTGGGCGCCCTCGCCCGCAGATGCGGCGTCGCCGATCGGGTCCGCCTGGCCGGCGCCGTGTCGGCCCACGAGATGCCGTCCTGGTACCGCTCGGCCGACCTGCTGGCCGCCACCCCCTGGTACGAGCCGTTCGGCCTGACCGTCCTCGAGGCGATGGCCTGCGGTGTGCCGGTGGTCGCCTCGGCGGTCGGCGGCCTGGTCGACACGGTCGTCGACGGCATCACCGGCGATCTCGTGGCGCCCCGCGACCCGGCCGGGCTCGCCCGCACGCTGCGCCGCCTGCTCGCCGACGAGACCCGCCGCATCTCGTACGGCGCGGCCGCCCAGGACCGGGCCGTCCACTCGTACTCGTGGCCCCGGATCGCGGGGCGCCTGGCGAGCGTCTACTCGTCGGTGGCCGGCGCGCCCGCGGAGGCGGTCGCCTGATGGATCCGCTGGACCTGCACCTCACCGCGCTGTCCGCCGCGATCGGCCCGTTCCGCACGGTCGGCGCGCGGCTGGCCGGCTGGGGCGCCGAGCTCGCCCGGCACCTCGGCGCGGGCGGCCGGCTGCTGGTCGCCGGCAACGGCGGCAGCGCGGCCGAGGCGCAGCACCTGGCCGCCGAGCTGGTCGGCAAGCTGCGCGAGGACCGGATGCCGCTGTCGGCGATCGCGCTCACCCCGGACTCGTCGGCGGTGACCGCGATCAGCAACGACTACGGGTACGAGGAGGTCTTCGCCCGCCAGGTGCGCGCCCACGGCCGCCCGGGTGACGTGCTGCTCGTGCTCTCCACCAGCGGCCGCAGCCCCAACCTGGTCGCCGCGGTGCGGGCCGCCCGCGAGCGCGGCCTGCGCACCTGGGCGATGACCGGCGCCGGCCCGAGCCCGGTCGGCGACGCCTGCGACGAGGTTCTGCGCTGCCCGTCGCCGGAGAGCCAGGTCGTGCAGGAGCTGCACCTCGTCGCGGTCCATGTGATGTGCGAGCACCTCGACCTGACCCTGAAAGGACGGACGATGAAAAGACTGGTCATTGTCGGTGACACGCTGCTCGACCGGGATGTCGACGGCGCCGTCCGCCGGATCGCGCCGGACGCTCCGGCACCGGTGCTCGACGAGGAGAGCGTCCACGAGCGCCCCGGCGGCGCCGGTCTGGCCGCGCTGCTGGCGGCCGCCGACGGGCACGAGGTCACACTGATCACCGCGATCGCCTCGGATGCCGCCGGGGCGCGGCTGAGCGAGATGCTGGCCGGCGTCGAGCTGCACGCGCTGCCGCTGCCCGGCTCGACGCCCGAGAAGGTGCGGTTGCGTGCCGGTGGCCAGGTTCTGCTGCGCCTCGACCGCGGCGGCGCCCCCGCGCCGCCGGGCGACGCGCCGCAGGCCGCGCTGGACGCGCTGCGCGACGCCAAGGCGATCCTGGTCAGCGACTACGGCCGCGGGGTCGCCCGGCATCCGGCTCTGCGGGCCGCGATCGAGGCGTCCGCCGCGCCGGTGATATGGGACCCGCATCCCCACGGCCCCACCCCGGTGCGCGACTCACGCCTGGTCACTCCCAACCTTGCCGAGGTGTGCACACTCGCCGGCGACGCCGGGGACGGCTCGACGCTCACCACCGCACAGCGCGCCGGCCACCTGCTGCGGCAGCGCTGGCGGGCCGCCGCGGTCGCGGTCACCTGCGGCCCCGGCGGCGCGGTGCTCTGTCATTCCGGCCCGACCCCGCTGGTCGTGCCCGCCCCGGCCGAAGCCGCCGGTGACACCTGCGGCGCCGGTGACCGGTTCGCCACCGCCGCGGCGCTCGCCCTGGCGGACGGCGCGCTCGTCTCCGAGGCCGTGCAGCAGGCGGTCGAGGCGGCCACCACGTTCGTCCTGGCCGGCGGTGTCTCGGCCGCCCTCGCGCCGGCCGAGCGGTCCGGGCAGGCCGGCGTGCCGGGCGGGATCGGCGAGGAGGACGCCGGCCGCCTGATCGCCGGGACGCGCGCCCGCGGCGGCGTCGTGGTCGCCACCGGCGGCTGCTTCGACCTGCTGCACACCGGCCACCTCGCCACCCTGCGAGCCGCCCGCCAACTGGGCGACTGCCTGGTCGTCTGCCTCAACAGCGACGCCTCGGTGCGCGCCCTCAAGGGCCCGGACCGCCCGCTCACCGCACAGGCCGACCGGGCCCGCCTGCTCGCCGCCCTGGACTGCGTGGACGCCGTCGTCATCTTCGACGAGCCCACCCCCGAGGCGGTGCTGTCCTGGCTTCGCCCCGACGTCTGGGTCAAGGGCGGCGACTACGCCGACGGCGGCCCCGAGCTGCCCGAGGCCGAGCTCGTCGCGCGCTGGGGCGGCCAGACCGTGATCGTGCCGTACCTGGACGGACGCTCCACGACCAGAACCATCGCCGCGGCCCGTAGTGGGAGGTAACAGAACATGGAAGCAGTGCTGATCACCGGCGGTTCGAGCGGCCTCGGCGCCGCCGTCGCCGACGCGGTTCTCAAACAGGGCGGCCGGCCGATCGTCGTCGACCGGAAGCGGCCCGCCGACGGCCTGGACTGGGTCGAGTGCGACCTCGCGGACACCCGCGCCGCCGAGGACGCCACCCGCCGCGCGATCGAGCGGGCCGGTGGCCGCCTCGACGGCGTGGTCACCGCGGCCGGTTTCGACGTGCCCGGCGCCCTCGCCGACATCCCGGCCGAGGTGTGGGAGCGGATCGTCACCGTCGACCTGCTCGCCACCGCCGCGGTCATCCGCGCGGCGCTGCCCACGCTCGAGCAGACCCACGGCAGCGTCGTCACCGTGGCGTCCACACTGGGCATCAAGGCGGTCGGCGAAGCCACGGCGTACTGCGCCGCGAAGTTCGGCGTCGTCGGCTTCACGCGGTCGCTCGCCGCCGAGCTGGCCGGCCGGGTCAACGTCACCCTGCTGATCCCCGGCGGGATGCGCACGAGGTTCTTCGACGACCGCGACGAGCAGTACAAGCCCGGCCCGGACGCGTCGCTCAACGAGCCGGCCGACACCGCCGCCGCGGTCGTCTTCGCGCTGAGCCAGCCACCCGGCTGCTCGGTCCGCGAGCTGGTCGTCGCGTCGGAGCGGGAGACGTCGTACCCGTGATCCTCGTCCTCCGCGCGCTCGGCGTCGGCGACCTCCTCACCGGCGTGCCCGCCCTGCGCGGCCTGCGGGCCGCCTTCCCCGGCGAGCCGATCGCCCTCGCGGCCCCCGCATGGCTGACGCCGCTGATCGACCTGATCGGCGGCGTCGGCCGGGTCGTGCCCACCGACGGGCTGGTCCCGCGCCGCTGGCACATCGAGCCGCCGCGGCTGGCGGTCAACCTGCACGGGCGTGGCCCCGAGTCGCACCTCCTGCTGCACGCCGCGGCCCCCGGCCGGCTGTGGGCCTTCGACAACGCCGACGCCGGCCACCTCGGCGGTCCCGAGTGGATCGAGGAGGAGCATGAGGTCGGCCGCTGGTGCCGTCTGCTGCGCCACTACGGCGTGACCTGCGACGAGACCGACCTGTCGCTGGCGGTTCCGGGTCTCGCCGTGCCGCGCGGCGTGACGATCGTTCATCCGGGCGCGAAGGTTCCGGCGCGTCGCTGGCCGGCCGACCGCTTCGCGGCCGTCGCGCGGCAACTCCGCCAGGCGGGACACCGAGTGGTGATCACCGGTTCCGCTTCCGAGCGGGATCTGCGCGTACGGGTGGCGGAGCGCGCCGGCCTGCCCGCGTCGTCGCTGCCGCCGACCGGCCTGGCCGAGCTGGCGGCGCTGGTCGCCCACGCCCGCCTCGTGATCAGCGGGGACACCGGGATCGCGCACCTGGCGACCGCGTACGGGACGCCGTCGGTCACCCTGTTCGGCCCGATGTCGCCGGCGCGCTGGGGACCGCCGCACCGCCCGTACCACCGCCCGATCTGGCACGGCGCCAGGAGCGAGCCGGGCGACCGGCCCGGCCCCGGCGTGCATCCCGCCCTGCTCGCCGTCGGCGAGAACGAGGTGCTCGACGCGGTCGCGGAGCTGTCCGGCGCGACCCGGACCGGGCGTCTCAGCGGCTCGCCGGCTCGCCTTCGGCCTGCTCGTCCTCCTCCTCGGCGTCCTCGTCGATCCAGTTGTGCCGGTACCACGGGATGCCGGCCCAGAAGATCAGGAAGAACACCGCCGTCGCGCCGCCCAGCAGCAGGGCCATCGGCCGGCTGAGCATGAAGTCGACGATGAGGAAGACGCTGGCGACCATCGAGATCAGCAGGAACGCGAGACCGCCGCTGGCCATCCGGTGGGCGTACCGGACCAGCTCGGGCTTGCGGCCCTGGCGGAACAGCGCGCGGTGGAACGCGACCGGCGCGATGATCATCGCGGTGGAGGCCGCGGCGGCCAGCAGCGCGACGACGTACACGTCCTTCTGGAACGCGGTGGTGCGCGGGAACCCGTTGCTGAACGGCAGGGTCAGAAGGAACGCGAACAGGATCTGGATGCCGGTCTGGGCGACCCGCAGCTCCTGCAGCAGATCGGCGAAGTTGCGGTCCCAGCGGTGCTTCTCGTCCTCATATCGGATGCGGCGTTTCTCCGGGGTCATGCCGCTCGGGAATGCCCATTTCAATGATCATCGAAACGCCGTACGACCAACAGCGCCACGTCGTCGGTGGGGCGATCGAGGTCCATGATCGTCATGATCGTGGCGCACAGCGTCTCGGCCGTTTCGGCCGGCTCGGCCGTCACCGCCGCGGTCAGCCGCTGAACGCCGATGTCGATGAGCTCGCCGCGCCGCTCGACCAGGCCGTCGGTGAAGAACGCGAGCGCCGCCCCCGGTGGCAGCTCGATCGTGGTGGCGCGGCGCGGGCGGTGCCGGATGTCGACGCCCAGCGGCGGGTCGGCCGGCAGCCGCACCGCCGTGGCCGGCGCGCCGGGCAGGGCCAGCACCGGCGGCAGGTGGCCGGCCGTGGAGATCCGGACCGTGCCGCGGTCCGGCGAGATCATGGCGTACAGCGCGGTGGTGAGGCTGCCCGCCTCGAAATGCCGGACCTTGCGGTCGAGCAGGCTGAGGGCCTCGGCCGGATCGTCGGTGATCAGCGTGTACGCCCGCAGCGCGCTGCGCACCCGGCCCATCACGACCGCCGAGGCCAGGCCGTGCCCCGACACGTCGCCGATCACCACGCCCAGCCAGCCGGACGGCAGCGTGAACACGTCGTACCAGTCGCCGCCGATGCCGAACTCGTGGCCGGGCACGTAGCGGGCGGCGAGATCGACGCCGGGCACCTGGGGCAGCGTGCTCGGCAGCAGGCTGCGCTGCAGGGCGAGGGCGGCCGCCTGCTCCAGCTTCTGGCTGCGGATCTGCCCGGCGGCGCCGGCCCGGTCGGCGGCCAGCTCGAGCAGCTGGATGTCGTCGGCGCCGAACTCGTACGGGGTGAGCATGCCGACGTGCAGCACCCCGATCACGTTGCCGGCGGCGAGGATCGGGACGCCGAGCAGCGAGCGCAGGCCCTTCTCGAGCAGGATCGGGTTGAGCACGTCCGCGGGCGTCACCTCGGCGAGCACGACCGGCCGCCCGGTCGCCGCTACCCGGCCGGCGAAACCCCGCCCGATCGGGATACGCACGCCCTGGCGTACCTCTTCTTCGAGGCCCTTGGCCGCGGTGGCGACGAGTTGTCGTGAGTGCGGGTCGAGCAGCAGGATCGCCGCGGTGTCGGCGCCGAGCAGATCGCGTACGCGTTCGAGCAGCTCATCGAGCATGTCGGAGGTGTCAAGCCGGGACAGCGTGGCGTCGGTGATCGCCTCGAGACGGCGCAGGCGCTCATCGTCCCGCATGCTGTCGACGCCCATGGGGTACAACCTACTCAAGATTCGTCGGAGAGCAGGTCACGCACCGCCCGTTCGGTATCGTGCTCGACTGTCTCGCCGTCCGCATAGCGGTCTATCACCCGCGGATCCACATACGACGCCCGGGCCACCGCGGGCGTGTTGCCGAGCATGCCGGCGACCTCCTTCATGGCGTGGGCGACGGCCTTCTTGCGCTTGGCCTCGGTCGGTTGCGGACCGGCCACGGCGAGCTCCACGGCCGCCTTGACGGTGCCGTGCCACGTGCGGAAATCCTTCGCCGTCATCCGCTCCCCACTGATCTCCTCGAGATAGTCGTTGATCATTGCGGCGTCGACGTTGCGCCACGCCCGAAGGTGCGGGTCCCAGTACGCGAACAGCCGCTCCTCGCCGCGGCGGCGTTTCTTGAGGGCGGTCAGCACGGCGCACACCTCGCCGTCCTCGACCCTGCCGCTGTGGTCGACGCCCGATTTGCCGGGGAATTGGAGCAATGCACAGCCGCCGCGTGTCCGTACATGCGCGGGACGCAGCGTGGACAGTCCGAAAGAGGGGTCCTCGTCCCGCGCGGCGTACTCCTCGCTGCCGATCCGGAACATGCCCATGTCGAGGATGCTGACGACGGCGGCGAGCACGCGATCTTTCGCCAGTCCGCGGCCGGTGGTGAGGTCGGCCTGCAGGCGGCGGCGCACGCGTGGCAGGCGAGCTGCGATTTCGCGTACGCGGCGGAATTTCTCCTCGTCGCGACCGGTACGCCAGTCCGGGTGGTAGAGGTACTGCTTGCGCCCGGCCGCGTCGACGCCGGTGGCCTGGATATGACCGCGCGGATCCGGCGATATCCACACATCTCGCCAGGCCGGCGGGATGACCAGACCCCGGATGCGCTCGATCGTCGTGGCGTCGGTGACCCGGGCGCCGTCCGCGCCCAGGTAGGTGAAGCCGCGGCCGGACCGGCGGCGGGACAGGCCCGCCTTCGTCAGATCGCTGCGTCGCAGGCGCACCACGCGTTCCTCCAGCACCATCCAGGGGGCCGACGGGATGCCCCGGGACGGCCCGCGGCAAACCTGGGGAAGGCGCCCGGCGCCCGCTCACGCGTCGATGTCCACCAGGACCTTGCCGACCGCGCCGTCCTCCACCGCCCGGTGCGCGTCGGCGGTGCGGCCGAGCGGGAAGCGGACCAGCGGCAGCCCGTGCTCCTCGCCGACCGGGAGGGCGCCGTCGCGGACGGCGGCGGACACGTCCTCGGCGCCCGCGGCGAGCGCCTCGTCGCCCACCGTATAGAGCACGAGGAACTGGAACCGGGTGTTGATCATCATGTTCTGCCGCACGTCGAGCTCGACCGGCTTGCCGCCGTCGTTGGCGTAGGTCGCGATCGTGCCGCGCGTGCGCAGCACGGCCAGGTCGAGCGCGAGGTTCGCGCCGAGCGCCACCTCGGCGACGATGTCGACGCCGTCCGGGGCGATCGCGCGGATCTCGGCGGCCGGGTCGCCTTCGCGGTAGTTGATGACGTGGTGGGCGCCGGCGGCGGCCGCCAGCCGTGCCTTCTCGGGCCCGCTGATCGTGCTGATCACGGTGGCGCCGGCCCAGCGGGCGAGCTGGATGGCCGCGTGCCCGACCGCCCCGGCGCCGCCCGCGACGAGCACCACCTTGCCGTCGAGCGCGCCCGGTCGCAGCCGGCGCGGCCGGTCCTCGGCGACGGTGAGCGCGCGGTGCGCGGTGAGCGCCGGGACGCCCAGCGACGCGCCGACGTCGAAGCCGGCCTCGTCGGCCAGCGGCGCCGCCCGCCCGGCGGGCACGACGGTGAGCTCGGCGGCGGTGCCGCCGGCCAGTCCCGCGCCGGCCAGGTACAGCCAGACCCGCTGCCCGACCCGCCCCTGGTCGACCCCGGCCCCGACGGCGTCGATCACCCCGGCGCCGTCGAGCTGCGGAATGACCTCGGCGTGCTGCTTGGGGTTGGTGGCGCCGGACCGGGTCTTCCAGTCGGTGGGGTTGACCCCGGAGACGGCCAATCGGACCCGGACCTCGCCGGGGCCGGGAGTGGGCGCGTCGCGATCGACGAGCTCGAGTACGTCGGGGCCGCCGTTGTCGCGGTAGATGATGGCCTTCATGGATCGACCCTACGACCTCCGTCAGTGGCCGATCAGGATCAGGGCGGGAAGACCGGGGGGCATGGCGAACGCGTAACCATCCTGTTACGCTTCCCGGCGTGGACGAGGTGGCGGGCGCGATCGCCGATCCGGTGCGGCGGGAGATCCTGCTGATGCTGCGCGACGAGCCGCTCTCGGCGGGCCAGATCGCCGGCCGGTTCGCGATCAGCCGGCCGGCGATCAGCCGGCACCTGCGCGTGTTGCGCGAGGCCGGCCTGGTCCGCGACTCGGCCGACGGGCGCCGGCGGGTCTACGCGCTGGAAACCGCGCCGCTCGCCGATCTGGCCGGCTGGCTCGAGCGGCTGACGCGGCCGTCCGGCTGGCAGCACCGCCTCGACACGCTCGAGA
Source organism: Actinoplanes sp. NPDC051513 (assembly GCF_044454685.1). Taxonomy (NCBI): domain Bacteria; kingdom Bacillati; phylum Actinomycetota; class Actinomycetes; order Micromonosporales; family Micromonosporaceae; genus Actinoplanes; species Actinoplanes sp. NPDC051513. The sequence continues at coordinate 660,691 of NZ_JBITDW010000002.1, forward strand.
CCGAGGTCTACCGCACCCGCCGCGAGCGGCTCCGGGCCGCCGGGCGCAACCACTCCCAGGAGGAGATCGCATGAGCCCGACACCGACCGGCCGCCTGTTCGGCGACGACCTCGTGCTGACCCGCACGTTCCGCGCCCCGATCGCCGACGTCTGGGCGAGCCTCACCGACCCGGAGCGCACCGCGCGCTGGTTCGGCCGGTGGGAGGGCGACGCGGCGCCGGGGCGCACGATCAAGGTGCAGATGGCGCAGGAGGAGGGCAAGCCCTGGATGGACATGACGGTCGACGCGTGTGAGGCGCCGAGCCGGCTCGCGCTCTCCGCCGGGGAGGAGCCCGACCGCTGGCGCCTCGACCTGACTCTCGCCGAGAGCGCGGGCGTGACCGAGCTGCGGTTCACGCAGCACCTGACCACCAAGGACGGCGTCGGCGAGGTCGGACCGGGCTGGGAGTTCTACCTGGACGCCCTCGTGGCCGCCCGCGACGGCCTGCCGATGCCGGGCTTCGACGACTACTACCCGTCGATGAAGGAGCATTTCGAAGCGCAGCGGTAAGTCATTCGCCGGCGCGCAGCAGGTCGCCCAGGCCTCGGCGGCGCCGCACCGCCGCCTCGGCCGCCACCACGACGACCAGCGCGACCAGCAGCCCGACGGCCATCACCCCGAGCAGCCACCACGGCACGACCGTCACCGGCGAGTCCGACTGCCCGGTGATCAGGCTGAGCGAGAGCGCCCCGAAACTGAGCCACACCAGCAACACCCCGAGCAGCGGCCCGAACACCGCCGCCGCCAGCACCGGCGGCAGCAGCTCACCGGCCGCCACCCGCTGCGTGTCGCGCGGACGCAACCCGAGCGTGCGCAGCCGTGCCAGCGTCCGCCACCGCTCGGGCGCGGTGGCCGCCGCGCCCAGCGCCAACCCCAGCAGCCCCAGCAGCAGCAATGTCACCGCCGTCGCCAGGTCGAGCGCGATCAGCCCGGCCGTCAGCGCCGACGAGCGCCGCGCCGAGAGCACGTCGGCCCGCAGCACCGGATGCCCGCCGGCCGCTACGGCGTTCACCGCGCGAGCCGCGCCGGGCCCGGTGGCCCAGATCGTGTCCGGCTCGCTCGGCAGCGCCGAGGCGTCGACCACCACGACGTCACCGAGGTTGTCGATCTCGGGAGCGGCGCCGATCGCGGTCAGCTCGATCGACTTGTCAGGGTCGTCGACGCCGTAGCCGCTGATGCCCATGATGTCGGCGTCGTCGCCCAGGTAGAGCCGCAGCGACTGGCCGGGCCGCAGGCTGCCGTCGGCGGTGCGGACGAGAGCGCCGCCCGAGGCGAGCCGGGACAGCTCCGGCGCGTCCGGCAGCGGCGTCTCGCTCAGCAGGCGCTGGAACGCCGCCGCGTCGACGATCACGAGGCTGGGGGTGACCGAGGTGTCGTTCGTGACGACCCGTACGCCGGCGATGACCTCGCCCGCGACGGCGGCCGTCACGCCCGGCGACGCGGCGATCTTCGCGGCCAGCGAGGATGCGGACCCGGTGGCGTCGGGCGACACGTCGAGGCGTGCGTCGGCGCCGACCGTGTGCCAGGCGCCGTCATCGAGCCCCTGCGAGATGGTCGCGGAGAGGGTGACCGCGAACGACGCCAGCGCCGTGGTGGTGGTCAGCACCAGCAGCGGCAGCACCCGGGTGGCCGTGGACGCGGCCTGCGCGGCGCCGAACACCGCGAGCGGCCGCCGCGACCGCAGGGCCTGCCGCAGCGCCAGCCCGGTGCCGGCCGGCATCAGCCGCAGCAGCAGGAGCGTGCCGGCGACGGCGCCGAGGGCGGGCGCGGTGGCGGGCAGCGCCGAGTCGCCGACGCCGCGCTGCCGCAGCGACACGATCGCGCCGGCCGCCGCGAGGACGATGGCGGCGTCGAGCGCCGCCCGTCGTAACTGGGCGGTGCGTTGCTGCCAGCGGCGGGCGGCACGGTTCGCGGGCGTACGCCGGTCGCGCGTGGCCCGGGCGGCCGCGACCGTCCCGAAGCCCGGCCCCGCCAGGATCGCGCACGCGGCTACCGGCCAGACCCAGGCGACCGCCGCGCTCCCGGCGACCGCCAAGGCGAGGAGCACCCCGATGGCTGCGGCCGGCACGGTCACCGCCACCGACTCGATCAGCAACTCGGACGCGAGGCCGGGCAGCGACGCCCCGCGCTGCCGTGCCGCGGTGAGCGCCACCGAGCGCCGCCGCGTCAGCAGGTCGGCGGCGAGCAGCAGCACCAGCACGCCCCCGGTCAGCACGGCGATGAGCAGCACCGACGCCTGCGCGGTGGCCGCATCGACCTGTTCGCGGACCTTGCGCAGCACCCCGTCGAGCTGGGTCTGCCACTTGAGCGAGTCGTCGCGCTCGGCCGACGACGCCGACTCGGCCTTGAGCGTGGTGACGGTCGCGGCGAGCCGCTGCGCGGACTCCCAGGTGAGCCGGTCGGGCTCGGCCGAGAACCAGACCGTGCGCCGCAGCTGGTCCTGCAACGTGGCGAGCCGCGCGTCGGGCAGCGAGTCGTCCGAGAGCAGACCGCCGAGCCGGGTGGTCCCGGCCCCGTCGAGCCCCAGGGCGGGCCGCAGCACCCATGGCGTCCGCTGCCAGGCGGGGTCGGCGGTGTCGACCGGTTTGAAGATGCCGCTGACCTTCACGTTGTACTTGTTGCGCTGCTCGTCCTGCAGTGGGATGTGGTCGCCGGGGCGCATCTTGAGCGCGGCCGCCTCCGCCTCGGAGAGCCCGACCTGCACCTCCCACGGCGCGCCGTTGAGCGCGATCTCCTGGTTGCCCTCGACCGTGGCCTTCGGCGCGCCGCCGGCGACCCAGGTCACCGCCGGGCCGTCGTCGCCGCTGCGCAGGTAGGCGAGCAGGAAGTGCCGCTGCACGCTGCCGTCGGTGACCACCAGGGAGAGGCTGGTGACGGTGGTGACCGGTGGCCGCAGCGCGGCGCGCAGACCGGGGTCCAGCGTCGACTCGGCCCGAGAGCGCAGGCCCGCGACGTCCTCGGCGAGGCCGGCGTTTCGCAGGCGTCCGCCGTTGGGCCCGTAGTCGTCCTCCCACCGGGCGTCGACCCGCACGGCGGACTCGTCGGGCGCCTCCCGGATCGCGTCCCGGGCGGCGTCGTCGGCGGTGGCCCGCAGCAGCGGCGGCACCGCGGCCGCGAGCAGGCTGATCGCCGCCACCACGATGGCGACCAGCAGCAGCGGACCCGCGTCGGCGCGCGCCCGCCCGCGAACGCTGGGCCAATGCAGAACCGGGAGGAATTTCACGAGGCCACCCGCAGATGGGCGGCGTCGGCCCGGCGGGCCTGCACGGTGACGACCGCCGCGACCGCCAGCGCGGTCCCGGCGACGAGCAGCGCCAGCAGCAGTGTCTCGGCGAGCCACGGCCAGTGCGCCACCGCGGCCGGCACCGGCGCCGCCCCGGTGTCCGAGCGGATCATCAGGGGCGCGACCACCCAGGTGGCGAGGGCTCCGACCGCCGCGCCCGCCGCGAGCAGCGGCAGCAGCACCGCGGCGTGCTCGCCGAGCAGCGCCCGGCGGATGTCGCGGCGGGACATGCCCAGTCCGCGCAGCCGCGCCACCTCGAGCGCCCGGATCTGCACGTCGCAGGTCACGTGCAGCATCACCCCGCCGAGCAGCAGCACGACCGCGGCGGCGACCAGCACCCGCAGCACCGCCGGCAGCGAAGCGCGCAGCGGGCTGCCGGTGAGCCGCTCGGTCTCGCTCGCCCGGGTGGTGATCGCGCCGAGGTGCAGCCCGTCGAGGCGCTGCTGCGCGTCCGCCCGCGGGTCGCCGACCCACCAGGCGCTGACCGGGGAGTCGAGGTCGCCACGGACGATCAGGGCGCGGGAGAGCGCGTCGACGTCGGCGAGGGCCGCGGCGGCGCCGGGCGCGGACGGCACGGTCGGCACGATCTCGGTGACCACCGTGTTCACCGGCGTGACGCCGAAGGTGAGGCTGAGCTTGCTGCCGGCCTTCGCGCCGACGTCGCGGGCGAGCGCGGCCGACACCGCGATCGGCACCGGGCCCGGGTCGGCGAAGGCCGTGGCGACCAGCGTTCGGCTGGCGTCGGCCGGGTCGGCGAACTGCACGGTGCCGGTCATCCGGATCCGGTCCCCGGAGACGCTGACCTTGGGGTCGGTGAGCTGGTGCGACTCGGGGGAAGCGGCTCGCGCGGTCCACTGTGGTGAGTTGCCGCGCACGCCGGGGAGGGTCATCGTGGCGTCGACGTCGCTGATCGCGTTCCAGTCGAAGGGGACGCCGCTGATCGGCAGGGCCACGGCGATCAGCCGCAGGCCCGGGATCGGCACGCAGCCAGGCACCCGGTGCGGGCGGCCGTCGAGCGGGAGGCCGGGCCCGGAGCAGGACGTGCGCAGCCCGGTCTCGTCCTCGAGGAGCAGCCAGGGTGTGACCGAGACCGCAGCCTTGCCGGTCGCCGTGCCGGAGACCACGGGGGTGGCGCCCTGGGGCAGCGCGAGGCCGGCCACCGGCGTGGCCGGGCTGAGCGGCTTCGCGACCTGCGGCCAGGTGCGGTCGCCGTCGGCGCGCCCGCGCAGCAGGCCGGCCGCGTTCCGGGTGTCGACGGCGACCAGCTGCGGCGACGCGTCCGGCCCGCCGAGCCACTGGCCGACGGCGATGCTGTGCTCGGCGACCGGGCTCACCACGCCGCCGGCGGCGGACGCGACGGCGGAGCTCTGGCCGGTGACCGGCGGGGCGCCGAGCGCGATCGCGAGGTCGGTGCCGACCGAGAGGTCGGCCTGGTCGTGCTGGGAGGCGTTCCAGGTGTCGCCGAACGCGGTGCCGAACGTGGCGGCCGCGCAGCCGAGGCCGATCAGCAGCCCGGCGGCGATGGCCTGCGGGCGGCGGGCGGCCTGGAACGCGGCGAGCGGCAGCACGAGCCCGCGTCGCCGGGCGGCGAGCCGCTCGGCCCGGGCGAGCGCCGGCGGCACGAGCCGCAGGGCGAGCGCGGTCCCGGCGGTGAGCAGCAGGGCGGGGGCGAGCACGCGTACGGCGTCGGCGCGCGTGCCCGAGGCCGCGGGCTGCGTGCTCAGCTGCCACCAGCCGACCCCGGCCAGCGCCACCAGCAGCACGTCGGCGCCGGACCGGGCGAGAAGCTCGCGCCGCCGGCGCCGGTCGCCCGCGGGAATCGTGGGCCAGACCGCCAGCGAGACCAGCAGGAGCGCGAGCGCCAGCACGCCGCACGTCACGGCGAGCACCTGCACGGTGGTCACGGCCGGGCGGGCGGAGAGCCCGGCGCCGGAGAGCGGTGGCAGGTGGGTCAGCGCCGCGTGCAGCACCGACGAGGCCGGGATCGACAGCGCAGCGGCCAGCGCGGCGAGCCCGAGAGCCTCGACGGTCGCGGCCGCGGCGAACTGGCCGCGGCTGGTGCCGAGCGCCGTGAGCAGGTCGCTCTCCTCGGCGCGCACACCGGTGGCGAGCCGGCCGGCGAGGGCGAGCGCGATCGCGGTGAGCACCAGGCCGATGAGGGCGAGCGCGAGGACCGCGCCCGCCGTGAGCTCCTGCTGGGATCGGGCGCCGAGCAGGGTCTCGGGGAGCGGGGAGGTGACGCGTTCGATGCGTACGCGGTCGCCGAGCGTCCCCGCCAGTTTGCGGTCGGCCCCGAGCAGCGAGGCGGCGAGCTTGTCGAGGTCGCGGGCCCGCGGCGCGGACAGGTCGGGCCGCGCGGTGATCTCGAGCCGGTCCAGCGCCGAGCCGCCGGCCAGCAGGTCGGCGAGGTCGACCAGGAACGGCCCGTACGCCTGCACCTGGCGCCCGAACGCGCTGTCGGTGGGCGTGGGGTCGAAGCCCTCGCCGGCGAGCGGGTCGCGGTCCCAGCCCGCGTCCGGCAGCGGGTGCACCAGCCCGACCACGGTCACGTCGAGAGGCGGCGCCGGGTCGCGGGTCATCTCCTGACCGAGCCGTACCCGGCTGCCGACCTTCACGCCGAGCAGCCGCGCGGTGTTGTCGAAGAGCGCGGCCTCCAGCGGCGTGCCGGTCGTGGCGGCGTCCGCCGCGGCCCGCGGCCACCGCCCCGCGATGAGGGTGGCGCGCGAGGAGAGACCCTCGACCCCCGACAGGTACGCCTCGCGGTCGCCCGGCAGCGCGCGCATCACCGACGAGGCGCGGGTGGCCGTGGTCGCCGGGAACGGCGCGATCGCCGAGGTCAGCAAGCTGCGGGTGTCGGCGGCGACCGAGCGCGCGTCCCCGGGGGCGATGGTGACCGTGTACGCGGTGACCGCGACGTCGTCGGGGTCGGCCCGGGTTGCCGCGACCTCCACCGCCCGCTCGGAGGTGCGGGTCACCAGCAGCGCGCAGGCGCCGAGCAGCGTGGCGCCGACGGTGAGCACGGCGAGCAGGGAGGCCAGCAGCGGCCACTGCGCGCGGGCGCGCCGGGCGAGCAGCGCGATCACGGGACGAGGTGTCCGTCGGCGATCTGGATGACCCGGTCGGCGAGCGCCATCATCACCGGGTCGTGGGTGGAGACGAGCGCGGTGACGCCCTCCGACTCGACGATGCCGCGCAGCAGCGCCATCACCGACAGGCCGGTCTCGGCGTCGAGCTGCCCGGTCGGCTCGTCGGCGATGAGCAGCCGGGGCGACGCGGCGAGGGCGCGGGCGATCGCGACCCGCTGCTGCTGGCCGCCGGAGAGCTCGCCGGGCCGCTGCCGGGCGTGGTCGGCCAGCCCGACCAGCTCGAGGAGCAGCCCGACGCGGCGCTCGCGCTCGCCGGCCTCGGCGCGGGCGAGCCGCAGCGGCACGCCCACGTTCTCGGCCGCGGAGAGCACCGGGATCAGGCCGAAGGTCTGGAAGACGTACGAGACCTTCTCGCGCCGCAGCCGGGACAGGCCGTCCTCGTCGAGGCCGGTGACGTCGACCCCGTCGACGGTGACCGAGCCGGCGTCGGGGCGGTCGAGGCCGCCGATGACGTTGAGCAGGGTGGTCTTGCCGGAACCGGAGCGGCCGACCAGCGCCACCATCGTGCCCGGCTCGACCTCGAAACAGATGTCGTCGAGCGCGTGCACGGCGGCGGGTCCCGATCCGAAGGTGCGGTGCACGCCCTCGACCGTGAGAAGCGGCGCGCTCACGCGTCGGGCCGGATCGTGACGTGGTCGGGCTCGAGCGCCAGCCGCACGCGGCGGGTCAGCGCGAGCGCCTCGCGGTAGTCGGCCGGGATCTGCACGCGGCCGGCCCGGTCCATCACGGCGTACTCCTCGGCGATGACATGCTCGCCGCCGTCGTCGGCGGTGGCGGTGCGGCGCAGCACCTCGCTGCTGGTGCGGCCGTCACGGATGGCGACGGTGCGCTCCACCTGGCCGCTGACCGCGGGGTCGTGGGTGACGACGACGATGGTGACCCCCAGGTCGCGGTTGACGTCGCGCAGCGCGCCGAACACCTCGGCCGAGGTGGCGGTGTCGAGCTCGCCGGTCGGCTCGTCGGCGAGCAGCACGCGCGGCTCGTTGGCCAGCGACACGGCGATGGCGACCCGCATCTGCTGCCCGCCCGAGAGTTGCCCGGGCCGCCGGTCGGCCAGCTCGCCCACGCCGAGGGCGCCCAGCAGGTCGAGGCTGCGCTTCTGGCGGGTCGTGGCCGGCACCCGGGCCGCGGCCATCGGCAGGTCGACCATCTGCCGGGCGGTCAGGTACGGCACCAGGTTGCTCGCCGTCTGCTGCCGCACGAACCCGACGGTGTGCCGGCGGTAGCGCACCCGGTCGGCGCGGGACATCGACAGCAGGTTCCAGCGGTCGACCCGGGCGCGGCCGGCGGTCGGCGCGTCGATCCCGGCGAGGATCGACAGCAGCGTCGACTTGCCGGACCCGGAGGCGCCGACCACGGCGACCATCTCGCCGGCCTCCACGACCAGGTCGAGACCCTGCAGGGCCTGCACCTCGACCGGCCCGGACTGGTAGATGCGCACCAGGCTCTCGCAGGCGATCAGCGCCTCGGCGCCGAACTCCGGGGCGCGCGGGGGCGGGGGCGGCAGCGACAGGGGAGCGGACATCGGCGATCACCCTATACCCGCGCCGCCAACCTTGATCAAGAGTTCAGACCAGGAGCAGCTCTCGCTCCGCGACGCCGACACGTACCTTCTGGCCCCAGGACAGCTCCAGCGCGTCGGATTCGAGCCCGTCGGCGAACACGACGAGCCGCTCCGACTCGCTGATCAGCTCGACCTCCTCGCCCGCTTTCAAAGAGCCGGCGGCTTGCTGCACGCCGGTCGTCGGCGAGGGCCATGCTTCGCGTACGAACCAGCACAGCGCCCGCTCGTCCGGCGCCGGCATGGCCAGGGGTGCGGCGCGCTCGTGGGCGATGGAGGCGCACCAGCCGGTGGCGCCGGTGCCGGTGCCCACGATCAGGCCGGAGGAGGACTGGCGCTCGCGGCGACCGTCCGAAGTGGTCAGCAGGTAGCGGGCGGACTGGTGGCTCGCGTGGCCGACGTACACCTCGTTGAGGCCGTACAGCTCCTGGCCGTCGTCGAGCCGCGCCACCACCATCGTCCGCTTCTGCCCTTTTACTTCCGCCGGCCGCAGCAGGCTCGCCACCTCCGCCGCGGTGTGCCGCACGAGCACGCCGGGGTTGCGGCCGGGTTCGGGGTCGACGCCGATGACCGGCCGGCCGTCGACGTACTTCGCGACGTTCGCGACCAGGCCGTCCTGGCCGGTCGCGATCACGATGTCCTCGGGGCCGAAGAGGAACCGCGGCAGGTCGGCGCGCTCGACGTGGCCGCGCCGCCAGTCGGCCGGGATCGCGGCGCCCACCTCGGTCAGCGCGGTCCGCAGCGCCTCGTGCCGGGCGGTCACCTCGTCGAGGTCGCGGCCGCGCTGCCGCAGGAAGTAGGCGGCCGCGCCGCGGGTGCCGTGCCGGGCGAGCAACTCGTCGAGCTCGCTGCGCCGCGACACGACCACCACGCGCGGGGCCAGGGTGCTGCGGGAGGCGGGCGTGCTCATCCGAGCCGCCCGATCAGCTTGCCGAGCAGGTCGGGGGTGACGGTCAGCTCGCCGATCGCGGGCACGTGCGCGGCCAGCTCCTTGAGCGCGAGCGACTGCAGGACGGCCGGCGGGAGGTCGCGGTAGGCGGCCAGGCGCGCGGCCTCGGCCTCCGCCTCGGCCAGGCCGACGACCCGTGCTCCGGCGGCACGGGCGTCATCCCGTACGCGTGCGGCCTCTGCCTCTGACGTTGCGGCCACCGCTTGCCGCTCGGCCTCGCCGCGGGTTGCCACCAGTTGGGCCTCGGCGTGCAGCTCGGCCTCGCGCCGGGTGTTCGCGCCGCGCTGGTCGACCAGCTGCTGCTCGCGCCGGGCCAGCTCGATCTTGCTCTGCAGCTCGTTCTCGGCGATCGCCCGCTCCTGCTGCACGGCGTTGGCGCGGCGGGCATAGGTGGCCCGATCGGCGTCCTGCTGCACCTGCTCGCGGGTCGGCGTCTGCAGCGCCCGCTCCAGCTCGGGCTCGGGCCGGATCGCCACCACCCGGGCGCTCACCACGGTCACGCCGGTCTCGGTCAGCCGGGGGTCGCCGGCGAGCACGTCCGCCACCGCCTGCCGCACCGGCGCGATTCCGGTGGTCAGCGCCTCGGCGAGGGGCACCCGGGCCAGCACGTCGAGCGCCGGCTGCTGGGCGAGCTCGGCGAGCAGCGTCGCCACCTGGTCGAGCGGCTGCCCGCGCCGTCGTCCCCGGTACGGGTCGATCGAGAAGTCGAGGCGGGTCGCGGCGGCGGCCGGCTCGCTGAACCGGTACGTGACGGTGGCCTGCACGGTCACGTCGGCGAAGTCCTCGGTGCGGGCGTGGAACAGCAGTGGCAGCTCCCGGTCGTCGACCGGCACCTCGGAGAGGACCGCGGTCAGCGGCCGGTACCAGAAGGAGCGCCCGGTGCCCTGTTTCTGGAGGCGGCCGCCCTTGGTGTGGCTGACCCAGCTCGTCGGGGCGCCGCGCAGGTGCCGCAGGTGCAGTCGTCGTGTCACGTCAGCCATGTCGGCCGTCCTCCCACTTTGTCGTCACACTGACGATAAAGCATGTACGCTATTATCGTCAACATGACGCTAAACACGGTGGCCGTCACGGTGGACCTGGTGCTGCTCACGATCCACTCCTCTTCCGCTTCTGCCGCGCCTTCTGCCGCGCCTTCTGCTGCGCCTGAGCTGGAGGTGCTTCTGATCCGGCGGGGGATCCCGCCGTTCGAGGGCGCGTGGGCGTTGCCGGGCGGGTTCGTCCTGCCCGACGAGGACCTGGGTGATGCCGCCGCCCGCGAGCTGCGCGAGGAGACCGGGCTGGACCCGTCGTCGGGCCATTTCGAGCAGCTCGCGACCTACGGGACGCCCGGACGTGACCCGCGCGGGCGGGTCGTCACGATCGCGTATCTGGCTTTGCTCCCGGACCTGCCGATACCGGTAGCGGGCAGCGACGCCGCGGGGGCTTCCTGGCTTGCCGTGTCGTCGGTGGAGTCGCTGGCCTTCGACCACGCACGGATCCTGGCCGACGGGATCGAGCGGGCGTCGTCCAAGCTCGAGTACACGCCGCTGGCGACCGCGTTCTGCCCGCCGGAGTTCACCATCGCCGAGCTGCGGACGGTCTACGAGACGGTGTGGCGTACCCGGCTCGATCCGCGAAACTTTCATCGCAAGGTGACCGGGGCGGAAGGTTTCGTGGAGCCGACGGGTACGACGGCGATCCGTGAGCGAGGGCGGCCGGCCCAGCTGTATCGCCGGGGGGTGGCGACGCTGCTGCACCCGCCGCTGTTGCGGCCCTGAGAACGGGTGTTGCCGGGCGCGCCCTTCGCGCGCCCGGCAACACCGCTGTGGCGGTCTTTCCTCGAGGCGGCTTTCCTCAGTGGTGGCCCGGGCGGTGGTTGCCCGGGAAGCCGCCGATCTGCCGGATCACCGGCAGGGTCAGGTTGGCCCGGGTCCACTGCGTGCGGGCGTGCCGGCCGCAGTCCGTGTAGGACATCGACGCGCGCAGCACCACCACGCCGCTGCGGCGGGCGACCGGGCTGACCCGGATCGGGGTCGCGGCGGTGCGGCCCGGACGCAGCGTGTCGCCCGTGGTGAACGTGGTCGTGCGGCGCAGGCCCGGGTACGAGACCCGCACCTCGCGGCCGCCGTCGACGGCCACCTTCGCGTCGCAGACGGGTCGGTCGGTGCGCCAGTAGATGTTCACCCAGCTGGCCGTGTTCGCCTTGACCGCGGTGAGCCGGTTGCTGACCGGCTGCGGGCCGCGCGGCATGGCGGACGCCGGGCCGGCCGCGGCCAGCGTGGCCACCGAACCGGCCGCGCCGGCCAGGACGACCGCCGCGATCATCCGCTTGATCGTGCTCATATGTCTGACCTCCTGTGTGAGGATTTCGAGCGATGGGGGACCCCGCTCTCGATAGGTCAGACGTTGGCGGTTTGCCCAATATTGCCCGGATATATTCTCGGCAAAGCGCCCATGTTTAAACAAAAGGGTGCCGAGGGCTGGCCGAAAGTACGAGTTAGGATTTCGCCGTGCATCGCAGCCGACTGTCCACCGTGCTCATCGATGTGCCGTCCGCTGCCGCCGGGGAGGCAGCGGCCTTCTGGTCGGCGGCGCTGGGCGTGCCGGCCCGGCCCGTGCCCGGCGAGGAGCAGTTCACGTCGTTGCCGGGCGCGCTGCCCGGGCTGACCCTGGCGATCCAGGCGGTCGACGACCAGGCGCGCTATCACGTGGATTTCGAGACCGACGACCTCGAGGCCGAGACGGCGCGGCTGATCGGGCACGGGGCCGTGCAGATCGGGCAGTGGCTGGAGTGCCGCATCCTGCGGGCGCCCGGCGGCCACCTGCTCTGCGTGATCCCCCGGCACAGCGACGACTTCGACCGCCACGCCACGGTCTTCCCCTGATCGTCGGCCGCTACGCCGCGGTGTCCCCCTGATCGGCGCCCTCGGCGTGGTCGCCCAGCGTGCCGCCCAGATAGAACGGCATGCTCTCGAGGGAGCGCCCGAGCGACCGGCGGATCGCGTTGAGCAGGGCGAGGTGAGCCGCCGCGGCCGGCCGGGACGCCTCGGTGAGGCCCTTCTCGTCGACCGGGTTCGTTGCCGGGTCGCGCGAGGCCACACTGCCGAGGAAGACCGCCACGGCCTTCGCGAACTGGTCGATGGACCGGGCGACCTCCAGCGGCGCGACGAGGCTGGCGGCGGTGAGCGCGGCGCTCCAGGCGGCCCAGTCGACGTCCACCTGCCGGCGGTCGAGGTGCCCCCGCCGCAGGGCCATCATGAACGAGGCGTACTGGGAGAACAGCTCCTGATAGGCCTGCAGCTGCCGGTCCCGCAGCCAGTGCCGCTCCTGGACCCGCCGAGTGACCGCGCCGCCGACGAGCACGCCGAGCGTCGCCGAGAGCGCGCCCCCGAGCGTCGTCAGCATCACCGGCGTCACGTCCACGATGGACTTCTTAGCCGCGAAGCGGCCGCCCCGCAAGTCCCGGCCCTACGGGCGCAGCTTGTTCCACTGCAGGTCGTAGCAGATCAGGCCGTGCTCGGCGGCGAGCTGCGCCGCCGAGTAGGAGACCTTGACGTAGTGGCTGATCGTGATCGGGAAATACATCAGCGGCCCCGTCACCTCGTGGGTGAGCCTGGTCGTCCACGGGCTGGCTTCCGGGTCGACCGGCGAGTCGCCCGTCAGGTTCTGCGGATAGCGGGCCAGCAGCGCCCGCATGTAGGCCTCGATCCTCGGGGTCGGCGGCACCGCCGGCTCGCCGCGGGGGCGGCCGACGTACTGCGCGTACAGCGCGTCGAAGACCGCGCGGGCGTCCTGGTCGCCGGCCGGGCGCTCGCCCTCCCACACCGCCAGGGCGTAGGTCACATAGGTCGCCACGCGCCGCCCCCTCTGCCCGTCTCAGCCAAGGGCGGTGAGCCGCGCCTCGATGCGCTCGCGGCGCTGCTCGAGCACGTCGATGACGGCCTCGGTCTCGCTGATGCCGGTCAGCTCGGTGGCGATCTCCTCCGGCTCGACGAAGCCCTCGGAGGTGTCGCTGTCCTGCCCGCGGCGCGCCTGGGCGTCGCCGACGAGCCGGCGCAGCTCGGCGAGCTCCGCGTCGACGTCCTTGAGTTCCTGACGCAGCTGCTCGGCCGTGGTCTCATCGGTCATGTCCCCATCCTAGGGACTGCGCCGGGCCGGGTCCTCCGGTGGGGTCAGCGCCACCAGTCGTCGAGCGGGGTCACCGGAACGGCGCGCTTGTGGCGAGTCGCGTCGAACACCGACTCGACCTTCGCGGCGAGCTCGGGGGTGACGTCGACGCCCTCGAGGTAGTCGTCGATCTGGTGGTAGGTCAGGCCCAGGGCGACCTCGTCGGGCAGGGCCGGGCGGTCGTCCTCGAGGTCGGCGGTGGGGATCTTCTCCCAGACGCTCGCGGGTGCGCCCAGCTCGCGCAGCAGGGCGGCGCCCTGGCGCTTGGTGAGGCCGGTCAGCGGGGTGATGTCGACGCCGCCGTCGCCGTACTTGGTGAAGAAGCCCGTCACGGCCTCGGCGGCGTGGTCGGTGCCGGCGACCAGCATGTTCAGCTGGCCGGCGATCGAGTACTGGATCACCATGCGCTCGCGGGCCTTGATGTTGCCGCGGACGAAGTCGCGCAGGCGGGGCGCGCCGCCGAGCAGCTCGGTGAGCCCGAGAGCGGACTCGGCGGCCGCGGCGTCGGCGGAGGGCTTGACGTTCACGACGACCGAGCGGTCGGGGCGGATGAAGTCCAGCGCTGTCCGGGCGTCGTGCTCGTCGGCCTGCACGCCGTAGGGGAGCCGGACGGCGACGAAGGTCGCGGCCCGGCCCGAGGCCCGCAGCTCCTCGGCGGCCAGCTGACAGAGCCGGCCGGCCAGGGTGCTGTCCTGCCCGCCGCTGATGCCCAGCACGTAGCCCTGGGCGGGGGAGGAACGCAGGTAGTCCTTGAGGAAATCGATCCGGTCGCGGATCTCGGCTGCGGGATCGATGGTGGCCTTGACGCCCAGCTCCGCCAGGATCTGCTTCCTCAGGTCGCTCATGTCCGCACCTTACTGGCCGCCCGGTTCTGCGCACTGTTCGGCCGGTCCGCCGCACTGTCCGGCCGGTTCGCCGTACTGTCCGGCCGGTTCGCCGTACTGTTCGGCCGGTTCGCCGTACTGTTCGGCCGGTTCGCCGCGGGAAATGCTCCCAGCAGGGTCAACGCGTCGGCGCTCGGGGAGCCGGGTGCGGCGTGGTAGACGACCAGCAACTGGCCGTCGGCCTCGGTGACGGCGAACTTCTCGTAGTGGAGCTCCAGGTCGCCGACGAGGGGGTGGCGCAGGTGGTGCAGGCCGCCACCGGGGTGGGGTTTCGCGTCGTGGCGTGACCACAGGCGCCGGAACAGGTCGCTCTTCACCGACAGCTCACCGACCAGCTCGGTCAGGCGCGCGTCGTCGACGCCGGGGCCGGCCATCACGCGCAGGGCGGCGACGAGGTTGCCCACCCGGTCCCGCCAGCCGGGCACGAGCTCCTGCACCCCGGGATCGAGCAGCACCGAGCGCAGGATGTTGGTGCCGGGCGTGAAGATCGGCGACAGCGCCACCGCGAGCGGATTGGCGGCCAGGACGTCCTGGAACGGACCCTGCACGTACGCGGGAGTGGTGTGCCACGCGTCGAGCAGTTGCCGCAGTCCCGGCCGGACCCGCTCGGGACGCCGGCGTCGTGGCGTCTCGGGGGCGCCGAGCGCGTGCAGGTGGGCGGTGGCGTCCTCGTCGAGGCCGAGCGCGCGGGCGAGCGCGTCGAGCACCTGGGCCGACGGGCGGCGGTCCCGGCCCTGCTCGAGCCGGGTGTAGTACTCGGTGCTGATCCCGGCGAGCATGGCCAGCTCGTCGCGCCGCAGGCCCGGCACCCGCCGATGGCCGTTGTCGGGCAGACCCACGTCCTCGGGCCGGATCAGCTCGCGCCGGGCCCGCAGGTATTCGCCGATGAGGTTCACGCCTTCGACGATAGGACGAATCGCGAGTAACAAAGGTAGCCCTGGCGGCACCCCTCTCAGCAGAGGAATGGCTGGTCACGAGCGTCGGGCGCAGGCTTCCGGCATGACTAGGTGGCTCATCACCGGCGCGAACAGCGGCTTCGGCCGGCACCTCAGCGAACAACTCCTCACCCGCGGCGACCGGGTCGTCGGCACGTTTCGCGCGACCGGCAGCGTCGACGACATCTCCGCACGCTGGCCGGAAACTTTCCGGGCCGCGCATCTCGACATCACCGACCCGGTGGAGATCACCGCGGTGGCCGACTCCTCGTGGGCGGCGCTCGGCCGGATCGACGTCGTGGTCAGCAACGCCGGGTACGGCCTGATGGGCGCCGCCGAGGAGCTGACCGACGAGCAGGTCACGCATCAGATCGCCACCAACCTGACCGGCTCGATCCGGCTGATCCGGGCCGTGTTGCCGCACCTGCGCCGGCAGGGCGGTGGGCGGATCCTGCAGCTTTCCTCGGTCGGCGGGCAGGTGGCCTGGCCGGGCGGCTCGCTCTACCACGCCACGAAATGGGGGATCGAAGGTTTCGCGGACGCCCTCGCCGGCGAGGTGGCGCCGTTCGGCATCGGCGTCACGATCGTCGAGCCGGGCGGGGCGCGCACCAACTTTCGCTACGGGAGCTCGGTGCTGGCCGAGCGGATCGACGCGTACGACGCGACACCGGCCGCGGGAATCCGCCGGATCCTCACCGAGCGCACGACCCAGGGAATCGGCGACCCGGCCCGGATGGCGGCGGCGATGATCACCGCAGCCGAGCAGGACCCGGCGCCGCGGCGGCTGGTGCTGGGCTCCGACGCTTTCGGGAGCATCGAGACGGCCCTGACCGCCCGCCTGGCCGATGTCCGCGCCCAGCGCGAGTCGGCCGCCGAGACGGACGCGCCGCTCGGGGGAGTGGCCGAGACGGACGCGCCGCTCGGGGGAGTGGCCGAGACGGACGCGCCACTCGACAGGGTGGCCGCGGGCGGGCCGGCGGATCGCAGCGCCTAGATTCGAGGCGTGAATCTCCGGGACGCGCTCGACGATCTCCGCGACGTGCCGGCGGCCGTCGCGGGGATCACGTCCTTCGAGAAAGCCCTGGCACAGCGCCTCCTCGAGCCGTGGGGCATCTCCCGCACGAGCTTCGACATGCCGGACGGATCGGTCGGCGGGTGGGACGGTCCGGCCGCGCTGCCCCCGATCGACTACCCGGAGGCGCGCCGCCCGAGCGGTGGGCTCTGGTCGAACGTCCCCGACCTTCTCGCCCTGGGCGAGGTCGCGTCGTCGGACATCCCGGGACGGGTGCTGCCGCGGCTACGGTTCGACCTGGCCACGTAGGCCGGTCAGCCGCGAGGCCGCCGCTTCGGTGCGGCCCGTGAGCAGCAGGACGAGCGCGGCGATCGGGCCGTGCACCTGATCGCCGTGGCCGGCCGACCAGTCGGCGTCCGTGGCGATCAGGTGCAGGCCGCGCAACCGTCGCTTGGCCCAGAACGGCCAGCCCATGGTCCACGCCCGGGTTGCGGCGGCCACCGCCGCGTCCGGAACGACCGGGAGGTCGCGGCCGAGCGGGATCGCGATGTCCTGGCTGTGCACGAGGACGTCGAGGACGACGTTGCGGTAGTTGGTGACCGCGGGCAGCCGGCGTGAGGACGCGTGCCGGCGCAGCTCGTCGACCAGTTGGGCGGGGGAGCGGTCCGCGGCGTGCCGGACCGCGAGGTCGTGGTTGAGCCGATGGAAACTGCCGCGGGCGCGCACGGCGTCGGCGAGCAATACGCGTACCCCTGGAGCCTGTGGGGTGAGGGCGACGTGCGCCGCCACGTCTCGCACCCGCCAGCCGGCGCAGAGCGACGGCTTCTCCCAATCCGCCTCGCCGAGC
The DNA here is from genome assembly GCF_044454685.1 of Actinoplanes sp. NPDC051513. NCBI lineage: Bacteria > Bacillati > Actinomycetota > Actinomycetes > Micromonosporales > Micromonosporaceae > Actinoplanes > Actinoplanes sp. NPDC051513. The sequence goes on from NZ_JBITDW010000002.1 coordinate 677,494, forward strand.
CGGTCGAGCAGGCCGGCCAGCGCGAGCCGCATGCCGGCGATCGCCCGCCAGCTCTGTTCGCCGTCCATCCTCGCCTCCTGATATCGTCAGAGTCTCTGACTAAATTAGTCAGAGACTCTGACCACTTGTCAAGGGAGGCGGCGTGTCGGATCTGAACCTGGGGCTGCTGCTGTTCATCCCCTATCGGGCCATGGAACAGCGGGTTTTCGCGGGGCTGGCCAAGGCCGGCTTCGACGATTTCACGCCGGCTCAAGCGCGGGTCTTCCAGCGGATCGCGCCCGATGGCAGCCGGCTGACCGACCTGGCCTACCAGGCGCAGATCACCAAGCAGTCGGCCGGATTCCTCGTCGATCAGCTGGAACGGGCCGGCTACATCGAACGGGCGCCCGACCCGACCGACGCGCGAGCCCGGCTCGTCTGCATCGCTGCGCGCGGCGCGGCTGCCGTCCCGATCGCGGCGGCCATCGTGGCCGAGGTGGAGGCCGAGTGGGACGCGCACCTCGGCAAGCAGCGGATGACGCAGCTGCGGCAGCACCTGACGCGGTTGCGCGAAGTCACCGACCCCTACCAATAGGCGCGGCGGCGCGGCCAGCTCTCAGTAGGCGCGCAGCGCCTCCGCCACCGGGCGCCGGGCCCCGAGGCGAGCCGGCGCCGCGGTGAGCGCCGCCACCACGACCACGGTGGCCACCACCACGGCCCCCGCCTGCCAGAACGAGGGAAGCGTGGCCTCGTCGCGGTCGCCGCCGGTGATCGCGATGATGGCGACGAACAGCAGATAACCGCCGGGGAAGACGCCGATGACCGCGCCCAGCAGCGCCGGCAGCACCTGCGCGGCCGACAGCGCCGCCGTCATCTCGCGCGGCGTCGCGCCCAGCGCCCGGGCCAGCGCCGACGCGTGCCGGTTGTCGAGGACGGTCGCCCACGTGATGACGACCGCGTTCACGCCGGCCAGGCAGAGCAGGATCACCGTCCACACCAGAAGCACCTCGCGCAGCGCCGCGGCGCGGTCCGGCAGGGTGTCGAGGACGGCGTTGAGAATCAGCCCGACGTAGATGCCGCTCACGGTGATCGCCACGCCCGTCACGGCCAGCACGACCCGGCGCGGGCGGCGGGCGGCAACCCGCACGGCGAGCAGCATCGGCACGGGCAGCCGGGCCGAGGCCGTGATCAACCAGCCGACGCGGCGAGGCGGGCGCGGCGCGTCGGCGAGGGCGTCGACGGTGCTGGACCGGGCGGCGCGCAGGGCCGGGACGAGTGTCGCCAGCACCGCGACGCCGAGCGCCACGGCGGTCACCACGCCGATGGTGAGCGGGGTCAGCGCCGGGGTTCCCGCGCTGCCGAGCAGGCCGGCGCTGGGCTGGATGAGCAGCGGCGCGGTCAGCGCGCCGAGGGCGAGCCCGGCCGCGGCCGCGACGACGGCGACGACGAGGTACTCGGCGAGCAGCACGGCGGCGACCAGGCCGGGGGTGCCGCCGGCCGCCTTGAGCAGGCCGACGCGCCGGATCTGGTCGGCCATCCGGCCGCCCACCAGCACCGAGAGGCTGGCCACGGCGAGCAGGCCGAGCAGCCAGGCGCCGATCATCAGCAGGATCTGGGTGTCGCCGGCCACCTCGGTGGCGTCGGCGAGCACGCTCTGCCACGGGGTGCCGTTGTGCGCCTCGGCGAAGGCCGGCGCCTGCGCCGGGTCGGCCAGCCGCAGGTTCATCATGTAGGTGCCGGCCGCCATGCCGTCGATGTCGGACCGGGCGACCCAGACCAGGCCGGGGTCGTGCAGCAGCTGCGGCAGCTCGCCGGGAGCGGCGCCGCTGACGCAGCCGGTGAAGGTGATGCAGGACGCGCCCGGATAGGGGGCGATGGCGGCGGTGACCGCGACGCCCGCGACCTCGAAGGACTTGCCGCTGAGGGTGACCCGGTCGCCGACGTGCAGGCCGAGCTCGGCGGCGAAGGCGGCCTCGACGACCACGCCGCCCTCGCGGACCCATCCGCCGCGGACGGTGGCCGGCTGGTCGACCGTTGTCGGCGCGCTGTCGCGGCCCACGACCTGCGCATCCGCCGTACGCGTGCTGGTCTGGATCTTCGCACCGGTGACCGGGAAGGGTCCACTGTGGCCGATTACGCCCGCCGCCTGGGACAGCCCGGACAGCTCCTCGGCCTTCATGCCGATGGAGACCACGTCGGGGCCCTGGGTCGCCTCGCGGGTGCTCTGGTAGGGGTCGCCGGCCGCGTCGCGCACGACGAGGGCGAGCGTCAGCGTGGTGGTGGCGGCGAGGATGGCGACGAGCAGGAGGGCGGCCTCGACGCGGCGGCGACGCAGATCGCGTACGGCGAGACGGCACACCAGAAGCAGACGGCCCATCGTCAGTCCTCCAGCCCGATCAGCGCACCGAGCCGCCCGGTCGTGCCGCCGGTCAGCCGGGTCTCGTCGACGAACGCGCCGTCCCGCATCGAGATCATCCGGTCCGCGGTCGCCGCTATCCGCGCGTCGTGGGTGACGACGACCAGCGTCTGCCCGGCTTCGTGCAGGCTGTCGAACAGCTGGAGCACGTCCAATGTGGCCGCGCTGTCGAGGTTGCCGGTCGGCTCGTCGGCCAGCACGATCGACGGCTCGTTGCTCAGCGCCCGGGCGACCGCGATCCGCTGCCGCTGGCCGCCGGAGAGCGCCGCCGGCAGGAACCGTGCCCGGTCGGTGAGCCCGACCCGCTCCAGCAACTCCTCGGCCCGGCGCCGCGCGGCCCGGGGCGAGCGGCCGGCGAGCAGCGCCGACAGCTCGACGTTCTCGACGGCGGTCAGCTCCTCCATGAGGTGGAACGACTGGAAGACGAAGCCGACATCGGTACGCCGCATCCGGGCCAGGGCCCGCTCGCCGATGTCGTCGATGCGGCGGCCGTTCAGCGTCACCTCGCCGGCCGAGGGGCGGTCGAGGCCGCCGAGCAGATGCAGCAGCGTGGACTTCCCGCAGCCGCTCGGCCCCATGACGGCGACCGTTTCGCCGGCGGCGATGTCGAGGTCGATCCCGTCGACGGCCCGCACCAGAGCGCTGCCCCGGCCGTACTCCTTGCGCAGCCCGCGGGCGCGAAGCACGTTGCTCACGATCCACTCCTTCGACGGGTCCAGTTCTGCTCGCACGCCTCCAGCCAGCGCAGGTCGGCCTGCAACCGCAGCACGACCCCCTCCAGCAGCAGCGCCGCGCCGGAGCCGGCCGGCTCGGCCATGGCGGCCCGCTGGGCGTCGCGCAGCCGGCGCAACAGCTCGCGCCGCTGCGCGTCCACAATGGTCAGCGGGTCGGCCAGCCGGGCCGAGGCGGCCGCGATCAGCTTGAGGTGGAACTCGGCGAGGTCGGGCCGCGGCCAGCTCACCTCCGCGATCCACTCGGCGACCCGCTGCTGCCCTTGCGGGGTGAGCGCGTAGACCTTGCGGTCGGCCCGCTCGCCGTCGGCCCGCTCGGCCACGAGCAGCCCGGCCTTCTCGAGGCGGGTCAGCGTGACGTAGACCTGTCCCGCGTTCATCCCGTCGCCGAGCGGGCCGAGAGCGTCGCGCAGCCGGGCGCGCAACTGATACCCGTGCGTGGGTTCCTTGGCCAGCATCGCCAGCACGACTTCCTGCTGCATCTGCGCACCCCTATCTAACCGTTAGCCCTATGTCTAACGGTTAGCTATCGGGGTGTCAAGCCTTGAACAGCCGCTCCTCGTCCAGCGCGGAGGTTTGCACGACGAGCACGTCGCAGACCGCGTTGCGGACCACGCCGGCCGGGACCGAGCCGAGCATCTGTCCCTCGCTCGCGCCCAGGCCGCGGTTGCCGACGACGATGAGGTTCGCCGGGTTCGCGCCGACCGTGTCGAGCAGGGCCTGCGCCGGGTCGCCCTCGACCAGCCGCTGCTCGATGTAGCGGGCCCGCTCGCGGGTCAGGCCGGTCACCGACTTCTCGAGGGCCTCGCGGGCGGTGTCGACCCCGAAGATGTCGCGGTGGGAGCCGGCCGGCGGCTCCGTGTTCGCCGGCTCCGATTTCCCTGAATCCGCGCGGTACGCGGTGACGACCACCAGCTTCGCCTGTGCGGCCTGCGCGACCTCGGCGGCGCGGTCCACGGCGTACAGGCTGGTCGCCGTGCCGTCCGAGCCGACCACGACCCGGTCGTACACGCTGATGCTTCGTTTCGATCCGAGCGGCACGATCGGGGACTCGTCGGCCTCGTCGGGCGGGTTGACCCACAGCATCGCCACGGCGCCGACGCCCATCAGCACTCCGGCCACCAGGATCGCGTTGGAGCCCTTGCCGTCCAGGAACGTGTTGAAGATCCAGCCGAAGGTGACCGTCTCGATCAGCATGGGCACCACGATCATCATGTTGAGGATGCCCATGTAGACGCCGGTTCGCTTGGCCGGGACCATGCTGGCCACCATCAGGTACGGCACGCCGACCGCGCTCGCCCAGAAGATGCCGAGCCCGATCATCGAGATCAGCGCGACGTACTGGTTGCTGATGTGCGCCAGCCAGATCAGCGCCACCGAGGCCAGCGCGAGCGCGATCGCGTGCACGCGCTTCGCGCCCAGCTGCCGGGAGAGGCCGATCAAGAACAGTGCGGAGATCATCGTGACGAAGTTGTACGCGCCGTTCATCAGGCCGCTCCAGGCGATGGCGCTGTCCCACGCCGGGCCGCCCTGCTCCGGGTTCGCGTCGAAGATCGTCTCGCCGAGGCTGACCGCCAGGAATTGCCAATAGACGAACATCGCGTACCACTGGAAGAGGAACACCACGCCGATCTTGTGCATCGCGACCGGCATGGTGCGCACGGCGTCGGCGATGTCCCGGACGAAACCTCCGACCCCCTTCGGCTGGGCCCGCATCTCGGCGAGCTCCTCGTCGGTGGGGGCGATCTCCTTCGTGCGCGCCATCGCCGTCAGCACCGTGAGCAGGATGCACACCGTGCCGATCATGAAGCAGACGTACATCCAGTAGGGAACGCCGTTCCCGGCGGTCTTGTCGAGCGCGGAAACTTTCTGCAGCAGGAACAGCGAGACGTTGGCGAGCACCGCGCCCGCGCCGGTGAACATGCTCTGCGTCAGGAATCCGCGGGCGAGCTGGGATTTCGGCAATCGGTCCGAGATGAACGCCCGGTACGGCTCCATCGAGGTGTTGTTGCCGGCGTCGAGCAGCCAGAAGCACAGCACGCCGGCCCAGAGCACGCCGACGAACGGGAAGACGAACAGGATGATCGCGCAGAGGATGGCGCCCGCGGTCACGAACGGCCGCCGCCGTCCCCAGCGTGGACTCCAGGTGCGGTCGCTGATCGCGCCGATCAGCGGCTGGATGATCAGCCCGGTGACCGGGCCGGCGAGGTTCAGGATCGGCAGCTGGTCGGGGTCGGCCCCGATGAGCAGGAACAGCGGGTTCACCGCCGACTGGGTCAGGCCGAAGCTGAACTGCACCCCGAAGAACCCGAGGTTCATCATCAGGATGGCGCTGCCGGTCATCAGCGGCTTGCGCTCGACCTGGCCGGCCGGGGAGATGGACTCCGATGTCGTGGCGGTCATGGCGACCCCTTCGACGAACGTGACCTGTGTCACCGACGCTAAGTCGGTTCCACATTCCACGCAACTGCGGATGTCGATCTCTCGACTGGTCACATCTCGTGTAATACGTTCGGGAGGAAGCCGCGGAAGGAGACGACCGTGCATCAATGGAAAACGATCGTGGTGGGCGTCGACGGGTCGCCCGGCAGCCGCAAGGCGCTGGCCTGGGCCGCCGCCGAGGCTGCGGATCACAGTGCGGACCTGCTCGTGGTGAATGTGTGGGAGCACACCCTGCTCCCGCCGGCGGGCAGCGTCAGCGTGTCCGAGCACTACGTGCCCGAACCGAGCCAGAGCACGACCGACGAGCTCGTCCAGGTCATCAAGTCCGAGCTCGGCGACGATCCGCCGGTGCGGGTCCAGGCCCAGGTCAAGCAGGGCCGGCCGGCGAAAGTGCTGATCGACGAGTCGGCGGGCGCGGACCTGCTGGTCGTCGGCCATCGCGGCCACGGCGGCTTCGCGGGGCTGGTGCTGGGCTCGGTGAGTCAGCACGTCGCCGCGTACGCGAAATGCGCCGTGACCGTGGTCCGCTGATCGTGACTCAGACGCTCTCCAGCACCACCTCCGGGGTTTGCGGCGACGGCCCCGGATCGCGGCGCCGCCGGAAGGCGACGAGCAGCAGCGCCGCGCCCAGCACCAGCGCCAGGGAGGCGAAGGCCGCGGTCACATGCATCGCCGCGACGAAAGATTCGTTGGCGGAGTCGGCGAGGTCCGGTCGCTGCAGGGCGTCGGCGACCGCCCGGGTGTGCTCGGCCGACGGCGCGGCGGCGTCGCGGGCCGCGGCCGGAAGCGAGGCCAGCGCGGGCGCGATCCGGTCGCGGTAGGCGGTGGTCAGGATCGTGCCGAGCAGCGCGATCCCCAGCACGCTGCCGACCTGCCGCACAGTGTTGTTGACCGCCGAGCCCGCGCCCATCCGGTCGACCGGCAGCACCGCGATCACCGCGGCCACCGTCGGCGCGATCGCCAGGCCCATCGCCACGCCGCTGACGAAACCGACCGTGCAGAACCACGCCAGTGGCGTGTCGACATCGAACGTCAGATTCGCGAAAAACGCCGCCGCCACCACGAGCAGCCCGATCCCGCTGACCAATCCCACCCCGTGCCGCCTGGCCAGGCGCGCGCCGAGCGGCGAGCCGGCGGCCAGGCCGACCGCGCCCGGCAGGAACGCCAGGCCGGTCTCGAGCGCCGTCATGCCGCGGGCGCCCTGGAGATAGAAATTTCCGTAGAACATCTGGCCGGTGATGCCGAAGAAGAGCGCGCCGAGCGCGAGGTTGCCGGCGCTGAACCGGCCGTTGCGGAACAGGCGCGGGTCGAACGACGGCTCGGGGGAGCGCCACTCGAAGACGGTGAACGCGGCGATCAGCGCCAGCCCGGCGAGCACCGGCGCCCACACCCGCGTGCGCGCCCAGTCGGTGTCCTGCCCGGCCTCGATGAGGCCGTAGGCGAGCAGGGCCAGTCCGGCGGTCGACAGGACGAGACCGATGGGGTCCGGGCGGCGGCGGGCCGCCAGCTTCGGATCGGGTACGACGAAAGCGATGCCGGCCAGCGCCAGCGCGACCACGGGCAGGTTGACCAGGAACACCGAGCCCCACCAGAAGTGGTCGACGAGCACCCCGCCGAGCAGTGGACCGACCGCGACGCCGACCCCGCTCGAGGCCGACCAGGCGGCGATCGCCCCGGCCCGGCGCTCGGGCGGGAAGGTCGCCCCGATGATGGCCATCGAGGTCGGCATCATCATCGCGCCGCCGAGCCCCATCAGGCCGCGGGCCAGGATCAGGCCGGTCGCGTCGCCGGCCCAGGCGGCCCAGACCGACGCGGCGCCGAAACAGAGCAGGCCGAGCACCAGGATCGTGCGGTGGCCGTAGCGGTCGCCGAGCGCGCCCGCGGCGAACAGCGCGGTCGCGAAGAGCAGCGCGTACGCCCCGACGGCCCACTGGAGCTGGCCCGGGGTGGCGCCCAGGCCGGTGCGCGGGTCGGCGATGCGCTCGAGCGCGATGCCCAGGATCGTGGTGTCGATCCAGATGAGCACCGCCGCGAAAACGAGGACGGACAGCACGCGGCGCTGCCGCGGTACGCTGGTTGACAGGTCCCTGACGGTCATGAGCCTCACTCTGGCAAGATTGTCAGGTCCCTGTCAATACCGCCTGACGCACAATGGTCACGTGAACCCACCCGACGGCTGCTCGACGTTCCTGGTCCGCCATGCCTGGCTCGCGCTGCGCGGCGTCGTCGCCGAGGCGCTCGTCCAGCACGACCTGTCGGTCGCCCAGTTCGCCTCGCTGCTGATGCTCGACGAGGGGCCCGGCCTGTCGGTGGCCGACGTGGCGCGGAAAGTCTCCACGGCGCGGCAGTCGGCCAACGAGATGCTCGGCGGCCTCGAGCGGGCCGGTCTGGTCGAGCGCCGGCCGCACCCCAGCGACCGCCGGACGCAGCAGATCTTCCTGACCGGCGCGGGCCGGCAACGGCTCGCCGAGGCGGTGCCCACGGTGCGCGAGGTCGAGGCGCGGCTCGCGGCCGGCTTCACCGCCGAGGAGATCGCGGTCGTCAACGCCTGGCTGCAGCGGATGACCGAGGCCACCGTCGAGGGCGAGGAGATTCCGACGCTGTAGGCCGGGGTCGAGCGCGTTGTTCAGCGCAGCGTCAGGCGGATGACGCGGCCACCGACCTCCCAGGATCGGCGCAGGTCGGCCTCGTCCGGGTTCCCGCCGGCGTCCAGCGCGATGTTGTTGAAGCCGGCGAAGCTGTGGTTGTCACGCGCGATCACCCCGTACCCCCACATCACCGACGCCTCATCGGTGAGCGCCTCGACGCCGGCCTGACGGCGGCGACCCTTGTGGCGGACCTCGACCGTGTCGCCGGTGCGCAGGTTGCGCGCCCACGCGAACGGCGTGCCGATCAGCAGCGCGCCCTCGTGGGCGGTGTAGGCGACCGGCACGGTGTACCGCTTGCCGGACTTTCGTCCGACCACATAGAGGGTGATCAGGCGGGCGCCGACGCCGCGCGCTATCAGCGGCGTGCGCAGCAGCACCCGTACGATCCGGTTCGCGACGCCCTGGAAGCGGAGCGTCTTGGGCAGCTGATCGTTGGCCATGGCGTGACTGTCTCACCCGAGAGCCCCGCGTCGCCAAGCCGACGCCACCCTTCCGATCAACCCGGCCGCCGTCCCAGCATGGGTTTTCAGAGGTGAACGGGGGCATGATGTTCGTGTACGTATTTGTTTTGGTGGTTTTATCCGTCTGCGCGTTGTCCATCTGGAAACGGGTGGGCCGCGAGCCCGCCGCGGCGCGCCCATGGCGGGCGGATCCCATGATGTCGAGCACCGAAGGCGTCCTCGCGGCCCAACTGGCCGCCGGCGACATCACCGACCATCAGTACGTCAACGCGATGGAGGCGCTCGCCGCGCGAGAGGGCTGAGCGGCGGTCAGGCGGCCGGCAGCGTGCCCCGTGAAGGTGCGTCTGCCGGAATCGGCTCCTCCTCGGCATACTGGCGCGGTGACGCAGAGGCTGCCGCACACCGCCCGGTCACTGGCCGCCGACCTGCGCGCCCTCGGGCTGGCCCCCGGGGACACCGTGCTGGTCCACTCCTCGCTGCGCGCTATCGGTTTCGTCGCGGGCCTCGCGCAGGCCGTCGTCCAGGCGCTGCTCGACGTGCTCGGCCCGGCCGGCACGCTGGTCGTGCCGACCCACACCACCTTCAACTCCGATCCGGCCGGCTGGCGGAACCCGCCGGTCCCACCCGAGTGGTGGCCGGTCATCCGCGAGCAGAGCCCCGGCTTCGATCCGGCGAGGACGCCCAGCTGGTGGGTGGGGACGCTGCCCGAGATCGTACGAAAGTGGCCCGGCGCCCTCCGCAGCGATCACCCACAGATGTCGTTCGCCGCGGTCGGCGCCCAGGCCGGAACTGTCGTGCGCGACCACCGCCTGGAGGAGGGACTGGGCGAGGCCTCGCCGCTCGGCGCGATCTACCGCCTGCGCGGCCGGGTGCTGCTGATCGGCTGCAGCCACGACCGCAACACCTCGCTGCATCTGGCCGAATGCCGGCAGGACCGGCCGGTGATGACCGACTACGGCGCGGCCGTATGCCTGCCCGGCGGCGCTTCCCGCTGGGTCACCTGGACCGCGCCGCTGGCCGACAGCTCCGATTTCGCGAAACTAGGCGGCGCCTACGAGGAAAGCGGCGCGCTGGCCGTCGGGATGGTGGGCGACGCGGTCGCCCGCCTGATGCCCCAGCGCGAGCTGGTCGACTTCGCCACCGCCTGGATCCGCTGCTTCAGATGATCTCCCAGTCGAGCGCCCCGTCCGTGCCGACCCGCGGCCGATAGTTTCCCGCGTACGGTCGCCCGGTTTCCAGCGACGTCGCGGTCCCCTCCAGAAGTTCCACGAAAGACGCCGGCCAACGCTCGAAACTGGTGCCGTCCTCGGGATAGAACTCGCCGATCCGCCCGTGTCCGCCCGCCCGCTGGTCGGCGAACAGGCATCCGCCGCTGCCGTCCTGGGCGAACGGGACGAAAGCCTTGTCCCACCAGGGATTCTCCCTTCCCCAGGCGGTGTCCTGGCCGGACAGGACGCTGCAGGTCACCTTCCAGTCGCCGAGAATCCCGTCGATGGTCTCGGGGACGTAGAACGGCGGCAGCGAGAAGCCGGCCAGCGAGGCGACACCGTCGTGCCGGCGCAGCGAGGCCACCAGATCGGGCGGGAACGTCACCGACATCTGCCGCTGGACCGCGTCGATCCGCGCCGCCGGCGCGCCCGGTCGTAGCGTTCGGGCGGCGGCTGGGGCATGGCCGGCGAGCCACTTCTCGATCCGCTGCCAGGCCGCGTTCACCCGGGCGGCGCCGGCCGCGTCCGGCCCGGTGACGGCGACCTTGCCCGCGTACTGCGGGCAGGCATCGACCGCGATCCGCGTCCGTTGCGGAGTCACCGGCGCCACGTACAGCGAGAGCCGGGGGGCCGGCCGCAGGGTGGCGTGGTACTCCACATCGGACGAGCCGCGCCCGGACCACGCCAGCCCGCACACCGCGAGCACCATCACCGCGAAAACCGTCAGCAGACCGAGCACGAGCCGTTTCCCGCTGACCGGCGCCCGGCCGGGCGCCGGCGGCGAGACGACCGCGGGCGCGGGCGGCGCCGGCGCGGGCGTCGCTCGCAAGGTGGGATCGAGCCACTCGGCCGCCCCCGAGAGGTCGTCCGGCAGCTTCGCCGGGATCCGTCCGGCCGGCGTGACCGGCAGGCTCTGGTCGTCGACCTCTCCGATCGTCACGACGGCCGCGACGATCCCGTGCCCGGCGAGCGCCCCGAGCGCCAGCGTGGTGTGGTTGACCGCGTCCGGTCCCGGCCCGGCCACCACCACGGCCGGCGCGTTGACGGCGGCGGCGAGGTCCGCGAGCGTCCACCCGTCCCGCCCGACCGGCACGAGCAGCCCGGCATCGGCCCCCACGAGCACGAGTCCGTGCGCCCAGCCCATGGTCACGACCATGTTGCGCGCCTGCTCGAGGCTCAGCTGATCGGCCGCCGTCAGCTCGAGCACCCCGGCGAGGTGGCCACGGATCGGGTCTTCCCCGGCGACGCGGCCGCCCACGACGACGACCGCGACCGGCACGCCGGCGGCCGCCGCCAGCACCGTGGCCGCCACTCGCCAATCGACGCCGGTCGACGTAGCCGTGATCATCCAGGGCCCGCGGCCCGGCCACCCCCGCTCCACGCGGACACTCTACAGAGGAACCGCGCGAGTTCAGGGCAGGCGTGTTCCGGCGGCCAGGAACATCGGGACGGCGATCATCAGACGCCCGTCCGCCGCCCGGGTGGCCTGGTCGCTCAGCCACTCCGCCGACTCCGCCTCGCTGATCACCCCCGCTGCCCGCGCCGCCGCGGCATGCCCGGGCAGCAACTGCTGCGCGCTCGCGTCGGTGAAGACGGCCGTGTGCACCTCGAGCGTGACGTCGCCGAACCCGCCGTCCAGGAGCAGGTTGCGGTAGCCGCGGGCGATCCGCGGATGCGTGATCGTGTCGGCCCGCGCGTGCACGATCCGCCGCGTCACCTCCGGGAACGACGAGTCGATCACCATGGTGTCCCAGTCCTGCCCGACCAGCACGATGCGGCCGCCGGGAGTGAGTACCCGCCGGGCCTCGGCCAGCGCTTCGGCCGGCGACGGCAGCACGTGATAGACCTTGTCGGCCCGATATCCCTCGGCCTCGCCGTCGGCCAGCGGCAGCGAAAGCACATCGGCTTCGCGTACGTCTATCGCCGGAAACCTTTCGCGGGCGGCGCGCACCATGACCGGGTCGAGATCCACCCCGGATGCCCGCGCCCCGCGTTCCGCGAGCTCGGCCACGGCCCGCCCGGCGCCGCACCCCGCGTCGACCACGGTCGCGCCCGGTTTCAGGGACAACTGCTCATAGCTGCGTACGCGTAGCTCGGCAGCCCCGGCGATCGACTCGGCCGCGTCGAGCATGCGGATCAGGTTCTCGGAATCGGTGAAGGCACTGTGCATGCCGCCGACTATCCGACTTAAGGTCGACCTGAAGTCAACGGAGGCGATGCCCGTGGAGTACTCGATCGGCGAACTGGCGGCACGCTTCGGGCTGGCGACCCACGTGCTGCGTCACTGGGAGGACGCCGGGCTGCTGGATCCGAAACGGCGCGTCGCGGGACGAAGGGTGTACGACGACACCCACGTCGCCCGTGTCGCCGAGATCCAGCTGTGCAAGGCGGCCGGCTTCAGCCTCGAGGACATCCGCGAGCTCGACGACCCGGTGCGCCGGCGGGCGATGCTCGAAAGCCAGCTGACCCAGGTGCGCGAGCGCCTGGCTCAGCTGGCACTTTCCGAGAAGATGCTGGAACACGGCCTGCGCTGCCGGCACGCCGACCACCGCGCCTGCCCCCGCTTCCACGAGATGGTGCTGGCCCGCCTGGACGGCGTCACGGTGGCCGACGCGATGGACCACGACTAGCAGCTCAGGTTGCCGCCGGTCGGGACGCCGAGGATGCCGGCGAACTGGGTGTACAGGTTGATGCGGCTCTGCACCTGGGCCGGGTTCCCGCCGTTGCACTCGATGCTGTTGATGGCCCGGATCGTGGTGCCGAAGCCCTGGCCGTTGACCATCGCGTTGTGCGAGGTCGTGCCGGCCGCCCCGGTACCGGTCATCCAGTACCACAGACCGGTCTGCCACGAGATCGACGAGTTCGTGCCGACCAGGCCGGGGTTGTTCAGCAGGTCGACGCCGAGCGCGTTGCCGGCCGCGTAGTAGTTGAAGTTCCAGCTCAGCTGGATCGGCCCGCGGCCGTGGTAGGCGGACTGGCCGGCCGGGCACCCGTAGGGCTGCGAATAGTCGCAGTAGTGCGGCCAGTTCGCCTGGTTGATCTCGTCGATGTAGACGAGCCCGCCGGTCTCGTGGCTCACGTTGGCGAGGAACGCGGCGGCCTCCTGTCGCTTGACGGTGTCACTGCCGCTGGTCGCGAAGGCGGGGTACTTGCGCATCGCGTCGGTGAGTCCGGCGTACGTGTAGAAGGAGTTCCGCCCCGGGAACATCTGATTGAACTGCCCCTCGGACACGACGAACCCGCTGTTTCCGCCGCCGCCGGGGTCGCCGCCGCCGGAGCAGCTGTACGGCGACCAGAACCAGGTGCTGATCGTCGGGTCGTACCCCGGGTTCTCGTGCGTCGCCTGGTAGTCGAGGCCGTTCGAGTACCGCACGATCGCGCCGACGGCGTAGTACTGTCCGGCGACCCAGTTCGGGTAGTTGCAGGTGGTGCCGCCGCCTCCGCCGGACGAGCCGCAGGTCCCGTTGTCCTGCCAGACGCCCGAGCCGCCCGTGCTGGGCGCCTCGCCCTGCGTCCACCACTTGGCGGTCCAGTTGTGGCTGTTGTAGGACGCGGTCATGCCTCCGGTGTACACCGTGGCGCTGTTGTAGGGGGTGACGCAGGCCGCGGCCGCGTCGGATGCCGTGCTGGGGATCACGACGCCCGCCGCGGCGATCAGGGAGAACACCGCCGCGGCGAGCACCATGAGCAGGCGCTTTCGAGTCATGGGATCGACATAACCAAATGTCGAGTCATCTGTAAAGAAACTTTACCCATATGGGCAAAGGTCGAACGTTTAAGTTTCCGCCCGGCCGCGCCGATCACTACGGAGTCCACCCCCCGCTCCGAGTGGAGCTCCAGCATGCTGAACCGTGATCGCGCGTGGCTCTGGTACCTGCTTGTCGGCACGGTCGTCGCGGTCGCGTACATCGTGCTGCCGGCGAACCAGGCCACGAACTGGATCTTTCCGCTGGTCAACGCGACCGGCGGCATCGCCGCGTTCATTGGGCTGCGCCGCAACCGGCCGCGAAACCGCTCGGCCTGGACCATGCTGGCCACCGCGCTCGCGCTCTCGGCCGTCGGCGACATCATCTTCGCCGGCTACGACCTCTTCCAGGCGGAGCCGCCGTTCCCGTCGGTCGCCGACGTCCTCTACATCGCCGCACACCTGCTCGCCGCCGCCGCGGTCGTCCGCCTGAGCCACCACGCCGGGCGCGACAGTTTCCTCGAGGCGGGCGTCCTGACCGTCCCGCTGGCGCTGCAGTACTGGATCCACATCATCAGCCCTACCATGCACGACCAGGGCAACGCTCTCGCCGTACTCGTCGCGGTGGTCACCCCGGTCAGCACATTGATCGTGCTCTTCGGCGCCTTGCGCGCCGGCCTTTCCATGGAGATGCGAAAGATGCCGGCCCGGCTGCTGGTGGCCGGCATGGTCTGCTGGTTCGTCCCGGACGCCTACTACGCGACCGCCAGCCTGAACGGCACCTACACCGCCGGCGGCTGGATGGACCTGGGCTGGATGTTGATGCCCCTGCTGCTCGGCGCGGCCGCGCTGCACCCGCAGATGCCGCAGCTCAACGTGCCGCTGCATGTTTCCACGAACATTCTCAGCGTGCGCCGCTACCTGGTCGTCATCGCCGGGGTGCTGGCGCTCGACGCGTACGCCGCCCTCAGTGCCCACGGCGTGGCGCGGCTGGTCGGCCTGGCCGTGCTGGTCTCCGCGACGCTGGCGGCGGTGCGCATCCGCCGCCCGCTGCGCGACATGGGCCGGCGCGCCACACAGGACGCGCTGACCGGGTTGCCCAACCGCACCGAGCTTCTGCGCCGGCTCACTTTCGCGCTGGCCGAGCTTCCCTCCGACGGCAGCAGCAAGGTCGCGCTGCTCTTCTGCGACCTCGACCGCTTCAAGGACGTCAACGACAGCCTCGGCCACGAGGCCGGCGACCGCATGCTGGTGACGATCGCCGATCGCATCGTCGCCACCGTCCGCGGCGACCAGGACATCGTCTTCCGGCTCGGCGGCGACGAGTTCGTCATCCTCATGCCGGGCGCGACCGACGAGGACACCGACGCGGTCGCCGAGCGGCTGGTCACCACGTTCACCGAGCCGATCGTCATCGACGGCGTCGAGCTGTTCCCGTCGGTGTCGGTCGGCGTCCGCACGACCGACGACTTCCAGGCCGACCCGGCCGAGCTGCTCCGCGACGCGGACACCGCGATGTACCAGGCGAAGAGCGGTGGCCGCGGCCGCGCCGAGCGCTTCGACGACCGGTACGCGGCGGCGGCGAGCGCCCGCCTCCGGCTGGACACCGAGCTGCGGCACGCGCTGGTCAACGGCGAGCTGCTCTGCCATTACCACCCCGAGATCGACCTGGTCACCGGCCGCCTCTACGCCCTCGAAGCCCTGGTCCGCTGGCAGCACCCCGAGCGCGGCCTGCTCTCGCCGGACGAGTTCGTGCCGCACGCCGAGACACACGGCATCATCGGCCAGCTCTTCGAGCAGGTCCTCGACCAGGTGCTGACCGCCCAGGACGGCTGGCTCGCCGAGTTCGGCTGGCGCCCCACGGTCGCGGTGAACGTGTCGCCGCGGCAGCTCAACGACAGCCGGCTGATCCCGGTGGTGCTGGCCGCGCTCGAGGCACATGACGTGCCGCCGTCCGCCCTGATCCTCGAGGTCACCGAGACCGCGCTGGTCGACGAGGCGGTGATGACCGGCACCCTCGCCGAGCTGCGCCGGCACGGCGTGGCGGTGGCGGTCGACGACTTCGGCACCGGCTACTCGTCGGTGTCCCGGCTGGCCGACCGGCACTGGGACGCACTGAAGATCGATCGCAGTTTCGTATCGGACTTCACCGACGACCCCGCCCGCGAGGGCGTCGTGCACGCGATGATCGCGCTGGCGCACGCGCTTGGCCTGCGCGCGATCGCCGAGGGCGTCGAGGACGAGCCGACCCTGGCGAAACTGCGTGAGCTGGGCTGCGACGCGGCGCAGGGCTACTTCTACACCCGCCCGGTCGGGGCGTCCGACATCAGCCGGATGATCGCCGTCTCGCCGGAATGGAGTGGTTCGACGCTTGCTATTTCGGGTTAGCAGGAATGCGTACGCGGAAAAGCCCTGTCACCCTGGAAGCGTGACATTGCGCTGCCTCCTCGTCGACGACAACTCCCAGTTCCTCGCCGCCGCACGCGACCTGCTCGAGCGCGAGGGCCTGACCGTCGTGGGCACCGCCGGGCACATCGCCGACGCCGTCGGGCAGGCGGCCGACCTCGGCCCCGACGTGGCCCTGGTCGACATCAACCTGGGCGGCGAGAGCGGCTTCGAGCTGGCCGAGCGCCTCCGCCCGACCCCCGTGATCATGATCTCTACGCATTCCGGCGACGATTACATCGACCTCGTCGAGGAGAGCCGCGCGATCGGCTTCCTCGCGAAGACCGCGCTGTCCGCCAGCGCGGTGAAACAGCTCCTGGACGCCTAACGCGCCTCCAGGAACGCCAGCACCGCCAGCACCCGCCGGTGGTGGTCGTCGGTGTCGGCCAGGTTCAGTTTCGTCAGCACGCCGCGTACGTGTTTCTCGACCGTGCCCTCGGTGATGAACAGCCGCCGCGCGATCCCGGCGTTGGACTGCCCCTCGGCCATCTGCCCCAGGACCTCCCGCTCGCGGGCGCTCAGCACGGCCAGGGGGTCGTTGCGCCGCCGCGCGGTGACCAGCTCCGCCACCAGGCCCGGGTCGATGACCGAGCCGCCGTCGGCGATTCTTTCCAGCGCGGCGAGAAACTCCGAGACGTCGGTGACCCGGCTCTTGAGCATGTACCCGATGGCGCGCCCGCCGGCCAGCAGCTCCATGGCCTGGTCGACGTCCGCGTACGCGGAGAGCACGAGGATCCCCACCTCCGGCAGCTCCTTGCGCAGCTGCCGGGCGGCCTCGAGCCCCTCGGTCGTGTGCGACGGCGGCATCCGCACGTCCGCGACCACGATGTCGGGTCTCGTGCGCCGGGCCAGCTCCAGCAGTTCCGCGCCGTCGCCGGCCTGGCCCAGCACGGTCAGGCCCGACCGCTCGAGCAGGCTTGCCAGCCCTTCACGCAGCAGGACGTCGTCCTCCGCCAGCACCACTCGTAGACCGGTCACCGAAGCATTAAATACCGGCTAGCCGGTAACGAGGAGTCGTGCTGCCCTCGATGTGCTCAAGGCCGCGTTTCGCGAGGCTCTTGGTATGTGCGATCACCACCCCGAGTGCCCGCCGATCGACCAGCCCGGCTGGGACTCCGCCCACGTCCTCGTCCACCACGCCGAGCTCGGCTGGAGCATGCTGTGCAACGGCGCGATCGTCCTCGACGCCGCCGCCCGGCCCGCTACGGTCACACCTCTGCGCCGGCGTGCGCCCCGGAAGGCGCGGGTCCCGCTGGCGGCTTAGACCGGGATCCGGCACCGCACCGTCGTGCCGCCGCCCGCGGGGCTGACCAGCTCGAACGTCCCGCCGAGCGCGGCGATCCGGTCCTTGAGCCCGACCAGCCCCGAACCCTTGGCCTCATCCGCCCCGCCGGCCCCGTCGTCGCGCACGACGAGCACCAGGGTGTCGCCGTCGAGTGACGCATTGACCTCGACGACCGCCGCGTCCGCATGTTTCACCGCGTTGGTCACCATCTCCGAGACCACGTAATAGACGCCGACCTCCACGGCTTGCGGCAACCTTTTCGCGAGATCGACGGAAACTTCGACCGGCACCGGCGATCGCCGGCCGATCGCCCGCAGCGCCGGCCGCAGCCCCGAGTCGGTCAGCACCGCCGGGTGGATCCCGCGCGACAGCTCCCGCAGCTCGTCGATCACCGTCGTGAGGTCGGCCGCGAGCTCGGGAAGATTTGCGGCCTCGGCGGTGCGCAACCGCAGCGACAGCGCGACCAGCCGCTGTTGCGCCCCGTCGTGCAGGTCCCGCTCGATCCGCCGCCGCGCCTCGTCGGCGGCCGCCACGATCCGGGCCCGCGAGCTGACCAGCTCGGCCCGGCTCTGCGCGTCGGCCACCGCGGTCGCCACCAGCTCGGTGAACTCGGCCATCCGCGCCTCCGAGTCCGGCGGCGGCCGATCTTCCGAGCAGACCAGGAACATCCCCCAGACCCGGCCGTCCACGTGGATCGGCATGCCGAGCGCGTCGCCGTCCCGGGCGGCCCGCCCGGTGCGGCGAACCTTCGCGATCAGCTCGTCCGCGCTGGTCACCGCGCCCTCGGCCGCCACGTCGGTCGCGCCGCCGTCCCGCTCGAACCGCACCAGTCGTGCGGTGCCGCCGCCGAAGTGCCGCAGCACCTCGCGGGTGACCGCCGCGAAGACCGACCGCGGCGACTCGCCCCGCGCGATGAGCAGGGCGACCCGCCGCAGCGAGGCCTGCGTCTCGGCCAGGTCGCCCCGGGCCCGCTCGGCGGCGAGCGCCCGCCGCCCCGTCGAGGTGGTGACCGAGCCGACGATCACCGCCATCACGATGAACAGCCCGAGCACGGCGTACGCCGCGTCGTTGATGTCCCGCAGCGGCGGCAGGAAATACCAGTCGTACGCGAGGATCGCCGCAACCCCGGTCGGCAGCGCGTAGAGGATGCCCGCCACGCGCGCGATCCCGAGCACCACCGCCAGCAGCGCCAGGCCCATCAGCAGATCGGGCGCGTGCCCGCGGGCCGCCGAGCAGACGAGCGCGGACACGATGAAGGAGCCCACCCCCGCGACGATCGCGAGCGCGACCTCGACCGGGAACGGCAGCCGGGATCGCACGTGTCAGGCGGCTCGTTCGGTGAGCCGGATGACGGGCAGCTCGCGGTCGGTCTTCTGCTGATAACCCGCGAAACGTGGCGCCGCGTCGCTGATCTGCTGCCAGGCCTGCTCGCGCTCGGCGCCGGCCAGTTGCGTCCCGGTCACCGGAACTTTCCGCCCGCCGACCTCGATCGTCACGTCGGGGTTTGCCGCGAGGTTGAGATACCAGGCCGGATGGGCCGCCGCGCCGTTCGCCGACGCCACGATCAGCCACGTGCCGTCGCCGCCGGGAAAACTGCGGACCGGAGTTTCGCGGCTGGCGCCGCTCTTGCGTCCCACGGTGGTGAGCACCAGCATGTCGCCGGCTTTCTTGCCGCGGATTCGCTTGATCGTCATCTTGTTGGCCCAGTTCAGCAGCGCGCCGCGCGGCTGGCGGGCGCCACGGGTTCCCTTGCGGGTGGTGTCGAAGCCCAACGCGATCCCCTCGCCTCTCCGGCCGGTGCGGCCGTTCCGCTGCGATTCTGCTCGATGTCCTGCCCGTACGCGATCCCGGCGTCGCCGAAAATATTTCGACGAAAAGGTTTCGGCGCGCCAGCGTCAAAACTGTCGTCGAAGCCGTGATCACCTGCGTCTATTGACGAAATCACATGCGCTGGTATGGTCCTGAAAAGGTTTTCGCAACCTGCTTGGAACATCGACCGCCGGGTGCCTCCCCACCTCCGTCGGTTCCACCTCCCGACCCCCACCGGAGGGCAGCAGCATGTCGACACCTCGTGCCCGGTTACGCCGGGCGCTCCTGGCCACCGTCCTGGCCACGGTCCTCGTACCATTCACCCCGGCGGGGCCGGCCACGGCCGCCGCCGCCTTCACCAGCGCCATCACCGACGGCACGAACTGCCTTCAGGTGAGCGGCGGCACGGCCGGTCAGCAGCTCGTCCTCGGCACGTGCGGGCAGTCCTTCAGCTTCACCCCGGTGTCCGGCGCCACCGACGCCTACACGATCGGCACCCCGGCGGCCGGAAACTGCGTCGACGTCTCGGGCGCGTCCACCGCCGACAACGCGGCGATCATCCAGTGGCCCTGCCACAGCGGCAACAACCAGCGCTGGCGGGTGCAGCCCAGCGGCAACGCGTACGCCATCGTCTCCGTCTCCTCCGGAAAGTGCGTGTCCGCCGCCGGCGCCTCGATCGTGCAGCTGCCGTGCACGTCTAGCCGGGTCTGGCGGGTGCCGGGGCTCACGCCCAGCACCGGGCCGGCCACCCGCACCGTACGCGTCTTCTGGCTCCGCCCCAGCGACGTCCCCTTCGACCAGCGTTATCCGGACGGCATCGCCGCCGTCCTGGCGGAGGCGCAGCGCTACTACCGGCAGGAGCTCGGGAGAACTTTCGCGCTGAACAACCCGGTGGTCGAAGTGGTCACGGGCGACCAGGTGCGCAGCTGGTACGAGAACACCCCCAACTGCGGGGAGAAGTACTGGTGGACGGTCTGCAACATGCAGACCGAGCTGCGTCGCAAGTTCGGGCTCGGCGCGCCGGACAGCCGGTGGATCAACGTCGGCGAGATCAGCGCCGAGGGCGACGGCGCGGGCGGTGGCGGCGGCAACGGCTGGGTGATCCTCAGCGGGCACGACGCCGACGGAGCGGCGGGCATCAACGGCGCGATGAACCGCTGGTACGGCGGGATGGTGCACGAGCTCGGCCACGCGCTGGGTCTGCCCGACTCCTCCTCGACCGACGGCACCCCGATGTCGGCGTCCTTCTACAACTACCCGAACACGCATTTCAGCACGGCACAGAAGAGCCAGATCCTCAGCGGCCCGTACGGAAGTTTCCTGTCCTGAGAAGGAGAACGCGATGAAACGGTGTGCCGCGGCGGTCTTCGCCGCCTCCCTCTTACTGACCCTGCTCGTCCCCGGTCGCGCATTCGCCGCGACAACTTTCGCCAGCACCATCGCCAACACCGCGAACAGCAACTGCGTCACGGTCCCGGGCGGCGCGACCACCGCGGCGCTCCAGCTGACGCAGGCGGCCTGCGCCCAGTCCTTCACCCTGACGCCCGTCGCCGGCAGCTCCGACACCTACACGATCGCAACCCCGGCCAACACCAACTGCGTCGACGTGTACGGCGTGAGCACCGCCGACAACGCGCAGATCATCCAGTGGCCGTGCAACGGGCAGAACAACCAGCGCTTCCAGCTGCGCCCGGTCGGCACGAACACGTTCAACCTGGCCGCCGTCCACTCCGGCAAGTGCATCGCCCCGGCCGGCGACTCGTCCGCCGCCGACACCGGGCTCGTGCAGCTGCCCTGCACGACGGCCGCCTCCCGGGTCTGGCGGCTGGCCGGCTTCCCGACCGGCGGCGGCACCACGAAAACTTTCACGAATCCGCTGAAGGTCCAGGGCCCCGACCCGTGGCTCACGTACTACAACGGCTACTACTACCTGGCCACCACGACCTGGAACAACAAGATCACGATGCGGCGGTCGGCGACGCTGGGCGGGCTCGCCTCGGCGGCCGACCAGACCATCTTCACGCTGACCCGGCCCAACGGCGCCGGCACCATGTGGGCGCCCGAGTTCCATCTGCTCACCGGCCCGAGCGGCACCCGCTGGTACCTGTACTACGTGGCCGGGCAGGAGCCGTACAACCTGGGCACGCAGCGTATACACGTGCTCGAGTCGTCCGGCACCGACCCGATGGGGCCGTACACGTTCAAGGCCGACCTGCTCGATCCGACGGCGAACAACACGTGGGAGCTCGACCCGAGCATCATGCAGCTCAACGGGAAGCTGTACCTGCTGGGCACCTACTACAACGGCAGCCAGCCCAACTTCATCCGCGAGCTGTCCAACCCGTGGACCGCGGCCGGCACCCGCCACGTGCTCTCCAGCCCCACCTACAGCTGGGAGACGGTCGGTGGCGCGGTCAACGAGGGCGCCGAGGTGCTGCAGCGCAACGGCAAGACTTTCATCGTCTTCTCCGCCTCGCACTGCTCCACGCCCGACTACAAGCTGGGCATCCTCACCTACAACGGCGGCGACCCGCTGAACGCGTCGTCCTGGGTGAAGTCGTCGACCCCGGTCTTCCAGCGCAACAACGCGGCCGGCGTCTACGGGCCCGGGCACAACGGCTTCTTCAAGTCCCCGGACGGCACCGAGGACTGGATCGTCTACCACGCCACGAACAACTCCGGCGGCAACTGCGACCTGAACCGCTCGACCCGCGCCCAGAAGTTCACCTGGAACGCCGACGGCACGCCGAACTTCGGCTCTCCCGTCGGCCTGGGCGTCACGCTCACCGCTCCCTCCGGCGAGTAAGCCTGACCCTGTCCCTACCAGCCGCGGCGCGGCCTCCCTCCGGGGGCCGCGCCGCGGCACGCTTGGTGTCATGGTGGTTTTCGGTTTCGGCGCGCACAGCGGTTTCGCGGACATGGCGGATCTGACGCGGATGGTCCGGCAGGCGGACGACGACGGGCTCGACCTGTTCTCGCTGTCCGACCATCCCTACCTGGGCGCGCGCCTCGACGCGTACGCGAGCTTGGGTTTTCTCCTGGGAAGCACCCGGCGGATAGCCGGCTTCGCCAATGTCACCAACGTCCCGCTGCGCCCGGCGCCGGTGCTGGCCCGGACGGTGACGTCGCTGTCGGCCCTTTCCGGCGGCCGCGTGGTGCTCGGCATAGGCGCGGGCGGGCTGTGGGAGCGGATCACCGCGATGGGCGTGCCGCGGCTCTCCCCGTCCGATGCGGTCGCCGCCTTCGAGGAAGCCGCGCTCGTCGTCCGCATGCTCTCCGGCGGCGGCGCGCCGGTAACTTTCCACGGAAGGTTCCACTCGCTGGACGAAATCGAGCCGTCCCCGACGCCCGCACCCGAGATCTGGACCGGCTCGGTCGGGCCGCGCTCGCTGGCCGCAACGGGACGGGTGGCCGACGGCTGGATCCCAGGTCACGCGGCCGACTGGCTGAGCCCGCGCTTTCTTTCGTCGCGCCCCCTCATCGACCAGGCCGCCGTCGCGGCCGGACGCGACCCCGGTTCCATCCGCACCGTCTTCAACTTTCCGGGCCGCATCACCGACCGCCCGCTCGCCGCGACGCGAAATCGGGAAGGGCGCTGGATCGGCGGCTCGGTGGAGCAGTGGATCGAGGAGTTGAGCGGCGCGGTCCTCGACCACAACGCCGCGGGCTTCATGCTCTTCTCCCCGGAGGGCGGCGGACCTGGCGACCTTGCCCTCAAGCGCTGGGCCAACGAGATCGTCCCGGCGGTGCGAGCGGCCATCAGCGGATGAGGCCCTGCCGGTAGGTCGCGTGGAAGGGCTGCCAGCCGAGAGCGTCGCGAGCGCGGTCGTTGCGGACGCGCCACGACGGAAAACCGGCGCGCCCGCCCGGCGGTGGGGGAGCGGCGCCAACCGCGGCGGCGATGAAGCCGAAAATTTCGCGCCAGCGCGACGGCTGGTCGTCGGCGACGATCAGCGACCGGCGGGACGGCCAGCGGTCGATCGCCAGCACGGTGGCGGCGGTCATGTCCTCGATGCGGACGAGGGAGGCGTAGTCGCTGCCGTCGCCGGGCAGGCGGAGGCGACCCTCGCGCGCCCGCGCGAACCAGTCGTCGTCGAGGCCCGTGCCCGGGCCGTAGAAGAGGCCGCCGCGAAGGATGCACCAGTCGAGCCGGGACTGACGGATGCTGTCCTCCATCGACAACGCCGCGGCGATCGCCCGGCCGGCCGTCGAGTCGTCGGGCGGAAACGCGGTGTCCTCATCGGCCCATTCGTCGCCGGCGCCGCTGTTGACCAGCGCAATGCTCTGCTGGAGCACCCGCTCGACTCCGGCGTCGCGGCAGGCGGCGGCCCAGATCGGCGTGCCCTCCCGGCGCAGGCGGTCGGTAGCCGCGAAATCGCCAGGCCCGCTCGGGCCGGGCAGCGTCGTCGCCAGGTTGAGCGCGACGTCGCAGCCCCGCAGCGCGGTCGTCAACTGGTCACGCTCGAAGATGTCGGCCCGGCGGACGTCGGCGCCGCAGGCGTGGGCGACCGTGGCCGTATCGGGGCGGCGTGCCAGGGCCCGTACGCGGTGGCCCCGCGCCACCAGGCGGGGGATCAGATGCCGGGCGTAGACCCCGGAGGCGCCGAGGACGGCAACGGACGGTTTCATGGTTTCGTGGACCCTAGCGGACGCTTCGACTTCGCCGCCGCCTACGACGAGCTGAACCCCGGCCGGGACGATCATCTGTTCTACCGGTCGCTCGCCGACGAGGCCGGGGCGACGCGGGTGCTCGACCTCGGATGCGGCACCGGGACACTGACGCGGGCCTTGGCGGCGCCGGGGCGCGCCGCCGTTGGGATCGATCCCGACGCCTCGATGCTGGGCGTCGCCCGCGAGCAGCCCGGCGCCGCGCTGGTCGATTGGCGGCTCGGGCACAGCGACCGCGCCGACACCGGCTCGGCGGATTTCGCGGTCGTGACCGGCCACGCGGCGCAGGTGTTCCGCGATGACGAGGAGTGGGCGCGCGCCCTCGCCGATCTGCACCGGGCACTCGTTCCGGGCGGGGTACTGGCCTTCGAGTCGCGCAACCCGGCCGCCCGGGCCTGGGAGGGCTGGACCCGCGCGGAGACGCTGCGTTTCGCAGGGCCAGTCGAGTTCTGGCACGAAACCGCGTGGGTGTCGCTGCCACTGGTCGCCTACGACACCCTCACCCGCGATCCGCGCACCGGCGCCGAGACCTCGGACCGCGACATCCTCGCGTTCCGCGAGGCTGCCGCCCTGGTCCGGTCGCTCGAGGACGCGGGCTTCTCGGTCATCCACGAGTACGGCGACTGGCAGCGCGCGACGCCGGCCGCCGACTCACCCGAGATCATCCTCGTCGCCCAGCGGCCCTGACGAAGCGTTACAGCAAACCGCCCAACGACGGTGACTCTTCCTGGGGCGGGCGAAGCGCTTCCTCGTAGTACTCGGAGAACGTGACCCGGTCGGACATGCCGACCTCGTGCAGGAACTGCTTCGGCCCGGAACTGATCGGCACCCAATCCAGGTACTTGCGCCAGTTCTCGAGATCGGCGTGCCACAGCTCCACGAAGGTCTGGCACAAGCGGTGGGTGATTTCGGCGCTGCGGCCGCGGGCCGCCTCGAGCGAGCGGCGCATGCGCTCGTGCTCCGGCTTGTCGTCCAGCTCGGAGAGGATGAAGTCGATGAACATGCGGCGGCGAAAGAGAGCATCACCCCAGTACGCGCTCCGCGCCGTATCGATGGACCCGTCGCTTTCGAGCAGCCAGAAAAGTCCTTCGGCCAAGGTGTCGCCGAGCTCCTCGGCTGCGGCACGCTGCGGGTTGCCGAAGGGATCGTAGGCGCGTTGACGCACCGCTCCGGCACGTGCCGCTCGAAAGGGAATGCCGTCCCCGAGCAGGAAGAGCCAGTCCTCGTTGTAGATGTTCGGATAGAACGACCGGGTGCCGAGCGGATCAATGATCATCGCGCCACCGCCGATGAAGGTCTCCTGGTGGCCACCGACGCTGCGGTACGCGTGGCACACGACCGAGTTGTCCTCGAAACCTTGGTTGGCCAGTCCGACGGCGCGATAGGCCTCATCCTTCTTGTTCAGGAGCCCGGCTGCCTTCTCCAACTCGGTGATGTCGTTGACGTGGATGTCATCGTCGAGGAACAGCACGCGTTGCCAGCTCGATCCGCGCGCGAGCACAATCCCCAGATTTCGTTTCAAACTCAGATCGCTGCCGTTGTAGAAACCCCCGCGCTGCAGTAGCCGGTCAGTTTCGAAATACGGCAGTTTCCGGGCAAGCGACTGGTCGACATCCGCCACGATGACGGGCGCGCGTTCGTGCTTGGCGAGTTTCCGGGCCAGTTCGGCCGAGGAGGCCCGGCTGCACAGCGCCACGACCGGACGGCGGAGGGCCTTGCCGACCCGCATGACGTGCCGGAGCGCGTCGACCGGCCAGGCGGTCGGCACGATGATCGCGTCCAGCCGCGCCGGCGTCGTGTCGTCGGACAACTCCTCGTCCACCAGGAGGCCGGTGTGGGAACCGTGGTGGAGTTCTCTGGCGTCCGCACTCGGTGGGTCGTCGGCCGGCACCCTACGCCTCCGGCCAGGCGTTCAGGACGGTGCCCGGCGCCGTCCAGTCCGGTGTCGCGGCCAGGCCGTTCAGCACCTGAACGCGGAAGAGCAGGCTGAAGGTGTCCCCGGCGAATCCCCGCGCGAGATGGCCGGCGTTCTTGTCCCGGAAGACGTCGTGGGTGAGCGCTCGGACCGTACCGTAGACGCCGCTGCCGTACATGCCGTTGCACACGGTGATGATCTTTTCGCGGTTCATCGGATTTCGCGCCCGGAACAGGTGACCCACGTCCTGCACCAAGACACGGTTACCTCCGCGGTCCTCGAACTAGGGGGCGAACGACAGCGTTTCCTCTCCGGTAACGACCTGGAAGCAACCCCGACTCGGGTCGTCGTCGGAGTGCCGCTTCACCGGCACCGGGTCAGGCGCATGGCGTTCAGCGTTGCCTCGTTCCAGTCGACGCCGCCGAGGAGCACTGATCGGGGAGGCCGAACGTCAGTTGATCGCCCGCGAGCATCGCCGGGTAGCCCTGGCCGTGCGCACCGACAACGTCCGCGCCATCCGCCTCTACCGGCGGCTACGTTTCGCCGTATGGCGGCCCGAACTGCTCGATACGCTCCACGAGCACGTGGGCGACGACGGCAGCATCGTGCGGGAACAGGAGCGCTGCCTTGTCTACGTGAAGACGCTCGACGGATGATGCGCTGACCGAAGTGGCGGCCGCCCCCGCCACGCCGGCCCACCGATGTGATCAGCCGCATGCGATTTTCGGCGCGCTCGCTGGAGCGACGGCCGCGAGATGGCGGATCCTCATTAGTCATGAAGGTTGTCGTGGAGTCGGCGAGCGCGCTTTCGTTCGCGGACGGCTCGCCGGTACGCGCCGCGTCGGCGATCGTTTCCTTCGGAGGCGGCTGGCTCGTCGTGCAGGACGATGCGACGCACGCCGCGTGGGTACGGCCGTCGGGGATCACGCCGGTGCGGGTGGTCGAGGCCGTCGACGGGCTCGACGTGTTCAGCGAGGCGGCCGGAACGAAACATCTCAAGCCCGATTTCGAGGCGGCCTGCGCGATCGGGGGCGCGGCGCTGCTGCTCGGCTCCGGCTCGTCGCCGGCGCGGATGCGGGGCTCGCTGGTGCGGCTCGATGCCGGCGGGAATCCGGCTTTCACCGTTGCGGACCTTGCGCCGGTCTATCGCCGTGTCGCGGCGGCGATGGGGCTGGCCGATCAGCTCAACCTCGAGGGCGCCTGCGTGGTCGGAGATCGACTGCGGTGGTTTCAGCGAGCCAATCGGGCCGCGGGAGCGCCGACGGTTTCCGTCGATGTCGACCTGGAGGCGTTGCTGGCAACATTCGCGGGCGGGGAGCGAAAGGTCGCGGTCGGGAACGTCCGGCACTACGACCTGGGCGACGTGGACGGGGTCGCGCTCGGGGTGACCGACGCGGTCGCGGCCGGCGACGGGCTGGTGCTGGTCAGCGCGGTCGCCGAGGACACGTCCAACGCGATCGACGACGGCCCGGTCGCGGGTGCTGCCCTGATGCTGCTGGACGACGAAGGCGTACGCGATGTGGGTGTTCTGAACGCGAAAGTTGAGGGCCTGGCTTTCGCGGGAACGACGCTCCTGGCCGTGGTCGACGCCGACGACCCGGCCGCGCCTTCGCTGCAGTTGACGCTGAGGGTCGCCTACTAGAAGGTGCGGCCGCGAAAGTCGTCAGGCGGTGACGGCGAACCCGCCGGTCCACGAAATCTTCTCGCCGGCGGCCAGCGTGATCTGCAGGAAGGCGAGCGCCTCCAGCTCGCGCGCCCGCTTGAGCGACCCGGCGTCGACGGCCTTGAGGCCGGCGGCGGCGACCACCCCGGAGAGCAGCGCCTTGGCGTCCGCGTCGTCGCCCGCGATCAGGACGGTGGTGGTCTCGGCGCCGATGCTGCCCGATGCGAGGGTGCCGCCGAAGTTGGTGTTGAAGGCCTTCACGACCCGCGCGGTGGGGACGGCGGCGGCGATCTCGGCAGCCGCGGAGCTGTCGGCGGGAACGGTGAGGCCGTCGAAGGTCGCGAAGTCGATCGGGTTGGTGATGTCCACCACGACCTTGCCGGCCAGCTGGCCGGCGCGCTCGGCGAGAACGGCCGCGACCGACGGGTACGGAACCGCGAGCACCACGATGTCGCCGGTGACCGCCTGGTCCGCGTGCGAGGTGTTGAGCAGCTCGACCGTGTGGCCGCCCTTGGCCGCGAGGCCGGCGATCGCCTGACCCATGTTTCCGGTGCCGAGGATGCTGATGTGCGCCATGGTGGCCTCCTGAAGCCAATTGGTTGTAGAAACAACCATCTCACGGCGAC
Source organism: Actinoplanes sp. NPDC051513 (assembly GCF_044454685.1). Lineage (NCBI taxonomy): Bacteria > Bacillati > Actinomycetota > Actinomycetes > Micromonosporales > Micromonosporaceae > Actinoplanes > Actinoplanes sp. NPDC051513. Next base: position 705,475 of record NZ_JBITDW010000002.1, read on the forward strand.
GTAGGTTGTAGCAACAACTAAAGCTCCTGTCAGAATGTGATCGTGGATACGCGATGGCTCGACACGGGGGAGATGGCGGCCTGGGTGCGACTGGCCGCCGTGCTGGAGCTGCTGCCCGCCGCGCTGGACGCCCAGCTGCGGCGCGACGCCCAGCTCACCCACTTCGACTACTACGTGCTCGCGATGCTCTCCGAGGCCCCGGGGCGCACGCTCCGGATGACCGCTCTGGCCGAGCGCACGACCGCCACCCTCGCGCGGCTTTCGCACGTGGTGCAGCGGCTGGAGACGCGTGGTCTGCTCGAGCGCTTTCCCTGCCCCGAGGACCGGCGTGCGACGAACGCCCGCCTCACCGAGGCGGGCTGGGAGAAGGTCGAGGAGAGCGCGCCGGGCCATGTCGCGACCGTTCGCGAGTACGTGATCGACGCGCTCACCCACGAGCAGGTGATCCAGCTGGCCGCGATCGCCGACTCCGTCCTGCACCGGCTCGACCCGGACGGCGCGCGATCGGCGATCTACGAGCGTTACGACCTCTGAGGCGATCTACTCGGCCGGCAGCACGACCTCCGTCCGCGCGGGCCCGCCGGCCCGGATCGAGAACGGCACACCGGAAACCATGTAGTCGCCGTGGAAACCGCGCACCGTCAGCCCGCCGTCCGCTCCGGTGCGCATCTCGGTCGGCGGCAGCCACCATTCGTCCTTGATGAGCGACTCGAGCGCGTCGTACGACGGCTTTCGCGTGCCGTCCGATCGGAGGAGCCCGATCGGCGCCCCGAGCCAGGCGCCGTCATCGGTCAGTCCCCAGTAGTTGATGCCCTGGACGGCCGGGTGCTCGACCAGCGTGCGGTAGTGCCGGACGATTTCGTTCGCCTGGCGGGCCTCACCGACCGGCGTCGTCGGCCATGAGGAGATCCGGTAGTCGTTGAGGTCGGTGATCTCGCGCGGCATCACGTGACCGGAGACGAGGCTGGTCTCGGTCATGTACAGCGGCAGCCCGTAGCGCGCGAACCGGTCGAGCATCTCGGTCGTGTACTCCTCGCCGCGATAGCCCTGGTGCATGTGGGTCTGCAGACCGATCGCATCGATCTTTATCCCGGCCTCGAGAACCCCTTCGATCAGAATTTCGTACGCCGAGCTCAGGTCGAAGTCGTTGAGGACCAGCGTCGCGGACGGGTTGGCGGCGCGCGCCTCCTCGAACGCCATCCGCACCATCGCGATCCGGCCCCGGGCCCGGGCCAGCGGGGTGATGGCGTTCTCCCCGTTCGCGAAGACCGGCATGATCACGGCCTCGTTGATCGCGTCCCAGGTGTCGATCAGCCCGGCGAAACGTTCGACCACGTCGCGGATCCGGGTGCGGACCCGGCGCTCGACCTCGTCCAGTTCCAGCCCCATCAGCCAGCCCGGCTGCACCGTGTGCCAGAGCAGCGGATGGCCCTTCACCGCGACGCCCTGATCGGCCAACCACCGTGCCGTTTTCTCGAGCCGGTCGGCATCTGTCATGCCCGGTAGCGGCTCATATCTGCCCCAATAGAAGGGCAAAGTCGCGACGTTGAAGAGGTTTGTCCACAGCCCGGCGAGGACGTTGAGCCCCGGCCCCCTGTGGATAACTCCGCCGAAGCCCTCGACGTCGTCTATAACTTCTGGATCGGGCCCGCCGACGAGCGGAACGAAATCGAAGCCGATGTTGCCGAAGGCGAATGCGTGCCGTTGCTGCGCGACGGTGACGAGCCTTTCGGCGACCGGTCGGCGGTCGGGTCCGAGCACCGTGAGTGTGACCTCGCCGAAGCGGTGATCGAGATTCGATGTCATGGAAACTTTCTCCGAAGATTGCGAAAGTGTCGTGCGAAACCGCAGCATAGGTACGCCCGTTCCACGCCGTCAACGGCCCGGAATCACACAGATAGGCACGATGCACATGCCCAGCAAGCCCCGCGGCCCTCGCCTGGCCGACATCGCCAAGCTGGCCAATGTCTCGGAATCGACGGTCTCCAAGGTTCTCAACGGGCGAACGGGAGTCTCGGCCGGCACGCGCGCACGGGTCGAGGCGTACCTGCAGGACACACCGCATCAGCCGCGGGCCACGAAACGGCCGACCGCCCCACTGCTCGACGTGCTCTGCTACGAGATCGACAGCCCGTTCGGCAGTGAGGTGGTGGCCCACATCGAGCAGGCCGCACGCCAGGACGGCCTGGGCATGGTGCTGACCGGCTCGAACGCCGACAACCTGCCGCATCCGGGGTGGGTCGGCGACGTCCTGAGCCGCCAGCCCGTCGGCGTCGTGCTCATCGCCTGCCGCCTGCTCGAGGCCGATCGCAAGATGCTGCGTTCGCGCAACATCCAGATCGTGGTCATCGACCCGGCCGGCACCCCGGCGCCCGACATCCCGTCGATCGGCTCGGCCGACTGGAACGGCGGTTACCTGGCCACCCGCCACCTCATCGACCTGGGACACCGCCGGATCGGGATCATCACCGGCCCGCCCGACATGATGGCCTCGACCGCCCGCTTCTCCGGTTTCCGCGCTGCGCTCGACCGGGCCGGCATCGCGATCGAGCCCGAGCTCGTCCGTCCCGGTCAGTTCCACCATGCCGACGGCCTGGCCGAGGGCCTCGCGCTGCTGTCCCGGCCGGACCGGCCCACCGCGATCTTCGCCTCCTCCGACCTGTACGCGCTGGGCGTGTACGAGGCGGCGCGCACGCTGGGCATCGGCATCCCGGACGAGCTGTCCGTGGTGGGCTACGACGACCTGCGGATCGCCCAGTGGGCCGGGCCGCCGCTGACCACCGTGCACGTCCCCCTGGCCGGGATGGCCCAGCACGCCGTGCACCTGATCCGGCGGCTCGGCGGCGAGCCCGAGCTGGCCTTCACCCGGATCGACATCGACACCTCGCTGGTGGTCCGGTCCAGCACGACCGTGCCAACGAAAGTTTCCAACTAATCAAGAAACGTTGACGCGCAAGTTTCGCGCGGCCTAGCCTCGGGCAACAGCCAGGGCGGTCCCGACCACTGGTCCGGACCGCCCTCTCATTTCCCTGATGCCCGCAAGCTCCATGAGAAGTGGAGAGGGTCCCATGCGCCTTCTGCCCGTCCTCGCCGCCGCGACTCTCGCCGTGTCCGCCCTGACCGCCTGCGGTGGCGGCTCCGACACCACCGCCGATGCCGGGAGCGCGACCTCCGGCACCGTGAACTGGTGGGGCTGGACGCCGACCGACAACGCGACGGCCGACACCTACATCGCCGCGTTCAACAAGCAGTATCCGAACATCAAGGTCAACTTCAAGCTGGTCAACATCTCCGACTGGGTCGCCGCCCTGCGTCCCGCCCTGGCCTCCGGCAACGGGCCCGACGTCTTCGACATGCAGCCCGGGGCGTACGTGTCGCAATTCAAGTCCTTCGCGGTCGACCAGACGAAGATCGCCGAGGACGCGCTCGGCGCCGACTGGAAGTCCAAGGTCGCGCCGATCGGGATCAGCGGACTGTCCGCCGACGGCAAGCTCACCGCGCTCTCGGTCGGCTCGGTCTACGCCGGCATGCTGTGGATCAACGGTGACATCTTCAAGAAGTACTCGCTGCACCCGCCCACCACGCTCGCCGAGTGGGTGCACGTCTGCGACGTCCTCAAGCAGAACAAGGTCGGCTGCTTCGTGCAGGGAGCGGCCCAGGAGGGCTTCGACCAGGACACGCTGCAGTCGATCGCCAACTCGGTGCAGCCCGGTCTCTGGACGAAAGCTTCCACCGGCGACGCCAAATGGACCGACCCCGGCATCGTCAAGACGCTCGAGATCTGGAAGCAGCTGTTCGACAAGGGGATCATGCAGCCCGGCGCAGTCGGCTACCAGCAGTACCCGGACGCCAACAACGACTTCCTGACCGGCAAGTACGGCATGGTCATGATGGGCACCTGGTACACCCAGTACGCCACGAACAAGGCGATGACCGCCGCGCTCGGCGCCGCCGGCGTCAGCGGCGCGAAGCCGTTCCCGATTCTGCCCATCGCGTTCCCCGACGTGGCCGGCGCCGGCAACACCAGCGAGATGTACGGCGACGCCGATTTCGGCCTGGCCATCTCGACCAAGGCGAAGTCGCGGGCCGCCGCGGAAACCTTCGTGAAGTGGATGGCCACCAGCAAGGAGGGCCAGCAGGCGATCGCCAACCAGCTGAACGACCTGCCCGCGCTCAAGGGCGTCGAGCCCGACTTCGGCACCATCCAGCTGGTCGACCCGGCCTCGCAGAAAGAGCCGGTGGAGCAGCTGATCGAGAAGGTCGGCAGCGTCACCGAGCCGCGTGAGGCGCTGCTCAACGCCGACGTGCAGACCGGCATCCTGGCCGCTGCCACCTCGGTGGCGACCGGCAAGGCAACCCCCGCCGACGCGGCCAAGGCCCTCCAGCAGGCCGCCGAGGCCGCGGGAGTGACCTTCAAGTGACCGCGTCGTCCACGCTGACGCGCCCCGGGCGAGCCGCCGCGAGCGGTGGCGGCCGGCCGGGGCGCCGCGGCCCGCGGCGGCCGCCGGGCCTGCCCTGGATCCTCCCCGCGCTGGTGCTGAGCGTCGGGCTGATCTATTACGGCATCGGCTACACCGGATACATCTCGACGCTCAACTGGGACGGCATCAGCCCCGGCCCGGAAAGCGTCGGCGCGAAGAACTACACACGGATCCTGCACGACCCGGTTTTCTGGACGGCGGTCCGGCACACCGTGGTTTTCTTCGTGGTCACTTTCGTGATCCAGACGCTGCTCGGGCTGGCGTTCGCCGTGATAGCACACTCGCGTCTACGGCTCGCCGGTCTCTACAAGGTGATCGTGTTCATCCCGGTGGTGCTCGCGCCGGCCATCATGGCGCCGGTCTTCCGGCACATGTTCGCCCCCGACGGCGAGCTCAACGCGGTTCTCTCGCACGTCGGGCTCGGCTCGCTGGCCCAGCCGTGGATCGGCCAGACCAGCACCGCTCTGCCGGTGATCATGTTCATCACGGTCTGGGAGTGGACGGGCGTTACGTTCATCCTCTACTACGCGGCGATGACGCAGGTCGACCCGTCGGTGCTCGAGGCCGCGCGGATGGACGGCGCCGGCAACTGGCGCACGCTGCGCAGCATCATCTGGCCGGAGCTGCGCGGCACCACGATCGCGCTGGCCATCCTCGGCGCGATCGGCGCGCTGAAGACGTTCGACGTGCCGTACCTGGTGACGATCGGTGGCCCGAACTACGCCACCGAGTTCCTCGGCACCTACATCTATCGACAGACCATCCCGCTCGCGCACGTCGGGTACGGGGCCGCGCTTTCCATCATCCTGCTGGTGGTGGCATTGGTCATGGCCCTCGTCCTGCAGCTCGCCGGGCGCGAGCGGGATGCGGGGCGGCGCTGATGTTCGAGATCCGCTCCCGGGCCGGCCGGGTCCTGCTGCAGATCGTGGCGACGATCCTCGTGCTGCCGTACCTGTTCCCGCTGATCGTGATGGTCAAGGGCGCGTTCGCCGGCGAGGGTGTGCAGAACTTTCGCGCGGTCCTCGGCGTGCCCGGCTTCGCCCGCTTCTTCGTGAACAGCGTGATCGTCGCGGCCGCCGTCATCGTGCTGGTCTACGCGGTGACCATGATGGCCGCGTTCGGTTTCGCGAAACTGCACATCCGATTCCGCGAGGTCTACTTCTGGCTGCTGCTGGCCTGCCTGACGCTGCCCGAGGTTGTCCTGCTGGCCCCGCTTTTCGCGACCGACACGAAACTCGGCCTCTACGACACCTATTGGGCGGTGATCCTGCCGCTGGCGGCGCTGCAGGTGCCGTTCGCCGTGCTGCTCAGCCGCAACTTCATCAACAGCCTGCCGGACGAGCTGTTCGAGGCGGCCCGGGTGGACGGCGCGAACTCGTACCGCGGCTTCCGCTACCTGGTGATCCCGCTGACCCGGCCGATCGCCGCCGCGGTGATCATCTTCACGCTGGTCGCGGCCTGGAACGACTACCTCATGCCGCTGGTCTTCCTCCAGTCGCCGAGCCTGCAGACCATCACGCTGGTCCCGCAGTTCTTCGTCGGCGAGTTCAGCAACGACCAGACGAAGATTCTCGCCTCGGCCGTCATCACCGCCATTCCCGAGGTCGTCGCGTACCTCAGCCTCCAGCGTCTCTTCGAGCGCGGCCTCTCGGCCGGCGCCATCAAGTGAAAGTGACAGGTGACATCGTGCCGCTCATCCACGTCCACCTCGACCGCGAGGTTTTCGAGAAACTTCACGAGGAGATCGGGAACGCGATCCACGACGCGCAGATCGAGGCGCTGGGCATCCCCGCCGACGACCGGTTCCAGATCTTTCAGCCGCACGGTCCCGGCGAGCTCAAGTTCGACCCCGGCTACAACGACGTGGACCGCCGCAACCTGCTGGTGATCCGGGTGATCGCCGTGCACATGTACCCGGTGAACACCAAACGGGCGTTCTTCGAGGCGGTCGTGGGCCGGCTCGAGCCCCTCGGCATCCGCCCGCAGGACGTGCTGATCAGCCTGACCGAGAACGGCTTCGAGGATTGGTACGCCGGAAAATGAGCATCGACCCCGCCCCCTTGTCCGTGCTCTACCTCGGCGGCACGGGCACCATCAGCGCCTCCTGCGTGCGGCTTTCCGTCGCCTCGGGAATGCGCGTGACGGTCGTCAACCGCGGCCGCAACCGGCAGGAACGCGGGCTGCCCCACGAGGTGGAGACGCTCGTCGCCGACGTCGCCGACGAAAGTTCGCTGGCTTCCGCGATCGGCGACCGCACCTTCGACTCGGTGGTCAATTTTCTTTCGTACGACGAAAGCGACGCGCTCCGGATGGCCGGCCTGTTCGGGCCGCGCGCCGCGCAGTACGTGCACATCAGCTCGGGCTCCATCTACGCCAAGCCGGTGCGCCAGGTGCCCATCGACGAGTCCACACCCACCGGACCCAACCCCCCGCTCCCGTACGCGACGGCGAAGTGGCGCGCCGAGAGGGCGCTGCTCGACGCGTACGCGGAGAAGGGCTTTCCGGTGACGATCGTGCGCCCGTCGCACACCTACGACGACGCGAACCCGCCGCTGCCCGGCGGCTGGACCGTCGTCGACCGCATGGTCCGGGGCGCCGAGATTCCGGTGCACGGCGACGGGACCTCGCTGTGGACCCTCACGCACGCCGAGGACTTCGCGCAGGGCCTCGTCGGCCTGCTGGGCAACCCCCGGACCGCGGGGGAGACCTTCAACATCACCGGGCCCGACGTGTACACCTGGGACCAGATCTACACGATCATGGCGGCCGCGCTCGGCGTCGAGGCCCGCCTCGTGCACGTCGCCTCCGAAATGTTCCCGCTGGTGGCGCCCGAGTGGTTCTGGTCCGGCGAGATGGTCGGCGACCTCGGGCACAGCGCGGTCTTCGACAACACGAAAATTCGCACTTTCGTGCCGGGATTCGCGCCGCGGCTCACTTTCCACCGCGCCGCGAACCGCATGGTCGCCTGGCGCCGCGACCACCCGGAGAGCACCCGCGGCGACGCCGGCGACGACGCCGTCCTCACCCGGATCGTCGACGCTTACCACGCCGCCCGCGATATTTTCGCTGCAAAGGGGGTGCCCGCATGATCGAACTCGGCAGCACCGGACTGCAGGTCACGGCCCTGTGCGTGGGCACGAGCCCGCTCGCGAGCATGCCCGGCCTCTACGGGTACGAGGTGAGTGAGCACCGCGCGGTGGAAACCGTCGACGCGGTGCTTTCCGGCGGCGCCATCAACTTCATCGACACGTCGAACGGCTACGGCGCCGACGGCTCGGCCGAACGCCGGATCGGCCTGGCGCTGCGCGGGCGCGGCGGGCTCCCGCCGGGCGTCGTGCTCGCCACGAAGGTCGACCCCGATCCGCACACCGGCGATTTCTCGGGCAAGCGGGTCCGTCGGTCGCTCGAGGAGAGCCTCGAACGGCTCGGCCTCGACCGGGTGCAGTTGCTGCACCTGCACGATCCCGAGCGGATCAGTTTCGCGGAGGGCACCGCGCCGGGCGGCCCGGTCGAGACGCTGGCCGAGCTGAAGCGGGAAGGGCTCGCCGAGCATCTGGGCGTCGCCGGGGGACCGGTCGGGCTCATGCGGCAGTACCTGGACACCGGCGTCTTCGAGGTGGTGCTCACGCACAACCGGTACACGCTGCTCGACCGCTCGGCCGAGAAACTTTTCCGCGACGCGCACGCGCGTGGCATCGGGGTGCTCAACGCCGCGCCGTACGGCGGCGGCATGCTGGCGAAAGGCCCGGAGAAACAGGAGAAGTACGCCTACGGCCGGCGCGACGACACGATCGCCGCGGCCGCCATCGCGATTCGCGACGCGGCGTCCCGGGTTGGCGTGCCGCTCGCCGCGGCGGCGCTGCAGTTTTCGTTGCGGGCCCCGTTCGTCCACTCCACGGTGGTCGGCGTCTCGTCGCCGGAGCGGGTCGCCGAAACCGTCGCCCTCGCCGAGACGCCTGTCCCGGAAAGTCTGTGGGCCGAGCTGGACGCCCTGACGCCCGACCCGCGGCACTGGCTGGACCCGCCCCGGTAGGCCGCCCGTCCCTTCGCCACCCTGGGCGCCTCGATCCGCCAGACGGAGGCGCACCCCCCGGGGGGCCGGCCCGCCCGGCGCCCCGGGCCGGCCTCGCCCTGCGGCCGGCCTCGCCCTGCGGCCGGCCTCGCCCTGCGGCCGGCCTCGCCCTGCGGCCGGCCTCGCCCTGCGGCCGGTTTCGGGCGTCACGGTTCCGGCTCGGGCCGCTCGGCGAGGTGAGATCCTTGGATTTCCACGGTGGCGAGAAAGCACGTCGAAGGGAGCCGAGCCGGTGGCCTGGTGGCGGGACGCGGTGATCTATCAGGTCTACCCGCGCAGCTTCGCGGATTCCGACGGCGACGGCGTCGGCGACCTGCCCGGCGTGATCGAGCACCTGCCGTACCTCTCCCAGCTCGGCGTCGACGCCATCTGGCTCAACCCGTTCTACCCGTCCCCGCAGGCCGACGCCGGCTACGACGTGGCCGACTACCGCGACGTCGAGCCGCTCTTCGGCACCCTCGCCGACGCCGACCGCCTGATCGCCGACGCGCACCGGCTGGGCCTGCGCGTCGTGGTCGACCTCGTGCCCAACCACACCTCCTCGAAGCACCCCTGGTTCAAGCGCGCGTTGGCCGGCGACCCCGAGGCACGCGCCCGGTACATCTTTCGCGACAAGCCCAACGGCTGGCAGTCGGTCTTCGGCGGCTCGGCGTGGACCCAGGTCGACGACGGCCAGTGGTACCTGCATCTGTTCGACGCCGAGCAGCCCGACCTCGACTGGACGAACCCCGAGGTGGTCGCCGAGTTCGAGAGCATCCTGCGGTTCTGGCTAGACCGCGGCGTCGACGGGTTTCGCATCGATGTCGCGCACGGTCTGCGCAAGGACCCGAACCTTCGGGAGCTGCCCGGCGACCTCGACCCCGGCCTGCCCGTGCACGTCGCCCAGCCCGGCCATCCGTTCTGGGACCAGGACGAGGTGCACGAGATCTGGCGCGGCTGGCGGCGGATCCTCGACGCGTACGCGGGCGATCGGGTCAGCGTCGCCGAGGCCTGGGTCTACGATTTCGCGCGGCTCGGCCTCTATCTGCGACCCGACGAGCTGCACACAGCGTTCAACTTCTCGTTCCTGGTCGCGCCCTGGGACGCGAAAGCTTTCCGCACGGCGATCGACGACACGATCGCCGGTCTCGCGCCGTTCGGGGCGCCGGCCACCTGGGTGCTCTCCAACCACGACGTGGTGCGCCACGCGAGCCGGTACGGCGGCGGCGAAACCGGGCAGCGGCGGGCCCGCGCGGCGGCGCTGATGATGCTGGCGCTCCCCGGCGGCGCCTACCTCTACCAGGGGGAGGAACTGGGGCTCGAGGAGGTTTTCGACATTCCCGACGCCTTGCGGCAAGACCCCAATTTCTTGCGGACGGGCGGCGCCGAGCGCGGCCGGGACGGATGCCGGGTGCCCCTGCCCTGGTCGGGCGCCACCCCGCCGTTCGGCTTCAGCCCGCCCGGCGCCGGCGAGCCGCCCTGGCTGCCGCAGCCCGCCGCCTGGGCGAACCGGACAGTCGAGGCCGAGCGGCGCGACCCCGGCTCGATGCTCTCGCTCTACCGGGAGGCGCTGGCCCTGCGCCGCCGGCACCTCGGCGACGGCGGCCTGGAGTGGCTCGACGACGGCGACGAATCGGTTCTCTGCTTCCGCCGCATGCCCGGCCGGCTCGTCTGCGTGGTCAACACCGGCACGAACCCGGTCACGTTGCCTACCGGCGAGGTGCTCCTCGCGAGCGCGCCCCTGAACGCCGACGGCACGCTGCCGGGGGAGGCCGCCGCCTGGCTGCGTTGACGCCCTGCTCTATGGTTACGTCGCGCGACGGGCGTCGATGGAGGGGGACCGGATGGCGACGCCACTCCGGCCGGGTGACGGCACACGGATCGGCCGGTACGACCTGGTAGGGCGGCTCGGCGAGGGCGGCATGGGCACGGTCTACCTCGGCCGGTCGTCGGAGGGGCGACCGGTCGCGATCAAGACCGTCCGGCTCGACTTCACCGGCGACGACGAGTTCCGCGCCCGCTTTCGCAGCGAGGTCAACCGCGCGCGGCAGGTCCCGCCGTTCTGCACCGCCGAGGTGCTCGACGCCGACCCCGACCACGAGCCGCCGTACCTGGTCGTCGAGTACGTCGACGGTCCCAGCCTCGCCACGAAAGTGCGCGAGGACGGGCCCCTCGCCGGCGCCGCGCTGCACGGGCTCGCGATCGGCATCGCCACCGCGCTCACCGCGATCCACGGCGCCGGAGTGATCCACCGCGACCTCAAACCGGCGAACGTGCTGCTCGCGCCGGGCGGCATCAAGGTCATCGACTTCGGCATCGCCCGTGCCTTCGAGGCGACCAGCCGGCACACCCGCACCGATCAGATGGTCGGCACGGTCGCGTACATGGCGCCCGAGCGATTCGATCCCGCGCCCGGCCGTCCGACCACCGCGGCGGCGGACATCTTCGCGTGGGGCGCCGTCGTCGCGTACGCGGCGACCGGCCGTACCCCCTTCGACGCCGACTCCGCCACCGCGACCGCCGTACGGATCCTGACCCAGCCACCGGAGCTCACCGGCCTGCCGGCCTCGCTGCGCGACGCGGCCGAGTGGGCGCTGGCGAAGGAGCCGCAGGACCGCCCCACGGCCCGCCAGCTGCTCGACATCCTGGTCGCCGCCCCGACGGCCGTGGTGCCGGCACTCGCCGAGACCCCCGCGCCACCCGTCGGCGTGCCGGTGTCGCCCGCGGCGGTTCTCGCCCCGCCGGCGCCCGTCGAGCCGGACGCCTTTCCGTCTCCCACCGGTCCGTCTCGCACCGGCCCGTCTGGCACCGGCCCGTCCCGCACCGGCGGCCGTCGCCTCCGCGCCGCAGCGATCGGCGCCGTCGCCGTCCTGGTGCTGGCCGGCGCCGGTCTTGTCGCCTCGCACGAGCTCCTCGCCGCGAGCACGCCCGAGCCGGCGGCCACCCCACCGTCCGGCGGCTCCAACGCGTCCTCCCGGTCTGCGCCGGCTCCGGTCGACACGCACGCCGCGATCCTCCGCGGCACCCACCGCACGCTGATCCACATCGCCGAGGCCGACCGCGACCTCGCCCTCGACCTGCACGACAACCAGGTCGTCGCCGGCGACGGCACCGGCGCGAAGTCGCTGTTCCTCCTGGTCCCGTACGGCGTGGACTACATGATCAGGACCCTGCGGGACACCATTGCGGCCGAGGAGACCTGTCTCGGCGTGAAGATCGTCCCGGACGGCGCTGCCTCGCTGGCCCCCACCGCCTGCGAGCCGACCGCCGCGACCGTGTTCTCGCTGAGCGCCGCGAACGGCAAGGACGACAAGGGCCGCCCGACCTACTTCCTGGCCAACGAGACCTACGGTTTCGTCCAGTTCAGCCCCTCCACGCACACCGTTTTCGTCGAGGAGGTCGGCGACGCACCGCCGCTGTCCACGTTCAGCCTGGTCGATCGCGGCCCGAACTGACCGCCGCCCGGCACGCGAAAGATTCCAGAAAGGGGATCGGTGCGGGGTCTGTTCCCGAAGCCCCGTTCCGACGATGATCCGTTGATGCGGACAGAGGTGAGCGGCGGGCGCCGGGCCGGTTGGATCGGGGCCGGGTACGCCGCCCAGGGCTTCGGCTACGCGGCGGTGGTCACCGCCCTGCCGACGTTCAAGGAGCGGCAGGGGATCGACGACGGTTTCGTCTCCGTCATCCTGCTGCTGGTCTGCGTGGCCGCGGCGGGCGGATCGATCCTCGCCGACAAGGCCGCCGCGCGCTGGGGGAGCCGCTATGCGCTGAGCGGCGGCCTGCTCGCGGTGGCCGCCGGTCTCGGGCTCACGACTTTCCACACGCCGACCCCGGTTTTCACGGTCATCCTCATCGCGTACGGAATCGGGCTCGGCGCCGTCGACGCCAGCCTGAGCATGCAAGGGGTCCTGGTTCAGGCGCGCCTCGGGCGCAGCGTGATGAGCCGCCTTTTCGCCGCCTACACCGCCGCCGCCATCACCGCCGCCCTGCTCATGTCCGGTTTCGCCGCCTCGGGCGGGGGAGCGGCACTGGCCGTCGGGGCCGCCGCTGTCTTCGCCGCCGGAGTCGTGTTCGCGGGCTTCTCGTCGCTCGAGCCCGCGAAAACTGTCATGCCCGACTTGGTCGGCGACAAGCGCCGCGACGGCACCCGGCATGTCGTCCTGGTGTGCGGCGCCTTCATCTTCACCGCTTTCCTCGCCGACTCGGCCGTCTCCACGTGGAGTTCCGTCTATCTCGACGACTCGTTGCTCGCCTCGGCAGCCGTGGTCCCGCTCGGCTACGCCGCCTACCAGGCCGCCGTGCTTGTTTCGCGCCTGGCCGGCGACCATGTCGTGCCGCGGATCGGACGAGGTCCCGCCGCGGCGGGGAGTCTGCTGGTCTGCGCGGTCGGCTGCGGGATCGTGGTCGCCATCCCGGCGATCGTCCCGGCGATCGTCGGTTTCGCGCTCGCCGGCATCGGCGTCGGCATCCTCGTTCCGCTGGCGTTCAGCGCGGCGGGGGAGGCCTCGCCGGGCCACAGCGACGAGGTGATCGCCCGGGTCAACCTCTTCAACTACGGCGGCGCGCTGGTCGGCGCGGTGCTGCTGGGCGCGCTCTCCGAGCCGGTCGGCCTGCGCACCGCGTTCCTGATTCCGGTGATCGGCCTGATCGCGACAATCCCGGTGGTGCGCGCCCTGCGCCGCCTCCCCACGACGTCGGCAGTGCTGCCGCCGGCAACCGCGCCACGCTGAGCGCGGCGCTGCCTCGTATATGTCATCGGTTTGATCGTTAATTTCCGCCGCTCCAGGATGGCTGTCACAAATCGGTTCCCCGCCCGGTCTTAGGTGGCGACAGCAGAACGGCTGCTGGAAAGGGTGTGAAGCCATGAACATCGCCGTCCTGGGCGGGACCGGGCTCATCGGGTCGCAGGTCGTCAAGCTCCTCGAAGCGGCCGGGCACGATGCGACGCCGCTGTCGCCGTCCAACGGGGTGGACCTGCTCACCGGAGAGGGGCTCGACGGGGCGCTCAAGGGCGCCGACGTGGTCGTCAACCTGACGAACTCACCAACGTTCGACGACGCGTCGCCGGCTTTCTTTCAGACGAGCATGGACAACATGCTGGTCGCCGCGAAGCGCGAGGGGGTCGGCCACGCGGTCATCCTCTCCATCGTCGGCGTCGACCAGGTGCCCGACCTCGCCTACTACCGGGCCAAGGTGCTGCAGGAGAAGATCCTCGAGGCCGGCCCGGTTCCGTACTCCATCGTTCGCGCCACCCAGTTCTTCGAGTTCATGCCCTCGGTTCTTTCGTGGACCTCGGACGAGAACACAGTGCGCCTGCCCGCCACACCGGTGCAGCCGATCGCGTCCGCGGACATCTCCAAGGCGGTCGCCGAGGTCAGCGCCGGAAAGCCGCTCAACGGCATCCGCAACGTGGGCGGCCCGGAGGTCTTCACGCTCGACGAGCTGGGCCGGATCGTGCTCGAGGCCAAGGGCGACAAGCGCGCGGTCGTCGTCGACAACACGGCCGGAATGTTCGCGGCTGTTCAGGGCGACGTGCTTACCGCCCCGGCGAACGCCATCCTTTCCACCACGACCTTCCGCGAGTGGCTGGCGACGCAGAAGTAGTCCGACACTCTAAAAGGGCGCCGGAAACCCGGCGCCCTTTTGCTTTCTCAGTACTTGACGTCGGCCAGCGAGATCGAGGCCTCCCAGAGGCGCGTCGCCGCCTCCGTGTCCTGCGCCGGGCGATAGATCCGCAGCTCGGTCGGCCCGCCGGTGAACTGGCCGAAGCCGTCGGGGCCGTAGAGCCGGCCACCCCGCGCCGCCGGGTCGGTCGCCGCGTACAGCGCGGGCAGTAGGCCCTGGTCGACGCCCTGCACGAGCAGGCCCCACTTGTTGAACCGGGTCATGATCTTCTCGAGCGGGGAGGGCTTTTCGCGGCCCATGTTCGGGCCGGCCGCGTAGAGCCCGGTCAGCGTCGTGCCCGGGTGCGCGGCGTTGCTGAGGATGCCCCAGCCCTCCGCCGTCGCGCGACGGTGGAGCTCGAGCGCGAAAAGCAGGTTGGCAAGTTTCGACTGCCCGTACGCCTTAACCGCCGAATATTTCTCCGAGTTCTGCAGGTCGTCGAAGTTGAGCGCCGCCCGCTTCGCCGAGGCGCTGGTCATGGTCGTGACCCGGGCGTTGCCCGCAGTCAGCAGCGGCAGCAACTGCCCGGTGAGCGCGAAATGCCCGATGTGGTTGGTGCCGAACTGCAGCTCGAGGCCGTCCGCGGTGGTGTGCCGGGTCGCGGGCGCCATCACGCCGGCGTTGTTGATCAGGATGTTGACGGGCCGGTCCAGGCTCCGCGCGAACGCGGCGACCGAGTCCAGCGAGGCCAGGTCGAGCTCGCCCAGCGACACGCGGGCGTCCGGCGCCGTGGCCCGGACGCGGTCGAGCGCGGTCTTGCCCTTGGCGGGGTCGCGGACCGGGAGGATCAGCTCGGCGCCGGCCTCGGCGAGACGGGTGGCCAGGCCGAGCCCCACACCGCTGCTCGCGCCCGTGACGACCGCGAGCTGGCCGGAAAGATCGTTGTTCATGATGAAAAACTCCTGTTCAGGGGCGGTGCCAGTGGTGCAATTTGGCCGGATTCAGCACGATCCATACGGTCGTGATCCGGTCCGCCGTGGCGCCGACGGCGACCACGGCCACGGCGGTGCCGTCCCGGCGCAGGGCCAGGCCGGCACGGCCGTTGACGCTCTCGACGGTCAGCTCGGTCCCGGGCCGATCGGAGAGCAGGGCGAGGATCAGGCGGGCGACGCCGGCCGGGCCGCGCACCGGCGCGACGGCGGCGAGAACCTGCCCGCCGCCGTCGCAGAGGGCCACGGCCTCGCCGTGCAGGAGCGCCTCGAGCGCCTCGAGGTCGCCCCGTGCGCAGGCCCGGGCCAGCCGGCGTACGACGTCGTCAGGGGAGGGGTGCATCGGAGCGCGACGACACCAGCTCTCGGGCCGCGGCCTCGGCGCCCGGCTCCTTCGAGGCTTGCCCGGCCGAAGAGCTTTGCCCGGCCGGAGAGGCTTGCCCGGCCGGAGAGGCTTGCCCGGCCGGAGAGGCTTGCCCGGCCGGAGAGCCTTCCCCGGCGGGCAGGACGAGACCGCCCGTGACGAACGCGTCCCGCGGGTGCTGCACCGAGGCGAGCGACACGATGTCGCGCCCGAACAGCGCCGCGGTCGCCCAGACGAACAGGACGCGTACCTTGCGCTCCCAGGTGGGCACGGCCAGCACGTGGTACCCGCGGTGCATCACCCACGCCGGGAATCCCTTGATGACCAGGCGGTGGTACTGGAAGATGCCGCGCCCGAGGCCGAGCGTCGCCACCGTGCCGAGGCTGTGGTGCACGTACGGCTTGGGTTTGCGCCCGCGCAGCGTGGCGATGATGTTTTTCGCGAGCAACTTTCCCTGCCGCACGGCGTGCTGCGCGTTGGGCACCGTCGCGGCGCCCTCATGTGAGGCCGCCAGGTCGGGCACCGCGGCGTCGTCGCCGGCGCCCCACGCGTCCTCGACCGGCGCCTCGTCGGTGCCCACCCGCAGGTCGGCCCGCACGACGAGCATGCCGCGCGCGTCGATCGGCAGGTCGGTGTGGTTGTGCACCATCGGGTTCGCGCCGTTGCCCACGGTCCAGACGATCAGCTCGGAGTCGAACTCCTCCCCGGTCGAGAGCACCACATGGCCGTCGGTCGCGTCGAGGAGTTGCGCGTTGAGGTGTACGCGCGCGCCGCGCTCCTCGAGCGAGCGCACCACCCACTCGCCGGGCTTGTCGGTCACCTCGGGCAGGATCCGGTCGCGCGCCTCCACCAAGTGGAAGCGCACCTCGTCGGCGCTGAGCTCGGGGTAGCGCTTGACCAGCGCGGTCGCCAGCGAAAGCAGCTCGCCGAAGCCCTCGACGCCGGAGAACCCGCCGCCGACGAACGTCACGGTGAGCAGCCGTTCGCGCCGCGGGCCGGGAGGAAGCGTCGCCGCCTGGTCGAAAGCGGTCAGCAGGCGGTCGCGGATGGCGACGGCCTCCTCGACGTGCTTCATGCCGATCGCGTTCTCGGCGATGCCCGGGACGGCCAGCTTGCGGGTCAATGCTCCGGCGGTGACGACGATGATGTCGTACGGGATGGGGAATTCGGGTCCTTCGGCCGGGCGCACGGTGACCGTGCGATCAGCGTGGTCGATCCGGGTCACCGCCCCGGTGATCAGCTTGGTCCGGCGCAGGTGCCGGCGCTGGGACACGGCGGCGTGCCGGGCCTCGACCGAGCCGGCGAGCACCTCGGGCAGGAACGGCTGATATGTCATGTACGGCCGGGGGTCGACGACGATGACGCGTGCCTCGCCCCGGCGGAGTTTCTTCTCCAGTTTCCAAGCGGTGTAGAAGCCGGCATAGCCCCCACCGACCACCAAGATCGTCCGCACGGTGACTCCAGTTCTCTAGCAATCGCCAGCTAAGACAGGAAACCGTGCGGTTTTGTGACATCAATGGATGGCTGAAAGTTTCTCCGGGTTCATCATCCAGAACAGCTCGTCGATACCGTCCGCCGACGCGGTCAGCGCGACCACGCCGAGCAGCTCGCCCTTGCGGGTCATCACGGCGCTGGGCTGCCCGTTCGCGGTGACCCAGCGGATCTCGACGCCCTCCCAGTACCAGCTCGAGAACGCCGCGATGAACTTCGCCACCCGCTCGGCGCCCGCCACGACCTTGCGCGCCACGTTCCGCGTGCCGTTGCCGTCGGAGACGCTCGCCACGTCGGCGGCGAAAAGCTTCTCGAGGGCCTGCAGGTCGCCGGAGCGGGCCGCCTCGAGGAAAGTCGCGAGCAGTTCGCGCTGCATGACGTCGGAAACCGGGATCTTGCGCTCGCCGGTGACGTGTTTGCGGGCCCGGCTGACCAGCTGGCGCACGGCCGGCTCGGTCGACTGCAGAATGTCGGCGATCTGCGAGTACGGATAGTCGAACGCCTCGCGCAGCACGTAGGCGGCCCGCTCGGTCGGCGTCAGCTTCTCCATCAGCATGAGCACCGCGAACTCGAGGGCTTCGCCGCGCTCCGCGCCCAGGTAGGGGTCGGCGGCGGTGTCGACCGGCTCGGGCAGCCACGGCCCGACGTACGTCTCCCGGCGGGCGCGGGCCGACTGAAGCTCGTTGATCGCCAGCCGGGTCGTGGTGGTCGCCAGGAAAGCGGCGGGGTTTTCCACCGTGGCGCGGTCGTATGCCTGCCAGCGCAACCACACGTCCTGCACCAGGTCCTCGGCCTCGGTGGCGCTGCCGAGCATCCGGTATGCGATCCCGAACAGTCGCGGCCGCACCCCCGTGAAGATCTTGGCGGCCTCGTCGAGATCCCCCAGCATGCCTTCGTCTCCCCCCAGCTTGTCGACCCCCCATCCTCACCCGGCGAGCAGCCGATCACCAGTGTGCCCCGGGCAACACCGGCTCCGCTGTCACAGATTCCGGAGCCACCCGGTCTGGCCTAGCGAGACGTCAGAAAGGGCAGACAAATGACGGACCACGTGCTCGAACCCGCGGCGCAAGAGATCGCCGACGCCACCAGCAAACCCCCATTCCTGTACGACCTCGGCGTCGCCGGAGCGCGAAAGTTGCTCGACGACATCCAGGCCGCCCCGATCGCGAAACCCGACGTGGACGAAAAGTGGATCACGGTGCCTGCCGACGCCGGTGACGTCCGCGTCCGCATCGTCAAGCCGCTCGGCGCCACCGGGACGCTCCCGGCCATCCTGTACGTGCACGGCGGCGGCTGGATCCTCGGCAACGCCGGCACCCACGACCGGCTCGTCCGTGAGCTCGCGGTGGGGGTGAACGCCGCGGTCGTCTTCGTCGAGTACGACCGGTCGCCGGAGGCCCGGTACCCGGTGGCGATCGAGCAGGCGTACGCGACGGCGCAGTGGATCGTGAAAGAGGGCGCCACCGAGGGGCTCGACGCGTCGCGGCTCGCGATCGCCGGCGACTCGGTCGGCGGCTGCATGACCGCCGCGGTGGCGATCCTCGCGAAACAGCGCGGCGACGTCAGTTTCGTCCACCAGTCGATGTACTACCCGGTCACCGACGCCGGGCAGGACACCGGAAGTTACCGCGAGTTCGCAGCCGGGCCGTACCTGCTGGCCAAGAGCATGGCCTGGTTCTGGGACGCGTATCTCCCGGAGAAGGAAAAGCGCAGCGAAATCACGGCTTCGCCGCTGCGGGCGACCCTCGACGACCTCGCCGGGTTGCCCGAGGCGTTCCTGATCGTCGACGAGAACGACGTGCTGCGCGACGAGGGCGAGGCGTACGCCCGCAAGCTCACCGCGGCCGGCGTGCGGACCACCGCGGTCCGCTACAACGGCACGCTCCACGACTTCATGATGCTCAACCCCGTTCGCGGCACCGCCGCCGCGACCGGCGCCATCGAGCAGGCCATCTCCATCCTTCGCAAGGCCCTAGGGAGCAACTGATGTCCGAGACCAAGCCCACCGTCGTCCTCGTTCACGGCGCGTTCGCCGAGTCCGCCAGCTGGAACGGCGTGATCGAGCGCCTGCACGACGCCGGCTACGACAGCGTCGCCGTCGCCAACCCGCTGCGCAGCCTCGCCGGTGACGCCGCCTACGTCCGCGACGTGCTCAAGTCGATCCCGGGCCCGATCGTCCTCGCCGGCCACTCGTACGGCGGCATGGTCATCACCGAGGCGGCCGCCGGCCTCGAGTCGGTCACCGGCCTCGTGTACGTCTGTGCTTTCGCTCCCGAGACGGGCGAGTCCGCGTTCGAGCTGTCCGCGAAGTTCCCCGGCAGCACCCTCGGCGATGCCCTGAACGCCTACCCGGTCAGCACCGGCGGCAACGAGCTCGCCATCCGCCAGGACGCTTTCCACCACCAGTTCTGCGCCGACGTGCCGGTGAAGGAGGCCGCGCTGATGTACCACACGCAGCGCCCGGCCACCCAGACCGCGCTCACCGACACCGTGGCGACCGACCAGCCGGCCTGGCGCACCATCCCGTCGTGGTTCGTCTTCAGCGACCAGGACCTCAACATCCCGGTCGCGCTGCACCGCTTCATGGCCCAGCGTTCGGGCGGCAAGGGCGTACGCGAGATCGCCGGCGCCTCCCACGCGCTGAGCGTTTCGCAGCCGGAGGCCGTCACCCAGACGATCCTGGAAGCCGCGCAGTAGTCCCGCGGGCCGATCGGCCGGATCCCCGGTTCGGGGGTCCGGCCGCTCGTCTTCCGCCTTTCCGGCCGGCCCGGTCGCGGCGATCTACCAGTAGCCGGCGTCGCAGGAATGGCGGCCTACCAGTAGCCGGCGCCGCAGGAATGGCGGCCTACCAGTAGCCGGCGCCGCAGGAATTGCGGTCTACCAGTAGCCGGCGCCGTAGGAATGGCGGCCCTCGTGCCGGCCGAACAGCGAGCACGCGTTGCCGCCGGCGGCCGGGTCGCCCGGATCGCGCTTCGCGGGACATACGCGCAGCGGGTTGATCTCGGAGGCCTGCAGGGTCCAGAGCACCCACCACGCCGTGTCACCGGCGTGCTGGCCGAGGCAGGCGTGCGGACCCACGTGGTCGTGCTCCAGCTCGCAGCGCAGCACCCGCACGACCGGCCCGCGGCCGGGCCGCGACAACTGCTCGAGCCAGGCGAGCTGGCCGGCGTCGAGCTCGAACCGGGCCGGGCAGCGGCTGCCGTCGGCCGCGACCCCGGCGACCACGTAGTGCCCGGCGCCCTTACGCGCGGTGATCAGGCCGTCGTTGCGGAGCGTGCGCAGCGCGGACTGCACGGTCGCGCGGGCGACGTGATGCCGCGCCGCGAGCTCGTGCTGGGACGGAAGTTTCGCCCCGACCGGGAGTCTGCCGTCGAGAATCTGGTCGCGCAGGCCCGCGGCGATGAGCCGGTAGGGCGGCGGACCGGTGGTCGACATCGCTCGATGGTCACCTGGCTGGCCAGGGACAACAAGTACGCACCCGCGCCCCTGTCATCGACGGACGTGACAACGAGCGATGTCCTGATCGTGGGCGCCGGCCCGGTCGGTCTGCCCACCGCTCAGCGTGCGGGCTCTCGCACGCCCGCACCGGGACGGCGCTATGCCAGCGGCAGCACCACCCGCGACAGCGCCGGCCGGACCCCGACGACCGTGCCCGCCGGGTAGCGCAGCGTGTGGTCGCGATCCGTCGAGATGACGACCAGGCCGATGCGGTGCCCGGCGGCGAAGACGTGGTCCTCGGGCTGAAGTTTCCAGCGGAACGTGTACGGCTTGCCGGCCACGATCGGCGTGGTCACGGCGGGGGAGAAGCGGTTGCGCACGTCGAGCCATCCCCGGCTGACAATTTCGTACGGCGTGGTGGCGGTGACGTACTCGCGCCGGTTGAAGCAGCCCGGGTCGCCCTCGATGCCGGGGCCGATGCAGTCCTGGGTGGCCAGTGTGCGGGTGCCGGCGTAGCGGGTCGCCTCGCCGTAGTCGACCAGCATCGCCGTCAGGTACGGCGACTTGCCGGCGATGTCGGCGCGCAGCGTGACCTCCACGGTTCCGGAAAGACGGGTTTCGCGCGGCAGCGGCGGGGTGCGGAAGACCAGGCGGTTCGGGTCGGTTGCGGTCTCGTCGGCGGCGAGCTCTTCGGGCGTACGCGCGGGGTTGTCGACGAAACTCTGGCGTGGGCCGCCGCCGAGAGGCAGCGGTACCGCCCTGCTCGCGGGAACGGGCCACGCCGGGGACGTGCGCCACGCGTTCGGCGCGACCTCCACATCGGCCATCGGCTCGCGCATGATGTCGTTGTCGATGCGGTACAGCCAGTGGTCGAACCACCGGTGCAGCGTGTCGAGCCAGACGTCACGGCGGAGGTTGAAGGGGTCGGCGTGGCCGCCCTGGTGCAGCCAGATCTTGCGCGGCACGTGGTTCGCGGCGAGCGCGTCCCACCACTGACCGAACTGCTGGGTGCGCACGTTGTCGTCGTGCAGCCCGTGCACCACGAAAACGCTGGCCCGCACCTTTCCGGCATCGGGCAGATAGTTTCGCTCCGCCCAGTACGCGCTGTAGTCGCCGGTTTCGCGGTCCTGGTCGCGCTCAAGGCTCGCCATGACGCCGGCGCAGGCCGAAGGATTCGCGCGGGTAAGCACCGCTTTCGCGAGCACATCGGTGTCCTCGCCCTGAAAGCCGCCGGGCGCGACCACGCCGCCGTTGGCGCGGTAGTAGTCGTACCAGCTGGAGATCGCGGCGATCGGCACGATCGTTTCGAGGCCGCGCACGCCGGTCGCGGCGACCGCGTTGGGCAGAGTGCCGTTGTAGGAGACGCCGATCATGCCGGTGCGCCCGGTCGACCAGTCCGCCCGCACCGGGGCGCCTGCCGCGTCGAAAGCTCGCGCCCGGCCGTTGAGCCAGTCCACGACGGCTTTCATGCCGAGCGTCTCGTTGCGGCCGCCGGAGGTGGGGCAGCCGTCCGACCCGCCGGTGCCGAGGCTGTCGGCGAAGACGACCGCATAGCCGCGCGGCACGAAATAGTTGTCGAGGTAGCCGCCGAACGTGACAGTCTCCGCGCGGCTGAAGCTGAGCGCACGGTCGACGTCGTCGTGGTTGGCGACGTCGTTGAGGCCCGCGTAGTAGGGGCTCGCCTGGAAGACGACCGGCACCTTGGGCGCGCCGGCGGGGCGGATGATCCGCACGGCGACCCGGTCGGGCGCGCCGTCGGAGTCACTGTCCACAGCGGTCTGCACCCAGACTTGTTCCCGGATGGCCTGGCTGTAGTCGTACACCGGAAGGGTTTCGGTTTTCGTGGCCGCTTCCGCCGGCGCCGCGAAAGCGGCCACCAGCAAAGAAGAAACCAGCAGCGGTACGATACGCATCGGCTCACCATATAGCCGATTGTCGATTCCTCAGGCGGCCGCCGGCGTGAGCAGGAGCTCGGGGTCGGCGGGCCGGCGCAGGTGGAAGCCCTGGCCGAGGTCGCAGCCGAGCCGGCGCATCGCGACCAGTTGCGCCTCGGTCTCGATGCCCTCGATCACCGTGCGCAGGCGCAGCGCCCTGGCCAGGCCGACCACCGCGCGGATCACCGCGAGGTCCTCGACGGTCGGCTCGGCGTGCGCGATGAAGGCCCGGTCGATCTTCAGCTCGTCGACCGGCAGGCGTTGCAGGTACGACAGCGAGGAGTAGCCGGTGCCGAAATCGTCGACGGCCAGGCCCACGCCGAGCGCCTTGAGGTCGGTGAGGCAGGCGATCGCGGTGTCCGGGTCGTTCATCACGACCGACTCGGTCAGCTCCAGGGTCACCGCGGTCGGCGGGAGGCCGGTCCCGGCGAGCATCCGCTGCACGTCGGCGGCGAACGACGGGTCGGTGAGCTGGCGCCCGGAGACGTTGATGTTGAGCCTGAGATCGGGCATCGCGCGGCGCCAGCGGGCGGCCTGTTCGCCGGCGGTCCGCAGCACCCAGCGGCCGATGTCGATGATCAGGCCGTTCTCCTCGGCCATCGGCACGAAATCCGCGGGCGGCACGTAGCGTCCGTCCGGCCGGCGCCAGCGCACCAGCGCCTCGACGCCGGCCGTCGCGCCGTCGGCGAGCCGGATCAGCGGCTGGTACTGCAGGTGGAACTCGTCGTGCTCGAGCGCCCGCTGGAGGTCGCTGGTCAGGGTGAGCCGGGTCAGCGCCTCGGCGTGCATTTGCTGCGCGAAGACTGCGACCTTCCCGGGCCCTTCCTTCTTCGCTTTGTACATCGCCACGTCGGCGTTGCCGAGCAGGTCGCCCGGGTCGACGGGCGCGGCGTCGCTGTGGGTGGCGATGCCGATGCTGGCGCCGATGAACACGTCGCGGCCGGCGATGTGGAACGGCCGGCGGATCGCGTCGATGAGCCGCTGCGCGACCGGCACCGCGTCGGCGGCGCCCGTGTCGTCGAGCAGGACCGCGAACTCGTCGCCGCCGAGCCGCGCGCCCACGTCGGCGGGGCGCAGGCAGTGCCGGATCCGGCCGGCGACGTGCCCGAGCAGCTCGTCGCCGGCGCGGTGGCCGAGGCTGTCGTTGACCGCCTTGAACCGGTCGAGGTCGATGAACAGCACGCTGGCGGGCGTCGCGGCGCGTACCTTTTCCTCGAGCTTCTCGAGAAACAGCACCCGGGTGGGCAGGCCGGTCAGCGAGTCGTGCCGGGCCTCGCGCAGAGATTCGAGCAGGGCGAGCCGCTCGGCGGCCTCCCGCTCCCGCTCCTCGCGCAAGTTTCGCTCGGCGCTGAGCAACGTGATGTTGTCCAGCGCCAGGCCGAGCGTCTGCGCCATGGCCTGCAACAGCTGCCGCTCCTCGGCGCTGAGCGGCTCGCCGATCCGGGCAACCAGCAGGTCGCCGCGGTGGTGCGCGCCGAACCGGGCCGACGCGACGTGCAGGTCGTCGAGGCCGGCCACGTCGATGGTCTCGGCCTCGCGGGCGGCGGCGAGCGCGGCGTCCAGGTCGGCGCCGCGCACGCCCCACGCGACCTCGACCCGGCCGCCGATCAGCACGGCGCCGACCTCGGCCTCGAGGACCTCGCTGGCCCGTTCCATCGCGACCATGGTGGCCGAGCGCTCGTCGCGCGACGAGCCGACCGCGGCGAAGAACTCGGTGAGCTGGTGGGTCGACCAGTGGTTCATGGTCTCCCCCTCAGGCCAGGGCCAGCGTGACCAATGTGAAGTGGTGCATGCCCAGCGCGCCGCGCAGACGCGCTATCTCGCCGTTGGTGTAGAAACCGCCGTACGGGACGCCGCCCAGCTCCTTGCCGATCACGCCGATCTCCTGCCGGACGCCGTCGTCGCCGAGCACGGTGCGCCGGCCCGCGCAGTCGAAGGCGAGCAGGCCGATCGCGGACTGCCCGTCGAGCCCGTCGAGCGCCTGGCTCGCCGACTCACGGGCGCCGTCGACAATCGCGTCGTGGTCGCTCTCCATCAGCCAGGCCAGCGCGCCCTGCGGCACATCGGCGAGGCAGAGCAGCGAGCGGTCGTCCCGGTCGAAGCCGTGGATCACGCGGATGTCCTCGCCGCTGCGCCGGGAAAGCCCGAGCGGATGCAGGAACACCAGATCGCGAAAGCCCGCCTCGTCGTCGAGCACCGACTCGTCCAGGCTCAGCCGGCGCATCAGAACGTCGAGCGCCGGCTCGCCGTCGAGCTCGTAGACCCGGCCGTCGCGGCTGTTGGTCACGACCATCGCGTCGCCCAGTTTCCGCCAGCCGTGCGCGATGCCGACGCCGAGCGGCGCGTCCGAGCCGAGCGCGATGCCCATGGCCACGTCGGAGAGGATCTCGACGCCGTCCCGCCCGCCGTAGAACTGATAGGTCTGCACGTACGTGAGATCGTCGCCCGCACAGCCCCCGACCAGCGGCGCCGCCGCGCCGACGACCGAAAAGGCGCCGCGGACCATCTCGTGCTGGTTTCCGGTGAGCCCGTCGCAGATCATCAGGAGGGCACGGTGCGGGCGGTCGACCTCGTCGAGGCAGGCGGCGATCTCGGCGCCGGCGTCACGCAGGCGGGGGGTCACGCCACGCGCGATTTTCGTACGGACGGAGAAACCGTCCCCGCCGAGCGCGACGACGGCGACCCCGTCCCCGCTGACCTCCCCGGTCGCCATCTGGCCCGAGGTGGTGGCCCCGACGATCACGGTCTCCGGGCCCACCCTCTCCCGGACGGCGTTCAGCATCGCCGGCACGTGGTAGCCGACCGAGCAGAACACGAACGTGAGGACTGGATCGCGCCCCTCGATGGCGGCCTCGGCCGCGGCGGCGCCGGCCGAGGCCGGATCGGTCAGAGTGCTGTGCCCGGTGCCAAACCAGCGTGTCATGGCCGGTGCATCGGCCTTGGTCGGCCCGAGTTTAGGGAAGAATGGCGTCCACGTATCCGCCGTCGACCCGCAGTGCCCCGCCAGTGGTGGCCGAGGCCAGCGGCGACGACAGGTAGACCACCATGCTGGCGATCTCCTCGGGCTCGATCAGGCGCTGCAGCAGCGACTGCGGCCGGTGCTTTCGCATGAACTCACGCTGCGCCTGGTCCCACGGCAGGCTCTTGTCGACCAGCTCGTACACGAAATCCTCGACGCCGCCGGTGTGCGTGGGGCCGGCGATGACGCTGTTGACGGTGACGCCCGAGCCGGCGGCTTCTTTCGCGAAACCGCGCGAGACCGCGAGCAGCGCGGTCTTGGAAACCCCGTAGTGGATCATTTCGACCGGGATGACGACGGCCGAGTCGCTGGCGATGTACTGGATGCGGCCCCAGCCCCGCTCCCGCATTCCCGGCAGGTAGGCCCGGGTGAGCCGGATCGCGGCCAGCACGTTGACCTCGAAGTACCGCCGCCAGTCGTCGTCGGTGATCGCCAGCGCCGGTTGCGCGCCGAAGATCCCCAGGTTGTTGATCAAGATGTCGACGTGCGGCAACTTCTCGCGTACGGCGTCCGCACCCTCCGTGGTGGCCACGTCGGCCGCCACAGCGACGAAATCGCCGGTCATGTCGTTGATCGCCCGATCGACGGACTCGGCCGACCGGCCGTTCACGCCGACCCGCGCGCCCGCCGCGGCGAGCCCGGCCGCGATGGCCTTGCCGATGCCCTGCGTCGAGCCGGTGACGAGGGCGGTCTTCCCGGAGAGATCCAGTCGCATTCCACCCATACTGCCCCCGCCGGGCCCCGCCCGCCGCGTGCCGCGTCACAGCGGGCAGAATCCCCGATCATGAACGCTGCCGGGCAGGTCTTCGCGTCGATCGCGGCTCTCATCCACGTCTACATCTTCGTGCTGGAGAGCGTGCTGTTCCCCCGCCCGTCGGCCCGCAAGAACTTCGGCGTGAGCGAGGCCGAGCTGCCGGCGGTCCGGCCGTGGGCCTTCAACCAGGGTTTCTACAACCTGTTTCTCGCCATCATCGCGGCGGTCGGCCTGATCCTGCTGCACGCCTCGTCCGAGCCGGCCGGCCGGGCGCTGGTCGCCGCCGCGTGCGGCAGCATGCTCGCCGCCGCGCTGGTGCTGCTTGCCACCAACCGCCGCATGCTGCGCGCGGCGGCGGTGCAGGGGCTGGCCCCGCTGGTCGCCCTCGTGCTGCTCGTCGTCGCCTGACCGGCCGGGGATCTGGTTTGCTGGACGCTCCACGAGGCCGCCCGCGACGAAGGTGTCCCCGATCACGTCGTGATGGCCGACCCGGAGGGCAACGAGTTCTGCGTCGTCTGAGGCCTCAGGCGACGGCGCTGACTTCCGGCTGCCGGGGGCGAGCAACGCCTTTCCACCAAGACTTCCACCGAGAAGGGAAACACCGATGGAGGAACTGGACGAGGCCACGCGGCGGCTGGTCGACGCGGCCAACGCGAACGACATCGACGCGTTCCTGGCCGGCTTCACGGCCGACGGCGCGGTCGACGACTGGGGGCGGGTTTTCCGCGGAGCCGAGAAAATTCGCGGGTGGAGCGACCGTGAGTTCATCGGAAAGCAGGTCAGCCTCACGGTCGAGCGGGTGCGCCGCAGCGGCGACGAGACCGTCGTGAGCGCGGCGGTCGGCGGGAAAGGTTTCAACGGGCCGAGCACGTTCACCTTCCTGACTGAGGGAGACCTGGTCGCCCGCATGACCATCCGGGCGTGACGATCTCCTGCGGGGTGAGGCGTCGGTCACCCAGGTCAGTTGACTGATATTCGCCGGGGCCGCCGGGAACCTGGGCCACCGGGCCACCCTGGGCACCGGCGCGCGGGCTCATTTCGGGGTGAGCTTGCCGCCGGGCAGCCAGATGGTGGCCTCCAGCCCGCCCCCGTCCGCCGGCGCCAGCGTGAACCGCCCGCCCGAGGCCTCGATCAGCGCCGCGACGATCGACAACCCCAGCCCCGCCCCGTCCACGTTCTGCGTGTCGGCGGCGCGCCAGAACCTTTCCGTCGCCCGGCGGCACTGCTCGTCGGTCATGCCCGGCCCGGTGTCGCGGACGCGAATCGCGACACCGCCGGAAAGTTCCGCGGCCGAAACCTCGACCCGGCCGCCGGCCGGCGTGAATTTCAGGGCGTTGTCGATCAGGGCGTCCAGCGACTGGTCGAGCGCGGTGGCCACCGCGCAGGCCGGCAGCGGGTCGGAGGGCAGCTCCGTGACCAGCGAGATGTCGCGCCGTGCGACGAGCGGCTGCCACGCCGCGACCCGATCCCGGGCGACCGTGGCCGCGTCGACGAGCGAGACCTGATGCTGCCCGCGCTCGGCCCGGGCCAGCGCGAGCAGCCCGTCCAGCACGTCCGCGAAACGATCAGTTTCGGCCAGCGCCACGGTGTGGTCGTCCCGCGCCGAGTCGTCGGCGAGCCGTCCACCCAGGTCCTCGATGCGCAACCGCAGCACCGTGAGCGGGTTGCGCAGCTGGTGACTGGCGTGCGCGACGAACGACCGCTGACGTTCCAGCGACGACGCCACCGCATCGGCCATCTCGTTGAAGCTGACCGAAAGCCGCCGCAGCTCCGGCGGTCCCAGGCCGGGCTGCACCCGGGCGTCGGTCGACCCGGCCGCGATCTCGTGCGCCGCGGCGTCGAGCCTGGTCACCGGCCGCAGCACCCATCCGGCCAGCCGGTGCGCGGTCAGCACGCACGCGGCCACCGCCGCCAGCCCGCCCAGGCCCAGCTCGGCCCAGGTGACGACGACCCAGCGCCGGTTGGGCCCGGTCGGCGAGGCGGTCAGCACGCTGCCCAGCACCGCGCCGCCGTCGCTGACCGGCACCGCGACCACCAGCGGCAGCGACTGCCACGGCCAGACCGTCGAGGGGCTGCTGACCTGACGGCCGGCGAGCGCGCCGCGAATGGCGCCGTCCGCCCCGGTCACCGGGTCGCCGAAGACGCTCAGCACCCGCTGGTCCTGGTCGACCACCATGGTCGCGATGCCGTACAGGTCGTGGTAGCTGCGCAGTTCGTCGGTGAGGGACTCGAGCTCCCCGCTGCGCAGCGCGGGGGCGGCGAGCGACGCGAAGCGGGTGGCGTCGGCGAGCCGGTCGGCGACCACGCGCTCGGTTTCGCGGTTGGTCAGCGCGATCGCGAGCGGCAGTTCGAGGGCGAGCAGCACCATGCAGAGCAGCAGCACATAGGTGCCGACCAGCCGGTTTCGCACGCCACCTCCCCGCGCCCCGGCTTTCGCGCCGGCGACGTACACCCCGGCTTTCGCGCCGGCGACCAACGCCCCGGCTTTCGCGCCGGCGACGGTCGTCCCCGGTTGCAACGCCGGCGACGAACACCCGGGCTTTCGCGCCGGCGGAAGTGCCGACGGAAACCGGCGGGACGGTGGCGAAAGTCAGGTCCGCAAACGGTAGCCGACTCCGCGGACGGTCTCTACCAGCTCGGGCCGGCCGAGCTTGGCCCGCAGGGATGCGACGTGCACCTCGAGCGTGTGCTTGCCCGACCAGGTGGTCTGCCAGACGTCGAGCAGGATGCGCTCGCGGGACAGCGCCACACCGGGCTGCCGGGCGAGCGACGCGAGCACATCGAACTCCTTGCGGGTCAGCGCGACCGGCGTGCCGTCGACGTGCACGGTGCGGGCGGCGTGGTCGATGCGCAGCGGGCCGATCTCGGCGACCTCCCGCGCCGGCGCCTGCCGGACCGTGCGCCGCAGCAGCGCCTCGATACGGGCCTGCAGCTCGGCCATCGAGAACGGCTTCACGACGTAGTCGTCGGCGCCCACCCGCAGCCCGGTGATCTTGTCGCGTTCCTCGCCGCGGGCGGTCACCGCGATGATGCCGAGATTTTCGTCGCGGGCCCGCAAGATGCGGCACACGTCGACGCCGTCGCCGTCGGGCAGGTTGAGGTCGAGCAGCACCAGGTCGCAGGGGGCGGCCTCGAGCGCCGCGGTCGCGGTCGCCGCGTGCTCGACCTCGTACCCGCGCCGCTGGAGCATCGAGGCCATCACCGCGCTGACCCGGCGGTCGTCCTCCACCAGCAAGATCCGCATCCGCCTCCGCCCATCCTCTGGGCGGCAAATCTACTGCACCTGTGCTTCAGCGCGGTTTCTTGCCGGCCAGGAGTTGCACCAGGTGAGTGCCGGGGATTCCGGCGAGATCGGCCGATTGCGTACGGCACGAGAAGCCGTCGGCAAGAAAGACGTCGCCGTCTTTCGCGTCCCGCAGCGCCGGAAGCAGCTGCTGCTCGGCGACCTGCACGGAGACCTCGTAGTGGCCGCGCTCGACCCCGAAGTTGCCGGCCAGCCCGCAGCAGCCGCCGAGGCGGACCACCTCGGCGCCGGCCCGCTTCAACAGTTTCGCGTCGGCCTCCCAGCCCATCACGGCGTGGTGGTGGCAGTGCGGCTGGGCGATCACCTTCACGCCGTCGAGCGACGGCGCGTTCCATTCAGGTGTACGGGCGAGCAGCTCGGCCACGGTGACGGTGGCCGCGCTGACCGCGCGAGCGACGTCGGTGTCGATCAGCTCGGGCAGGTCGCCGCGGAGGACCCCGGTGCAGGACGGCTCGAGCCCCACGATCGGCACCCCGCTTTCCGCCGCGTTCCGCAACTCACCGACGGTCTTGCCGAGAATGCGTTTCGCCGCGTCGAGCTGGCCGGTGGAGATCCAGGTCAGGCCGCAGCAGGCGTCCTTGGTGGTGACCTGCGGGGCGTAACCGGCGTCGGCGAGCACCTCGACGGCGGCCTTCGCGACCTCGGGCGAAAAGTGGTCGGTGAAACTGTCCACGAAGAGGACGACGGGTTTCCCGGTCTGTTTCGCCGGCTGCCCGGCAAACCATTGCCGGAATGTCTGGTTCGCGAACTGCGGAATGTCGCGGCGGGCATCCACGCCGGCGGCAAAGAGGGCCAGCTTTCGCAATCCGGGCAGCGTGGTCAGCCGATTGGCGAGGCGCGGCATTTTCGCGGCCAGGCGCGACCAGCGCGGCAGCCATCCCAGCGTATAGTGCGACCGCGGCCGGACGCGGCGCTTGTAGCTCTGGTGCAGCACCTCGGACTTGTAGGCCGCCATGTCGATCCCGGTCGGGCAATCGCTCGCGCATCCCTTGCAGGACAAACAAAGATCAAGCGCATCGTGTACGGCTTCCGAGCGCCAACCCGGGGCGAGGTCGCCGTCGAGCATCTCCTGCAGGACACGCGCCCGGCCCCGGGTGGAGTCCTTCTCGTTCTTCGTGGCCAGATAGGACGGGCACATCACGCCGCCGAGCACCGTCGTGTCGGCGCGGCACTTGCCCACGCCGGTGCAGCGGTGCACCGCCTGGTTGAAGTCGCCGTGATCGGCGTGATAGGCGAGCGCGAGTTTCGTGCGCACCGGGCGGGCCTGCGCGACGCGAATGTTCGCGTCGACCGGGTCGGGCTCGACGATGTTGCTGGGGTTGAGCAGGTTGCCGGGGTCGAAGGTGTGCTTGATCTCGCGGAAGAGCGCGATCGCGGCCGGCGAGTACATCTTCGTGAGCAGCTCGCTGCGGGCCCGGCCGTCGCCGTGCTCGCCCGAGAGCGAACCGCCGTAGCTGACCACGAGGTCGGCCGCGTCCTCGAGGAAAGCGCGAAACCTTCCGGGGCCGCCCGGCTTGTCGAGCGGAAAGTCGAGGCGTACGTGCACACAGCCGTCGCCCAGATGCCCGTACGGCATGTTGCTCAGCCCGTGCTGCTCGCAGAGCGCGTCGAAATCGCGCAGATAGGCCCCGATCCGCGCCGGCGGAACCGCCGCGTCCTCCCAGCCCGCGTGGGCGGGAAGCCCGGAGGGCGCCCGGCCCGCGAGGCCCGCGCCGTCCTCCCGGATCCGCCACAGCGGAGCCGCGGCGGCCGCGTCCTCGACGATCAGCGTGTCGACCGCGCCCGCGGATCTTGCCAGCCGCTCGGCCTGTTCGCGTGCCGCGGCGAGGTCGTCGCCGGCGATCTCGACCATCAGCCACGCCTGGCCGCCCGGCAGCGGAGGCACCGCGTCCGGCCCGCGCCGGCTGCGCACCACATCGCAGATCCGCGAGTCGATGCCCTCGCAGGCGGTCGGCTTGAACTCGAGAATTCCCGGGACGGCGTCGCCGGCGGTCCCGAAGTCCGGGTAGCCGAGGACCACCAGGATCCGATGCTTCGGATCGGCGACCAGCCGCACCGTGGCCTCGGTGATCACGGCGAGGGTGCCCTCGCTGCCGACCAGGAACTCGGAGAGGTTGAAGCCGTGCTCGGGCAGCAGATGCTCGACCGCGTAGCCGGAAACTTGCCGGCCGAACCGGGCGAACTCGGTGCGGCCGACCGCGAGGCTGGCCCCGATCACCTCACGCAGCGCGGTGGTGATCTTGTCGGCGCCCTCGAAACTTTTCTCGCGGGTGACCAGGCGCTCGCCGTCGATCGTGAGCGCGCTCAGGCCGAAGACGTTGTCCGACGTACGGCCGTACCCGAGGGTCCGCGAGCCGCACGAGTTGTTGCCGATCATCCCGCCGATCGTGCAGCGGGTATGCGTCGACGGGTCGGGGCCGAAACGCAGGCCGTGCGGTTTCGCCGCCGCCTGCAGAACCGCCTGCACGGCGCCGGCCTGCACGCGAGCTGTCCGTGACGCCGGGTCGACCTCGAGAACCTGGTTCAGGTACCGGCTGAAATCGAGCACGACACCCGGGCCGATCGCGTTGCCGGCCACCGAGGTGCCCGCGCCCCGGGCGGTGATCGGCACGCCTAGGTCACGACTGACGGAAAGTGTCGCGGCCACCTCGTCGTCCGACCGGGGCCGCACGACGGCCTGCGGGACCACGCGGTAGAGCGAGGCGTCGGACGCGTACATCGAGCGGTTGGTCGCGTCGTCCAGCACGTCGGCGATCCCCGCCCGGCGCAGCCGGCGCACCAGCTCACCCGCATCAGTCATGTGCCCGACCTTTCCACCACCGCGGCCGTCGCCCGACGGCTCCCCGGACGTTACCCAGGAGGTGGGACGGCCGGCGCCGCCGGGCTCCGGCCGCCCGGCCTGGGTCACAGGACGAGGGTCGCGAGGACCGCTATTGCCCGACCCGGCCGTCGACGCATTCGCGGAGCAGATCGGCATGGCCGCAGTGCCGGGCGTACTCCTCGATGCGGTGCACCCACAGCTCGCGGACGGCGATGCCGTCCTTTCCCAGCCGTTCGCCGAGGTCGGGATGCGACAGCAACGCCGCGTCCGTCGCCGCCTGCTCGCGGGCCAGATCCGCGAAAGCGCCGTCCACGACCGCCTGGTCGGCGACGGCGCCGTCGAAGTCCGCGTCGCGCGCGCCGTAAAGTTTCGAGGCCGGTTCGGGGCGGATCCAGGTGCGCCAGTCGCGTTCCACCTCGGCCATGTGGCGCACGAGGCCGAGCAGCGACATCGTTGACGGCGGCACCGACCGGCGGGCCAGCTGCGCCGGGTCGAGCCCGTCGCATTTCATCCGCAGGGTAAGCCGAAAGTTTTGCAGAACATCGACAAACGTCGGCAACTCTCCATCCGGAGCGGGGCCGTCGCTGTTGCGCGGGTCGTCGTCGGGGTCCGCCCACATGTCGGCGTAGATGGTGGCCTGGGTCCACCGCCGAGGTGCGTCACTCATCGTGCCACGATGCTGAGCCGCCGCCCGCCGTGCAAGCTGGTTTTCCCTTTCGCCGCACCGCAGAATGACCGACGTGAGCTTCGATCTCTGGGTCCTGGCGACCGACGGCCGGATCGACCGGGCCGAGGTCGCCGCCATGGTCGGCCGCTGCGAGGGCGGAAATCACGTCGAAGGCGAGCTCGACGAGCGGGTCGTCGGCTTCTACGAAAAGCTGCGCGCCCGATTTCCGGACCACCCGCCGTTCGGGAACCTCGACGAAAGCCCATGGATGAGCACGCCGCTGGGCGTCGGCATCGATCACGTGTCCATGTGCCTGAGCTACAGCGAGCGCAGCAACCCGGCGATCGGGCTGATCTGGGAACTGGCCACCGAGTACGGCCTGACCATCTGGGACCCGCAGGACGAGACCGCTCACCGCCCCGTCGCCGGGCCGTCGCGCGAGACCGTCGCGGCGTGGTGGCGGGACCTGCTCGACGGCCGCTGCGGCCCGGAGGAGACCCACGAGCGCGTCCGGCCCTGGGTCGAGGAGACCCCCGAGGCCGTCGACGACCCCATCACCGCGATGGGCATCCAGCAGCTGTACGGCGCGAGCGGCAGCACCCGCGCCCTGTTCGGCACCTGGCTGGCCCACGGCGAGCGCTACGACGCCGACCCCGACGGCTGGATACGCGACCGCCACCTGCAGGCCGTGCAGGCTGTTCGCCGCGACCAGGGCCCGGACCGCGCCCAAGCGCTCGCCCTCCAACTCGTCGCCCGCGGCGAGTTGTCCACGGACGACGTCGCCGGTGTCCCCGGCCCTACGGCTTGATCGAGCGGTAGTAGCGGGCCGCACCGGGATGCAGGGGAACCGGCAGGGTGGCGATCGCCGAGCGGAGGTCCAGCCGCTCGGCCGCCGGGTGGGCCGCCGCCAGCACCTCGCGCCGCTCCAACAGCAGCCGGGTCAGGTCGAACGCCAGGTCGTCGGCCATCGTCGCCGCGACGATCAGCAGGTTGGGCACCGCCACGGTGGCGACGGCCGGCATCTGGTACGCCGACACGGGGACGTCGCGCACCACGTACACGTCGCTGTAGGCCTTTCGTAGTTCGCTCGCCCACTTCGACAGGTCCACGAGCCGCGTCGGGGACGAGGCGCTGAGCTGCTGGATGCCCGTCACCGGCAGGCCGCCGGAAAAGAAGAACGCGTCGATCTCGCCGCTGGTCAGCGCCACGGTCGAGTTGTCGAGGCTGAGTTGCCGCTCGTCGATGCCGGTCATCCGGGCCACGGTGAGCAGCCGCCGCACGGTGATCACCGTGCCCGACCCCAGGGCGCCGACCGAAACTTTCTTGCCGCGCAGATCCTCCAGGGAACGGATCGGGCTGCCGGCCCGCACCACCAGGTGCAGCAGATCGTCGTACACCCGGGCCAGCGCGACCATCGACGGCGCCGCGGCGCCCCCGGAGACCAGGACGTCCGACTGGCTGAAGGCGATCTCGGCCCGCCCGGAGGCGATCAGCTGGAGATTCTCCGCCGACGCGGCCGTGACCAGCACGCTCGCGTCGGTGCCGGGCAGATCCTGCTCGATGACCCGGGCGAACGCCGTGCCGATCGCGTAGTAGACCGCGGTGGGGCTGCCGGTGGCGATGCGCACGGTGCGGTGGCGCGGCTGCCGGCCGACACAGCCGGACACCGCCAGCGCGACAAGTCCCCCTAATAGGGCACGGCGGCGTATCACCCGCGCAAGTTTCCCTCAAGTCCTGCTCGGTGGTGTACCCGCCGAACGGCCCATCGGCCACGGTGTCGATATGAACCACGATCAGGTCCGGGACATCGTGCTCGCCGCGGCGCTGCCGACGGCTTTCGAGGCGGCGTGCCTCGTGCGGTGCGCGGTCGCCCAGGGGCAGCCCGCCTCCATGATCGAGTTCGACCGGGAGGACGCCGCCGGCCGCCTGACCTCGTTGTTCACCCGCCTCGGCTGTGCGGCGGAGCACGAGGTGCACACGGGGGGCGGCCGACGGCGCTACGACCTGCAGCGCGTGCTGGTGCCCGAGACACAGCGCCGCGCGGCCGACCGGATGGTGGCCGCCGCCTGGCGTCAGGGCCGGCGGGCGCTGCTGTCCACCGAGACGCTGGGCTCCTCGTCGCCGCGGCACACGCAGCGCGTGACTCTCGCGCACGCGGCGTGGCGCGCCGCGCTGCTCGCCGGCGGCCGGCGCCGCCGGGGCGAGCTGATGTCGGTCCGGCTGGGTGATCATGAGATGGCCGCCGTTCTCGTACGTGCGGCGCGGCTGCTCGATGTTTCGCCCGAAGTTTCGCGCCGGCCCGGCTGTTTCATGGTGGCCGTCCCGGCCGGCGCGGTGCTGTCGGCCGCCTGACGCATCCCGCTAGAAGTCGGACATATCAGATAATCTCGAAATAACCTTCATGTCCGGTCCTGGCTCCTATGGTGAGTCTGTCGTTTCGCCGACGGAGAAGGGCTCGGTGATAGTCCATGGTGTCGCTGGGGAAACGGCTCAGCACGATGAGCATGCGCAGCAACCTGCTCATGGTGGCGGCCATCGGCCTCGCCCTGGCCGTGGTGGTCGGGGTCGCGGGCATACTCCGGATGAACCAGATCGCCGGCCGGGCCGACGCGATCTACCGCAAGTCGCTCCAGCCCCTGGTCGTCGTGCAGGACGTCCAGCAGATGATCTGGCACTCCCGGTGGGCGGGCCTGTCCGGGTCGACCAACACGGACGCCACCAAGGCCAAGGCCTACAACGACGAGGCCGCGGCACTGTTCACGCAGATCGACGCCGGCATCGCCAACTACCTGAAGCTCGACGTCAGCGCGGCCGAGCGGGCCGGTATGGCCAATGTCCAGGCGTCCTGGCAGCAGTACATTAGCGTCCGCAACGAACTCCAGGTCCTGCAGAAGGCCGGACGGATCGCCGAGTGGCAGGAACTGCGCACCACCAAGCTGAACCCGACAATCGTCGAGGCCGTCGGCCACATCGAGGATCTCAAGAAGCTCTCGAAGGGCAACGCCGCCGCGGCGGCGTCCGCCGCGCAGTCGACCGCTCGCAACGCCCGCCTCACGATCATCCTCACGCTCGTGGCGGGCGTCCTGCTGGCCGCGGCGATCGCGCTGCTGGCGGCGCGCGTCCTGGGCCGGCGGCTGGGGTCGCTGGCCGAGTTGATGTCGGCGATGGCCGCCGGCGACCTGCGGTCCCGTGAGCCCGACGCCGGCACCGACGAGATCGGCCGGATGTCGCGCTCGGCGTCCGAAGCCGTCGACCACATGCGTACAGCGATGCAGACGCTCTCCGACGCGAGCTCCGGCCTGGCCCAGCGCTCCGAGGACATGCAGGAAGCCAGCCGCAACCTGGCCGGGGGCGTGGAGCAGACCTCCAGCCGGGTCAACTCGATCGACCAGGCGGCCGAGGCGGTCACCGCCGGGGTGCAGGCGGTCGCCGGCGGTGCCGAGCAGATGGGCGCGGCGATCCGGGAGATCGCGATCAGCGCCAGCGAGGCCGCGAAGGTCGCCTCCAGCGCGGTCGACACCGCCGCCGAGGCCGAGAAGCTGATGACCAAGCTGGACTCGTCCTCCGCCGAGATCGACAGCGTGGTCAAGACGATCACCGCGATCGCGGAGCAGACCAACCTGCTCGCTCTCAAC
Organism: Actinoplanes sp. NPDC051513; assembly: GCF_044454685.1. Lineage (NCBI taxonomy): Bacteria > Bacillati > Actinomycetota > Actinomycetes > Micromonosporales > Micromonosporaceae > Actinoplanes > Actinoplanes sp. NPDC051513. The sequence goes on from NZ_JBITDW010000002.1 coordinate 742,027, forward strand.
GCGACCATCGAGGCGGCCCGCGCGGGGGAGACCGGCAAGGGTTTCGCGGTCGTCGCCGGCGAGGTCAAGGACCTTGCGCAGGAGACCGCGAAAGCCACCGAGGAAATTTCGCGCCGCATCGAGGCGATCCAGCGCGACGCCAAGGAGGCCGTCGAGTCGATCTCCGGCATCGGCCAGATCATCGGCAACATCAACGATTTCCAGAACACCATCGCCTCGGCGGTCGAGCAGCAGAGCGCGACCACCAAGGGCATGACCGACGACCTGGGCCGGGCGGCCGCCGGCACCGGCGACATCAGCACCCAGCTCGCCGACGTCGTCCACGTCACCAGCACCACCCGCGAGGCGGCGGACGCCACTGAGAACGCGGCGACCGACCTGGCCCGCATCTCCACCCAGCTCCAGGACGTCATCTCCACGTTCCGCTACTGACGACGCGTTCCGCTGCCGGCGACAGGTTCCGCTGCTGACGGCGCGCCGCCAGGGACAACCTGTTCCTCCCACGACGGCCGCGCGCCGTCCTACGGTGGAGGACGTGGCGATCAAGGACGAGATCCGGGACTTCCTGCTCTCGCGGCGGGCTCGGATCACGCCGGAGGCGGCGGGCCTGCCGGGCTACGGCCCGCGGCGGGTGGCGGGCCTGCGCCGCGAGGAGGTGGCGCAACTCGCCGGGGTCAGCGTGGAGTACTACAGCCGGCTCGAGCGCGGAAAATGTCGCGGAATCTCGGACGCGGTGCTGACGGCGGTCGCCCGGGCCCTGCGGCTCGACGACGTCGAACGGGAGCACCTGCTTGACCTGGTGCACGCGGCCAACGCCGCGGCGGCCAGGAAGCCGGCGGGCAAATCGGCGGGCAATCCCGCGGCGGTGCGGCCGGGCGTGCAGCGTCTGCTCGACGCGATGACCGACGCCCCGGCGTACGTGTGGAACGGCCGGCTCGATGTGCTTGCCGCCAACGCGCTCGGGCGGGCGCTCTTCCTGCCCCTGTTCCCGCCCGGCGGCGAGCCGGTCAACCAGGCGCGTTCTCTCTTCCTGGACGAAACTTCGCAGGGCTTCTTTCCCGACTGGGAGCTGCTCGCGCACGACGCCGTGGCGGTGTTGCGCGCCGAGGCCGGCCGCGACCCGCATGAGCCGCGACTGGCCGATCTGGTTCGCGAGCTGACCACCGAAAGCACAATATTTCGGGAAATGTGGGCGGAGTACGACCTGCGGCGGCGCCGGAGCGGCGTCAAGCGGTTCCACCATCCCGTCGTCGGGTCGGTCACCGTCACCTTCGAATCGATGGCGCTCGTCGCCGAACCCGACCTGCGGATCACGGCCGGCCTCGCCGAGCCCGGATCCGAGTCCGAAACTGCCCTGCGGCTGCTCGCCAGTTGGGCCGCTTCCACCCGCACGGAAGGAAAAGCGTGACCGGAACAGCCCTGCTGGTGATGGATGTGCAGGAAGCGAATGTCGCCCGCTTCCCGGACCCCGGCTATCTGCCGCGCCTGCGCGGCGTCATCGCGGCGGCGCGCGCCGGAGGTCTGCCGGTGATCTCCGTGATGGTGGGCTTCCGGCCGGGATTTCCCGAGGTCAGCCCGCGAAACAAGATCTTCGGGGGAATCGCCGCGCGAGCCGGAAGCGGATCCAACGAGATCCACCCGGACGTGGCGCCGCTGGACGGCGATGTCGTGGTCACGAAGCGGCGGGTCTCGGCTTTCGCGGGCAGCGACCTCGACGTGGTGCTGCGGGCCGGGGAGATCGACCACCTGATCCTGACCGGGATCGCCACGAGCGGTGTCGTGCTCTCCACGCTCCGGCAGGCGGCCGACCTCGATTTCCGGCTGACCGTCGTCGGTGACTGCTGCCTCGACAACGATCCCGAGGTGCACCGGGTCCTGGTCGAGAAAGTCTTCCCGCGACAGGCCGACGTGACCACCTCAGCGCTTTTTGCTCAGGGCCTGGATTAGCTCGTCCTTGGTCATCTGGGAGCGGCCCTCGATGCCGCGGGCGCGGGCCTCCGAGTAGAGCTGGGCCTTCGACTTCGGCTTGTCCGACGACTTGCGGCCGGCCGAGGGCTTGCCCAGCTCCTGCCAGCGGGTCTCGGTCATCTGCACGCCGTGCTTCTTGGCGGCTTTCTTGATGCGCCGGAAAGCCTCGTCGCGCTCCTGGTCGGTCACGTCGCGCACCTGGTCGAAGCGGGCGATCGCGTTGCGCACGTGCTTCGCGTCGGTGAGCGGCTCCTTGCGCTCGCGCGGGAAGGCGAACGTGCTCTCCGGCAGCGAGTTGCGGTCCTCTGCGTCCAGTTGGTTGGTCATGCTTTTGGGATACCCGCGAGCAGTGTCGATCATGCCGTCCCAAATTTACGTGCACAGGTGAACCTTTCTGGCCGGCGGCCCGTACTGACCGTCGATGGGAGGTCCTCGATGATCCGTACCTTGCTCACCGGCGCCGCCGTGGTCGCCGCGCTCGCCGGAGTCCCGGCGCCCGCGATGGCGGCCCCGGGCGTGCCCACGCAGCTCAACGCCGCCGACCAGGCCCTGCTCAACGGCGTGCGCCAGGCCGGGCTGTGGGAGATGCCCGCCGGTCAGATGGCCGCGCAGAAGGGCAGCAGCGAGAAGGTCCGGGCGGCCGGCCAGTACATCGCCGGCCAGCACGTGCAGCTCGACCAACTGGTCGTGGACGCGGCGAACGTGCTGGGTGCGACCATCCCGGCGACGCCGACGACCGAGCAGTCGGGCTGGCTCACCGAGATGCAGAACGCCGAGGGCGCCCGCTTCGACCAAACTTTCGTGACCCGGCTGCGGGCCGCGCACGGCAAGATCTTCCCGGTCATCGGCGCGGTGCGGGCGGCCACCCGCAACCCGGTCGTGCGCAAACTCGCCGACCAGGCCAACACCTTCGTCTCGAACCACATGAAAATGCTGGAGAGCACCGGCCTCGTCCGGTACGAGAAGCTGCCGCCCGCCGCGATGCCGCCGGCCCAGGACCTGTCGGCGCTGGGGATGGCCACGGCCAACGCGGGGACCAAGCCGCCGGTGAGCCCCATGGTGCTGTGGACGATGCTGATCGGCATGCTGGCGATCGCGGCCTTCGCCAGCATCCGCATCATGCGCACGCGTCGCTAGCCTTGCGGGCGTGACGGAAACACTGCTGTCCCCGGAAACCCTGTCGCCCGCCGAGGAGGAGGTCGTCGGCGCGTTGCTGGCGGTGAGCCGCGTCTTCGTCGGTGTGGCCGCGCGGTCCCTGAACGAGCTGGACGAGGACGTGACCATCCCGCAGTTCCGCACCCTGGTGGTCCTGGTCTCGCGGGGTCCGCAGCGGGTCGTCGACCTGGCCCAGGAACTCGCGGTGACCTCGTCCACGGCGACGCGGATGTGCAACCGCCTCGTCCGCAAGGGACTGGTGTCGCGAGTTTCGCGCCCGGAGGACCGGCGCGCGGCATGGGTGACCCTCACGGAGCCCGGCCGGGTCCTGGTCGGCGACGTCATGCGCCGCCGCCGCGATCAGGTCTCCGCGCTGGTGGCCGAGCTGTCGCTGACCCGGCCGCTGGCCTTCGCCGCCACCCTCAACGCGCTGGCCGAGGCCGCCGGCGAGCCGACCGACACCGAGTGGCGCCGTCGCTGGAAAGATGCACAACTACACGGATCACCCCGGTGACGGCGGCTCGAAACGCAGTCGTAGCGCGTCCGGGACGTCGGCGCCGGCCCGGACGAAATCCGGCGTGAACAGGCCCGGTTGATAGGCCGGAAAAGCCGGCGCCGGCACGAACAACTCGGTCGGCAGCCGGTCCCGCCGCACGCGCTCGCGTAACCGAACGAGCAAACCCATGTCGCCCCCTCACCTTGGCAGGAACGCTAGGCATCCGGGTGGGCGCGGGCTTCCGCTGATCAGGCGTAGTCGATCACCCGTCCGGAGGGACGTCAGGCGCCCTGGAGGGCGACCCGCAGCCAGTCCTCCACGCCCGCCACGTGGACGGTCGCCCACGAACGGGCCAGTTCGGGTTGGCGGGCGGCGATGGCGTCGAGGATCGCGGCGTGTTGTTCGCGGGTCTTCTCGACGGCGCCGGCCTGGGTCAGGCCGCGCCAGATGCGGGCCCGGGTGGTCGGGCCGGACAGGCTGTCGATCAGCGAGCAGAGCAGGGCGTTGCCGGCGCCGGCGGCTATCCGGTGGTGGAACTCCAGGTCGTTGGCGACCAGCTCGTCGATGCTGGCGTCGTCGGTCAGGCTGGCGAGAACTTTCCGCAGTTCGCTCACGTCGTCGTCGCTCATCCGTTGCGCGGCCAGCGCGGTCGCGGACGGCTCGAGGATGCGCCGGACCTCGAAGAACTCCAGCACCGTGTCGTCGCGGTGGAAATCGACGATGAAGTTCAGCGCGTCGAGCAGGAGCTGCGGCGCCAGGCTGGTCACGTACGTGCCGTCGCCCTGCCGTACGTCGAGCACCCGGATCAGCGACAGCGCTTTCACGGCCTCGCGCAGCGAATTTCGCGAAAGTCCGAGCCGCTCGGCCAGGTCGGCCTCGCGCGGCAGCCGATCGCCGGGCCGCAACTCACCCGCGACGATCATCGCCTTGATCTTCTCGATCGCCTCGTCGGTGACTGCCACGCGCGTTCTCCCTAGTCCCGAGTCAGATGGTAGGTCCGCTCCGCCGTCCCACCGAAGACCATCTCCCGCGCGTCCGCCGGCAAGATCGAAGTCAACACCGAGACCCATTCCGCGTACGGCGTCGCCAGCAGACAAACAGGCCAGTCCGACCCGAACATCAGCCGTTCGGCCCCGAAGAGCCGCAACGCCTCCTCGATGTAGGGGCGCAGATCGTCGGCCGTCCATGTTTTCCAGGAGGCCTCGGTGGCCAGCCCGGAAAGTTTCGCGGTGACGTTGGGGCGCCCGGCCAGCGTGGCTAGGTCGGCCGACCAGGAGGCGAGCCCGCCGTCGCGAATGGCCGGCTTGCCGAGGTGGTCGAGCACGAAACGTACGGACGGCAGGTCCCGCGCGGCCCGTGCGGCCGCCGCGATCTGATCGGCCCGGATGCAGAGGTCGAAGGCCAGACCCGCGTCGCCGATCGCCCGCAGCCCGAGCCGCACGTCGTCGCGGTCGAGATAGCCCGGGTCGTCGATGCCCTGGATCTGCGCCCGGACCCCGACCAGCCGGTCCCCGCCCGGCAGGGCCCGGTACCCCGCGAGAGTCTCCAGGAGAGTGGGGGAAGCCGGATCCGCCCAGGCCACCACCCCCGCGATCTCGGGAGCGTCGGCGAGGTAGCCGAGCAGGAGGCGGGCCTCGCCGGTGTCGCCCCGCCCGCCCTCGACCAGGATCGTGCGGTCGACGCCGTTGGCGGCGAGCTCGGCCCGGAGGTCGGTGGGGGAGAAGGTCCGCCGGATCGGGGTGAGGTTCGGATCGTCGAGCCAGGCGTAGCCCTGGTCGTCCCGCCAGAGGTGGTGATGCGCGTCGACGATCACGAGGTCCCCCCGGCCGCCGGCCCGGACCCGCCTGCCGCCCCGGACGGGACCGGGGCGTCCTCGCGCAGGAGACCCTTGGCCACCAGCTCGGCCCAGAGGTCGCCGGGTGGCGGCGGGGCGGCGGCCAGACCGAAGTTGCGCCGCGCCTGTTCCGGCGTCTGGGTGCCGACGATGATGGACGCGATGGCGGGATGAGCGGCGGCGAAAGCGAGCGCCGCCCCCGGGAGCGAAACCCCGTGGCGTGCGCAGACCTCGGCGATGGCCTGGGCCTTCGCGACCACCGCGGACGGCGCGTCCACGTAGTCGTAGGGGAGCCCCGCGTGCGGACGGTCCACCGCGAGCAGCCCGCTGTTGAAGACCCCCGCGTTGAGCACCGAGATCCCCCGCCGCTCGCAGGCCGGTAGCAGCGAGTCCAACGCCGGTTGCTCGAGCAGCGTGTACCGGCCCGCGACCAGCACGGCGTCGACGTCCGTCTCCGCGGCGAACTGGTCGAGGATCTCGGCCCTGATCGACCCGACCCCGATGGCCCGCACCACCCCTTCGTCCCGCAGGGCGTGCAGCGCCGGATAGGCGCTCTCCAGGGCTTCCTTCGCGTGGTCCTCGGGGTCGTGGATCAGCACGAGGTCGACCCGGTTGAGCCCCAGCCGGTCCAGGCTCTCGGTCAGCGACCGCAAGACCCCCTCCGCGCTGAAATCCCACACCCGGCGGTGGGTCGCCGGCACCACGAAACCCGCCGAGTCCAGCGACGCGGCCGTGGCAGGCGAAGGCTCGAGGAGGCGTCCCACTTTCGTGCTGACCACGAAAGTGTCGCGGGGCCGTCCGCGCAGCGCCGCGCCGAGCCGTCGCTCGGAGAGGCCCAGCCCGTAGTGCGGCGCGGTATCGAAGTACCTGACCCCGGCGTCCCAGGCCGCCGCGACCGTCGCCTCGGCGGTCGCATCGTCGATCGCCGTGTAGAGGTTGCCGAGCTGGGCACACCCCAGGCCGGCCCGGCTCAGCCCGGCGAGCCCCCGGGGGGCCTGGGGGCTCGCCGGGCTTTCGCGCCGGCTCGGAAATGTAGTCACGGCAGCTCCCAGACCAGCGGCAGGCCGTTGTCCTTGCCGGAGTAGTCGTCCTCGACCTCGAGCAGTTCCGCCATCCTTTTCTGCCAGGGCACGTTGGCCGGATGGTCGCGCAGGAACACCCGCATGCGCCGGTAGTCGAGCACCTCGACCACGTGGAACAGATCGAGCCCGTCCCGCCAGATCTCCCACGAGCGCACCCCGGCCTCCCGCAGCGCGCCGTCGAGCGCGGCGGGAATGCCGGCGTGCACCTTCTCGTACTCGTTCTCCATGCCCGGCTTCAGCCGGGTGTGCAGGGCGATGCGCTCCATCAGTACCGTGCCTTCAGTCTTGGGCCTTGCCCGAGGTCAGCCGGGCCAGCACCAGCGCGCCCAGGATGATCGCCCCGTAGATCGCCTGGATCCACTGCGCCGACACCCCGCCCAGCGTCAGGATGTTGTTGATCAGGCCGAGCACCAGCACGCCGCACAACGCTCCGAACAGCGTTCCCTTTCCGCCGTCCAGGCTGATCCCGCCGATCACCGCCGCGGCGAAGACCGTGAAGATCATGCCTTCGCCCTGTGCGGCCGCCACCGACCCGAGCCGTCCGGTCATCAGCAGCCCGGCCAGCGCGGCCAGCAGCCCGCCCACGACGAGCACGATCCAGACCACGCGATCGGTACGGATGCCGGCCGCCCGGGCGGCGTCGACGTTCCCACCGATCGCGTAGACCGCGCGCCCGGCCCGGAGGAAACCGAGCGCCAGGATGCCCGCCGCGAACAGCACCGCGCAGATCCAGATCGACGCCGGCAGTCCCAGCCACGTCGCGTTGCCGAGATAGAGCACCGACGGCGGGATGTCGAAAAGATTCTGCCCGCCGGTCAGCCCGATCTGCAGGCCGCGCAGCACGATCAGCATGCCGAGCGTCACGATGAACGCCGACAGCCGGAACCGCAGGATCAGCAGCCCGTTGAAGGCCCCGATCACCGCGCCGGTCAGCAGGCACAACGGGATCGCCAGGGCGGTCGGCCAGTCGGTGCCCAGCCCGTGCGACGCCGTCGGGATGACCAGCCCGAGCGCGAGCGCCGGCGCGAGACCGATCGTCGACTCGAGCGAGAGGTCGAACTTCCCGGCGATCAGGATGATCGCCTCGGCCAGCACGAGCAGCGAAAGTTCCGTCTGCTGCTGCAGCACGTTGACCAGGTTGGCCTTGCTCAGGAACACCGGATCGATGATCGCCCCGACCAGCAGCAGCACCACGATCGCGGGCACCAGCGCGAGGTCGCGGAAACGTGCGAGCCGCAACCGCGAGCGCGGCTGAGCGGCGCGGGGAGTGGCCAGGCTTTGCGTCTCGCTCACTCTTCAAACTCCCCCTTCAAGCGGCTGAGACCGTACGCCTTCGACGGCGCCGATGAGAGACGCGTCGTCCCAGCCGCGGGCGGCGGCGTGGACGATCCGGCCGTGGAACATGACGAGGACCCGGTCGCAGGCCCGTACGTCGTCGAGCTCGTCGGACACGATCAGCACCCCGGTGCCGGCGGCCGCGGCGTCGGACACCGCGCCCAGCAGAGAAAGTTTCGATCGCACATCGACACCGGCGGTCGGGCTGACCAGGACGAGGGCGCGGGGATCGCTGGCGAGGGCGCGGGCGAGCACCACTTTCTGGGCGTTCCCGCCGGAGAGTCCGCTCACCGGCTGATCCGGTCCGCTGGTGCGGATGTCGTACGCGTCGATCATCTTGACGGCCGCCTGCCGGCGACGGCCCGGCAGCGTCACGCCCGCCGGACCCAGACGGTTGGTGATCGTCATCGTCGCGTTCTCGGCGACGGACAGCAGCGGCACCAGGCCCTCCCGGTGCCGGTCCTGCGGCAGATAGCCCAGGCCGGCGTCGAGCGCGGCCGGCACGCTGCCCGGCCGCGGAACTCGCCCGGCGACGGTGACCGTGCCCGAGTCGGCCCTGAGCAGCCCGGCGATCGTCTGGGCGAGCGCGTTCTTCCCGCTGCTGCCCGAGCCGATGAGCCCGACCATCTCGCCGGCCCGCACCTCCAGGTCCACGTCTTCGTAGCGATCGGCCAGAGAAAGTTTCCGCACGTCGAGGACGACCGGGCCGCCATCGGCGAGACTCCGGCCGGCCGAGGTGACGACCGGCGCGTCCCCGGTCATCGCCCGCACCAGGTCGTCGTGCGGCAGGTCGTCGACCGGCGCGGTGAGCACGTGTTTCGCGTCGCGGAAAACGGTGACGCGCTGGCACACCTCGTACACCTCCTGCAGGTGATGCGAGATGAACAGGAACGTGACCCCGGACGCCCGCAGGTCGCGCATGCGCTCGAAGAGCCGTTCGATCGCCGCGGCGTCGAGCCGCGCCGTCGGCTCGTCGAGGATGATGAATTTCGCGCCGAACGACAGCGCCCGGGCGATCTCGACGAGCTGACCCTGCTCGACCGTGAGGTCGCCCGCGACGGTCGCCGGGTCGATGTCGACGCCGTAGCGGTCGAGCAGGTCACCGGCCCGCCGGCGCAGGCCGCGCCAGTCGATCAGCCCGCGCCGGCTCTGCTGGCGGTTGAGGAACAGGTTCTCGCCGACCGTGAGCGTCGGGATGATGGTGGATTTCTGGTAGACGCAGGCGACTTTCTGCCGCCAGGCGTCCCGATCGGCGGGCGGCGGCGCCGGCTCGCCGTCGAACGTGACCTCCCCGGCGTCGGCCTTCTGCAGGCCGGTCAGGATGGACACGAGCGTCGACTTGCCGGCGCCGTTGCGTCCCACGAGTGCGTGGGTCTCCCCGCTGGTCAGCGCGATGCCCGCGTCGTCGAGGGCGGTTGTCGCGCCGTACCGTTTGGTGATCCCACGCGCCTCGATCGCGGTCATAGCTGGTTGCCCCACAGGGATTTGTCGTCCACGTTGTCCTTGGTCACCAGGGGAGCGGCCAACTGGTCCTCGAGGGTGCCGCTGCCGACGTCGACGATGGTCGAGTCGTGGTCGGTCGGGCCCGGCTGGAAAGTTTTCCCGTCGAGGGCGGCCTTAGCGTAGAAGAGCGCGTACTTCGCGTACAGATCGGCGGGTTGCGAAACTGTCGCGTCGATCTCGCCCTTGCGGATGGCGTCGAACTCCTGCGGGATGCCGTCGTTGGAGACCGCGAAGATGTGCTTCGGGTCGCTCGGCGGCACCAGCAGCCCTTTCGACTTGAGCACCTGCAGCGTCGGCGCCAGGAAGACGCCGCCGGCCTGCATGTAGATGCCCTTGATGTCGGGGTGCTGGGCGAGCCGGGTCTGCAGGGCGGCCGCCGCCTTGGCGCCTTCCCACTCGGTCGGCTCGGCGAAGACCTCGATGCCCGGGAACTTGGTCTTCACGCACTCGGCGAACGCCTCGGACCGGTCCCGTCCGTTGATCGACGAGAGCGATCCCTGGAACTCGATGACCTTGCCCTTGCCGCCGAGCTTCTCGCCCAGGAACTCGCAGGCCTTCTGCCCGTAGGCCCGGTTGTCGGCCCGCACCACCATGAACACCTTGCCCTTGTCGGGGCGGGTGTCGACGGAGACGACCGGGATCTTCTTGGAGTCGAGCGTGGCGAGCGTCGAGGCGATGGCGCCGGTGTCCTGCGGCGCCATCACGATCGCCTTGGCGCCCTGGCTGACCAGGGCCTGGGTGTTGGCGACGAGCTTGGACACGTCGTTCTGGGAGTTGGTGGGCGTCATCATGTTGATGCCCAGCTCGCCCGCGAACTTGGGGACGTATTTCGCGTACGAGTTCCAGAAGTCGGAGTCGGCGCGGGGGAGGTCCACGCCGATCGGGGGGTTGCTGCTGCCGGCGCCCGTCGAGGCGGAGTCGTCTCCACAGGCGGCGGCGGTCGAAAGGATGAGAACGGCGGCGAGCGCCGAACGGAATGCGTACCTCATCGTGGTCCTCGATTCACGTTGAACAGAGGCTGGGATCGGTAACATGCCTGCAATACATCGGATGTTTACCAGTGTTGTGCGCCCGAAATCAAGGGATCGTCGTGAATTTCCGCATCATCCATCCGATGACACGTGCGCGTACGTCGTGAGGGTCTCCGGGCGCATGGTCGAGCCGAACCCGGGGGCCGCCGGGGCGGTGTAGCGGCCGTCGCGGATCACCACGGGATCGACGAAATGTTCGTGCAGGTGATCGACGTACTCGATGATGCGGTTCTCCATCGAGCCCGACACGGCGACGTAGTCGAACATGGACAGGTGCTGCACCAGCTCGCACAGGCCGACGCCGCCGGCGTGCGGGCAGACCGGCACGCCGAACTTGGCCGCCAGCAACAGGATCGCGATGTTCTCGTTGACGCCCGCGACCCGGGCCGCGTCGATCTGCAGGTAGTCGAGGCCGCGGGCCTGCAGGAGCTGCTTGAAGACGATGCGGTTCTGCACGTGCTCGCCGGTCGCGACCCGGATCGGCTCGATCGCGCGGGCGATGGTCGCGTGGCCGAGGATGTCGTCCGGGCTGGTCGGCTCCTCGATCCACCAAGGGTCGTACGGGCTCAGCGCCTTGATCCACTCAATGGCCACGGGAACGTCCCAGCGCTGGTTGGCGTCCACGGCGATCCGGATGTCGGGGCCGCAGACCTCGCGGGCGATCCGCATCCGGCGCATGTCGTCCTCGAGATCGGCGCCGACCTTGAGCTTGATCTGCCGGAAACCGTCGTCGATGGCCTCCTTGCACAGCCGCCGCAACTTTTCGTCGTCGTAGCCGAGCCAGCCCGGTGACGTCGTGTAGGCCGGGTAGCCCACCTTGATCAACTCGGCCTCGCGGGCCGGCCGGCTGTCCGACTTGTCCCGCAGGATGCGGAGCGCGTCGTCCGGCGTCAGCACGTCGGTCAGGTAGCGGAAGTCGACCAGGCCGACGATCTCCTCCGGCGACATCCGGGCCAGCAGCTGCCACAGGGGCAGGCCCGCCCGCTTGGCCGCGAGGTCCCAGAAGGCGTTGATCACGGCGCCGATCGCCATGTGCATGACGCCCTTCTCGGGCCCCAGCCAGCGCAGCTGCGAGTCGTGCACCAGCTCGCGCCACAGGTCGCCGAGGTCGGTGTCGACCGGCCGCCCCACCAGGTAGGGCCTCAGCGCCGCGATCGCCGTCGTCTGCACGTCGTTTCCGCGCCCGATGGTGAACGCGAAACCGTGCCCCTCGTGGCCCGCCGGGTCGTCGGTGCGCAGCACGACGTAGGCCGCCGAATAGTCGGGATCCGGGTTCATGGCGTCGGAGCCGTCGAGCTCCAGCGATGTGGGAAACCGGATGTCGTGCGTCTCGACCGCCGTGATCCGATGACTGTGCCGCTTCGTCCTCGCGCTGCCCGGCATAACGACCTCATCCCGCTCCATACATCCGATGTCTAGCAGCCGGACTCCGCCGAGACAAGACGCGGGGCCACAAAAGCCTCCGCCACACCGGGTACGCCGGGCGGGAGGTCGAGCCGGAGGTGAGGTGGGCCTGGCCGGCCGCATTCCGCGCGGCCCGGTCGCCGGCGTCCTGACCCGCCGGTGCCGGTCGTGCTCGAAAGTTTCTCTCGGCAGGTCTGAATCGCGACCCTAGACTGCGGGGGTGCTTCAGCGAGCGGAAGTCGTCGCCGCTGACATGGCGCGCCAGGCGGTCGCGTCCCTGGTCGGCGCGTTCGGGCCACTCCCGGAGGTCGAGGCCCGCGAAATTCATCGAGGCGCGGTCGTCGTGATGATGCGCATCGTTTTCTTGCGGTTCGCCGAGCGTCGCGGTCTCCTGATCGCGTACGGGACGAGCCGGGTCGCCTCCTGGCGCGACCTGATCGCCGTGTTCGACGCCGTGCACCGTGGCCACGGCGGGTCGCTGTTCGATCCGGCCCGGCTGCCGTGGCTGCCGGCCGAGGTCCCCGGCCATGTCGTGGCGCAGCTGCTGCGGGTCGGTGACCTCCGCGAGGTCGAGGAGATCGGGTACATCTACGAGGGGCTGCTCTCGTTCGAGGGCTGCCGGGCGGACGACGGCTCGGCCCGGGTGGCCGCCTCGGCGCTGCGCCGCACCACCGGGACGCACTACACCCCGCGCGAGCTGGCCGACGAGATCGTCGAACACGCGCTCGCCCCGCTGATCCACGACCCCGGGCCGCTGCGGACCACCGACCCGGCGCGATGGCGCCGCCGTCCCGCCGGCGAGATCTTCGCGCTCAACGTGGCCGACATCGCCATGGGCTCGGGCGCGTTCCTGGTCGCCGCGGCCCGCTACCTCGGCCGCTACGTGCCCGAGAAGCTGGTGGTCGAGCGCTGCCTCTACGGCGCCGACGTCAACCCGATGGCCGTCGAGATGGCGAAACTTTCCCTGTGGCTGGTCGCGGGCGACGAGCAACGCCCCTTCACGTTCCTCGACGACCGCCTGGTCGCCGGCGACTCCCTGCTGGGCATCGCCGGCCTCGCCGAGCTCGGCGGGTCGCCCGCCGACGAGGAGCACGCCGACCTGGTCACCGCCGCCGCCCTGGCCCGTATCAAGCCCGCGGACGTGCGGGGAAAGCGCGACGCGCGGGCCGGCGGGGGCGTGGGCGGCTTCGACCGCCGGCCGCTGCACTGGCCACTGGTGTTTCCCGAGGTGTTCGCGAACGGCGGCTTCGACGCGATCGTCGGCAACCCGCCCTTCCTCGGCGGCAAGCGGATCAGCGGCGCCCACGGCCCCGCCTACCGCAAATACCTCGTCGACGTGGTCGGGCGCGGTGTGAAGGGCAACGCCGACCTCATCGCCTATTTCGCGCTGCGCGCGCACAGCCTGCTCAACGCGACCGGGCAGACCGGGCTGATCGGCACCAACACGCTCGCCCAGGGCGACACCCGCGAGGTCGGCCTCGACCAGTTGGTCGCCCGCGGCGTCACGATCACCCGCGCGGTGAAGAGCCGCCGCTGGCCGTCCCGCTCGGCCGCCCTGCAGTACTGCGTCGCCTGGACCAGCAAGGTGCGCCCGGCCGCGGAGATCCCCGCGATCACGTCCTCGCTCGAGCCCGCGTCGCGCGTCTCCGGCACCCCGAAACGCCTGCGCGGCAGCGCCGGCATCGCGTACATCGGCAACTTCGTCAACGGCATCGGTTTCGTGTTGTCCGACGAGGAGCACGACGCGCTGCTCGCGGCCGAGCCCCGATCGGCCGAGGTGGTCCACCGCTACCTGAACGGCCGCGACTTCAACACCCATCCGGGGCAGGCCGCGAGCCGCTGGATCATCGACTTCCACGGCTGGCCGCTCGAGCGGGCCGCCGCCTACCGGGCCTGCCTCGCCCGGGTCGAGCGCCTGGTCAAGCCGGCCCGCGACGCGCTGCCCGACGCGAAACGCGCCACCCGCGAGAAATGGTGGCAGTACGAGAAACTTGCGCCCGGCCTGCGCGGGGCGATCGCGGATCTCGAGCGGGTCGTCGCGATCACGCTGGTCGGCAAGTCGGTGATGCCGGCGATGGTGCCGACCGGCCAGGTCTTCTCGCACATGCTCGGCGTGTTCGCGACCGAGGACACCGCCATGCTGGCGCTGTTGTCCGGCTCGCACCACTACTCGTGGGCCGCCCGGCGGGCATCGACGCTCGGCACCACGCTGCGCTACACGCCCTCGGACGCCTTCGAGACTTTCCCGCTGCCCGTGCTGACCTCGCGCCTTCGCGAGCTGGGCGCACGGCTCGACCTCGAGCGGCGCGACGTGATGCTGAGCCGCGGCGCGGGCCTCACCGCCACGTACAACCGGGTTTTCGACTCCCGATGCGGGGACGCCGACATCGCGAGGCTGCGGGAACTGCACCGGGAGATAGATTTCGCGGTCGCCGACGCGTACGGGTGGGGTGATCTGCTCCTGGATCACGGCTTCCACGAGAACCGGTACACGGTCGGCCCCGCGGCCCGGCGCGAGATCCTCGACCGGCTGCTCGAGCTCAATCAGTGCCGATAGCGATATCCGCCTATATCGACCGGGTGTTGAACGAGCTTGGCTAACACTGATGAGTTCCAGTTCGCGGCGAACCGCCACCTGTCAAGATCTGCACCGGGCGCGGCAGCCGGGGCGAGGCAGCCGGTCCGCTCAACCAGACCCTCACCCAAACGGGTGTCCAGATGTGTTGCCCGGAACATTTCCGGCAGGCTACGTTGGGAGCGCTCCCATAGACCGTCGTCTCTGGAAGGGATTCCCCATGCCTCCTCTCCCCGCTACCAGGCGCCTGACCATCGCCACCGTCGCCTGCCTCACCGCCGCCACCGGCGTGTGGGTCTCCACCGGCACTGCCAGCGCCGGCACCGTCAGCGGCGCCCTCTACCGCGACCCCAACACGGCCGTCGCCCGCTGGGTCGCCGCCAACCCGGGCGACTCCCGCGTCGGCGTGATCCGCGACAAGGTCGCCAGCCAGCCGGCCTCGCGGTGGCTGTCCTCGTTCAACCTCGGCACCGTCCAGGCCGAGGTTTCCACCTACGTGAGCGCAGCCAACTCGGCCGGCCAGATCCCCGCCCTCACCCTCTACGGCATCCCCAACCGGGACTGCGGCGGCGCGTCCGCCGGCGGCGCCCCCGACCTCGCCACCTATCAGACGTGGATCGGAAACATTTCCCGCGGCCTCGGCGGCAGCACCGTCCTGATCATGCTGGAGCCCGACTCCATCGCCCTGCAGACCTGCCTGAGCGCGAGCGAGAAGACCGCCCGCGACCAGGCCCTGCGCACCGCCACGCAGACGCTCAAGGCGGCCAACGCGAACGCGAAGGTCTACCTCGACGCCGGCCACTCCACGTGGAACAGCGCGGGCGACCAGGCCGGGCGTCTGGTCGCCGCGGGGGTCGCCAACGCCGACGGCTTCTACACGAACGTTTCCAACTTCAACCCCACAAATTCCGAGGCCGCGTACGGGCGGAGCATCCTGTCCTCCCTTTCCGGCCAGGGCGTCAACGGCAAGCGCCAGGTCATCGACACGAGCCGCAACGGTGGCGCGTCCGGCGACTGGTGCGGCGACGACAACACCGACCGGCGGATCGGCCAGTACCCGACGACCAATACCGGCGACGCGAACATCGACGCGTATCTGTGGGTGAAGCCGCCGGGCGAGGCGGACGGCTGCCGTTACGCGGCGGGGTCGTTCCAGCCGGATCTCGCGTACAGCCTGGCCAGCAGCGCACCGAACCCGCCGACCACCCCGCCCACCACCGTCCCGACGACGACACCCACCACACCGCCGACGACCCCGCCCACCACACCGCCGACGACCACGCCCACCACCCCGCCGACGACCGCGCCGGCCGGGGCCTGCTCCGCCACCTACCAGACCGCCAGCGTGTGGCAGGGCGGCTTCCAGGGCATGGTCACGGTCAAGGCCGGCAGCGCCGCGATCACCGGCTGGACGGTCACCTGGCCGCTCGGCTCGGGCCAATCGATCACGCAGATCTGGAACGGTGAGCTCGTCTCCGGCGCGCCCACGGTGACCGTCCGCAATGTTTCGTGGAACGGCGCCCTCGCCTCGAACGCCACCGCGCAGTTCGGGTTCCTGGCCAACGGCACGGCGTCCACGCCGGCCATCACCTGCACGTCCCGCTGACCGAAAGTTTCTTGGCGGCCGGGCTACGCGACCCGTAGCCCGGCCGCCCATTTCCTCGCCCGTGCCGTCTCGCCGTCGAGCAGCGGCCCGGCTGTGCCGGAGACGCGGAAACTTTCCGCCGGCGCCACCACGCGGCAGCCGAGCCGGCGCAACTTTCGCCGGGCTTTCCGGGCCGCCGACCCGGTCGGGTAGCGGGTGTCGATCCTCGTGTCGAACGTGGCCGCCGCGAGCCCCGCAAGCCCGGGGGAGGCGTCCAGGTATTCGCGAAGGCCGCCGCCACTGTGCTCCGACGCGCCCTGTTTGACCGCGTCGGCGCGCGTGGCCGGCCGGCTCATGCTCAGCGCGTGCGTCGGTCCGCCCACGACCAGCAGATCCACCCCCGCCGCCGACGGCCGGGCCGCGGCGTCGGCGAGCGTCACCTCGTACCCGCCGGCCAGGCCCTCCGCGATCGCCCGCGCGATCGCCGCGGTGTTTCCGAACATCGATTCGTAGACCACCAGGGCTTTCATCTCCGCACGATCCCTTCCAGAGGCAGGCGCGGCGTGGCCGGCGCCGTCGCGACCCCGGCCGCCGCGAAACGCAGCACCAGGTGCGGGTAGCCGGCCCAGCCGAGCAGTTTGCGAATCCGATCCCGGCTCCGGGCCACCTCGGTGACCACGCTGAGCGGCAGCACGCCCAGCCCGAGGTCGGTGGCGGTGAGCCATCCCGCGGACAGCGCCTCGCCCGCGATCAGCCAGTCCAGCCGGGTGTCGCCGGTCGTGTGCAGAACCGCGAAGACCCAGGCCCGGCGCAGCGACCCCCTGATCTCGGCCGCCTCGGCCTTGCGCAGAGCGAGCGCCGGCAACGTGATCGCCGTGTCCGGCGGCAACCCCGAAAGCAACCCCGGCGGCAGCCCCGAAAGCAACCCCGGCGGCAGCCCCGAAAGCAACCCCGGCGGCAACCCCGTGGGCAACCCCGGCGGCAACGCCGACGACGGGACACCGACGCCGGAGACCCTCGAGCCGCCGACCCAGACCGCCGCCTCGTCGCGCCAGGCGCTCTCTGCGGCCTCGCTCTCCACCGCCGCCGACGCGGCCGCCGCCAGTTCGAAGATCTGGTCCGGGCGCACGACGCTGAGATCGGCGCCGCGGGCGAGCACGGCCGCGCGCACGCTGCGTACCCGATGAAGGTCGACCGATTCGCCCAGCGTGACCCGCCGGTCGGTGCGGCGCCACAGCGCCGCCTCCGCGAGCCGCGCCGAGTCCACATCGACCGGGACGCCGTCGCGGAGGGTCAGCCGGGCCAGCAGGTCCGGATCGTCCTGGTCGGGAAGCCGCGCGATGTCGGCCGCCCGCTGCAGGCTCGCGTGATGCAGCCCGGCCCCGCAGCTCAGCACGGCAAGCCGCCCGTCGGGGTCGGTGGCCGGCAGCACCCGGCGCCGCTCGAGGAACAGCTCGAGCGCACGCTCCGACGCGACCCGCCACCGCCACGGCTGGCTGTTGTGCAGCGAGGGCGCGAGCCCCGCGAACCGGACGACGTCGACCAGGGAGTTCATACCCCCAGCCTCGCGCCGCGACCCGGCGCCGGGCAGGGCCCGAGGACCCTACGGCCCGGGACGTTCGGCGCGGTCAGCGAAGGCGGAAGAGGACCTCGCCGGCCTGGGGGATCACCATGGTGCCGGGGTCGGCGGTCAGGGCCTCGATGTCGACGTCGGCCGGGTCGAGATAGTCGAGGTTGGCCCGGCGGACGACGTCCTCGGGGATTCCGGTGGCCAGGGTGACGGTGACCCGGTCGTGCTCGCCGGTTTCCGGGTCCCAGGCGCCGGCGCCCCGCAGGTGGGTGGAGTGGGCCAGGACGCCCCAGTGGTGGTGCGAGAACTTGTCCCACTGCTTCAGGAAATAGTCGCGGCAGTGGTAGCCGATCTCCTCGATCTCGGGGTGCATCTCGGAGATGCGGGTGATGTGCGGGGCGTACAGAATCACCTGGCCGTCGTCGGCGACCACCGGCTCCACCTTGTAGAAGCCCTTGGCGCCGGTCCACATGTCGTCGTATTTCTCGGGGATCATCGACAGGATCCGGCGAACGGGAGCGTCCAGGTAGCGCACGTGAGTCTCGGCCGAGATGTCGGCGCAGGCCGCCCAGGCCTGGTCGGGAGGGCCGAAGGAGGCCGCGTGCAGGGCGCCCGTGCCGGACTGCACGACCAGGCACAACGCCAGCCGGCGGCTGGGAATCAGGGCCGCGGCCTCGTCGATCAGCGCACGGACGGGCGTGATCCCGCGGGTCCCGATGATCTCGGCGCTGGTGATCAGCGCCCCCAGCCAGTGCGAGAAGTCGATGATCTCCTGGCCGGCGACGCCCGGGAAGAAGTACTTGTTCCCGCCCGAGAAACCCACCACCTCGTGCGGGAACACCGGCCCGACCACCAGGCAGACGTCGTGGTCGACCACGGCTCGGTTGAGCGTGACGTCGACGGCCCGCCGCATCCGTCCCTCCGAGAGCTCGCCCACCCGCTCGGCGGAGATGTGTCCCAGGGAGACCAGCGCCGACGGCACCCACCATTCGTGGTTGAGCACGTCGAACCCCGGATACGGCCCGCCGAGATGTTTCGCGAGGTGCGCCGCGCTCATCGGGGCGTGCGTGCCCAGCGCCACCAGCACGGTGACCCGTGAGGCCCGGCCGGCTAGCGCCGAGTGCACCGCGCCCAGCAGCAACGGCAGCGGGCAGCTACGAGTGGCGTCCGGCACGATCACGCAGACCGACTTCCCGTCGAGGCCGGCCCCGCTGAGCCGTTCCATGACGAAATCCCGCACGGTCGCGTCGTCGAGCACCTGATCCGCGGCGCCGATGGTGTCTCCCATGAGAGAAACTCTCCGCCACCATCAGCCATCCCGCAAAGAAAGCGAGGTCTGTGGCAGCCTGTGCGGATGCCGGCACGCGCATCCAGCACCCGCGAGATCCAGGACATCCTGTGGCGGGCGGCCGGCAAGCTGCGCGGGTCGGTGGACGCCGGGCAGTATCGGGAGTTCATCCTCGGGCTCGTCTTCCTCAAGTACGTGTCGGACGCCCGGGTGCTCGGGGTGCGGTGGGCGACCCTCGCCGCGGGGGGCGGGGCGATCGGGCAGCGGCTGGATGCCGCGATGGACGCGGTCATGCGGGACAATCCGGCGCTCGCCGGGGTGCTGCCCAAGGTGTTCGGCAAGGTCGACCCGAAGCGGCTCGGCGAGATCGTCGAGCTGATCGGGGACGCGCGGTTCACCGAGGACGGTGACCGGCCGGCGCAGGACGTGCTGGGAGAGGCCTACGAATATTTCCTCGAGCGATTCGCCCGCGCCGAAGGAAAGCGGGCGGGGGAGTTCTACACGCCCGCGGGAGTGGTGCGGCTGCTCGTCGAGATGCTGGAGCCCGGCGAGGGGGACGTCTACGACCCGTGCTGCGGGTCGGGGGGCATGTTCGTGCAGGCCGCCAAGTTTCGCGGGCGCGATGTCGCCGTGCACGGGCAGGAGAGCAACGAGCGCACCTGGCGGCTCGCGAAGATGAACCTCGCCATCCACGGGATGGACCCGGGCGGGCTCGGCGAGACGTGGGCCGACACGTTCGCCCGCGACCTGCACCCGGGGCTGCGCGCCGACTTCATCCTCGCCAACCCGCCGTTCAACCAGTCGGACTGGCAGCGGGATCCCGCCGACCCGCGCTGGGTCTACGGCGTGCCGCCGCTGAGCAACGCGAACTTCGCCTGGCTTCAGCACATCGCCGCGAAACTCCGGGGCAGCGCGGGCGTCGTCCTGTCCAACGGGTCGATGTCGTCGCGGCAGTCGGGGGAGGGCGCGATCCGGGCTGCCCTCGTCCGGGACGACCTGGTGGCCTGCATGGTGGCGCTGCCGGGAAACCTCTTCCGCACCACGGCGATCCCGGCCTGCCTCTGGTTTCTCGCCCGCGACAAGGGCGATCGGAGCGGGCAGATCCTGTTCATCGACGCGCGGGCGATGGGCACGATGGTCGATCGCACCGAGCGGGTCCTGACCGAGGCCGACATCGCCCGGATCGCGGACACCTACCACGCCTGGCGCAAGGACGAGTACGAAAATGTGCCGGGGTTCTGCTTCGCGGCGACGACCGCGGACGTCGCCGCGCAGGATTTCGTGCTCACCCCCGGCCGCTATGTGGGCGCGGCCGAAAGCCGGGCGGACGACGAGCCGGTCGCCGAGAGAATCGAGCGGCTCACCAAGGAGCTCTACGCCCGGTTCGAGGAGTCCGGCCGGCTGGAGGCCGTCGTGCGCGAGCAGCTCGGGCGGCTGGATGGATGACTGGCGAAATGGATGACTGGCGGACCGGGACGCTGCGCGACGTGGCCGCGCCGAAGGGGCTGGTCGGCGGGCCGTTCGGGTCCTCGCTGGGCGGCAAGGACTACGTCGCGTCCGGCGTCCCGGTCATTCGCGGCGTGAATCTGGGATCGGACGGCTATTTCGACCCCGCCGAATTCGTTTTCGTGACGCCGGAGAAAGCGCGAGAATTGGCCGGCAATCGGGCCCGGCCCGGCGATGTCGTCTTCACCCAGCGGGGCACGCTCGGCCAAGTCGGGATCGTGCCCGCGAAATATGACAACTACGTGATTTCGCAGAGTCAGATGCGGCTGCGCGTCGACCCCGCCGAGGCCGACCCTCGTTTCGTTTACTACCAGTTCCGATCGCGGGCCATGGTCGACACGATCCGTAACTGCGCCATCACGACCGGGGTGCCGCACATCAACCTCGGCATCCTCGCCGCCCTGCCGATAGTGATCCCCCCGCTGCGCGATCAGGTGGCGATCGCCGAGGTTCTCGGCGCCCTCGACGACAAGATCGCGGCCAACGCGGCGACCGCGCGCACCGCCCATGACCTGGCCGCGGCCGAGTTCGCGCGGGCGCAGGCCGAGGCGAGCGCACAGGCCCGGCTGGGTGACGTTCTCGACCTGGTCTACGGCCGGGCGCTGCCGGCGAGGCTCCGGCGCCCCGGCGAGGTGCCCGTCTTCGGCAGCGGCGGCCGGCTCGGCATGCACGACACGCCCCTGGTCGCGGGCCCGGGCGTGATCGTCGGCCGCAAGGGCACGGTCGGTTCGGTCCACTGGTCGGCGGCGGGGTTCTTCCCGATCGACACGACCTATTATGTGCATATAAAATCGGAAAAACTGAGTTTTGTGTATGCGTACCATATGCTGCTGAATCTGGGTCTTGACCGGATGAATCAGGACTCGGCCGTTCCCGGGCTCAATCGATCGCACGCCCTGGCGGTTCCGGTACTCCTGCCGCCCTCCGAGATAATCGCCGAATTCACCCAGGGTGTCCGTTCTTTGTTCGCGCTGCGTGACCGGCTGGCCGAGGAGAACGCCTCCCTGTCCGGCCTGCGCGATTACCTTTTGCCCCGATTGCTGTCTCGAAATTTGTCGATTCACGAGATCTGCGGCGCCTGAAAAAGGGGCAAACGGCCGCTCATCGGGCGAGAAAAGTTCGGAAACCTTCCAGCTACGCAACCTTGAGATTGTCTCGGGTTCATGGGTTCGTTACCCTGCATCCGCTACGGCGACCGATAGACGTGAACGTGGTCGATCGCGCCGTGCTGCTAGGCGAAACGGGGATGTAAGTCGATGCTGTGCATAGAGGGACGTGATCTGGGCTGCTCAGGGGCCGTGCGGCCCGCGAGGAGCGAGGCGTGATCGCCCTGCGGTTCTACCGGCTGCTGCCGAAGGACTACAGGCTGCGGCTGGTGCAGGTGCTTCCGCCGCATCGACAACTGTGGTTGGTCCGCCGGCTCACCCGGCAGCGCTCGCAGGCCCGCCCGGCGGCCGCCGGCACGCTGATCAAGGCACGGGACGCCGGCGCCACGATCCACGCCAAGGTCGAGCTCGACACGACGCCCGCAGTCGCGTGGCACCGCAACCTCACCGCGGTCACCACGGTCCTCGACCGGGCCGGCATCGACTATTTCTGCCTGCGCCCGCCCAGCGACCGGCTGCACAGCTCCCTCGCCGTGCACCGGCGTGACCGGGAGCGCACGCTCGAGGCCCTGCGGGCGGACGCCGGGCTCGCCGGCGCGCGGATCCGCACCGGCGAGGCGACCGACCAGGGCTTCCGCCCCAGCCGGATCGGGAAGACGGGCGTCCAGGTCTTCTTCCCGGTGACCGACCCGCACGGCGCCACGGTGCTGGGCAGCGGCACGGCGTGCGAGATCGAGTTCTGGCGGACGGTGAAGGGCGCCGGCGGCGCGCCGGACGCGATCGTCGGCCCGCGCCGCAACGAGGTGGCGACCACGCTGCCCGCCGAGGCCGAGTACGTGCAGGCGCCCGCGGTGGCGCTGAACCCGATCCTCCCGCCGACCGACACCCGGCCGCGCTACCGCACCCGCAGCGAGTTCGCCGGCATGCCCGCCGAGGACGTCCGCTTCCCGATCGACGTGGTCTACACCTGGGTCGACGGCAGCGACCACGACTGGCTCGAGCGCAAGAACGCCTCGCTGGCCGCGGTCGGCCAGGAGCAGATCAACACGATCGCCACCAACCAGTCGCGCTTCATCAGCCGGGACGAGCTGCGCTACTCGCTGCGCTCGATCGTGTCGTTCGCGCCCTGGGTGCGGCACATCTTCCTGGTGACCGACGACCAGCTGCCGCCGTGGCTCAACGACCAGGACCCGTGGCTCACCGTCATCCGGCACAGCGAGCTGTTCGGCGACACCGGCAAGCTTCCGACGTTCAACTCGCACGCCATCGAGTCCCGGCTGCACCGCATCCCGGATCTGTCCGAGCACTTCGTCTACTTCAACGACGACATGTTCCTGGGCCGGCTGGTGCTGCCGACCGCGTTCTTCCACGCCAACGGCCTCGCCAAGTTCTTCCCGTCGACGGCGCAGCTCGAGGCCGGGCCGGCCACCGTCTTCGACGCGCCGGTGACCGCGGCCGGCAAGAACAACCGGCGGCACATCCAGGAGCTGTTCGACCGCACCATCACCCGCAAGATGCAGCACGTGCCGTACCCGCTGCAGAAGAGCGTGCTCGAGGAGATCGAGCAGTGGCTGCCCGACGTGGTGGGCAAGACCGCCGAGCACCAGTTCCGGCACCCGGCCGACCTGTCGATCCCGTCGTCGCTGCAGCACTACTGGGCGTACCTCACCAAGCGCGCGGTGCCGGGCACCATCAAATACACGTACGCGGACCTGGCCCATCCCTCGACGCCGGTGCAGCTCGCGTTCCTGCTGTCCCGCCGGCACTGCGACGTCTTCTGCCTCAACGACACCGACTCGGCGGCCGTGGCGCTCGACGAGCAGGCGGCGATGATGGCCGACTTCCTCCCGAAGTACTTCCCGTTCCGCTCGCCCTTCGAGCTGCCCGACGACGTGGCCGCCGAGCGCGCGCAGTTCAGCGCGACCGAGCTGGCCCGCCAGGCGCGCAACGGAACGACCGCGGTCATCCCGCACCAGTACACGCCGCACGCCGGCACGCTCCAGCGCAACTGATCGCCGGACAACCGAGAAACCACACGAGGAGAGCCGTTGCACGCGGTGGAGATGTCCATCCAGATGACGCCGCGGACGGTGCACGTCCATCCGGGCCTGACGCCCCTGCGGGTGTGCACGCTCAACCACACCGCGGTCGCGCAGGCGCTCGAGGCCGCAGGGGTCGAGCACTTCGCGGTGCGCGGCCTGGAGGACCGGGCGCCGGTGATCGGGGTGCGCGCCGACGAGCGCGCCGCGGTCGTCGCCGCGCTCGCCGCCCTCGCCCGGCGGACCGGCGCATACCTGGCCTCGATCATGCCCAAGCCCGCGCTGCGTGACGTGCTCCTGGACGGCGCCGACGACGGCGCGTGGGGCAAGGTCGCCGGCGCGAAGGTGCTGCGCCTGGTCTGGTTCCGCACCGACCCCACGCAGAAGCTGGTGTACGGCCGGGAGCACGGTTGCGACATCGAGTTCTGGGGAACCGCGCGGGACGGCCGGCTGTGGGCGCCCCGGCACAACCGCGTGGGCCGGGCGCTGCCCGGCGAGAGCACGCCGGTCCAGGCGCCGATGGAGCTGTTCACCCGGTACGCGGGGGTGGGGCGGACCCTTCCCGCGGTGCGCACGCGCCCGGAGATGACCATCACGCTGCCGGACGACGTGACCTTCCCGATCGACGTGGTCTACACCTGGGTCGACGGCGCCGATCCGCTCTGGCAGCAGAAGCGCGCGCAGGTCACCGGCGAGACCTACCACGCCGAATCGGCCAGCGCGGCCCGGTTCCTCAGCCGGGACGAGTTGCGCTACTCGCTGCGGTCGATCCACGCGAACGCGCCCTGGGTCCGCAACATCTACATCGTCACCGACGAGCAGACGCCGCCCTGGCTGGACAGCACCCAGCCGAACATCCGGGTGGTGAGCCACAAGGAGATCTTCAGCGACCCGGCAGCGCTGCCCGTGTTCAACTCGCACGCGATCGAGAGCCAGCTGCACCGCATCGACGGCCTGGCCGAGCACTTCCTCTACCTCAACGACGACATGTTCTTCGGCCGCCCGATGGTGCCGCAGGCGTTCTTCCTGGGCAACGGGCTGTCGAAGTTCTTCCTCTCGCAGGGGCGGGTGCCGGTCGGCCCGGTCCGGGCGGACGACACCCCGGTCGACGCCGCGCACAAGAACAACCGCCGCCTGCTGCAGGAGAGGTTCGGCCCGGTCACCACCCAGGTCCTCCAGCACGTCCCGTACGCCCTGCGCCGTAGCGTCATGGCCGAGATCGAGGCGGAGTTCCCGGCCGAGTACGCGGCCACCATGGCGTCCCGCTTCCGCAGCACCGATGACCTGTCGCCGGTCTCGAACCTCTACCACCACTACGCGTTCCTCAGTGGCCGGGCGCTGCCCGGAACGGTGAAGTACGGCTACGTCCAGCTGGCCGTCCCCGACCTCGCGGCCCGTCTGGCCCGGGCGCTGGAGCGGCGCGACTGGGAGGCGTACTGCATCAACGACGCCTACTCCACCGAGGACGAGCTCGCCGCGCAGGACGCCGTGCTGCGGCCCTTCCTGGACGGCTACTTCCCGGTGCCGAGCCCGTACGAGAAGCAGGGCTGACATGCGGATCGCCATCCTGGTCCACAACGTCTACGGCGTCGGCGGCACGAACCGTACCGTCATCAACCTGGCCGCCGAGCTCTCGCACCGGCACGACGTCGAGATCGTGTCGATCCTGCGCCGCCTCGACCGGCCGATGATGGAGATCCCGTCCCGGGTCTCCGTCGTGGGCCTCGTCGACCTGCGCAAGGGCACGGCGGACAGCAAGGACCCCGGCGGCCGCGAGATGTCGGCGCTGGTGCCGGTCGAGGAGGAGTTCTACCGGTTCTACAGCCGGCTGACCGACGACCGGGTCGCCGAGTACCTCGGGCGCACCCCGTACGACGTGGTGGTGGGCACCCGCTCGGCGCTCAACCTCTACGTGGCCCGGCTCGGCCGCGCGGGCAGCGTACGTGTCGCCCAGGAGCACATGACGCAGGACATGATCCCGGCCTCGGTGCACGAACAGATGCGGCTCCACTACCGCCGGCTCTCGGCGGTCACCGCGGTCACCGAGGCCGACGCCGCCGCCGTGCGCGAGCTGCTGGGAGCGGGCGCGCCGCCGGTGCTGGCCATCCCGAACAGCGTCCCGGAGCCGCAGGTGGCGCCGGCCCGCGGTGACCGCAAGGTCGTGGTGGCGGCCGGCCGGCTGCACCCGATCAAGCGCTACGACCTGCTCGTGCGGGCCTTCGCCAAGGTCGTCACCGAACGACGGGACTGGACGCTGCGCATCTACGGAAGCGGCGGCGAGTCCCACCAGCTCGGCGCCCTCATCGCCGATCTGGGCCTGCAGAACCACGTCTTCCGGATGGGCGGCTACGCGCCCCTCGACGCGGAGTGGGTGAAGGGCTCGATCGCGGCGGTCACCTCGGACCAGGAGTCCTTCGGCATGACCATCGTCGAGGCGATGCGGTGCGGCGTGCCCGTGGTGAGCACGGCGTGCCCGGTCGGCCCGGTGGAGATCATCGACGACGGCGTGGACGGGCTGCTGGTGCCGACCGGCGACATCGACGCCATCGCGGCCGCCCTGGTCCGCCTGATGAACGACGACGAGTTGCGGGTCCGGCTCGGCGCCGCCGCCCGGGAGAGCGCCCGCCGCTACGATCCCGCGCCGATCGCGGCCCGCTACGAGGAGCTGTTCCAGCGGCACCTGCCGGGCGACCGTCCGCGGCGGACCGCCGCCGCGCGGCTGCGGGCCCCGGCCCGCACGCTGCGCTCGGGCGGGCGGGCGCTGTTCCGCGTCCTGCCCGACCTCAGGTCCCGCCGCGAGACCTCGCCCGTCGCGGCGTGCCGGCTGGAGAACGGGCGGGTGGTCGTCACCGTTCCCGGCCACGGCCTGCCGCGCCAGATGACTCACCTGGTCTGCCGCCCCCGCCGCATCGAGGGCGTCACCAAGGCCCTACGGTTCCCGCTCAGCGCAGACCAGGCGCAGTGGTCGGCCGCCTTCCCCGCCGAGTCCCCGGTGTTCGCCGAGGGCCGGTGGGACCTGTTCCTGGCCGACCGCCGCGGCCGCCTGCACCGGCTCCGGGCCGGGGTGCTCGACGTCCGCGACCTGATCGGCGGGGCCGAGACCGCGCCGTTCACACGCAACGTGCCCTATGCGACCAAGGACAAGTTCGTCGCGGTGGCCGCGTGGAACCGCGAGGAGCACGCCGAGCTGGGCCAGATCTGGTACGGGCTCGAAACGATCACGGTGACCGGCCGGATCGTCGCGGGCAGCTTCGGCGATGCCAGTCCGGTGCTGACGCTGACGCGCCGCGAGCACCTCGAGACCATCACCGTCGCGGGCACGAGCGAGGGCGACGGGCAGTTCCGGTTCGACGTGCCGCTCGGCCGGCCGGCGGCCGCCCGGCTGCTGCGGTACGAGGACTGGGACGCCGCGGTGTCACGCGGCGCGGACGCGACCCTGATACCGATCGCCCGGCTGATGGACGACGTCGTCGAACGCAAGCGCACCTACGTCTACCCGTCCGTGCGCGTGGACGACGAGCAACCGCCCGAGCTGTACGAGGAGAGCCCGGTCACCGAGGTGCGGATCGCACCGTACCTGACCATCCAGAGTGGATTGTCGTTCGTCGTCACCGACCGCCACATCTGAGCGCGCGGCGGGTGCAGGAGAGGACCGGATGATGGTGAAGGCCTGGTTGCGCTCGTTGCTCGGCGGGCCCGACCGCTCGGGGCCGGCGCCCGCGCCGTGGCGGCCGGGGCCGGCGATGACCATCGTGGCGCACCCGGACGACGACCTGTTCTTCATCAATCCCGGTGTCCGCCTGGCGATCACCTCGATGGCGCCGACGATCGGCGTCGTGCTCACGGCGGCCGAGGGCGACGGCCGCAACGTCGACACCCGCGATCCCGACCGGGGCCGCACGCCGCCCGACCACGCCGGTTATTCGACCGCCCGGCACGTGGGGCTGCGACGCGCGTACGCCCGGATGGCCGACCTGCCCGCGGACGGCCCGTGGCGGCAGGAGGCCGTCACGCTGGCGGCCGGCCTCGTCGTCGAGCGGGACACCCTCGAAGCCGCGCCGCACGTGA
Organism: Actinoplanes sp. NPDC051513; assembly: GCF_044454685.1. Taxonomy (NCBI): domain Bacteria; kingdom Bacillati; phylum Actinomycetota; class Actinomycetes; order Micromonosporales; family Micromonosporaceae; genus Actinoplanes; species Actinoplanes sp. NPDC051513. The sequence goes on from NZ_JBITDW010000002.1 coordinate 769,572, forward strand.
TGCTCTACTTCGTCAACCTCGCCCACCGGCAGGGCGAGACCCGCGCCTTCTACACCTTCCCGCCCCTGCTCGACGGCGAGATCGAGCACGCTCCCACGCTGCCGGCGCGGGACCTCGACACACCGGCACAGCAGGTCTCGCGGGAGACGCTGGTCGCCGCGGTGGTGGAGCTCATCCAGCGGCATCGCCCGACGGTGATCCGCACCCTGGACCCGGACCCCGAGCACGACTGGGGCCGTACCGACTTCGTGGCCGCGGATCACCCGGAGCACGCCGCGACGGCCCGCCTGACGATCGAGGCCGTTCACCGGGTGAGCAACAACAACCCGAGCCCGCCGGTGGTCGAGTACTACCGGGCGTACCCCAGCCGGTACTGGCCCTACAACCTCAGCAAGCGGATACACCAGGAAAAAGCCGGCTACGTGAGCACGTACGCCGGTGCGGATGCCAAAAACCCCGGCTACGCGTACGGGCACGGCGACTATCAGCTCGGGGAGAACGCGCACGTCAGCACCCGCATCCTCACCACCGGGCAGCGGTACGTCGCCACCTCCACCTGGCTCAGCCGGCTCTCGTCCGGCGCCCTGGCGGCCTTCGCGGTGCTCGGCGACCGGCTCGCGGTCTGGTCGGAGCGCAATCCCGGCTCCGGCGCCTGGCAGGGCCCCGAGTTGATCGGGCACGGGCTGATGCCGACCCTGGCGGTGGCGTCCGGCGGCTCCGGCCCGGCGCACGTGGTGGCCCTGCGCCGCACCGACGTGCGCGGCACGATCGAGGTCGACGCCGGGCACTTCACCGTCGACGATCGTGGCCGGCTTTCCGGCTGGCAGTCGCTGGGCGGTCCGGACGCGGCCGACCCGGACCGCCGCAAGCAACGCGAGATCGGCGTGCCGGCCGCCACCGTCGACCCCGACGGCTTTCTGTGGGTCTTCGCGCGGGACTTCACCGGCGGGCTGAGTTTCCGCCGGCAGACGGCCGAGGGGTGGCAACCGTGGGAGCCGCTCGGCGGCGGCCCCCTGCAGGACGTGCCGGTGGCCACCGTGAGCGGCGCCGGACTGGTGCAGGTGTACGTGGCGTCGAAGCGCACCGTCGCGCACTGGCGGCAGGTGGAGAAGGGCGGCCCGCTCGTCGCGCACCACACGCTGCGGACCACCCCGGTGGCCACCGGCGGCCTGCGCGCGGTACGGACCGCCGGGGACCGCGCCTGCCTGCTCTTCCGGCAGGCCGGGACCGGGACGGTGCTGGCGTACCGGGAACACGGGGAGCCGGGCACGTGGCCGGGCAAGCCGACGGAGTTCGGCGGCCACGACGGCCTCGGCCCGATCGCCGCGCTCGACAACCCCGGCCGGGGCGCCGGCGACCTGGTGATGGCCCAGCGGAACCGCTTCGCGACGGCCAGCGTGTCCATCCATCCCGCGCCGGCCGAGGGATCGCGGTGGCGGCGGCTCCCGGGGCCGATCTGCGGCGGCCCGGCGCTGGCCATCGATCAGGCCGGGCACGCGGTTCTCGCCGTGATCGGCCAGGACGGCAGATTGCACGTCTGCCGGACGACCGGACCGGATCCGGCCGGCACGTTCGGCGGCTGGACGGCGGTGTGATACCGGTTCGTGCCACTACCGAGATCGGGCTGCCGATCGAGGTCGGTTGGCTTCAGGTATGACCGGTCGCGGGGGAACGGCACGGATCGCTGGGGCGCGCACTTCTTACCGGTGGACGCTCGTCGTCTTCTTCGTCGTGGTCACGGCGACCTGGTGGCGTCCGATCCATCCGGCGGAACAGGCGTTGCATCATTCGCTGACGCTGATCGGGTTGGTGGCGTTGCTCCTGGTGCAACGGGCGCGTCCCCTCCCGTACGCGTCATTTCTGTTGATTTTGATATTTCTCGCACTGCATTCGGTGGCGGCGCGCTGGATCTATTCGTTCGTGCCCTACGACGACTGGACATCGGCGTTGTTCGGGGTGCGGATTTCGGAAACTTTCGGGTGGCAGCGCAACAACTTCGACCGGCTCGTGCACCTGAGCTACGGCCTCTGCTTCGGCCCGGTGATCTTCCGGGCGCTCGCCGGGCGGACGCGATGGGCGGCCCTGCTCGCCGTCGAGATCGTGGTGTCGACCAGCGCGCTCTACGAGCTTTTCGAGTGGGCGATCGCGATGACGCTCGCGCCCGCGGACGCCGAGGCCTACAACGGCCAGCAGGGCGACATGTGGGATGCGCACAGGGACATGGCGATCGCGACGCTCGGCGCGATCGCCGGGGTGGCTGTCGCGTATTTCGTCCGGCGGCGCTCGACCGGCGGGCTTTCGTCCGGTGGCGAACTTTCGTCGAGTGGCGAACTTTCGTCCAGCGGCGGCCAACGCACGCGGCGTAGGTTGTTCGTAGCAGATCGTCGCTGACCGGGAGGTGTCGATGAACAAGCTCATCAACGATCCGGGGCGCGTGGTCGCCGATGCCCTGCGAGGCATGGCGGCGGCTCATCCCGAGTTGCGGGTCGACCACGATCAGCGGGTCGTCTTCCGGGGCGACGCGCCCGTGCGCGGCAAGGTCGGCCTGGTCTCCGGCGGCGGCTCCGGCCACGAGCCGCTGCACGGCGGTTTCGTCGGCATGGGAATGCTCGACGCGGCCTGCGCCGGCGAGGTCTTCACCTCGCCCGTGCCCGATCAGATGGTCGCCGCCACCCAGGGCGTCGACGGCGGCGCCGGGGTGCTGCACATCGTCAAGAACTACACCGGCGACATCATGAATTTCGAGATGGCCGCGGAAATTGTCGAGTCCGAGGTCGTCGCGGTCGTCACCGACGACGACGTGGCCGTGCAGGACAGCCTGTACACGGCCGGCCGCCGCGGCGTCGGCGTCACCGTCCTGGTCGAGAAGATCGCGGGCGCCGCCGCCGAGCAGGGACGCCCGCTCGCCGAGGTCGCCGAGGTCGCGCGCCGGGTCAACGCGAACGGCCGCAGCATGGGTGTCGCGCTCAGCTCCTGCACGGTTCCCGCCGCCGGAAAGCCCACGTTCGACCTGCCGGACGGTCAGATGGAGCTCGGCATCGGCATCCACGGCGAGCCCGGCCGCCGCCGTGTGCCCATCGGCACGGCGGCCGAGGTGGCCGAGATGCTGGTGACCCCGGTCCTCGCCGACCTCGACTTCACCGGCGGCGACGGCGTGATCGCCTTCGTCAACGGCATGGGCGCGACGCCGCTCATCGAGCTCTACGTCATGTACGCCGAAATTTCCGCGATCCTCGAGAAGGCCGGCGTCTCGATCGCGCGGTCGCTGGTCGGCCCGTACATCACCAGCCTCGACATGGCCGGCTGCTCGGTCACCCTGCTCAAGGCCGACGACGAGATCCTGCGGCTGTGGGACGCGCCCGTGCGCACGCCCGGGCTGCGGTGGGGAGTCTGACCACGATGGCCGACACCGTCGACACCGCGGCGCTGGTCGCCTGGATCCGCGAGTTCGCCCGCCTCGTCGGCGAGCACAAGCAGATGCTCACCGAGCTGGATTCGGCGATCGGCGATGCCGATCACGGCGCCAACATGGACCGGGGCATGACCGCGGTGGTCACGGTGCTGCAGAACGAGGGCCCGAGCCGTCCGTCAGAGATTTTCAAACGTACGGGGATGACGCTGGTCAGCACCGTCGGCGGCGCCAGCGGCCCCCTGTACGGCACCGCTTTCCTGCGCATGTCCGCTACCGCCGGCGACGCCGAGCAACTCGACGGCGCCGACGTGGCGAAACTTTTCCGCGCGGCCCTCGAGGGGGTGGCCGCGCGGGGCAAGGCCGTCCCCGGCGACAAGACCATGATCGACGCGCTCTCGCCGGCCGTAGAAGCCCTCGAGGAGGCGGTGGCGTCCGGCCAGCCGCTGGGGGAGGCCCTCGACGCCGCGGTCCGCGCCGCGGAGGAGGGCCGGGCGGCCACGATCCCGATGGTGGCCCGCAAGGGCAGGGCCAGCTATCTCGGCGAGCGCAGCGCCGGCCATCAAGATCCGGGCGCCACCTCGGTGACGCTTCTGCTGGCTGCCGCCGCGACGGCTCTGGCCTGATTTCCCGTACGGGCATGGTCGGCCTCGTCGTAGTCAGCCACAGCCGGGCGCTGGCCGCGGCGGCGGTGGCCCTGGCCTCGTCGATGCTGCACGACCAGCAGGTTCCGATCGAGGTGGCCGCCGGGCTGGACGAGTCCACGCTGGGCACCGACGCGGTGGCCATCTCGTCGGCGGTGACGGCCGCCGACCAGGGCGACGGCGTCGTGGTCCTGATGGATCTGGGCAGCGCGGTCCTCTCGGCCGAGATGGCGCTGGAGATGGTCGACGACGCGGTGCGCGAGCGTGCCGTGCTCTGCCCGGCGCCGCTGGTCGAGGGGCTGGTGGCGGCCGTCGTCTCGGCCGCCGGCGGTGCGGGGCGGGCGGAGGTGGCGGCCGAGGCGGTCGGCGCGCTGGAGGCGAAGCAGTCACATCTCGGCGCGCCGGTGTCCACAAGCGAATCGCCCGCGTCCTTGGAAGCGCCGGACTCGCTGTCCCGGGCTGTCACGATCACCAATCCGCATGGGCTGCACGCCCGGCCGGCGGCGCGGCTCGTCACCTCGGCCGCCCGGTTCGACGCCCACGTGGAGATTCGCAACCGCACCACGGGATCGGCGTGGGTGCGGGCGGGGAGCCTGTCGCGAGTGGCGACGCTGGGGGTGATGCGGGGGCACGAGATCGAGGTGCGGGCGTCGGGGCCGCAGGCTCGGGAAGCGGTCGATGAGCTGGTGGGGCTGGCCGCCCGCGCGTTCGACGAAGCGCCCACTGCATACGGGATGCCCGCCGCGTCCGCTGTGTCCGGGGCGCCCGTCGCGCCGGTCGCGTCCTCCGAACCAGGGACGGGGGAGAGGGTGCCGTCCGCCACAGCCGGCGACGTTGCCTTCTCGATGGTCGAAGCCCGTGCCGGGGTCGAACCTGCTGACGGAGATGTCGTGGCCCGCGGGCGTGGGCAGGCCGCGTCGGCGGGAGTCGGTATCGGGCCGGTCTGGCGACCCAGCGCCGGCCCTCTTCAGCCGGATATCTCCGAAATATCATCTCGAGGTGCCGAAGCGGAGGCTCGCCGCCTCGACGACGCGATAGCGGCGGTCCGGCGGGACATCGCCGAGACGCGGGCGGCGGCCGCCGACGACGAGGCCGCGGCCGACATCTTCGGGGCGCACCTGTTGCTGCTCGACGACGCCGACCTGCTGTCCGATGTGTCGGCCCGGATTCAGCGCGGTGACGCCGCGCCCCGCGCGTTCCGCGACGCCGCCGGGCGGGTGGCGGCGGAGTTCGAGGCGCTGCCCGACCCGTACCTCAAGGCACGCGCCGCCGACGTCCGCGCGGTCGGCGAGCAGGTCGTCCGGCGTCTGCTCGGCCTGACGACCGCACCCCTCGACGGGGACGGCGTGCTGATCGGCGACGACCTCGCGCCGGCCGAGGCCGCAGGCCTCGACCGGCGCCGGGTGGCCGGTGTCCTGCTGGCGGGCGGAAGCCCCACCGCCCACGCGGCCATCATCGCGCGGGCGCGAAACATTCCGATGGTGGTCGGGGCCGGAAAGGGCGTGCTCGGCATCGCGACCGGCACGACGATCGCGCTCGACGGCGGCGCCGGGGAATTCGTGGTCGCGCCACCCGAAAGTGTCGTCGAAGACTTTCGCTCGCGCGCCACGGCCCGGAGCGTGCGTCAGCGGCGGGCCGCCGAGCGGGCGCACGAGCCCGCGGTGACCGGCGGCGGCGTCACGATCCTGGTGGCGGCCAACATCGGGTCGGTCGCGGACGCGCGCGAGGCGGCGGAGAACGGCGCCGACCAGGCCGGCCTGGTGCGCACCGAGTTCCTCTTCCTCGATCGTGACGAGGCGCCCGGCGCCGACGAGCAGGTCGCCGTCTACGCAGAGATCGCCGAGGCGATGCGCGGGCGCCGCATCACGCTGCGCACCCTCGACGTGGGTGGGGACAAGCCGCTCCGGTACGCGCCGGGCCGCCCGGAGCAGAATCCGTTCCTCGGCGTACGCGGCTTGCGTCATTCCCTGGAAAATCCGGACCTGTTCGGCGCTCAGCTCGACGCGATCGTCCGGGTGGCCCGGGACACCCCGGTGAGCGTCATGTTCCCGATGGTCACCAGTGTCCACGAGCTGATCGCCGCGCGACGCATGCTCGACGACCGCCGGCCGCCGGACGGCCTCGAGGTGGGCATCATGGTCGAGGTGCCGGCGGCCGCGCTGAAGGTGGAAACATTCCGGCCGTACGTCGATTTCGTCAGCATCGGCACCAATGACCTGACCCAGTACACGCTGGCCGCGGAGCGCGGCAATCCGTCGGTGCCCGCGGACGGCCTCGACCCCGCGGTGCTGCGCCTGATCGACGCGGTGTGCCGGAAAGCGGGCGTGCCGGTGGCGGTGTGCGGCGAGCTCGCGGCCGACGAGACGGCCGTGCCGTTGCTGACCGCCCTCGGCGTGCACGAGCTGAGCGTGACCCCGGCCGCCGTGCCTTTGGTCAAGGCGGCCGTGCGCGCGATCGGGTCCGGGACCGCGATCGGGTCCGGGACCGCGGCCTGGGCCTTGGAGCTCCCGGACGCCGCGGCCGTGCGCCGGCGCCTCGGCGATTGAGCAGGGCCTGCATCTTGCCGGCGATCAGGGCGGCCGAGCGCCGCGGGTTGAGCCGGTAGAGAAGCGCCGACGTCGACCGTCCTCGAGGCCACCACGTGCTCATCGCAGGCGGGGAAGCGCGCCGGGCGCGATGACCAGCCGCCGGGTGGCCCGGGTGAGCGCCACGTAGAGGTCCCGTTTCGCGAATCGGTCCGGCGCCACGACGATCACGGTGTCGAACTCGAGCCCGCGGCATTTCGACACCGGGATCGCGCCGTCCAGGACCAGGTCGTCCGGGCAGATCACGGCCACCAGCTCTCCGGGCGCGATCGTCAGCTCTTCCGGTGCCACGCAAGGCTTTTCCCCATGCCGCAGCGACCGGCTGGCCCGTTGCCCGGGCGCAATCTCGGCGAGCAGGTCGCGGCTGTAATCGAGGATCTCCGCCGTGGTCCGGTAGTTGACCGTCAGCGTGTGCAGCTCGAACCGCTCGCCGACCGCCTCCCGCCAGCCCGTGACGGTCGAGCCCGGCCCGGCCTGCGCGAAGTCGCCGACCACGGTCATCGACCGCGACGGGCATCGCCGGAGGACCACCCGCCAGTCCATCTCGGTGAGCTCCTGCGCCTCGTCGACCACGATGTGCCCGTACACGTCGGCCGGAGGTCCGTCGACCAGCTCGGCCGCTTCGTCGAGCAGCGCGAGATCGGCTGCCGTCCACGCCGCACCGGGCGCGCGGCGCAACGGCTCCCATTCCGGCGGCGGCTCGGCGAGCAGCCCCGCCACCACCTCGCCCGCGGTCAACCGCGGCCAGAGACGGCCGATCGCCTCGTCGAGCCGCGGATCCGCCGCGATCGCCGCCCGGTCCGCCGGCCCGTCAGTCGCGATCCTTTCCGGGTCCGCCGGCCCGTCGGTCGCGATCCTGTCCCGGTCGGCCGGCCCATCGGTCGCGATCCTCTGCCGGCCCGCCGGCTCATCCGACGCGATCCTCTCCCAGTCCACCGGCCCATCGGTCGCGAGCACATCGCCAGGCCTGGGCGGCGCGTCGGCGGCGAGGCCCAGTGATCGCAGGTCGGCCGCGACGGCCGCGTCGAGGTCGATCCCGGTGAGCGCCGCGGTCTCCGCGTCGATCCGTTCCAGCGTCGCGGCGGTGTGCCGGGCGCGCAGCCGCGCCAATTCGGCGACGAGGTACTCCCGGAATGCCTCCCGCCCGGCGTTGTGCGGCTTCCCGCCGGCGGCGGCCAGGGCCTCGGCCACCGCGCTCGCATCGACCTCGACGATCTCCGTTCCCAGCGGCAAGCGGATCGCCGCGGCATCCGGGCGCCGCGCCGAGACGTACGCGGCCAGGAGCCCGGCCATGTCCGCCCGCCCCTTCAGCCGCGCCACGCCGGCCGGCTCACTGCTGCTGGGCGGCTCACTGCTGCTGGGCGGCTCACTGCCGCTGGGCGGCTCACTGCCGCCGGCTGGCTCACTGCCGCCGGCTGGCTCACTGCCGCCGGCTGACTCGTTGCCGCCGGCCGGCTCGTGGCCGTCGGCCGCAGCGCCGGTGATGCGGGTTCGGGCGGCCAGCCGCACGTCGTTCTCGCCCAGCGACGGCAACACCTGCGAGATGTAGTCGAGAAACCGCGGGTCCGGCCCGACGACGAGCACGCCGCGCTCGGCCGTCGCCGGGAACGCGAACAACACGTACGCGGCGCGGTGCAGCGCCACCACGGTCTTCCCCGTGCCCGGCCCGCCCTGCACGACCGTGATTCCCCGATGCGGCGACCGGACGATCGCATCCTGCTCGGCCTGGAGCGTCGTCACCACGTCCGTCATCCGCCCGGTGCGCGGCGCCGCGAGCGCCTCGGCGAGCGGCCCGTCACCGATCACGTCGTCCGCGCCGGGCGCCGATCCGTCCAGGATCTCGTCGGCGACGCTCACCACCCGGCGCCCGTCGAGCCGCAGGTGGCGCCGCCGTCGCAGGCCCAGCGGGCGGGCCGGCGTGGCGGCATAGAACGGCGCCGCGGCCGGCGCCCGCCAGTCCACCAGCAGCGGCTCCCCGTCCACCCGGATCCCGCGCCGCCCGATGTGCAGCCAGGTCCCGTCGGTGTGGTCGATCCGCCCGAACACGAGCCGCTGCTCGACCGTCCGCAGCGCCGTCAGCCTCCGCCGCAGCAGCGCCGCCCGCTCGTGGTCCGGTTGGCCGGCCCGCGCGGTCGCCCACTCGCCGTCCGGTTGGCCGGCCCGCGCGGTCGCCCACTCGCCGTCCGGTTGGCCGGCCCGCGCCGCCGCCCGGTCACCGTCCCGCCGGCCGCGAAGCTCCTCGAGCACTGCGGCCGTCTCGGCGTCCACCAGCTCGTATATGCGCGTCACCAGCGCCTGCTCACTCACCGCTCCCATTGTCAGGAGATTTAGCCGCAAAGTAAGTCTTGACTTACTTTGCCGGCTCAGCCGGCCCCCGTCGGAACCGCAAATCCGGGAAGGCCGGCGCGAAATGTCACGGCGCCCGGCCGCCTCATTCGCCGGCCGTCCGCTGCTGGAGCCCCGTGAGCGTTGCCGTGACCGATTGGCGCCAGACGCCCACCGCCGTCGCTTCGTCGCCCAGCACGCCGCGCAACTCCAGCGACGCGAGGCCGTGGACCAGCGCGAAAAGATTCCGCCCGATGTCGAATTCGCTCCGCCCCGGGAAGACCCCCGACGCGATGCCGCGCCGCACCACCTGCAACACCCGCTCGAAGCTGCGGTACGCCAGCGCGAACAGCGGATCCGCCTGCGATGCCCCGGGCCGGACGGTGCCGAAGAACAGGTCGTAAAGTTTCGGCTTCTCCCGGGCCGCTGCCCGGTACGCGAGCGCCAGCGAAAGTATCTCGGCGATCGGATCGTCCTGCGCCGGGACCGACTCGTGATGCCGGCGCATGGTTTCGGCGACGTCGACCGAGAGCGCCCGCAACAGCCCGTCCTTGTCGTCGAAGAGGCTGTACACCGCTCGCGTCGAAGTACCCACCGCGGCCGCGACCCGGCGCACCGAGACCGCGGACGGCCCCTCGGCGTGCAGCAACTCCGCGGCGGCGGCGAGCAGAGCGGCCCGGGTTTGCGCTCCGTGCTCCTTCGGACGTCCCATGGTTCCCGACAATACCGGGACGCTGTTACGTTACGCCGTAACGAAACCGGAGGTTCCCGATGGATTTCGACGTGATCGTGGCCGGGGCCCGCCCGGCCGGCGCCGCGACGGCCATGCTGCTGGCCCGCGCGGGACTGCGCGTGCTGGCCGTCGACCGGGCCCGCTTTCCCAGCGACACCCTCTCCACCCACCAGATCCAGCTTCCGGGCGGCGCGCTGCTGCGCCGCTGGGGCATCCTCGACAAGCTGATCGAGAACGGCACGCCCGCCGCCCGCAACGTCCACTTCGACGCCGGCCCGGCCGTCCTGCGCGGCGACTACGCCGCCTTCGATGGAGTCGACGCCGTCTACAGCCCTCGCCGCACCCTGCTGGACGCTCTCCTGATCGCCGAGGCCCGCGCGGCCGGCGCCACCGTCGAGGAAAGTTTCGTCGTCGAGGGCCTGACCGGCGACGCCCGCATCACCGGTATCCGCGGGAAACTCAAGGGCGCCACCACTGCCCGCACCATCACGGCCCGCCTGGTCGTGGGGGCCGACGGCAAGCACTCGACGGTCGCGAAAGCCGTGCGGGCCCGCGCCTACCGCCACCGCCCGCCGATCTCGGCCGCCTGCTACGGCTACTTCGCCGATCTCCCGCTCAAGGGCGGCGAGGTCTACACCCGCCCCGACCGCATGGTCGGCCTGTGGCCGACCAACGACGACCTGACGATCGTCTATCTGGGCGTTCCGGTTTCGCGCTTTCCGGCGGTACGTCATCCCGAAAGTTTCCGGGCAGCGGTGTCCGAGCCCGCCGACCTGCGTGATCGCGTGGCCGCCGCGACGCTGGTCGAGCACGTCCGCGCCACCACCGACGTCCCCGGCCTGATCCGCAGGCCGTACGGGCCCGGCTGGGCCCTCGCGGGCGACGCGGGCCTGGTCATGGACCCGATCACCGGCCAGGGAATCGGCAACGCCCTGCGCGACGCCGACGCCCTCGCGGCCGCGATCCTGGCCGCTTTCGACGGCAACCGGAAAGCTTTCCACGACTACCACCGCGCCCGCGACGCCGCCCGCCGCCCGATCTACGACCTCACCGCCCGCATCGCCGCGTTCCGCCCCGACCTGGCCGGCGAGATCCTCTTTCCGGCCCTGGCCAAGGACCCGGCCCAGGTGACCAGATTCCTGGGAGTGCTGACCGGGACCATGCCCGTCCGGGACTTCTTCGACCCGCGAAACCTGCGTCGGATCGTGGGCAGCCGCGGCCTGCTACGTCTGATGGCTGCACGAGCCGGCGCCGCTCCCCGCAGGAAGGGAGCGGCGCCGGGCGATCACATCGGGCGCGACAGGCGGTAGTACGCCTGGTTCCAGCGAACCCGGTCGGCGAAATCGTAGGGCGTCGTCTTCTCGTCGATGAGCAGGAGCTCGGTGCGCTCCATGTCCGCGAAATCGCGCAGCGTTTCGGCGCCGACCGCCTGTGTCATCACCGTGTGGTGCGGGCCGCCTGCCGTCAGCCAGCACTCGGCCGAGGTCGACAGCGACGGCTCGGGCTTCCAGACCGCGCGGGCCACCGGCAGGCTGGGCAGGGGCTCGTCCGGCGGGACCACCTCGATGGCGTTGGCCACCAGGCGGAAACGATCGCCCATGTCGGCCATGCCGATCACCACGCCGGGGCCGGGGGCGGCGTCGAAGACCAGGCGCACGGGGTCCTCGCGGCCGCCGATGCCGAGCGGGTGAATTTCGCAGCGCGGGCGTTCCGCGGCGATCGTGGGGCAGACCTCGAGCATGTGCGCGCCGAGAATCTTCGGCTCGCCGGGGCCGAAGTGGTAGGTGTAGTCCTCCATGAACGACGTGCCGCGCCCGGTGCCGGCGCCCATCGCCTTCACCGAGGCGAGCAGCGCCGACGTCTTCCAGTCGCCCTCGCCGCCGAAGCCGTAGCCGTCCGCCATGAGCCGCTGGACGGCGAGCCCCGGCAGCTGCCGCAGCCCGCCCAGGTCCTCGAAGTTCGTGGTGAACGCCCCGAAACCGCCCGCGGTCAGGAACTGCCGCAGCCCGGCCTCGATCTGCGCCGCGTACCGCAGCGAATCGTGCTGATCCCCGTCCTTGCGAAGCGACGGCGCCAGGTCGTAGACGTCGGAGTACTCGGCCACCAGCGCGTCGACCTCGGCCGGCGAGACGGCGTCCACCACGGCGACGAGGTCGTTCACCCCGTACGTGTTGACGGAAACGCCGAAACGCAACTCGGCCTCGACCTTGTCGCCCTCGGTGACCGCGACGTCGCGCATGTTGTCGCCGAACCGGGCCAGGCGCAAACCTCGCAGGTGGGCGAAGCCCGCCGCGGCCCGGACCCACGCGTCGACCCGCCGCGCCACCACGGGATCGGCCGCGTGACCGGCCACCGTCTTGCGCGGCACCCCGAGCCGTGACTGGATGAACCCGAACTCCCGGTCACCGTGCGCGGCCTGGTTGAGGTTCATGAAGTCCATGTCGATCGTGGCCCACGGCAACGACCGGTTGTGCTGGGTGTGCAGGTGCAGCAGCGGCTTGCGCAGCGTGTCCAGGCCGGTGATCCACATCTTGGCCGGCGAGAACGTGTGCATCCAGGCGATCACGCCGATGACCGACGGGTCGGCGTTGGCGTCGAGCATCATCTGGCGGATCGCGCCCGAGTCGGTGAGCACCGGCTTGCCGACGATCTCGGCGCTCAGGCCGGCCGAGACCAGCATCTGCTGAATTTCCGCGGACTGCGCGGCGACCTGGTCGATGGTTTCGGGGCCGTAGAGATGCTGACTTCCGGTCAGGAACCAGATCTGAGGCTTCATGCGGCGGGCTCCTGTCCGTAGACGTTCTGGTAGCGGGCGTAGAGGGAGTCGATGTCGGCCTGGCCGATCGGGATCGGCGCGCCGATCTGCCGGGAGATGTGCACCGTGCGCGCGACGTCCTCGCACATGACGGCGGCCTTGACGGCGTCTTTCGCGGAACGGCCGATGGTGAAGACGCCGTGGTTTCGCATGAGCACGGCGGGGGAGCGGTGGGTGCGCAGCGTCTCGACGATCCCGCGGCCGATCGAGTCGTCGCCGATCAGCGCGAACGGGCCCACGGGAATCTCGCCGCCGAACTCGTCGGCGATCATCGTGAGGACGCAGGGGATCGCCTCGCCGCGGGCGGCCCACGCCGTCGCGTACGTGGAGTGCGTGTGCACCACGCCGTTCACGTGCGGCATGTGCTTGTACACGTACGCGTGGGCGGCCGTGTCGGACGACGGCTTGTGCGCCCCCTCGACGAGGTTGCCGTCGAGATCCGTGACGACCATGTTGTCCGCGCTGATCTCGTCGTAGGAGATGCCCGACGGCTTGATCACCAGCAGGTCCTCGCCGGGCACCCGCGCCGACACGTTCCCGGCGGTCCAGACCACGAGGTCGTTGCGCGGCAGCTCGGCGTGCAGCTCGGCGACCGTCTGCTTGATCTCTTTCAGCAGACTCATGCCGAAACCTTTCGCTGGATCGCCCGCAACTTGCGCATCACTTTGTTCGCCCCGCGGCCGAAATAGTCGTGCAGCGTCGAGTACTCGGCGTACAGCTCGTCGTAGATCGCCGCGGCGTCCGGGTCGGGAACGTAGGCGTTGGCCGAGACGCTGCCCATCGCGGCCGCCGCGTCACGCACGGACGGATAGGCGCCGGCCGCCGCGGCCGCATGGATGGCCGAGCCGAGCGCCGGCCCCTGCTCCGACCCGATTGCCGACAGTGGCATGTTCAGCACGTCCGCGTAGATCTGCATGAGCAGCCGGTTCTTCAGCAACCCGCCGGCGGCGATGAACTCGCGCACCGGCACGCCCGCGGCTGCGAAAGTTTCCACGATCTTGCGGGTGCCGAACGCGGTCGCCTCGATCAGCGCGCGGTAGACGTCCTCGGGCCGGGTCGCCAGGGTCTCCCCGATCAGCACGCCCGACAGCTCGTGGTCGACCAGCACCGACCGGTTGCCGTTGTGCCAGTCGAGCGCGATCAGCCCGTGCTCACCCGGCTTCTGCCCGGCGGCCAGCTCGGTGAGCTGCTCGTGTGTCGCGGAACCGCCCAGACTGTCGACATAGTGGCCGAAAATGTCGCCGACCCCGCTCTGCCCAGCCTCGTATCCCCAGAGACCGGCCACGATCCCGCCGTCGACGACCCCGCACATGCCGGGGACCTCGTGCAGTTCGTCGCTGTTCATCACGTGGCAGGTGGAGGTGCCCATGATCGCGACCATCTGGCCGGGATCGAGCGCTTTCGCGGCGGCGCTGGTGACGTGCGCGTCGACGTTGCCGACCGCGACCGCGATGCCCTCGGGAAGCCCGGTCCACTGCGCGGCCTGCGCGGTGAGCGCGCCGGCCGCGTCGCCCAGCTGCCCGATCGGCTGCTCCAGCTTGTCCGCGACAAAACTTTCGAACGCCGGGTTCAACTCGGCGAGGAAAGTGGGGGACGGATACGCCCCGTCCTGGCGGATGCCCTTGTACCCCGCGGTGCAGGCGTTCCGGACGTAACGCCCGGTGAGCTGCCAGACGATCCAGTCGGCCGCCTCGACCCAGCGGTCCATCGCCGCGTACGCGGCGGGGTCCTCCTCCAGCAGCTGCAGCCCCTTGGCGAACTCCCACTCCGAGGAGATCAGCCCGCCGTAGCGGGCGAGCCACGGCTCGCCACGCTTCGCGGCGAGCTCGTTGATGCGATCCGCTTGCGGCTGCCCGGCGTGATGTTTCCAGAGCTTCACGTACGCGTGGGGGCAGCTGCTCCATTCGGGGAGCTCGTTCAGAGGCGTCCCGTCGGCGAGGGTCGGCACCATCGTGCAGGCCGTGAAGTCGGTGCCGATCCCGATGACGTGTCCCGGGTCGATGCCGGCGGCGGCGACCGCGGCGGGCACGGCCGTCTTGAGCACGTCGATGTAGTCGGAAGGCACCTGGAGGGCCCAGTCGTGGCCCAGCGGGGTGCCGTCGGGCAGCGACTCGGTGAGGACGGCGTGGGAGTAGTCGTGCACCGCGGAGCCGAGCTCCGCGCCGTCCGAGACACGGACGACGACCGCGCGGCCGGAGAGGGTGCCGTAATCGACACCGACCACACAGGCCACGGTGGGGTCAACGGGCATGGGGGGATACCTCCACGTTGAGGGGGCGTTTCAGCATTGTTATCGCTAACAACACAGGTGTCAACGCTGCTCGGCGGGAGCAATTGTTATCGCTAACACGGTGCAGGTCAGGACGTTGCGCCGGCCGGCCGCCCGGATCTTGATGATCTGCCGTGCACTGCGCACGCCAACTCATCGACGCCGATGCTTGCGCCCCGCAACTCGTCAACGCCGACGTTCCGCGCGCGCCAACTCGTCAACGTTCGCGTTCCGCGGCGTGGCAACTCGTCAACGTTCGCGTTCCGCGGCGTGGCAACTCGTGAACGCCGGCGCGGCGCCGCCGCCTGCTCAGGCCGAGCGGCGGCGGATCCCCAGGATGCGGCGCCCGCACTCGACCAGCTGCTCCCGCTGTTCGTCCGCGCCGATGTCCGCGACCGGCGGCGTGGTCAGCGGCGCCGTCATCCCGCTCAGGAAGATGATCAGGGCGGTCGGGATGATCGGGTCGGACTTGTCGCCGATGATCTCGTCGACGATCCGGTTCCACCACCCGACCAGATCGTGGTGGTCCTCCATCAGCCGGCTCACGTACGGATCCCCGACCAGCACCGCGAACCGCGCATGGTTGCCGACGATCAGATCGACCATGCCGACCAGGAACTCGTCGAGCCGGGCGGCCCGCGACCGGTGCTCCGCGGCCCGGTCGAGGATGACGTCCAGCGACGTGAACAGGGGCGCGAGCACCCCCAGCACCAGGTCGTCCTTGCTGCGGTAGTGGTAGTACACCGCCGCCTTCGTGACGCCCATGTCGTCGGCGATCGCCTGCAGCGACGTCCCCTCGACCCCGTCGCGGGCGAACAGCCGCAGCGCGGTCTCGTGCAACTGCGCCCGGCCCGCGCCGCGCGGCCGCACCCCAGCACTCTGCGTCACGCCGTCATCGTATCGACACATGTGCGAAAAAACTAGCCGACCAGCAAGTGTGACGCTTACCGATCGGCTAGTTAATTTCTAGCCGATCGGTAAGTCTCAGCTCTACGGTGGCGGTGCCGAAACGTAAGACGGACTTCTGCCTGGGGAGGGATTTCGTGGCGACCTTGCTGTACCGGCTCGGCCGGTTCTCGTTCCGCCGACGCAAGCTGGTGGGACTGCTGTGGGTGGCGGTGCTCGTCCTGTTCGGGGTGGGCGCGGCGACCCTGTCCGGCCCGACCAGCGACGCGTTCTCGATCCCGGGCACCGAGTCCTCCCGGGCTCTTGCCATCCTCGAGGAGAAGTTCGGCGGCGGCGCCGACGGCGCGTCCGCCAAGGTCGTCTTCACCGTCACCGGCGACGCCAAGCTCACCGGCACGACCCAGAAGGCCGCCATCGAGAAGGCCGTCGCCGCGCTGGAGAAGGCGCCGCAGGTGACGAGCGTCGCCGACCCGTTCGAGGCCAGGACGGTCTCGCAGGACGGGCAGACCGCGTACGCGACCGTCACCTACGCGGTCGGCGTCACCGGCGTCACCGACGCCGCCCGCGACGCTCTGGTCGCCGCCGGCGACACCGCCAAGACCGCCGGACTCGGCGTCGAGTACTCCGGCGAGATGCTCGCCACCCAGCAGGGCGGCCACTCCAGCGAGGCGCTCGGCATCATCATCGCCGCGTTCGTCCTGGTCGTCACGTTCGGCGCGCTCGTCGCGGCCGGCCTGCCGCTGCTCACCGCGATCATCGGCGTCGCCCTGGGCATGACCGGCATCCAGATCGCCACCGGCTTCTTCGACCTGTCCTCGTCGACGAGCGCCCTCGCCACCATGCTGGGCCTCGCCGTCGGCATCGACTACGCGCTGTTCATCGTCTCCCGCTACCGGCACGAGCTTGCCGAGGGGCACGACGGCGAGGAGGCCGCGGGCCGCGCGACGGGCACCGCCGGCTCGGCCGTGGTGTTCGCCGGCCTCACCGTGATCATCGCGCTGGCGGCGCTGAGCGTCACCGGTATCCCGTTCCTGTCCGCCATGGGTCTGGCCGCCGCGTTCACCGTGGCGATGGCCGTGATCATCACGCTGACGCTGACCCCGGCGCTGCTCGGTTTCGCGGGTCGCAAGGTTCTGGCGAAGAAGGATCGGGCCGGCCGCCGCGCGGGCGCCGCGAAAGTTCCGTTCGGCGAGCGCTGGGCGCGCCTCGTACTCAAGAACCGGGTTGTCGCTCTTGTTCTTGCTCTCGGGGTGGTCGGGGCGATCGCCCTGCCCGCCCTGGACCTGCGCCTGGCCCTGCCGGACGACAGCACCGCCTCGCCCGCCTCCACCCAGCGCAAGGCCTACGACCAGCTCGCCGAGGGCTTCGGGGCCGGCTTCAACGGCCCGCTGATCGTGGTCGTCGAGAACGCCACCGCGACGACTGCGGCCGCCGCCCGGACGACCATCTCCGGGCTGAGCGACGTGGTCATGGTCACCGCCCCGGTCTTCAACAAGGCCGGCGACACCGCGATGCTCACCGTCATCCCGGGTAGCGGCGCCACCGACGAGGCCACCAAGAACCTGGTCTCGGCCATCCGCGACCTGCCCGGCGACGGCGCGGAACTTGCCGTCACCGGCACCACCGCGATCAACATCGACGTAACCGACAAGATCACCAACGCGCTGGTGCCGTACCTGGCGATCGTGGTTGGCCTCGCGTTCATCCTGCTCATGCTCGTGTTCCGCAGCATTCTGGTGCCGCTCAAGGCGACGCTCGGTTTCCTGCTCTCGGTCGGCGCGACCTTCGGCGCCGTGGTGTTCGTCTTCCAGCAGGGCCACCTGGCGAGCCTGCTCGGCGTCGACTCGACCGGCCCGATCATCAGCCTCATGCCGATCTTCCTGATCGGCATCCTGTTCGGCCTGGCCATGGACTACGAGGTCTTCCTGGTCACCCGCACCCGCGAGGAGTACGTGCACGGCGCGAGCCCGAACGACGCGGTGGTCAGCGGCATGCGGCACGGCGCCCGCGTCGTCACCGCCGCCGCGCTCATCATGATGAGCGTCTTCGCCGGCTTCATCCTGGCCGACGACACCATCATCAAGACGCTCGGTTTCGCGCTCGCGTTCGGCGTGGCGGTGGACGCTTTCCTGGTCCGCATGACGATCGTCCCGGCGGTTCTGTCGCTGTTCGGCAAGGCCGGCTGGTGGCTGCCCCGGTGGCTCGACAAGATCCTGCCCAACGTGGACGTCGAGGGCGAGGGCCTGACCAAGCAACTGGCCGCCGAAGCCGCCACGCCCGAGGAGAAAGAGCTGGTCGGAACCGCCGCCTGAAAGAAACAGAAACACCTGAAGGGGCCGCCCGCGGGTCCGCCCACCCGCGAGCGGCCCCTTCAGGCTGTCGTGGCGTCCTTCCGTTTGCCTTCCACCGCCATGCGGCCGATGGAAAGTTTCCGCCGGACGCTCACCCGGGAGCGCAGACGGCCGACGAGATGCCGGCACACCTCCTCCGGCGGCAGCCAGGACAGCCCGGCCGGCGCCGTCGGAGGCAGCGCCGGCGTCCCCGCCCCCGACGGATGCACCACGACGATCGCCGCCACCTCGCGCTTGTGCAGCCTGCGCCGCAGGTGACGGACCGCGCCGAGCAGCGGGTGCACCGACTGGCCGATGTAGGTGCCGTCGCACAGCACCCCACCCTGCGGCGTCGTCGAGTAGGCGCCCGCCGGCCAGGCCACCGGCTCGACCAGCACGACACGGTGACCGGCGCTGACCGCGAAAGCTATCGGCGGCACGCCCGTGCTGAGCCGCAGTCCCGCGATCACCCGCACCCCCGGCGCCTCACCGAGCCGCGCCAGTAGATCTCGTGTGCGCGCCGCCACCTCCTGAACGCTCATCCCGATCGGCCGCAGCGGGCGTTGCTCGCAGTCGGTCAGCCGGTCGATGCTGCCGTACAGGCGATGGGTCATCGCGCACCCCCGTCGCGTTGGCTTGATGAGGCGGAATCACACCGCGATTCGGCCACAGTGAGCTACCGGAGCGCTTCCGTTTCGGTTCCGAACATCCCGACTACCCCTCCCGGCGATGGTGCGAGCGGGCGAAATGCTCTTACCGTGACGGCGTGGCTCCGGATCGTGGCGGCGTGAGGAGGCGGCGGAGTGATCTATGGGGTGCTGGGCGAACTCGAGGTTCGCGCCTCGAGCGGCGCGCCCGTCGAGCTGCCCCGCGGCCATGCGCTGGCGGTGCTCGCCGCGCTGCTCATCCGGGCGAACCGGCAACTGTCCACTCCGGACCTGATCGAGGCCGCGTGGGGCGAGACCGACGTGCGCCCCGCGCAACTGCACAAGGCGGTCTCGGCGCTGCGCAAGCTTTTCGCCGAGGCCGGCCGGCCCGACGCGATCAAAACCTACAATCGTTTCGGGTACGGGTTGCAGGCCACCGACGACGAGTTGGACCTTCTCGCCTTCCAGCACCTCGTGGAGTGCGCCGACGCGGATCGGGCCAAGGGCGAGGCCGGCGAGGAGATCGACCACCTTCGCGACGCGCTCGGCCTGTGGCGCGGCCCGCGTCCCCTTTCGAACGTCCCGCTCGGCGCGTTCGGCCGGGAGATCGAGGCGTTGCGCGCCCGCCGCAAGCGCTGCGCGATCCGTCTCTTCACGCTGGAGATCGAACGGGGCGAGCACGCGACCGTCCTGGACGATCTCGAGCAGTTCGCCGCGGAGTACCCCGAGGACGCCCAGCTCTGCCGGCTGCGGATGATCGCGCTCTACCGGGGCGGGCACGCCGACGACGCGACCGCCGCGTACGAGAGTTTCGAGGAGGCGGGCGGCGGTGCCGACCGGACACTGCGCCGCCTCGCGTACGCCATGGCGATCCGCAACGACGACGAGGTCGCCAAGACGATCGGCGCCGAGGCCCGCCCGGCGCCGCCCGCGGTGGCGGTGAAGCCGCCGCCTCTGCCCCGCCAGCTGCCGGCCGGCCCGGCCCATTTCGTCGGCCGCGAGGGCCTGCTCGCCGAGCTCACCTGGCTGCTGCGCGAGCCCCGGATGAGGGTGCTGGTCATCTCGGGCGCGGGCGGGATGGGCAAGACCGCGCTCGCGCTGACCGCCGCGCACGCCGCCGCCGACGCGTACCCGGGCGGCCAGCTCTGGGCCGACCTGCGCGGCACCACGGGCCAGCCGTCCGATCCGGCCGAGGTGCTCGCCGAGTTCCTGCGCGGGCTGGGCGAGCCGGCCGTGCCGGAGACGCTGCGCGAACGGGCCGCGCTGTTCCGCTCGCTCGCCGCCGACCGCCGGATGCTCGTGGTGCTCGACGACGCCGCCGACAGCGCGCAGATCCGCGACATCATCCCCGGCGGTGGCGACTGCGTCGTGCTGGTCACCGCGCGGCGCCGGCTGCCCGGCATCGAGGCGGCCACCCACCAGGTCGCGCCGCTCGGCGCGCTCGATGACGAAACCGCCTCCGCGCTCTTTCGTAAGATCGTGGGGGCCGGCAACGTCGACCTCGCCGGCGAGGACGACGCGGTCGCGGCGGTGGTAGGGCTCTGCGGCGGGCTGCCGCTGGCGTTGCGCATCGCCGCGATGCTGCGGGTGGAAGATTTCCACCAGCCGACGGCCGAGCTGCTGCGCCGGCTGAGCGATCAGGGTCCCGCCGCCTTCGAGTACGGGCAGCAGAGCCTCGCCCGCACGCTGGGGGCCGGCCTGGCGCCGCTCGACGAGCGTGCCCGGACACTCTTCCTCGGCCTGGGCCTGCTCGGCCTGCCCACCTTCGGCGAGTGGGCGGCGGCCGCCGTGCTGGACGAGCCGGGCCCGGCGGCCGGCCGGGCGCTGTCCCAGCTGGCCGCCGTCGGCCTGATCGAGCCGGCCGCCGCCGGTCCGCGCTACCGCTTCCACGACCTGACCCGCGACTACGCCCGGGCCCACGCCCCGGATTCGGCCGACGTGCCGGCTCGCGTTTGCCGCGCGCTGCTCACCCTGACCCGCCGGGCGCACGAGGCGATCTACGGCGGACCGTTCGACGTGGTGCACAGCGACCTGCCCGACGTCACCGTGCCACCGGCGGAACTTTCCGCCGCGACCGCGAAACCCCTCGAATGGCTCGATCGGGAACGGCTCAACCTGCGCGCCACGATCGAGCAGGCCGCCACGCTCGGGCTCACCGAGCTGTGCTGGGACCTGGCCGTCTCGGCACACGAGTTCTACGCGCAGCGCGGCTACTTCGACGACTGGCGGGTCACCCACGAGATCGCCCTGGCCGCCTGCCGCGCGGCGGGGGACCGGCGCGGCGAGGCCCTGGTGCTGACCGCGCTGGGCCAGCCTCCGCTGGTCGCCAGCGGCAGCCCCGGCGTCTCCGGCGTGCCCGAGCTCGAGACCGCGTCGCGGCTGCTCACCGAGGCGGGGGAGCGGCACGGCCGGGCGATCGCGCTGCGCACCCTCGCCAACGCGCTGCGCCGCCGCGGTGAGCTCGCCCGGCCCCTCAAGCTGTTCACCGAGGCCCTCGACGGGTACCGGCGCAGCGGCGACGACGTGGGCGTCCAGCAGACGCTGCGCTTCATCGGCCAGACCCAGCTCGACCGCGGCGACGCCGACGCCGCGGTGCGGACGCTGCGCGAGGCCGAACGGGTGGCGCGCGAGCAGGGCAACGCACGGGTGCTCAAGCCGACGCTCTACTGGATCGGGTGCGCCCACCTCGCGCGCGGCGACCTCGGCGCGGCGGGGGAGGCGTTCGAGGAGGTCCTCGACGGCGCGCCGCCGCTGGGGCAGGCGTATGCGCTGCACGGGCTCGGCGCGCTCGCGCTCGCGGCCGGGGATCTCGACTCGGCCCGGGAACGGCTCGACCTCGCGGGCGCCCTGGCCGCCGAGGGCGCGGACGCCGGGCTCGTCGGGCGGATCTGGCTTTCGCTGGCCGCGCTCGCCCCGGCCCCCTCGCCCGTGTCACGTGCGGACGATCGGACGGCCGCCCTGCTGAGAGCCCAGGCCGCGTTCCGCTCCTGTGGGGCGATCCACCTGGAGGTCGAAGCCCTGGTGACGCTGGCCGAGGCGTACGCGTCACGGGGTTTGCCGGAAGCCGCGGCCTCGGCCCGGCGGCAGGTCGGCGAGGTCTACGACGCCACCGGCGTGCCCACGCCGGACCGCAGGCACGCCTGATCTATTGATGTCTCCTTGACACAAACACTGGAAACCGTTTAGTGTCCTAGTGACAGTAAGGTTGCGGCTTCCGGGACGTGGCGTACGACCGGGCCGGAGCGGCGAACTTGCCGTCGATTGCGCGCAGGGCACGCGCGGGGAGGCCGGCCGGCCTCCACCGCTTCCGCTCGGCCGGGCGGGGCGACAACGCGCGGGCCCATCAACCGGCAGATTTCGCAACCCTTCCCGAAAGGAATGGTCATGCGCGCTCGTCACCGACACTTCCTGGTCACGCTCATCGCCGCGATCGCCATCGCCCTGGTGGCGCCCTCCGCGGCTCCCGGCCACGCCGAGGCGATCACCTGCCCCGGCAGCACCAGCTGGGACAACCTGCTCCAGCGCTGCGTCTGACGGCAGCGCCGCGCACGTTCCGGCCCGGCCGGAGCGTGTGCGGCGAGCGATTCGACGCCGTTGCCGATGTGCGCCGGCGGCCCGGTCCCGGGTCGCCGGCGCACCGCCATTTTCGCGGCAGAGAACCGGAAGGCTTCACGGCACGCCCCCGCGGTCGTGGCGATGCTGGTCCCGTTCCCGCGCCTTGGGTCAATTCGTGAGGTCGTCGAGGTCGACGACGTGCAGCGACTCCTCCTTCTCGCGGCAGTGGGCGGGCTGGGAGTCGCGTTTGGCGCGGTCGGAGACCATGACGACGCGCTGCGGGCCGAGCCAGCACACGCCCTCGACCGTGCAGTGGCCGCTGGGGAAGCGGTGGACGCGGCCCGGGCCGGTGGCCGTCCACTTGTCCGGGGCGAGCTCGCCGACCCACAGCGCGGCGGATTCCTGGGAGAGCAGGGCGAGGCGGGCGCCGGCCAGCGAGAGGCCGGCGAAGTCGGCAAGCGGCAGGCCCGCGGGCAGGTCGACGGTGGCGACGTGCCGCCAGTTTCGCCGGCCGGGCCGAAATACCAGCAGGCCGCCGCTTTCGTGCAGGCCGAGCAGGTACACGCCGTCGTCGCGGCGGACGAACTCGAGGCCCTCGATGCCCTTGTTGGGGCGGGGGATGGGGTACTCGAGCCAGCCCGTCGCGACGAGGTGGAAACTTTCGTCGTACTCCTCGACCCGCGCCTGATGGCCGCCGTCCCGCTCGGCCGACTCGACCAGCAGGAAGAGGTGGCCGGTGACCGGGTCGCGGGCGATGTCCTCGTAGCCGTTTCCCGGTCCGGGCCCGGTCGCCGTCAGCACGTTGGCCGCCGCCCGGTCCAGATCGGCGTCGATCACGGCGATCGCGCGCAGGTTGTCGCACACGACCAGGTAGCGGCCGTCGGCGGCGATCACCCCGCTGGCCTCGAGCCGGCTCGGCGAGCCGGCCGGCAGCAGATCTCGCAGCCGAGCTCCGCGGATCACGCCGGAGGGTTTTCGTGTACGGCGGGAAAGTGCGCGCCGCTGGCCCCGGCCGGATACCGCGATCGCAGCGCGGTGAGCTGCTCGCGGGCACTGTCGCACCGCATCCGTGCGTAGTGGCGCACGCCGAGCACGAACTGCTTGTCGTGCCGCAACTCCTGCTGTTCGTGCCCCGCCCGGTAGACCTCGTCGTTGCTGAACTGCCGCCCGGTGAACGGCGCCGAGTGCGGGAAGTCCGCCTCGAGGTACGCGGAGGGGACGACCCGCGGCCAGAGCCCGTCCATCCGGCCGGTCAGCGCCTGCGGGGTGAAGTCCGTTTCCAGCAGGAAATCGAGGTGGTCGAGGTAGTACTGGGCGAAAACGTGGTTGGCGAGGAGGTTCTGCACGAGCGGGATCCGGGACAGGCCCTTGCCCTCGTGGTACGCCTTCGTGCTGGCGGGCCAGTCGAGCAGGTCGGTGTACTGCCACGCCGTGGCGAAGTAGTCGATCCCCAGGCAGTTGTCGTAGTCCCACGGGATGAACGTGAAGTACGGCCGGTCGAGGAAATCTTTCGCCCCGCCGGCCCGGCCCGAGTTGTAGAGGTAGTAGTTCGCCGGGGTCGCGAAGTAGTTGTCCCAGCTGCCGAGAAGCACGTTGAGGCCCGCCCAGCGCAGGAAAGCGCGGACGTCGAAAATTTCCTCGACGGCATCGGCGTCCAGCGGCCGGTCGTTGATGACCCGGATGAGGCG
Source organism: Actinoplanes sp. NPDC051513 (assembly GCF_044454685.1). Taxonomy (NCBI): domain Bacteria; kingdom Bacillati; phylum Actinomycetota; class Actinomycetes; order Micromonosporales; family Micromonosporaceae; genus Actinoplanes; species Actinoplanes sp. NPDC051513. Next base: position 793,478 of record NZ_JBITDW010000002.1, read on the forward strand.
CGCCAGGTCGTCGTACCCGTTGAGGTCCTGATCGTCCTCGTTGGTCTTGAGCCGGTAGGTCAGGTCGGGGTGGTCGTGCCGGGTGAAGTACTGCCGGCCGCTGTCGTCGCCGCCGGGTCCCACGCGGTGCTCGAGGGTCGCGCAGCCGATGTCGCCGCAGTAGGCCTTGTACAGGTTGCCGCGAAAGTTGGCGCCGAAATTGTCGCGCAGGAAGCCCTTGTCGACCTGCTCGATCAGCGAGTACAGCCCCTGGTAGCCACCGTTGATCGCGACCCGGGCGTAGGTGTGCCGCGCCGCCGGCACGCCCGCGCGGCGCAGCAGCGGCCAGGCGATCCCCTCGCGCATCTGGGACGGGTCGTTGTACATCGACTTGAGGTTGAGCCGCGGCATCCCGACGATCTTGTCGTCGTCCTCGCCCGGCTCGACGTCGACCTTCCACGACCGCTTCGGCGCGAATTTCGTCTTGTTGCCGCTGTTCACCAGCGAAAATGTCGTCGTCGTGAAGAGCACCCCGGCGTCGTCGGGCGGCGGAACCCGCCGCTGGTCCGCCGGATCCGCGCGCCACACGCCGATCCGCGCGTCGCCGGTGGCCACCACCGGCTCCTCCGGCTTCATCTCGGCGGCCGGCCAGTCGGTGATCGCGACCTGGTACATCGTCCGGGCGAAGAACTCCTCCTTTCCGATGGAGCTTTTCGCGTACGTGCCGGCCAGCCGTTCCGCTTCGGGTCCCGGGCCGGCCGTTCCCTGGATGGCGGCGAAGAGCGCCTCGAACTCCACTTTCGTCCGCAGTGTCGCGTCGCCGGGCCCGGCCGGACGGTTCGCCGCGGCCGCGAGGTCCCGGGCGATCCCGGACGGCACGTCGGCCACCACGATCGCCCGGTCCTCGAGCATCTGCCGGAACTGCTTCTCGTCCATCCCACGATGAGGCGCCCGCCAGGCCCGGGGGAGAAGAGCTGAGTCGGAGATCTGCCTGCCGATCACCCGGAAGTGAGGACAAACCCGGCCCGTCTTATCGGTGCAGATGCAGCTCGGCCGGCTCCGGCGGCAGGTCCTCGACACCCACCTCGACCGCCTCGTCGTGGCGCTTGCGGGCCGGCGGCAGCGCGAGCGACGCGATCACGGCGATCACCGCGACCGCCGCGCAGGCCCAGAAACCGGTCGTGAACGCCTGGTCGGTGGGGATGCCCTGGGGCGTCGTGTCCGAGGCGACGATCGCGGCGACCACCGCGCTGCCGACGCTGCCGCCGACCGTGCGGACGATCGCGTTGACGCCGGTCGCCTCGCCGGTGTGGGTCGCCGGCACGGTCTCGATGATGGCGTTGGACATGGCCGCGAAGACGAGTCCGATGCCGGCGCCGGTCAGGAAGCCGGAGATCAGCAGGTGCCACACCTGGTCGTGGACGATCGCGGGCAGGGCGAAGGCCGCGACCACCGCGACCGAGCCGAGGAACAGCGGCAGTTTCGGGCCGTACTTTCGCTCGAGCAGGCCGGAAAGCGGGCCGAAGACCAGCATCATCAGCGTGGTCGGCAGCAGGAACAGGCCCGCCTGCGAGACGCTCTTGCCGAAGCCGTACCCGGTGATGGCCGGCAGCTCGAGCAGCGTCGGGATCAGCAGGAAAGTGCCGAACATCGCGAAGCCGAAGGTCAGGCCGACGATGTTGGTCGTCCAGACGCCCCGCAGCGCCATCAGCCGCATGTTGATGAGCGGCTCCTTGACCCGCAGCTCCACCAGCACGAAAACCACGAGCGCGATGGCCCCGACGATCAGCAGCGTCACGGTCCTGGTGTCGGCCCACCCCCACTCGCGGCCCTTGCTGATCGCCAGCAGCAGGCCGACCAGCGACACCGAGAGGATCCCGGCGCCGAGCACGTCGAGTTTGCCGGGCGCGCGCACCGGCGACTCGGGCACGCCGAAGGCCACGCCGGCCAGCGCGATGCCGATCAGCACCAGCGGCAGCCAGAACAGCCAGTGCCAGGAGAGGTGGTCGACGATCGGGCCGGCGGCCACGATGCCCAGCCCCGCGCCGATGCCGAAGATCGCCGAGAGCAGGCCGACCACGACGCCGACCTTCTCGCGGGGCAACTCGTCGCGGACGATCCCGATCGACAGCGGCAGGATCGCGCCGGCGGCGCCCTGCAGCGCGCGGGCGGCGATCAGCACCGGCAGGCTGGGCGCGAGGGCGGCGAGCAGCGTGCCGGCGGCGAGGATCACCAGCACGGCGAGCATGACCCGCCGCTTGCCGACCATGTCGCCGAGCCGGCCGAGGATCGGCGTGAGCACCGAGGCGGCGAGCAGGTACGCGGTGAGCACCCAGCTGATGTCCTCGGTCGAGGCGCCGAGGTCGTGCGCGATCACCGGCAGCGCCGGCGCGACGAGCGACTGGAGCACGGCGAAGGCGAGGCCGCCGAGCGAGAGGAAGAGCACGACGCGTCCGGTGCGTGCTTGTTTCATGGATGTCCCCCGGGACACGAAAGTAAACGTCTGCTGACTTGGCGACGGTAGACCCGCGCCCCGGATAAGTCAACGCGCGTTTACTTCAGGTGTCCGGCCGGTTACGCTTTCGGCGTGACCGACGCACCGCCCCGCCGCCGCGACGCGGCGAAAACCCGACAGCTCCTTCTCGACGCGGCCCGCCGGCGGTTCGCGGAGGACGGGTACGCGGCCACGACGGTCCGCGACATCGCCGACGACGCCGGGGTCAACGTGGCGTTGATCAGCCGCTACTTCGCGTCCAAGGAGGGGCTGTTCGAGGCGTGCCTGCGCAACGCGGGCGAAGACCTGCGGCGCAGCACCGGCGAAATCGGCCTCGACCGCATCGCGTCGACGATGGCCGCCCACATCGCGGGCTCGTCGTCCGGCGCCATGGCCGGCCAGCTCGCGCTGATGCTGCGATCCTCGGGCGACGAGCGCGCCGACGAGATCCGGCTCGACGTGCTGCGCGGGTCCGCCGAACGCCTGGCCGCCCTGGCCGGCGGCGAGCAATCGCTGCTCGGCGCCCAGATGGTTTTCGCGGCCGCCATCGGCATCTCGCTGTTGCGCTCGTCGATCCGCATGGAACCGATCGCGTCGGCGTCCGAAGCCCAGCTGGAGGGCCATCTGCGCAAGCTGATCGATGCTCTGCTGCCGCCGGCCGGGATGCGGTGATTGCCGGCGGTCGATAGCTTGGGCCGCATGTCGCGCTCTTTCGCTCTCGCCGCCGTCGCCGCTCTCGGGCTCGTCCTGGGCGCCGCCACCCCGGCAAACGCCATCGCCGACGGCGATCCGGTTCCCGACGGGCACTACACGTTCTCGGTAAAGCTGACCATGACCGGCATCCCGACCGCGGACGGCGGCAAGCGGAACAGCGCCTGCTCCGGCGCGCTGGTCTCGCCGCGCTGGGTGATCACCGCCGGTCATTGCTTCCGCGATGCGAACAACGTGCGCGTCGATCACCCGGTGGCCGACCTGACCACCGCCACAGTCGGCCGCACCGACCTGACCGACACCGATCACGGCATCGAGGCGACGGTCATCGCCGTCCGGCAGTCCCCGACGGCCGACGTCGCCCTGGCCGAGATCGACACTCCCGCCTGGCATGTCCGTCCGATCCGGCTGTCCGCAAAGGCGCCCGGCATCGGCGACATCCTCCGTGTCACCGGCTACGGCTCGACCACGAGCGTCAACCCCACGCCGGTGACCCACCTGCGGACCGGCCAGCTGCAGGTGGTCTCCGTGAGCGACGCCGTGGTCGGGCTGCACGGTTACGCGCCCGCCGCCGACACGACCCCCTGCCCGTACGACTCGGGTGGTCCTTATTTCGTCGAGCGCAAGAAACACGCGCCCGAGCTGGTCGCCGTGGTGAGCAACGGCCCGAGTTGCCCGCATACCGCCACCGAGAACGCCGCCCGCGTCGACAACATCGCCGCCTGGGTCCACACCGTCCTCTCGTCGCGGTAGGCCGGTCGGCCCATCCCGGCTGCCCGACCGGCGGGGGTACGCGGCGCGGCCGAGGATTTACCTTCGGTCGGTGGCAATCCCCTTCGACCTGTGGGGCCAACGCGGGTATCCGCACGCCGACGTCGTCGGCGAGTCGCACTACGCCAGCGCGATCCGGGACGTCCTCGGCAACGACTTCAAGGTGGACGGCAGCGAGGTCATGGCGGTTGCCGAGCTCGTGCCCGAGCCCGGCAACCGGCACGACCAGAACGCGGTCGCCGTGCGGATCGGCGGTCAGCTCGTCGGCTACCTGCCCCGCGACGAGGCCGCCCGGTACTCGCCGGCGCTCTTCCATCTGGTGACGCAGGGCTGGTCGCCGCAGGTGGCGTGCCGGGTGTGGGGCGCGTCGTGGGACGGAAACTTTCGCGGTTCGGTACGCCTCGATCTCGCCGAACCGCACCTGCTCGCGCCCGCGAATCTGCCCCCGAGCGGCGCGCACCGCCTGCTGCCGCCGGGACACGCCATCCAGGTGACCGGCGAGGAGCAGCATCTGGACGCGTTGCTGCCGTTCCTGCGACCCGAGGGGGAGTGCTGGGCACACGCGACCCCTGCACGAGGTGGTGGAGCAGTCGGCCCGCACCGCGAAGGTGGTGGTGGAGGTCCGCATCGACGGGGCGCGGGTGGGCAAGCTCAGCCCGAAGATGAGCGGCGACCTGCTGCCGGCCGTTCAGCATCTCGCCGGGCAGGAACGTGCCACGGTGGCGCGCGCCCTGGTCAAGGGCAACCGGATCAAGGCGGAGGTGACGCTGTACGCCCTGCGGGCGCACGAGCTCCCGCACAGCTGGCTGGGACCGGCCGCGCCCGCCCCGGTGATCGCAGCCGCAGCCGTGGCCGCCCCGGTGATCGCGGCCGCAGCCGTGGCCGCCCCGGTGATCGCGGCCGTGGCCGCGCCGCACCGGCCCGTTCCGCCGCCGCCGACCGGTGTGCGGTTCGCGGTGCCACCCGGCTGGCCGCAGCCGCCGGACGGATGGACGCCGCCGCCCGGCTGGACCCCCGACCCGTCCTGGCCGCCCGCTCCGGAGGGCTGGCAATGGTGGGAGCTCGTCTGGGAGTAGTCAGGCGCGGCCGTCCCGCAAGTCGAGCGGATGTTCGGGGTCAAGGCTCGCCGCCGAACGTCTGTCTTCCGCGCGGTTAAGAACAGACGACTTGTGCGAGCGGGGAATGTAGATCTTTTGACTGACCCGGGATGCGTTCAGTGATTGACTCTGCGCCATGCCGATCAAACGGTACGGAGTTCTCCGGGCGGCCGTCGTGGACCGCCGGATCGAGACCACGGATACGCCTCATTATCAAATTCATTTGCGGGCCGACGGAGTGGATTACCGGGCCGCGGTCAATGTGCGGTCGCAGCAGCGGCCGCCGGAACTGCTTTACGTCGCGGTCGACGACTTCAAGCATCCGATCCTCGACCGGGTGGGTGGGCTGCCCGACGGCTTCACCGAGCTGACCAGCGACGGGACGGGCGCTGCCCTCGACTGCATTCGCGGAAATCTGTTCCAGCGGCAGCAGATGCGTCCGGTACCGACGGCCGAGCCGGGCCCCGAGAACGACCTCGGCGATTTTCTCGACCATTATGTGCGGCGCGCTCTCGGCGACGATGCGGCGCGGGCGTTCGTGTTCGGCCAGGCGTGGGGCCCGGAACCGGCCACTCCGGACAAGGTATTCCATTTCTCGCCCGGCAACGGCGTCCACGACGTCCATATGAATCAGGGCAACAGCGGGCGTTTCGCCGACGACGACGGCGTTTTCCAGGATGGCGGCCTGCTGCTGAATTTCCCCGGCAGCGAGACGGGTGAATGGGTGGCGATCTTCCTGGCGTTCCAGTCGCAGTCGTTCCACACCGACGACACGACCGGCCACACGCTCCCCGACGTGCCCGAGCCGGGCCCCGCGCCCACGCCGAGCCCCGGCGAGCCCGACCACCTGGTGCGCATCGTCGGCGCGCTGGCCAACCCGGTCGGTCCCGCGCCCGAGCACGAAACTGTCACACTCCTCAACACCTCACCGGCCGAGATCGACCTGGCCGGCTGGCAGCTCGCCGATCGCGCCGGCAACAAACTTTCGCTCACCGGTCGCCTGGCCGCAGGCGAAACCACGCGGGTGACTGTCGCGCCCCCGGTCCAGCTGGGCAACCGGGGCGGCACGATCACCCTGCTCGATGCCCGGGGCCTCAAGGTCGATGGCGTCGCCTACACCGCCGACCAGTCCACCCGGGAGGGCTGGACGATCACATTCTGAAAACCGCGATTCCGTACGGCCTGAGCACACGCGCCCGAATCTCGCTTCAGGTCATGGCCGCGGCCCGCGGCAGCCCCGGCGTGGTCGACGCGGTCGCCCACCACGGCCCGCCCTCGACGGCATGAGCGCGCGCGGGCCGGCCGAGCGAGACGGGCCGGCCCGGCTGTCACGCCGGGGTGAGGCGGATCGCGGTCCACGAAACCGGGGGCAGCGACGCGTGCAGTTCGCCGTCCTCGACCCACGCCGTCTCGTTCGCATGGGGGACGACGCGGTCCGGCTGCTGCTCGGTGTTGGCGGCGGCCAGGTCGTCGTCGGACAGGGTCCAGGACTCGGCCACCCGGAAGGCCCGCCCGAAACCGGCCACCCCGACGGCGAGGTCGGCCGGTTCGGTGAGCGAGCGGTTCACCACGAGAACCGCCACGTCGCCCGTGGCGTCGTCATGGGTGGCGACGGCGTCGAGCGTGGGCACGTCGCCGAAGCGGGCCGTCGAGTACAGCGGCGCGCGCATCTCGACGCGGAGCACCTCGCCGCGGGCCAGCCGGGACGTCAGCGCGAACGGGTGGAAGATCGTCTGCCGCCACGCGGGGCCGCCCGGCTCGGAGCGGATCGGGGCGATCACGTTCACCAGCTGCGCCTGGCAGGCGGCGGTCACCCGGTCGCTGTGCCGCAGCAGCGAGATCAGCAGGCTGCCGACCACCACCGCGTCGGCGACGTCGTACTGGTCCTCGATGACGCGCGGCGCGATCGGCCACTCCGACGTCTGCCGGGTCGCCTCGAACTTCGACTGGGCCCAGACGTTCCACTCGTCGAACGAGATCTGCAGCTTCTTCTTGCTCTTCAGCCGCGCGCCGACGCTGTCCGCGGTGGCGACCACGCTGTTCACGAAATGGTCCATGTCCACCGCCGAAGCGAGGAAACTTGCCACGTCCCCGCCGATCGGCTCGTAATACGCGTGCGCCGAGATGTAGTCGACCGCGTCGTACGAAAGCTCGAGGACCTGAGACTCCCACGCGGCGAACGTCGGCATCGATGAGTTGGAGCTGCCGCACGCGATTAGCTCGAGCCCCGGCTCGGCGGCCTTCAGCGCCCGCGCCGTTTCCGCCGCCAATCGCCCGTACTCGACAGCGGTTTTGTGCCCGGTCTGCCACGGCCCGTCGAGCTCGTTGCCGAGGCAGAACATCCGGATCGCGTAGGGCTTGTCCGAACCGAAACTCCGGCGCAGGTCGGACAGGCGGGTGCCGGACGGGTGGTTGAGGTATTCGTGCACGTCGAGCGCCTCCTGGACGCCGCGGGTGCCGAGGTTCAGGGCGTACATGACCTCGACGTCCGCCTTCTCGGCCCAGCGCATGAACTCGTCGATGCCGACCTCGTTGGTCTCCAGCGAATGCCAGGCGAGATCGCGCCGAACCGGGCGGTCGGCGACCGGCCCGATGCCGTCCTCCCAGCGATAGCCGGACACGAAATTTCCGCCGGGATAGCGCACGATCGACACGCCCAGCTCGCGGGTGAGCGCCAGCACGTCCTGCCGGAAACCGTCGGCGTCGGCGGTCGGGTGGGACGGCTCGTAGATGCCGGTGTAGACGCAGCGGCCCATGTGCTCGACGAACGAGCCGAAGGTGCGGCGGGAGACCGGCGCGATGGTGAAGGCGGGGTCGAGGCGAAACGAAGCGGAAAGCACGGGACTCCCAGGATGCGAGCAGGGCAGGAGGGCGAGCGCGGCGTGCGGGCGGCGCGGCGTGCGGGCGGCGCGGCGTGCGGACGGCGCGGCGTGCGGACGGCGCGGCGGCGGACGGCCGGCGAGGCGGCGGGCGGCGGGCGGGATCACTTGAGGCTGCCCACCGACAGGCCGCCCTGCCAGTACTTCTGCAGGGTGAGGAAGGCGATGATCAGCGGGATGATCGACACCAGCGAGCCGATGATGATCAGGTTCCACAGCGACTGCCCGCCGCCGTTGTTGGAGCTGGCCAGCTGCGACCACAGGCCGATGCCGACGGTCAGCGGGTAGAGCTTCGAGCTGGACAGCATGGTCAGCGGCAGGAAGAAGTTGTTCCAGGTGGCGACGATCGACAGCAGCAGCACGGTCACCACGCCGGGCCGCATGAGCGGCAGCGCCACCCGCCAGAACGTGCGCAGCTCGCCGGCGCCGTCGATGCGGGCCGCGTCGAGCAGCTCGTCGGGGACGGATGCGCCGGCGTACACCCGCATCAGATAGACGGCGAACGGGCTGAGCAGTGACGGCAGGATCACCGCCCAGATGGTGTCGATCAGGCCGACTTTCGACATCATCACGAAAGTGGGGATGACCAGCGCCGTCAGCGGCACCATCACCGAGCCCAGCACCAGCGCGAAGACGATGTTGCGGCCGCGGAAGGAGAATTTCGCGAAACCGTAGCCGGCCAGCACCGAGATGACCGTGCAGCCGATGCCGCCGGCGAAAGCGTAGAGCGCCGAGTTCCCGAGCCAGCGCAGATACTCGCCGTTGTTGAAGGTGAAGAGGTCGTGCAGGTTGTCGAAGAGGTGGAACCCGTGGAACCACAGCGCCCCGGTGCCCGAGAAAAGGCCCTCGGCGTTCTTCGTGCTGGCCACCACGAGCCACCACGCCGGGATGAGGAAGTAGCAGCACAGGGCCAGCAAGAGGAGTTTCGCCCAGACATGACGAGGCCTGTTCATGTGAAGAGGCTTCCTCTCTTACGAGTGACGAACATGAAGATCGCGACGGCCACGAACACCACGAAACCGAGCGCGAAAGAAATCGCCGACGCGTAGTTGAACTGCGCATAGTTGAAGGCGAGCTCGTACGCGTAGATGTTCGGGGTGAAGTCCGGCGTGATCGAGCCGTTCGCGATCGGGCGCAGGATCTGCGGCTCGGAGAAGAACTGCAGCGTGCCGATCAGCGAGAAGACCAGGATCAGCGCGAGCGCCGACCGGACCATCGGAACCTTGACCCGCCAGGCGATCTGCGCGGACGACGCGCCGTCGATCCGCGCGGCCTCGTAGATCGTCGAGTCGATGCCCTTGAGCGCCGCGTAGATGATGATCATGTAGTAGCCGGCCCACTGCCAGGTCACCACGTTGAGCAGGCCGTAGTAGACGTTGCCCTGGCTGAGCAGGAACGGCGCCCGCACGTCGAAGAACGAGGAGATCTGCTCGATCGGGCCGAACGTCGGGCTGTAGAGGAAGCCCCACATGAGCGCGCCGAGGACGACCGGGATCGCGTACGGAAGGAAGATCACCAACCGTGAGAAGCGCGCGATACGCCCGGTGAGCTCGTCGAGCAGCAGCGCCGCGACGAGCGCCACGATGATCTGCAGCGGGATCACCACGACGCTGAACCGCAGCACGAACCACAGGCCCTTGCGGAACGAGGGGTCGAAGAAGGCGCGGGTGTAGTTGTCGAACCCGGCGAACGTCGTGCCCGTGGCGAGGCCTTTGGTCCAAAGACTCAAATAGCCCGCGTACGCCAGCGGCGCCACCAGGAACGCGGCGAACACCACCAGGAACGGAAGGATGAACAGCCAGCCCGCGAGGCCTTTGCGCTTTCGCGCTCTCGTGGCCGGGGCGGCCGATGACGAGGCTGTGCCGGCGCTGACCGGCGTCTCGACTGCCATTTTCGTGCGCTCCAAGAAATAGAGCCGGGCGGCGGGGTCGCCACCGCCCGGCCGAAGGATCAATGCACCGTGAAGCCCTGCGTCTTGGCGTACTGGACGATCTGGTTGTGCAGGTCGGTGGCCGCCTGCGTACCCGTCGTCTGCCCGTTGTTGATCTTTGCGATCTGCGCCTGGAGCTGGGCGTAGTAGTAGACGGTGAACGGGCTGTAGACGGCGCCCTTGTACGCGTTCTCGGCCGGCACGTAGATGTCCTTGTTCACGGTCTGCCCGTTGAAGAAGTCGACCTTGGCGTTGACGAAATCGTCGGACTTCAGCACGCTCTGGTTGAGCGGGAAGATCGTCTGCGTCTTCCAGCCGTCGGTGAGCGACGCGTCGTCCGCGTAGAGCCCGAGCGCGACCTTCGCGGCGGCGGCCTTGTCCGAGGCTTGCGTCGTGACCGCGAAGGCCGACCCGCCCCAGTTCACCGAGACGGGGCTGTTCGCGTCCCACTGCGGCAGCGGCGCGACCGCGAACTTACCCTTGTCCTTGCCCGCGCCGACGCCCGCGCCGGTCAGGTAGCCGGGCGCCCACGCCGCCGAGACGTAGGTGGCGTACTTGCCGCCCACCATGCCGGCGATGTAGTCGGTCGTGAACTGGTCTTCCTTGCCGACCAGGCCCTGCTTGGACAGGTTGCCCCAGTAGTCGAGCACGTCCTTGGTGGCCTGGTCGTCGAGCTTGATGGTGATGTTCTGCTTGTCCGACAGGTCGTAGACGAACGGCTGCGCGCCCTTCTGGATCATCAAGGCGGTGGTCACGGCCGGCACGTTGCTGCCGAAGTCGCCGAAGACCGGGCCGCCGGCGTCCTTGACCTTCCTGGCGTCCGCGGCGTATTCGTCCCAGGTCTTCGGCGGCGACTTGATGCCGTACTTCTCGAAGACGTCGGTGCGGTAGATCAGCGCCATCGGGCCGCCGTCGACCGGGACCGCGAAGACCTTGTCGCCCTGCGAGACGTCCTTCCAGGCGCCCTCGCTGAAGTTCTTCTTGACGTCGTTCGCGCCGTACGGGGCGAGGTCGACCAGGCCGTCCTGGATCTCGAAGCCGACGAGCTGGTCGGCCTCGAGCATGATGACGTCGGGCGCGCCCTTCTTCGCCGAGATCGCGGTCTGGAACTTCGCGTACTCGGGCTGGCCCTGTCCGGCGTTGGTCCAGCACACCTGCACGTCGGTGTTCTGGTTGTTGAAGTTGTCGACGACCTTGGCCATGTTCGGGTACCAGGCCCAGACCAGGACCCGCTTGGCGTCCTCGTGCACGATCTTGTTGGTGCAGTTGGTGGGCTTGGCCGCGGTGCCGCCGCCGCCGCTGTCGTCGTCGCCGCCACCGCACGCGGCCAGGCCGAGAGTCAGGACGAGGGGGATGGTGGCGGAAAGTCCTATTTTGAAGCGCATTTCCTGGCCTCCTGGATCAGGCGGCGCGCCAGCTCCTTGGACATTTCGGGCAGCACGAATGACGGGCTGTGATGTCCAGCTCGGAGGGGACGCGCTATCTGGGGTGGATGCCGAGGGGAGGGGGAGCTCACCACTCGCCGGTGATGTGTGATTTAAGTTCCGATTGCAGCGCTGCAAAGGACTATGCCTCGACCGTTCGGCTCTGGCAAGAGGCAACGTCGCGGAAATACTTTCGTCATCGCAGGCAACAAATTCGGGGAGGCTTTCGTTGAAAGAAACCACGCTGCGTGATGTCGCTGACCTGGCCGGCGTCTCCCCGCGCACGGTCTCCAACGTGGTCAACGGTTACGCCAAGGTCACCGACAGCACGCGCGCCAAGGTCGAGGCCGCCATCGCCGAGCTCGGCTACCGGCCGAACGTGCTCGCGCGCAACCTCGCCACCGGCCGGTCGGGCCAGATCGTCGTGGTGGTGCCCTATCTGGACACGCCGTACTTCGCCGAGCTGCTGCAGGCGATCATCCCGGCCGCGCGGAAGCTCGGCTACAACGTGCTCATCGACCAGACCGACGGCGACCGCGAGCACGAGGGCGAGCTCATCGGCCGCGGCTCACGCCGCTTCCTCTTCGACGGCATGATCATCAGCCCGCTGGGTCTCGCTCAGGAGGATCTTTCCGTACGCGATCCCGACCTGCCCCTGGTCGTGCTGGGCGAGCGGCGTTCGGACGGAACGTTCGACCACGTCGGGATCGACGACGTGGCGGCCTCGACCGAGGCGGTGTCCCACCTGATCCAGATCGGTCGCCGCCGCATCGCCGCCATTGGCGACCAGCCATACCCCACCGGCGAGGCCGCCCAACTGCGCACGAAAGGTTTCCGCGCCGCGCACGAAACCGCCGGCCTGCCGGTCGACGAGTCGCTGATCATCGGCACCGCCCGCTTCAACCGGGTCGACGGCGCCACCGCGATGGCCGCGCTGCTCGACCGCGCCGACCCGCCCGACGCCGTGTTCTGCTACAGCGACCTGGTCGCCTCCGGCGCGATCCACACCGTCCTCGGCCGCGGGCTGCGGGTGCCCGAGGACGTCGCGATCATCGGCTACGACGACATCGAGGACGGCCGGTACAGCCAGCCCACGATCAGCACCATCTCACCCGACAAGAAAGCGATCGCGCAGCTGGCGGTGGACCGCCTGATCATGCGGATCGGCAGCCCCGAACCCGTGCCGGGCGTGGAGCTCAAGGTCGCCCACGAACTGATCCCGCGAGAGAGCACTATCGGACATTGATCTTCATGGCGGTCGAGAACGCCGACCTTCGCGGCCGCGGACATGATCTTTGTTCGGGCCGAACGGCCGGTCCCGCCGCTGGCGCACACCCCCTACCTTGGGGGCGACAAGATCCATCACGTCTCTTGTGGAGCGAGATGACCACGGTCACCGCTGTTGTCGGCGGCATCGTCTGCGCCCTGCTCATCGTCGTGGTCGCCCTGCTGGTGGCCGCCTACAACCGTCTCGTCCGGCTGCGCAACCAGGCCGACGCGTCCTGGGCGCAGATCGACGTCCAGCTCAAGCGCCGCTACGACCTCATACCCAACCTCGTCGAGACCGTCCGGGGCTACGCGGCCCACGAGCGGGGCACGCTCGACGCGGTCGTTGCCGCGCGCGGCAACGCCATGACGGCCGCACAGGGCGCCGGCCCCGCCTCGCGGGCGGTGGCCGAGGGCGAGCTGACCTCGGCCCTCGGCCGGCTCTTCGCCGTCGCCGAGGCCTATCCGCAGCTCAAGGCCAACGAAAATTTCGCTGCCTTGCAGGGCGAACTTTCCAACACCGAAGACAAGATCGCGTACGCGCGGCAGTTCTTCAACAGCGCGGTCCAGTCCTACAACAACGCCGTCCAGACGGTGCCCACCAACATCGTCGCGGGGCTCACCGGCTTCCGGGCGCGCGAGTTCTACCAGGCCTCGGGCGACGAGCGCGGCCCCGTCCGGGTGCAGTTCTGAATCGATGACCGACCTGGTGGTGGCGGCCGCGGCCGTCGGTTTCTGGGTGCTCGTGTACGCGTTCTGCCGGATGCTCACCCGCCCGGCGTCACCGGGTGCCGCGCCCGCCACGATGGACCTCGGCCCGGAGTCGCCGGCGCTGGTCAGCCTGCTGGTCAACCGGTGGACGCCGACCGAGGACGCCGCCGAGTCGACGCTGCTCGACCTGGCCGCGCGCCGCTTCGTCGAGCTGCGCCAGCCCGGCGACGACCCACTGCAGACGACCGTCCATCTGCGTGCTTCGCCGCCGGCTTCGACAAATCTTTCCCCGTACGAGAGCCAGGTGCTCGAAAGAATCCGGGGGCTGGCCGTCAACGGGGTCGTGCCGATCACCGCGCTCACGTTCCGTGATGCCTCCGAGTCGACGCGCTGGAACAAGCGGCTGCGGCAGTCGGTGATCGCCGAGGCGCGGGCGGCCGGGCTGTCCCGGCGGCGGATCAGCAAGACCGTGTCGACCCTCCTGTCGGTCCTCGCCGCCGGGGTCGGCGTGGTGGTGGGGTTCGCCGCGCTGCACTACGGGTTCGGCAAGCCCGAGGACGATCAGCCGCCCGCGTTCGCGTTCGGGTTTTTCACGTTCGCGGCGCTGAGCGCGCTCGGGGCGCGGTCGCTGGGGGAGCGGGACACGCCGGCCGGCCGGGCCGCGGCGTCGCGCTGGCTGGGCGTACGCGAATGGCTGCGCGGGCACGAGCAGTTCGCCTCCCTGCCGCCGGCGGCGGTGGCCGTCTGGGACCGATACCTCGCGTACGGCGCGGCGGTCGGCGTCACCCGGCTGGCGAGCGCGGTGCTCGACCTCGAGATGGGCGACAAGCGGCTGGTCTGGTCGTCGTTCGGGGGGACCTGGCACCGGGTGCGGGTGCGGTACCCGAGCTTCTGGCCCCGCTACGGGCGGCCGCTGCCGCATCTGCTGGCGCGCGCGGCCGCGTACCTGCTGGTCGGTGGTTTGATCTTGCGGTTGTTCGGATCGCTGGACTATCTCGCGGCGCCGGCCGTCCTGCTGCTCGTGCTGGGCGCCTATGTGCTGGTGCGGGCGCTGCTCGACCTCGCGCTGACGCGGGAGATCGCCGGCGAGGTGCTGTGGCGGGAGGTCTGGAAGACCAAGAAGCAGGACAGCTCCGACGACTCGGCCGTCGTGTGGCTCTACCACCTCGCCGTCGACGACGGCTCGGGAGACCGGACCACCGCCTGGGGACTGCCCGCCGAGCTCGACGCGCAGGGCCGCGACGGCGACACGGTGACGATAACCGTACGTCCCTGGTCCCGCCGGATCATCAAGATCGAAACGGTGGGTCACGGCCGATCGCGGGAGATCGCCGACACGGTCACTGAGGAGGAGACCGGGTCGTTGTCGCTGACGATGATGCCCGCCGTCGCCAAGCCCCCGCTGTTCTCCGACGAGACCATCGCCCAGATTGTCGGGCGCGCCGTGGTCTCGTCGCCGCTGCCGCTGGGGCTCCAGTACAACGCGGCCGACACCGGGAAGCCGATGATGCTCGTGCAGTCGCTGTCGGGGCTGCCCGGAAAGGTCGCGTGGCGCGCCAATCAACGCGGTCAGGCGCTGCCCGGCGGGGCGTTCGTCGCGGGGGACCGGGCAGCGTTCCGGCGGGGCGAGACGACCTATGTGGTCACCCTGATGGGGGAGGGGCGCGCCGGCCGGCCGCACCTGCCGTGGCTGATCGCCCAGGCGAGTTGACCATTCATCCATCCCCGGGAATGTAAGTTGTGTCGGTCCGCCGTCCGTTCCCGAGGAGATCATCGTGCCTTCTTCGTCGGCCGTAGCCGCGTTCTCCGTCCGCGAGCGCTGGATCATGCTGGTGGCGAGCGCCTGGCTGGTCACCGGTCTTCAGCTCGACGCGTACGCGCACGCGACCACCCCCGAGCTGGAAACTTTCTGGACGCCGTGGCACGCGGTGCTGTACTCGGGCATCGCCGCGTCCGGGCTGACCCTGGTCTGGCTGCTGCGGCCGCGGTTGCCCCGCATTCCCACGTACGAAACCGTGCTGGCCCTGCCGAACGCGCTGCGGGTGCCGATACTGGGCATGGCTTTCCTGCTGGTGGGCGGCGGCATCGACACGCTGTGGCACAACGTCTTCGGCATCGAGCAGGGCCTGGAGATCTTCGTGAGCCCGAGCCACGAGTTCATCATCCTGGGCATGGTGCTGGTCGCCGCCGGCCCCGCCCTGATGACCACGGCGCCGCGCCTGAGCATCGCCGACGGGACACTGGTGACGATCTCGGCGCTGCTGACCGTGCTGCCGCTGCACATCTACTCGCTGCACGCCAACGTTCTGGGCACCATCTATTTCGGCGACGGCGAGAACCCCGTACGCATCTATTCGGAGGACGCCCAGATCTTCCACGGCTACGTCTTCACCACGGCGCTGCTCCTCGTGCCGATCATCCTGATCGGCCGCCGCTGGCCGCTCCCGCCCGGCGTACCCACCGTCCTGGTCGCCGTGCCCGCGCTCGCCATGCACCTGATGTTCCTCACCGACGAGCCATGGTGGATGTCGGTCACCATCGCCGCGTCCGCCGCCGGCGCCGAGCTGGTGATCCGCGTGGTCGCGCCGCTCGTGCCGGCGCCTTCGTCGATGGCGTGGCTGCTCCTGGGCCTGATCGCGCCCCCGCTGGTGTGGGGCACCCTGTTCGTGGTGGCCGACGTCGAGGTGGGCGTCGGCTGGAACGTCCACGTGGTCAGCGGCCTGCTCACCTACGTAGCCCTGACCGGCGCCGCGACTGTCCTGGTGGCCCGCAACGTCCGCCCGCCCGCGGTTTCGCCGGACGCGTCGTCCTCCGCTTCGCCGGCTTCGCCCAGCGCCTCATCGAACTCCGGGATCACCGCTTCGTGACCCTGCTCCGTCGTTCCGCTCTGCTGCTCGTGCTCGCCGGGGCCGTGGTGGCCGGCTGGGCGTCGCCGGCGCCGGCCCACGCCGGCGGCCTGGTCGCCACGGACGCCCGCAGCCGGGTGGTGTCGGTGTCCCCGCCGATCCCCGGGCTGTCGGTGACCGCCATCGAGGACGGCGCCAAGCTCCGCCTGGTCAACGGCACCCCCACACCGGTCGCCATCCCCGGCGGCGGCCCCGCCGCTCCCGCCGTGGTCCCCGCCGGCCACACCTCGATGTGGCCCGACACCCGCACCACACCCGTCGGCAGAAAGATCGGCCCCGGCGAGTCCCAGCCCTGGTCGCTGGTGCTGGACGTCGCCGGCGTGCCCGTCACTGTCACCGGCGTCCTGGAGGGCCGGCGGCCGCCCCCGTTCGCCCTCTGGTGGGCAGGCACCCTCGCGCTCCTGGCCCTGTCCGGCGGCCTCGGAGCAGCCGTAGCCGGGGCCTCGGTGCTGCGCACCCTGGCCGCCGCCCAGCAGACCCCTAGCGGAGACCCCGCATGACCCGCGGGCGCCGCGCCGATTCCGTCCGGGTCCGCGTGACCCGCGGGCGCCGCGCCGATTCCGCCCGGGTCCGCGTGACCCGCGGGCGCCGAGCCGAGCTCGTCCGGGCCGGCATGCTCGCGCTGATCGCCGCCGTGGCGCTTGTCGCGGGCTGTGGCCACACCGAGTCCCCGGCCGTCTCCGACTGCTCCTCGACCGTGCCCGGCTCGGTGCTCGTCACCTCCGACGTGCGCAACGGCCAGGCCACCCCGGCGCCTCATCGCGTGCTGATCCCGGAGGGCAGCACCGTCCAGGTGCAGGTCACCTCGGACCAGGTCGTCCAAGTGCACATCCACGGATACGACCTGGAATACGACGCCGCCCCCGACACGCCGGGTTGCGTGTCGTTCGTGGCCGACCGTGCCGGCCTGTTCGACGTGGAGGCCCACCCCGACACCCTGCTGCTGCAGCTGGAGGTCCGGTGATCAGTCCGGGCGTTGCCCCCAGCGGACCGTCGTCCCCGACCCGCACGTGGTCTCGGTCCTGCAGGTGGCCTTGATCCTGGCCGGACATGTGCTCGGCGTCCTGGCCGCCCACGACATGGCCCTCGCCGACCCGGCAGCCCACCGCTCGCCGTGCTGGCTGAGGAGCTGCCGGTCGTTCTCTTCATGATCTTCTGCACGTGGGCGGGCCTGTTCCTCCTCTTCGTCCGATGATCCACTGGTCAGGAATCCTTCCGATTCGGTGTGATGGGGACACCGATACTCACAGTGACGGTGGCCGGTTCCGGTGTGACCGATTTCCGACGCGGCAAGCCGCGCAGGAACATCAATGTCCGAAGATCGCTAAGCTACGAACCGTCCGATACTGCCGCTGCTGAGGAGAGCTTGGTGGAAGGCACGCCGACCGATCCGGCTGACGTACCGAACCAGCGCACCGCCTCCGAGCGGGCCGCCTCCGAGCGTGCCGCATCGTTACGAGCCGTGTTCGCGTCCTCGCCCCGCCCCGGCCAGTCCCCGGACGCGTCGCCCCGCAGACCGGGCGAATCGACCGCGGGCCGACGCCCGAACCCGGCCGGGCCGGCGCGACCCGCCGGGCACACGCCACCACCCGGTCCCGTGCGGCCGGCCGCCGGCGCGGTCGCTCCGACGCGGCGCAAGCGGCTGCGGCTCTGGCTCGTCCCGGTGGTCATCGCCCTGGTCGCCCTCGGCGGAGGCGCGGCCTTCGTGGCGACTCGCGGCACGCCGTTCGGCGTCAGCCACCGCGCCTCGACGGTCGGCCAGGACGCGAGCGCCACCCCTGGCCTCCGCCCGACCGCCGCCGGCGTCGCCGGCGTCCCGGTCGCGTCGGCCGAGCCCACGGAGACAGCGTCTTCGGCGACCGCCCCCACCGGGATCGCCGCTACCTCGGCCGGACCCACGGCCACGAAACCGGCCGGCAGGCTCAACAAGTCCAGGGCCAACCTGGCCCTCCGCAAGAACGTGGAGAGCTCCGCCGACGAGGCCTCTGCCTATCCCGCGTCCGACGCGGTCGACGGCAATCCCGTCACCCGCTGGAGCAGCGGCTTCGCCGATCCGCAGTGGATCAGGGTGGACCTCGGCACCGTCTGGCAGGTGACCAGCGTGCGGCTCAACTGGGAGCACGCGTACGCGATCAAATACCGGGTCGACATCTCCCTCGACGCCAAGCGGTGGACCACCGTCTACCAGACCTCGTCGGGGACCGACGGCCTCCGCGACATCCCGATCGACCCGGCCCCGGCCCGCTACGTCCGTGTGTACGGCACTCAGCGGTCGAGCCAGTACGGCTACTCCCTGCTGGAGTTCGAGGTTCGTTAACCGCCGAACCTGCGCGCCTGCTCGTGGTGGTGCATCGCCACGGCGTGCAGGTCGCGCGACGTGAAGCCCTCCCCGGGCGCGAGCCGCCCCATGTCCGTGGCGGCCGCGAGATGCCAGCGCGCCGCATGGTCGCGGCAGGGGAGGCACGTCACCTTCTCCGGCTGGGCGGAGGTCATCGCGTACGCCACCGTCAGCCCGCACCCGGTGGTGACCGTCGTTGGGGAGTCGGCAACCAGGCCGAACGTCGCGGCCAGCATTCCCCGCGCGGCGGCGTTGCGGTTGAGGTTCTTCTCGACGTGGATGTGCAGGCTCATGGGCGCAGTCCGTCCAGGATCACGGAGAGGATCCGGTCCCGCGCCGCCGCGTCCTGCCCGGCGTACTCGATGGCCCTCGACGTGCCCGCGAGCAGGCCGATCAGATCGGCCACCCGCAGGTCCCGGCGCACGGCGCCGGACTCCTGAGCGCTGCGTAGCAGCATGCCCAGCGCTCGCCGGACCTCCTGTTGCGCCTCCCCGGCTGCCTCGTGCAGGTCGACGCCGGCCGAGGTCAGCATGGCGGCCAGCGCGTTCTTGACCTCGCCCTGCGAGACCGCCTGGCGCAGGAACGACGCGAGGGCCGCACCCGGATCGGGGCCTTCGGCGAGCCGGGTCGCGTCGTCGGCGAGCCGGTGCAGGCGCGCGACGAAGACGCCCTGGATGAGCTCTTCCTTGGTGGGGAAGTGGCGGAAGACGGTGCCGATCCCGACACCGGCGGCGCGGGCGATCTCCTCGGTGGGGACGGTCGTGCCCTTCTCGACCAGCACCTTCTCGGCAGCCTCGAGGATGCGGGCGCGGTTGCGGCGGGCGTCGGCGCGCAGGGTCATGCGGTTCCCGGGTGGTAAACGGAGTGCGTACTCCGTATATTCGGAAGCGGAGTGGAGACTTCTACTTTAGTCGAGGGAGAGCGATGAGCACACCCAAGGACGTCTTCGAGCGGCTCAGCGAGGGAATCGGCAGCGGCGACTGGTCGCGGCTGCACCTCCTGTATGCCGAGGACGCGTCGGTCGAGATCCCGTTCATGCGGCCGCGGCCCGTCCGGATCCATGGACGGGACCAGGTGCGTGAGCATTTCGGGCGGTTCGACGGGCAGATCAGCCTCACGCCGCGGAACGTGCGCGTCTACGAGACCGGCGACCCGGAGCTGATCGTTGCCGAGTTCGACTACGAGACGGGCGGCGAGCGTCTCGCCAACATCCAGGTGCTGAGGATCCGCGACGGCCTGATCGTGGAGTCACGCGACTACCACAACCACGCCGCGATCGCGGACATGATGGGCTGACTTTGTCGAGAACGCCGGTGGCCCGTTCGTGTAGAGGGTGAGACACGCGAGAGGAGCGATTCGATGAAGCAGTATCTGCTCAGCGTCTACCAGCCCGACGGCGACCCGCCGCCGCCCGAGATCCTCGACCCGATCATGGAGGAGCTGGGGAAGCTCAACGCCGAGATGCAGGCCGCCGGGGCCTGGGTCTTCGCGCTCGGGCTCCATCCGGCGAGCACCGCCACCGTGATCCGCGACGAGATGCTGACGGACGGGCCCTTCACCGAGGGCAAGGAGCATCTGGGCGGCTTCACCGTGATCCAGGCGCCCGACCTGGACGCGGCGCTGGAGTGGGGACGCCGGATGTCGGCGATCCTGCGGCCGCCGCTGGCGATCGAGGTCCGGCCGGTCGTGTGAGCCAGATCGAGCGGATCTTCCGCGAGGAGTACGGCCGTGCCGTCGCCGTCCTGACGCGCCACTTCGGCGACATCGACGTCGCCGAGGAGGCGGTGCAGGACGCGTTTGCCACGGCCGTGCTCCGATGGCCGGAGCAGGGGATCCCACCCAGCCCGGCCGGCTGGATCATCACGACCGCTCGGAACAGGGCGATCGACCGGCTGCGGCGGGAGTCGTCCCGCCCGGGGCTGGAGGCTGCGGCGGTCGAGGCGGCGGCTCTCGAGGGCGATCAGGTCGCTGCCGCTCCGGTGTCGGCCGATCCGTTCGCTGTCGATGAGGAGGGCGACGACATGTTGCGGCTGATCTTCACCTGTTGCCATCCGGCGCTGGCGCCCGCCGCCCGGGTCGCGCTCACGTTGCGGCTGCTCGGCGGGCTCACCACCGCGGAGATCGCCCGGGCCTTTCTCGTGCCCGAGCCGACCATGGCGCAGCGCATCTCCCGGGCCAAGGGCAAGATCCGCGACGCCGGCATCCCCTATCGCGTGCCCCGCGACGCGGACCTTCCGGCGCGGCTGGACGGGGTGCTCTCCGTTCTCTATCTAGTTTTCAACGAGGGGTACGCGGCGAGTGGCGGCGAGAGCCTCACCCGGCCCGATCTCACCGCGGAAGCGATCAGGCTGACCCGTACCCTGATGCTTTTGATGCCCGACGAGCCGGAGGCTCGCGGCCTGCTGGCGCTCATGCTCCTCATCGAGGCCCGCCGCCCCGCCCGGACCTCTTCCGTCGGCGACCTGGTCCTGCTCGCCGACCAGAACCGCCTTCTCTGGGACCGCGCCCTGATCACCGAGGGCCAGGCCCTGCTCCGCGATTGCCTGCGCCGCCAACGTCCCGGCCCCTACCAGCTCCAGGCCGCCATGAACGCCGTGCACGCGGACGCCGGGACCGCCGCGGCCACCGATTGGCGGC
Organism: Actinoplanes sp. NPDC051513; assembly: GCF_044454685.1. Lineage (NCBI taxonomy): Bacteria > Bacillati > Actinomycetota > Actinomycetes > Micromonosporales > Micromonosporaceae > Actinoplanes > Actinoplanes sp. NPDC051513. The sequence continues at coordinate 814,621 of NZ_JBITDW010000002.1, forward strand.
AGATTCTCTATCTGTACGACCACCTCTTCGCCCTCACCCCCACCCCGATCGTCGCCCTGCACCGCGCGGTGGTGGTCGCCGAGGTGCACGGCCCCGCGCTCGCCCTCGAGATCGTCGACACCCTCGACGGCCTCGACCGCCACCACGTGCGCGACGTCGTCAGAGCCGACCTGCTACGCCGTCTCGGCCGCGTCACGGAGGCGGCCGAGACATATGAGCGGGCCGCCGCCGGGGCGGGCAACGAACCGGAACGGCGATTTCTGCGAGCGCGTGCCCACGCCCTGCGGGCGGGAGATGACGGGCCGGGTGGCTGAAGGGGAGGGGTTGTGTCGGCATGGGAAAATCTTGCACCCTCCCCTTGGGGGAGAGTCCAGAGCCACTTGCGGCCTTCCCGGGGCGCGCAGCCGGCCGGGCCGCGGGACACGGCAGATGGGGACGCGGCCGCGCACGGGGGTGACGCGGCCGCGCGAAAAGGCGACGCGGCCGTGAGCGGGCGATGGCGGTCACCAACCCACGACCACGCCGGTCGTTGCGCCTTCGAATGACGAAGGCACCGGAACGTATCACACATCGACAGAACCGTCAGCGCAACACTTCTGTCGGGTCTGCGGCGAGGAAAACCCGCTCGGTGCCTAATCCGAGGTTCTCGGGCAAACGCTGCCTTCTCCGTGAACTTCGGCCGCGCGATTTGTCGGGTTTCCGAGCGCGGCGCGGCCGCTCAGCCGGGTGCGCGCAATGGCGTCCGCGACTCCGATCATCCCGGCGGCAGGCGCCTCTCCAAAATGATCTCGTCATGGATTTCGATCCCGTAGTGCCCGACGACCGGAATCGACGGCTTCAGCCTCCGCGACTCATCGACCGCTCCCGGTTCTATCCCGACAATTCGCATACCGCGCCGCTGATAGAAGCGAAGCGCATCCACATTGTCGTTGGTCGTGATCAGCCAGACGCGCCCCATCCCCTTCCCGGACGCCACCTGCGCCGCGGCGTCGAGCAGCGCCGTCCCCACGCCCGCATTCCGTTCCACCGCGTCGAGCGTGACAACCTCGAGACCATCAACCCCGCTCGCGTACGTGAGGAGCCCGGCGACCCGATTCGCGCGCTCCGCCAACAACGCCGGAAGGTCCGCGGCGTCGTACCGCACCCCGTGCGCGACCACGATCGTGCTGCCCCAGGACCGCAGGAGCAGCTCGGTGATCCGGCCCCGGTCCTCGACGCCGGCATGACGAACGACGAGTTCATCCATGCCTGGTGAGACTAGGACCTGTTCCGGGATCCGACCCGGGTATGTCAGACCCTGGTCCGATGTTTTTGTCGGAGGGGGCAGGTAGCTTTCCGGGCATGGAAGCACAGCTGACGGCAATGCGCGGCGAGCTGGTGGGCTTCGCGTACCGGATGCTCGGCTCACCGTCCGAGGCGGAGGACGCCGCTCAGGAGACCCTCCTGCGCGCCTGGAAACACGGCGACGACTACGACCCGGCCCGCGCCTCGCTGCGCACCTGGGTCTACCGCATAGCGACCAATGTCTGCCTCGACATGCTGCGCTCGGCCCGGCGTCGCGCCCGGGCCGTCGACTTCGCCTCCACCGCGGCGCCCGGCGGCGATCTGGGCGCGCCGCTGCCCGAGTCGACCTGGGTGCTGCCGGTCCTCGACCGGTCGCTCGCCGTCCCCGCCCAAGTCGATCGCGCTCACGCCGATCGCGCTCACGCCGATCGCGCTCACGCCGATCGCGCTCATACCGATCGCACCTACGCCTACGCCGATCCCACCTACGCCTACGCCGATCCCACCTACGCCTACGCCGATCCCACCTACGCCGACCCTGCCGACATCGCCGTCCGCCGCGAGACGATCCGCCTGGCCTTCGTCGCCGCCCTGCAACACCTGCCGCCCCGCCAGCGCGCGGTGCTGATCCTGCGCGACGTGCTGTGCTGGCCGGCCGGGGAGGTCGCCGCCCTGCTCGAGACCACGGTCCCGTCGGTCACCAGCGCCCTCCAGCGAGCCCGCGCGTCCCTGCGCAGGGCCGACCTGCCGCCGCCGAGCCCGCTCTCCGACGCCGCCAAGCGCGATCTGGTCGAACGCTACGCCGACGCCTTCCACCGCGATGACGTCGCCGCCCTGGTCGCCCTCCTGCAGGAAGACGTCATCAACTCCATGCCGCCCTTCACCTGGTGGATCCAGGGCCGCGACACGGTCGCCAAGGTCATGGCGGCGTCGGACGGCTCGTGCCACGGCGCCCGCCTGGTGCCCGAGCTCGCCAACGGTGGCCTGGCCCTGTGGCAGGAACGCCCGACCGGGCCGGGGGGAGAGTTCGAGCCCTTCGCCCTGCTGCTCTTCGAGTTCGGCGAGTCCCTGATCTCGTCGGTCACCACGTTCCTCGGCTTCCGCCCGCCCACGCCCCACGAGTTCCCGCCGCCGACCGGCGCACGGCAGCCGGATGTCACCGAACAGGGGTGACATCCGGCCCGGATGATCCGGGCCGGCCGGCGTGAGCATCGGGGTATGTCCATGCGTCGGGTGGCGCCCGCGATAGCCCTCTTCTTCCTGTCCCCGGTGGTGGCCGAGTTCCTGCTCGGCGACTTCACGCTTGCTCAGCTGCCGTTCCTGGTCGCGCTGGCCCCCGCGTACGGCGGCGCCGCGGTGCTCGTGCGGGAGGTGACCCGCCGGGCCGGGCGTGGCTGGGTCACGATGATCCTGCTGGCCCTCGCCTACGGCGTGCTCGAGGAAGGGCTGGAGACGCAGTCGCTGTTCAACCCGGACTATCTCGACGCCCACCTGCTCGACCACGGGTTCGTGCCGGCGCTGGGGATCTCGATCCCGTGGACGCTGTTCGTGCTCACGCTCCACACCGTCTGGAGCATCAGCGTGCCGATCGCGCTGGTCGAGGAATGGACCGACCGCCGCACGCAACCGTGGCTGCGAGTGCCGGGGCTGGTGGTGGTCGCCGTCCTCGCGGTCGGCGGCGCCGTGTTCACGTTCGGCATCTCCTACGCGGACGGGCACTTCATGGCGAGCCCGGCCCAGCTCGTCACCACCGTCGTGGTGGTGGCCGGGCTGATCACCGCCGCCTTCCTCCTGCCGCGAGACCGCTCCGCCGTCGCACCGACGTCCGCGCCTACCCCCGTGCCTGCGCCTGGGCTCGCGCCTTCGCCGTGGATCGTGCTGGTGACGGCGCTCGGTGCCGGGGCGGTGCTCGCGATGGGAAACGAGCTGCCTGCGGCGCTCGCCGTGCCGCTGCTGGTCGTGGTGCTCGCGGGCACGGCGGTCGCCATCTACCGCTGGTCGGCGAGGAGCGGCTGGGACGGCCGGCACCGACTGGCGGCCGCCGGTGGGGCGCTGCTCACCTACGCCTGGCACAGCTTCCTGATGCACCCGGTGGTCGAGGCGTCCACGGCGCTCGTAGTGGTCAGCCATGTCGTCTTCGCGCTGGCGGCCTTGCTGCTACTGGCGGCCGAGGTGCGCCGCCTCAGGGATCGAGCGCCGGTGGCCGGACAGCCAGTCGGCTGACGTCGCGACCCGGAACCGTTCCGGCCGGTTGTTCTCGACGCTCATCGGCGGATCGGCGGATCGGCGGATCGGCGGATCGGCGGATCGGCGCGCCGGCGGCTTGCGGGCCGGAGACCGCGAAAACTGCGACGACAGATTCGCTCGCCACGCGGAAAGCGGCGCAGGTGATCGGCGCGAACAGGGCCCGACGCGCCGGGGGCCGAGCGCTGCCCGTACCCGTGAGTGGTCTCGAGAGGCCCTGGGTCGCCGGGCGGTGACGCTCGGGTCATACGATCTGGGGGCGAAAGTCGGGCGCGAAAAACAGGGGTGCGGGAATGGAGACGTTGGAGTTTCAGGCCGAGGCTCGGCAGCTGCTGCAGCTGATGGTCCATTCGATCTATTCGAACAAGGACATCTTCCTGCGGGAGCTGATCTCGAACTCCTCCGACGCGTTGGACAAGCTGCGGCTGGCGACGCTTCAGGACGGGCTCGAGGCCGACACTTCCGACCTGCACATCGAGATCGAGGTGGATGCCGAGGCCCGCACGCTCACCGTGCGCGACAACGGCATCGGCATGACCCACGAGGAAGTGGTCGACCTCATCGGGACGATCGCGAAATCGGGCACGGCCGACCTGCTCGCCAAACTCAAGGAGGCCACCGAGGCCCGGGACACCGAGCTGATCGGCCAGTTCGGCGTCGGGTTCTACTCGACGTTCATGGTCGCCGACAGAGTTTCGCTGGTGACGCGAAAGGCGGGCACCGAGGGGCACGGCACGATGTGGGAGTCGGCGGGCGAGGGCACGTACACGATCGACGACGCCCCGGACGCGCCGGTCGGCACCACCGTGACGCTCCACCTGCGGCCCAAGGACGAGGAGGACCGCCTCTTCGACTACGCCGCCGACTGGAAGATCAAGGAGATCGTCAAGCGGTACTCCGACTTCATCTCGTTCCCGATCCGGATGGTCTCGGCCGACAAGGCCGACGAGACGCTCAACTCGATGAAGGCGCTGTGGGCGCGGCCGCGCTCCGAGGTGTCCGACGACGAGTACCACCAGTTCTACCGGCACATCAGCCACGACTGGAGCGACCCGCTCGAGATCATCAACATGAAGGCGGAGGGCACCTTCGAGTACGAGGCGCTGCTCTTCCTTCCGTCACGCGCGCCGCACGACCTGTTCCAGCGCGACGCCCGGCGCGGCCTGCAGCTCTACGTCAAGCGCGTCTTCATCATGGACGACAGCAAGGAGCTCATCCCCGACTACCTGCGCTTCGTCAAGGGCGTCGTGGACGCGGCCGACCTTTCGCTGAACATTTCGCGCGAGATTCTCCAGCAGGACCGGCACATCCAGATGATCCGTCGGCGGCTGGTCAAGAAGGTCCTGTCGACGATCAAGGACATGCTCAGCAACAACCGCGAGAAGTACGAGACTTTCTGGCGGGAGTTCGGCCGGGCGCTCAAGGAGGGTCTGCTCAACGACCCGGACAACCAGAAGGCGATCCTCGACGTGGCGACGTTCTCGTCGACCGCTTCGAAAGAGGAGCCGACGACCCTTGCCGCCTACGTGGAGCGGATGAAGGACGGCCAGGAGGAGATCTACTACCTGACGGGGGAGTCCCGCTCGCAGGTGGAGAACTCGCCCCACATGGAGGCGTTCGAGGCCCAGGGGTACGAGGTGCTGATCCTCACCGACCCGGTCGACGAGATCTGGGTCGAGGCCGTGCCCGACTACGACGGCAAGAAACTCCAGTCGATCGCGCGCGGCAATGTCGACCTGCCCAAGGACAAGGAGGAGCCCGAGCCCGAGGGCGACTTCGGCCCGCTGCTCGGTTTCCTCAAGGAGAAGCTCGACGAGAACGTCAAGGAGGTGCGACTTTCGCACCGGCTCACCACGAGCGCGGCCTGCCTGGTGAGCGACACCGACGACATCACGCCGACGCTGGAGAAGATGTACCGGGCGATGGGCCAGGAAGGGCCGCGGGTCAAGCGGATCCTCGAGCTCAACCCCAACCACCCCCTCGTCGGCGGCCTGCGCGCGGCCCACGAGCGCGCGGCGGACGACCCGGCGCTGCCGGAGACGGCCGAGCTTCTGTACGGGACGGCGCTGCTGGCCGAGGGCGGCGACCTGGAGGACCCGGCCCGGTTCGCGAAACTTCTCGCCGACCGGCTCGCCCGCACGGTCTGATCAGCCCGGCAGGGCCGCGAGCCAGGCTCGTGGCCCTGCGTGGGCAACCCGCACGCCGGCCACCCGGATCGCGAACGCGATGCAGTCGGACAGGTCTGATCGGTCGGAGTAGGGCGCGGCGTCCGCGGGTGGCGGCGTCGGCAGGCTCGCGGGTCGCGGGATGTCGGCGTCCGTGAGCGCCACGGCCAGGGCGCCGTGGAAGGCGTCGCCCGCGCCGGCCGTGTCGACCGCCGCGACCGGCGGCACGGGAACGGACCCCGAGCGGGCGCCGCTGAACCACCGCACCGGGTCGGGGCCGTGCGTGACGATCGTGTGGGGCGCGCCCACGGCGGCGGCCAGGGCCGTGTCGGTGGGCGTGGTTTCGCCGGGATGACGAAAAGCGCCGGGATGACGAAAAGCGGCCGACGCCGCCACCACCTCCGCGAACGGAAAGATTTCCGCGAAAACCGGCCGCCACGTCCCGGCGTCCACCAGCAACCGGCGAGCGCTTCGCGCCGCCGCCACGGCCAGGCGGGGGTGATGTCCGTCGACCAGCGTCAGGTCCGCGTCCGGCAGACCCCCGTCCGGTACGCCCACAGCGGCGTCCCCCGCGTTGCGGCTGACGATCGTCCGCTGCCCGGTTCCGTCGAGGACCGTGATGGCCGAGACCGGCGGGGGCGCGGGCGATCCCGGCGTCGCATCGATCAGCTCCACCCCGTACGCGGCAAGGTCGGCCCTGATCAGCGAGCCCAGCGGATGCGAGCCGACCGCCGTGACCAGAGTCACCGATGCGCCCAGCGCGGCGGCGGTGACGGCGGCGTTGGCCGCCGGCCCGCCCGCCGCGATCGAGACCGCGGTCGCCTGTGCCTTCTCGTCCGCGCCGGGAAGGCGATCGACGCGATGGACCAGGTCCACCGTGACCAGACCGGCGCAGAGGATCCGGCTCATGTGGCGAGATCGTGGAAGAACGTGCCGATCCCGCGGAACGCCTCGGCGATGCCGTTGCCGATGCTCTGAGCCATGTCGGCGGCCGGGCCGGGGCTCGTGCCGATGTAGAAGATGACGAGGATGAGCACGATCCAGCCGATTGCCTTCTTCATGCCGGCCCCTTCCGCGACCCGGACGCGCTGCCTTACATGATCGTGACACGTCCGCGCTCGTGGACGCCGGACCTTCACCCGCGCGGCGTCATACCGAACAGGTCACGGGCGTTCTCCCAGCACACCGCCCGTAGCCACGTGTCGCCGAGGTCCAGGTTCGCGAGCGACTCGAGCTGGTGCGCGTAGGCGTACGGGATGTTCGGAAAGTCGCTGCCGAGCAGAACTTTCCCGCTCAGCCCGAGATCGCGCAGCCGCGGCCGCAGGCCCGGCGGGAAGGGCGCCATGTCCTGGAAGAAATCCGTGAAGGCCATGGTCGTGTCGAGCCGCACCCGCGGGAAACTTTCCGCCATCGAGAGAAAGTCGGCGTACTCCGGTGCCCCGAGATGGGCGACGACCACGGCGAGGCGGGGATGCCGGGCGAGCACCTCGCCGAGCGGCCCGGGCCCGGTGAAGCCGGCCGCGACCGGCCCCGACCCCGCGTGCACGACGATCGGCGTGCCGGCGTCGGCGAGCAGCCCCCACACCGGGTCCAGCGACGAGGCACGCGGGTCGAAGCCGCCCACCTGAAGGTGCACCTTGAAGATCTGGGCGCCGGCCTCCAGCGCCGCGCGGGTGTGCTCGAGCACGCCGGGCTCGGGAAAGAACGTCGCGCTGCGAAGACACCCGGGGGTCCGCGCCGCGAAATCCAGCGACCACCGGTTCAGGTCGGCGGCCATGCCGGGCCGGTGAGCGTACGCGAGGGCGCTGAACCCCCGGACGCCGAGCTTGCCCAGCACCGCCATGCGTTCCGGGAGCGAAAGTTTGTACCGGATCGGCCATTCGCGCCCGATCAGCGGCCCCGCCGAGTCGAAATGCGCCCACACGCGCCGCTCCATCCGGGGCGGCAGAAAGTGCGTGTGCACGTCGAACACGCCCGGAAGTCCCAGCCCGGCCCAGAACCCCGGCACCTCGTCGTCGTTCATCACACTCCGATCCTAGGACTTGACGGTCACTACCAAGTGGGAGTTACTGTCAAAACATGGCTACTTCCAAATCGCGCTGGTACGCGCTGGCCGCCCTGGCCCTGTCCACGCTCGCCATCGGGCTGGACACCACGATCCTCAGCGTTGCCCTGCCCACGCTGAGCCGTGACCTGCACGCCACCACCGGCGACCTGCAGTGGTTCACGAACGCCTACCTGCTGGTCCTCGCGGCCGTGCTGCTCCCGGCCGGCATGCTCGGCGACCGCTTCGGCCGCAAGAAGCTGTTGCTCGGCGCTCTTTTCGTCTTCGGCGCCGCCTCGGCCGCCTGCGCCTGGTCGGCCAGCACCGGCCAGCTGATCGCCGCCCGCGCCGTCCTCGGCCTGGGCGCCGCCGTGCTCATGCCGCTCTCCGGCGCGGTGCTGACCGTGCTCTTCGACGACAAGGAGCGCTCGAAGGCGCTGTCGGTCTGGCTCACCGCGAGCGCCCTCGGCATCCCGCTCGGCCCGCTGCTGGGCGGCTGGCTGCTCGACAACTTCTGGTGGGGCTCGGTCTTCCTGATCAACGTCCCGCTGGTCGCGATCGCGCTGGTCGCGGTCACGTTCTGGGTGCCCGAGTCGCACGGTGACCGCACCCGCCGCTTCGACCTGCTCGGCGTGCTGCTCTCCGCGGGCGGCCTGGTCGCGCTCACCTACGGCATCATCGAGGCCGGCGACCGCGGCTGGGGTGACGCCCGCTCGCTGGCCACGATGATCGGCGGCGTGGCTCTGCTCGTGGGTTTCGTGGTCTGGCAGCGAAAGGCGAAATCGGCGCTGGTCGACCTCGATCTGTTCCGCTCCCGCGCCTTCACCGGCGGCGCGGTCCTCGCGACCGTCGCCAGTTTCGCGATGCTCGGCCTGCTTTTCGCGCTGCCGCAGTTCTTCTCGGCGGTCGGCGGCCAGGACGCGTTCGGCTCCGGCCTGCGCCTGCTCCCGATCATCGGCGGCCTGCTGATCGGCGCGCGCACCGCCGAGAAAGTTGCCGCGCGGGTCGGAAACCGCGTTGTCATCGCCGGCGGCCTGGCGCTGATGACCGCCGCGATGGTGGTCGGCAGCCTGACCGACGCGACCAGCGGCTACGGTTTCGTCGCCGCGTGGATCACCGCGGCCGGCATCGGGCTCGGCTTCACGCTCCCGCCGTCGATGGACGCCGCGCTCGGGGCGCTCACCGCCGAGCGCAGCGGCGTCGGCAACGGCCTGCTCCAGGCGATGCGGCAGGTCGGCGGCGCGATCGGGGTCGCGGTGCTCGGTACGGTGCTCAACAGCGCCTACCGTTCCGGCCTGCCGGTTTCGTCGGGCCCGGTGCGGGAGAGCGCCTCCTCCGGCGTCGCGGTGGCCACCCAGGCGCACGATGCGAGCCTGCTCGACGCCGTACGCGATGCCTTCACCCACGGCATGGACGTGTCGCTGCTGGTCGCGGCCGCGGTCGCGGCGGCCGGCGCGATCCTCGCGCTGCTGATGCTTCCGCGCCGCACGCCCGTCGCGCCGGTGGAACCCGAACGTCTCGTGCTGGCAGAATCGGGCCTATGACCTCGTCCCTGCCGGCCGGGTTACGGGAACGCAAGAAAGCGAGAACCCGGGCCGCCATCCGCAATCACGCGTTGCGTCTGTTCGAGGAGCAGGGGTACGCGGCGACCACCGTGGACCAGATCGCGGAGGCGGCCGAGGTCTCGCAGAGCACGTTCTTCCGATACTTTCCGACCAAGGAAGACGTGATCCTCACCGACGACTACGACCCGGCGATCGTCGATGCGATCAAGGCGCAGCCGCCGGGCACCTCGCCGGTCCGGGCCCTGCTCAACGGGATGCGTGAGGTCTTCCTCAACCTCAGCCCCGAGGAGTGGTCGAGCGAGATGCGCCGCCAGGCCATCTACCAGTCCGTCCCCGAGCTGCGCGTCCGGGCGATGAACCAGACGGTGCTCGCGATCGACATGCTGGCCGCCGCGCTCGCCGACCGGGACGGCAAGCCGCACGACGACGTCACGTACCGGGTGATCGCGGGGGCGATGGTCGGCGTGGTGCTGGCCGTCGCGCCCCCGGGCGGGCGCGACGGCGGCGGCTTCGAGCCGAGCAATCTCGCCGAGGTCGAGGCGGCGCTGGGCATCCTCGAGGAACAGTTCAGGCTTCGCTGAGCAGCCGCTCCCGCGCCGCTTGCAGGACCCGGCCGGAAACTTCCGTCCCCGCGGTCGCGCGGGCGAGCACCATCGCGCCGACGAGCGTGGCGACGTCCGCGAGACTGCCCAGCTCGCGGGCATAAAGATCAAGGCCTTTCGCGTACGCGTCGACGGCGGCCCCCGGCTGCTCGTGCGAGAGATCGCCCCCGAATCCGGCCGCCGGGCACCCGTCGCCCGGCCGGTCACGATGCTCCGCCGACAGGTAGGTCCGCACGAAATTTTCGCGGTCGACGGTGCCGAGCCGGTCGGTCAGCTCTCCGAACGCCTGCCCGACGGCCTCGGCCACGAGGGCCTCCTTCGAGGCGAACTGCTTATAGAAGCCGCCGTGCGTCAGCCCCACCTCGGCCATCACGTCGGCCACGCTGACCCCGGCCACGCCCCGTTCGCGAAACAGCCGGGCCGCGGTTTCGATGATCCTTTTCCGGTTCTCCTGCGCCTGCGCCTGCGAAACCCGTCCCATGCCGCCAAGTATAGATGGTGTGTGTCATCTATTGCCTTGCCCGGCTTAGATGATATGAGTAATCTAACCGGCATGGACCTCACGAACTCCGTAGCCCTCGTCACCGGCGCCAACCGCGGCCTCGGCCGCCACTTCGCCGCTCAGCTGCTCGAGCGCGGCGCCAAGGTGTACGCCGGCGCCCGCAACCCCGAGACGGTCGACCTGCCCGGCGCGATCCCGCTGCAGATCGACGTCACCGACCCGGCCTCGGTCGAGCGGGCCGCCAAGGCCGCCACAGACGTCACCCTGCTGATCAACAACGCCGGGTCGAGCACCCACCAGTCGCTGATCGACGGCGACCTCGACCTGATCCGCCTCGAGATGGACACCCACTACTACGGCACGCTGGCCGTGACCCGGGCATTCGCGCCGATCATCGAGGCCAATGGCGGCGGCGCGATCCTCAACGTGCTGTCGGTGCTGTCGTGGTACCACCCGGCCGGCGCGGGGGCGTACAGCGGGGCGAAAGCCGCGGGCTGGGCGCTGACGAACGCCGTACGCGACGAGCTCGCCCCTCGCGGCATCGCGGTATCCGGCCTGCATGTGGGCTACATGGACACCGATATGGCGGCGACCATCCCGGCCGACCAGAAGACCGACCCGGCGATCGTGGCCGCGCTGGCCCTCGACGGCGTCGCCGAGGGCCTCACCGAGATCCTCGCCGACGACGTCACGCGCGGCGTGAAGGCGGCACTCGCGGGCTGACACGGAGGTCGGCCCGACGTGCTTGAATCCCTTGCATGAGGGCCATCGCCGGCGTCGCTGACCAGCAAGATCTCCCGGTGCTCCGATCCCTGTACGACTGGCTCCGCCGCTCGCCGGGCCTGGAAGTCACCGCCGACCCCAGCCCCGCGCACCAGGGGGCCGCCGAGATCGTCAACATCGTGCTCAGCAACTCGATCGCGCTCGGCAGCTTCCTGGTGGCGCTGCGGGCCTGGCTCGGCACCCACCCGCGGAAACCGCCGATCACCATCGAGGTCGACGGCGTGCGGGTGACCGTCGCCGGCGACTCGCCGGAGAGCCTGGCCGTGCTGGAGAAGGCGCTGCGGGCGGCGCTGGATGACGACGACTGATCTCATGCTGCCCGATCCGTCGGGTTCCCGGGCCGTGCTGGTCGGACCGGCCGAATACACGCACCTCAGCCCGCTGCCGGCCGTGCCCCGCAATGTCGCACGCCTGTGGGACCTGCTCACCGACCCGGAGATATGGGGGTTGCCGTCCGAGCATTGCGTGGCGCTCACGGATGCGGCCGTCACCGACGATGTCGAGGAGGCATTGCTCGACGCCGCCCGCGCCGCCACGGACACGCTGCTGTTCTACTTCGCCGGGCACGGCCTGCTCGACATCGACTCGGGCCAGTTGTTCCTGGCTCTTGGCAACGCCGAGAACGACCCGATCCATCGGGCTGTCGACTACCACCGTGTCCGCCGGGCGATGCTGGAGGCTCGCTGCCCGTCCAAGGTGGTAATCCTGGACTGCTGCTACAGCGGCAAGGCGACGATGGGCGACTTCGCCGACCAGACGATCGTCGAGGGCACCTATCTGCTCACCGCCTGCGACGAGCGCAGTCTCGCGGTCGCCCCGCCGGGCGCTCCGCTCACCGCCTTCACCGGGGAGCTGGTGCGGCTGTTGTCGGAGGGCGTGCCCGGCGGCGCGGAGCTGTTGAGCACCGAGCACGTGTACTGGCGGCTGCGCGACCGCCTCGTCGCGGCCAGCCACCCGGTACCGCAGCAGCGCGTCGGCAACCGAGGCCACCACATCGTGCTCGCCCGAAACCGGGCCGTGCGTCCGGCCCGGCCCGTCGAGTCGCCGCCCGTTGAGTCGCCGCCTCCGGCGCCGGCCGCCGCGGCCGTCCGGCCGCCGTGGCTCGCCCCGGCCGCGGTTCTGAGGCGGCTCGCCGAGATGCGCTCGGACGGTGACGACCGGGCCGCCGGCGCGCTCCTCGACGCGATCGGCGCCGGGCGGGCCCGGCAGGAGGTGGTCGGGATCGTCGAAGCCCTGGACGGGACCGGCGCCACCACCGACGCCGACCGCATCCTCACGGCCGCCGCGCGCCGGCCGGCCCACGAGGTGACGGACCTGATCGGCATGCTCGTGGGGTTGCGGCGCCCGGCCGTGCTGGCCCGGATCCGCCGGCAGGTCGCCGGGCTCGACGCGGCGGCGGTCGTGGCGATCGCGGGACGGCTGACCCCACCCGAGCGCGACGCGCTGCTGGACGCGGCCGTCGACGCTCGGTTCGGCCGGCCCGACGACATGATCGCCCTGGTCGCTACGCTTTCCACCGAGCTGGAGCCGGACGGAGTGCTGGACACGCTGCTGGAGCGCACCGCCGCCCGGATCCCGCCGGGTGACGCGGCCGGCCTCGGCGACGTGCTGCGGGAGGCGGGGCGGGAGGAGGCGGCGTACGTCGTCTACGCGGCGGCCAGCGCGGTCCTTGCCCGGCGCATCCCCGTGGACATCGCGCTGCTCGCCGAGGCCATGCACGAGGCCGGTCGCACGGATCAGGCCCGTGAGCTGGTCGGCCGGGCGCTGAGCGAGTGCCGGCGTCCCGGCGACTACGCCGCCATGCTCCTGCCACTGCGGGCGACCGCAGTCCCGCACGCGGTGCAGGACGCCGTCACCTCGGCGGCTTCCACGCTGACCGGTCCAGACCTGCTGGTGCTCGCCGAAATGCTGTGGCGCGGCGGGTACGACGAGGAGGCGGGCGACCTGGTCGCCGAGGCCGCGGCCCGGCGCCCGATCGCCGAGACCATCGGCTGCCTGCGAGCGGTGGCCGAGGCGGGCCGGCCGTGGGACGCGCGGCGCGTCGTCGAGGCGGCCGCGAACCGCGACGCCGGCGAGGTCGCCGAGCTGTTCCGCCACCTCGAGGACGCCGACCCGCTCGCGCTCGGCTTCCTGACCGACGCCGTGGCGGACCAGGACGACCCGGCGAAGGCCGGCGCCCTCATCGTGCTGCTCGACGACGCCGACGGGGCCGCGGCGTTCCTCGACCGGCTCGCCGAGGCGCACGTCGACCATGTGCCCCGGATGACCCAGGGAATGGACCGGCCGCAGCAGCGCAGCGTCGTCCGGCGCGTCGCCAGGGCGGCTCCAGCTGCACTCGACAAAGTGGTCGACGACCTGGTGGCGGTGACGAAGATCGTCCTATCTCGCTTCACACTGGACGTCGACGACCTCCGGCCCGAACGCAAGGCGATGGTCATCGATGCGGTTGTCGCTTCGCCCACGGCGGCCGCTCGCGTGGCCGCGGCAGCCGCAAATCGTCGCACCATCCGCTCGCAGCTCGCCGAGCAGGTGATCCGCGAGCCGCCCGGCATCGTCCTGGCGTACCTGACCCGGGTGTGGTCGGCCGGCGACACGGCCGGCACGGACGCCCTGCTCGAAGGGCTCGCGCTTCACGAGGACGTGCCGCGCTGGACAGCCCGGGTCTGGCACGTCGCGCCCGAGCCCGCCGGCACCGCCGGCCGTCGTCCCGACCTGGTGGACCGTTTCCTCGGTCTTGTCGTCGAGAAGCGCTCGCCCCGGCAGGTGGCCGCGTTGCTGGGTCTTCTCGACGGGAGCGGGGCGGGGCCGATGGCCGAGCGGATCGTCCAGGCCCTGCGGGCCGAGCCCGGGCGGTGGTGGTCGCGGGCGCACATCGCGGAGCTGCTGGGCGACTCGCCCCGCGCCGGAGCCCTGCTCGCCGGCTTGTCCGCCGACCGGATCGAGCCCGTCCGCGCGGTCGCCGTGGCCGCCGTGCGCGCCCTGCTGACACCCGAGCGAGACCCGCGGACGCCGTTCGAGCCCGTCGGTGCGGCCGCGCGTCACCCGGGGGCGGCCGGGCGGGACCCGCGGAAGCCGGTGGAGGCGACGGCCTTCGACGTGCGCGGTGAAGTCCTGGACGGCCGGGAAGGACGGTGCACCGTCGCCGTGGACGCGGAGGGCTTGCGCTGCGAGTGGGGCCGCATCGAGTTCACGGCCGGCCACGCCGAGCTCGCCGACCTGGCGCGGCTTCCGCGAACACAGGCGGAACAGCGCATCCGGGACGCCGTCAACATCCTGTTCAACCCGTCACCCAAGGCCCCACCTCGGGGCCAAATCCCCCCGGCCCCGCCGGTTGGAGTGAAGGTGATGGCGGACATCGTCAAGTCGGTGGTCGATGCGCTCCGAGCTGCCCAGGCTCCGCGCCTCGACGACCCGCTTGGCCCCTTGCCGGCGGAGGGTCCGTTCAGTGGCGGGCGACCAGGGCCTGCCGCGCCGCCCGTTCGGCCTTGAGCACCCGTTCGGTCGCGTCCGGCGCCAGACCCGGTTCGCCGCTTGCCACCGCGTACGCCTCGCGAAGCCGCAACAACAGAAGCGCGAGCCGCCTTGCCTCGCCGGTCGCGCCGGCCGGCTCGCGTCGCAGCACCGACGTGGCCGCCGCGACCTGATTGATCGCGTCCCCGAGGTGGCGGGCGGCGGCACGAATCTCCGGACCGATCGACCTGGGCATATGTCCCTGCTACCCCCTGCGGCCTTTCGGCAAGATTGAAATCCGTACGGCGGGGGTAACGCGCACGCATGATGCCGCTCGCCGCCGAGGCGATAACCGATGCCGGGACTACCCAACTCGTGCTCGCCGCGGTGCTCGGCATCGCGGCCGTCGTCCTGCTCATCGCGTGGGCGAAGTTCCACCCGTTCCTCGCCCTGATCCTCGGCTCGGCGGTCCTCGGCCTGGTCGCCGGGGCCGCGCCGGGCGCCACGGTCACGTCCTTCAGCACCGGTCTCGGTAGCACCGTCGGCAGCGTCGGCCTGCTCATCGCGCTCGGCTCGATGATCGGCGCGCTGCTGGCCGAATCCGGCGGCGCCGACGGGATCGTCCACCGGATCGTCCAGCGGGTCTCCGGCTCGGCCCTGCCGTGGGCGATGGCCGGCGTGGCCGCGCTCGTCGGCCTGCCGCTGTTCTTCGAGGTCGGCGTGGTACTGCTGGTGCCCATCGTGCTCCTGGTCGCCCGGCGTACCGACATCGGCCTGCTCCGGATCGGCATCCCCGCGCTGGCCGGCCTCTCGGTGCTGCACGGCCTCGTGCCGCCGCACCCCGGCCCGCTGGTCGCGATCTCCAGCCTCAACGCCGACCTCGGCCTGACGCTGCTGTTCGGCCTGATCTGCGCGATCCCGACGGTGATCGTGGCGGGTCCGGTCTACGGCAACTGGATCTCCAAGCGGGTGCGGGTGCCGGTGCCGGCGCTGCTCGAACCGGTCGGCGCGGGCGCGGCGTCCGGCGACGAGGATTACACGGAGGACGCGACCCGGCCGGAGCGCACGCACCGGCGCAACCCGGGCTTCTGGGCGGCGGTGCTGACCGTGCTGCTGCCGATCCTGCTGATGCTCGCCCGGGCGGTCGGGGAGTTGACCCTGGAGAAGGGCAACAGCGTGCGCGGCGCGCTCGACGTGCTCGGAAACCCGCCCGTGGCGCTGCTCATCGGTGTGCTCGTGGCGATGTGGACCCTCGGCAAGCGCTCCGGCATGGACCGGCGCGAAACCAACGCGGTGCTCGGCGGCTCGCTGCCGCCGATCGCCGGGATCCTGCTGATCGTCGCCGCGGGCGGCGGCTTCAAGCAGGTGCTCGTCGACGCGGGCGTGGGCAACGTGGTTGCGGACGCGGCGCAGGACGCGCACATCAACGCGCTGCTGCTGGGCTGGCTGGTCGCCGTAGGCATCCGGCTGGCGACCGGCTCGGCAACGGTCGCGACGATCACGGCGGCGGGCATCGTGGCGCCGCTGGCGGCCACGCTGGACAGACCTGAGGTCTCGCTGCTGGCGCTGGCGATCGGGTGCGGGTCGCTGTTCTTCTCGCACGTCAACGACGCCGGGTTCTGGCTGGTCAAGGAGTACTTCGGGATGACCGTCGGGCAGACCGTCAAAACCTGGTCGATCATGGAGACGATCATCTCCGTGGTCGGCGTGATCTGCGTGTTCCTGCTCGACCTCGTGGTTTAGACGGCGCGGGCCAGGCGCCGGACGGCTTCGTCCATGAGGTCGGGCGGCGCGGCCGCGTAGGTGAGCCGCAGATGAGCCGCCGGCGGCTCGGCGGCGTACCAGGGGCGGCCGGGGAAGACGACCACGCCCTCGGCCGCCGCGGCGGCGGTCACCTCCACGTCATCGAGGCCGTCGGGGAGCGGGACCCACAGGTGCAGGCCGCCGCGCGGGATCGCCGGCGGCACGAGCGACGGCAAGTGGCGGCGCAGGGCGGTCAGCAGGGCCTCGCGGCGCTCGCGCAGGGCGGTCCGCAGGGCGCGGCGGTGGCGGGACCAGGCCGGGGCGGTGAGGAACTCGAGGGCGGCCTGCTGCAGGGGGCCGGCCACGAAGAAGTCGTCGAGCAGGCGGGCGGCGCGCAACCGGGCGCCGGCCGGGCCGCGGGCGCCGGCGGCGGCTATGCGCAGGCCGGGGGCGGCCGGCTTGGTGAGCGAGCGCAGGTAGACGACGTGGCCGTCGGGGTCGTCGGCGGCCAGCGGCGCGGGGGGATCGCCGTCGATGGTGAGGTCGCGGGCGTAGTCGTCCTCGATGAGGAACGCGCCCGCGTCGCGTACGGCATCGAGGACCGCGGCCCGGCGGCGCGACGACAGGCTCGCGCCGGTCGGGTTGTGGTGCAGCGGCTGGCAGTAGAACAGGCGGGCGCCGGTGCGGGCGAAGGCCGCGGCGAGCTGGCCGGGGAGCACGCCGTCGGCATCCATGGGCACGGGCACGACGCGCAGGCCGGTGGCGCGGGCGGCGGCGAGCGCGCCCAGGTAGGTGGGGGACTCGACGAGCAGGGTGTCGCCGGGATCGGCCAGCGAGCGCAGCGCCGAGGAGAGGGCCGCCTGGCCGCCGGGGCAGATGACCATGTCGTCCGCGCGCAGGCCGCCGCCGGTCGAACGGGCGAACCAGGCGCGCAGATCTTCGCGGCCCTCGACCGGGCCGCGCTCCCAGGCGGCGGGATGGCGGGCGGCGCGGGCCAGGGCGGCGCCGAGGGCGGCGGACGGCTGGAGGTCGGGGTGCAGGTAGCCGCCGGAGAGCGGGATCGCGCCCGGCGCGGGTAACGCGAGTAACGCCTGCATGTCTGCTTCGCCGCCGGGACGGGCGCCCAGCGCGACCGTCTGCCAGGACAGATCGGGCAGGCGGGGGAGGCCGGCTCGTGGCGCGACGAACGTGCCGCGGCCGGGGCGCGCCTCGACGATGCCCTGAGCGGCCAGTTGGCGCACGGCTTCGGCCACGGTCACCGGCGAGGCGTGATGCCGGGCGGTCAGCTCGCGCATCGAGGGCAGGCGGGCGCCGGGTGCGCCGGCCGCCGCGAGCGCGCGCAGATCTTGGATAACGCGGTCGACTGCGTTACCGTTCTCCATGACAGCACAGAGTAGCGCTACTGCGCCGCCGACGGTAACAGCGGATCGGATCGGCGGCCTCGCCCTCGGGGCGCTGGGGGTGCTGGCGTTCAGCATGTCGTTGCCGGCCACCCGGGTGGCGGTGCACGAGATCGACCCGTGGTTCGTGGCGTTCGGCCGGGCCGTCGGGGCGGCGGCACTGGCCTGGGTCTACCTGGGCCTGACGGGAGCGCCGCGGCCGTCGGGAATCCAGTGGCGGCGGCTCACGGTCGTCGCGCTCGGTGTCGTGTTCGGCTTTCCGTTCTTCACCTCCCTCGCGCTGACCACGCAGACCTCGGCGCACGGCGCGGTGGTGGTCACCGTGCTGCCCGCCATGACCGCGATCTTCGCGGTGTTGCGGGCCGGTGAGCGTCCACCTCCGCTGTTCTGGATCGCCAGCCTGGCCGGGGTGAGCGCGGTGCTCACCTTCCTGATCGTCAGCGGCGAGGTGCACGGCGCCCTCACGGCCGCGGACTTCTACCTGCTCGCCGCGGTGGTGCTCTGCGGTCTCGGGTACGCGGAGGGTGGCGCGCTCGCCCGGGAACTGGGCGGCGCTCGTACGATCTGCTGGGCTCTGGTCCTGAGCCTGCCTGTCACCCTGCCGGTCGCGCTCGGCGCGGCCCTCGTGCACCCGCCTCGCGCCGGCGGAGCGGCCTGGGCGGCGTTCGGCTACGTCACCGTGGTCTCCATGTTTCTCGGCTTCTTCGCCTGGTACGCGGGCCTCGCCCGCGGCGGCATCGCCCAGGTCGGGCAGATCCAGCTGGCCCAGCCGGTCCTGACCCTGGCCTGGTCGGCGCTGCTGCTCGGCGAGTCCGTGACCCCGGCCTCGATCGGTGCGGCGCTGGTCGTGCTGATCTGCGTGGTCCTGACCCAACGCACGCGCCGATGAAGCGATGCGCGAAAGCCGGTGCGTGAAAGCCGGCGCGCGAAAGTTGCCGGTGCGTGAAAGCCGGCGCGCGAAAGTTGCCGGTGCGTGAAAGCCGGCGCGCGAAAGTTGCCGGCGAGGCCGGCGGTCAGCGGGAGACGACGCCGTTGCGGGCCTCGATCGCCTTGACCGTGTTGCCGAACGCCTTGACCAGCCCGCCCTTGGCGACCGAGCCGAGCAGCGCCCCGACCAGCTTGCCCTTGACGTTCTTGCCCTCGCGGACCACGACCGCGTCGATGGCGGTGGTGCCGTCGGCCTGACGGGTCATCGTGTACGTATGCCCGGACGCCCCGCCCCAGAGGTTGGAGTCGATCGTGCGCATGACGATGCGGTTCGGGTCGGACCAGTCGTACTGCAGCCGCTCCCAGACGCCGCCCTTGCCCTCGGTGACGTCCGCCCGGCGCGGGCTCTGCGAGTGGACCTCGAGGTCACCGTCGGCGCTGTTGGTGATGATTTCCTGGCGGCCCGGCCCGAAGTCGGTCACCCCGGCGACGAACTGCTCGGGGGTCAGGGTGGTCGTCTCGTGCATGTGGATCGTGGCCATCGGAGGTGCTCCTCTTTCTCTGTGGTGACTACAGATTTCCCCAGCACCCCCTCCGCCGAACCAGTAGGAGACCCTGGGCGGCCCCCTGGCTGGCCCCGGTGGTCACAGGTCGCGGCGCGCCAGGGCCACCCCGGCCAGCCCCAGGACCAGCGCGATCCACAGCGCTGACCAGCCAAGATAGGCAAACGTCACGCTGTTGGCGCTGGTGAACGGGGACGCGCCCGCGCCCGACATGAACTGCGCCATGACGCACCGCCGGCGGCGGTGTGACAACTCAGCGCAGACCGGTCAGCAGCGCGGTGAGGATGCGGGTCAGCCGGGGCTCGACGTCGACGACCGCGTGGGCCAGGTCGGGGTTGGTTTCGTAGAAAGTTCGCAGGGTCGTGCCGGGCGCGGCCATCTGCCAGAGGGCGCCGGCCATGCTCGTGGCGGTGGAGATGACGTCGATGACCTGTTGCTCGGTCAGGGCGAGCAAGTTTCGCAGGTCGTCGACCAGCGGGCCGAGCGCGGCGCGGTTGGAGGTCTTGTAGTCGCGGACGACCTCGAGGGAGACGTTGCGCTCGAGGTTGAGCGGGGCCTGCGCGAGCAGGTCGCAGAAGAGCGGGCGGGAGGCGAGGGTGTGCGCCAGGAGCCGGGCCACCGCGGCCGGGCCGGCGCCGGCGGCCGGCAGGGCCGTGCGGACGGCGGCGGTCCACTCGCGCCAGCCCTCGGCCGCCAGCGCGAGGAAGATCTGCTCCCTTGTCTCGAAATATCGGAGCATGGCGGATTTGTGGAGGCCGACCGCCGCCGCCACGTCGGTCAGCGTGATGTCGCGGACCGGGCGGCTCATCGCCAGCGCCCGGGCCGCGGCCAGGATGTCCTGCGAGCGCTGGGCCTTGGCGGAGGCGCTGCGGGCCCGCTGGGGAGTCGCCGACGTCACACCCGAAGATTAACACAACCTCGTTGCGCTAATAACACAACCGCGTTTTACTAAGTGCATGAGCGAACAGACATGGTTCATCACCGGCGCCTCCCGCGGTCTCGGCCGCGCCATCGCGGAGGCCGCCCTGGCCGCGGGCGACCGGGTCATCGCGACCGCCCGCCGCCCCTCGCAACTGAAAGACCTGGTCGACGCGTACGGCGACCGCGTCGTTCCCGTCGAGCTCGACGTCACCGACGCCGAGGCCGTCGCCAGGGCCGCGAACCGGCAGATCGACGTGGTCGTCAACAACGCCGGCTACGCCAACCTCGGCCCGATCGAGACCACCACCGAAGAGGACTTCCGCCGCCAGTTCGAGACGAACTTCTGGGGCGTCTACAACGTGACTCGCGCGGTGCTGACCGGGATGCGCGAGCGGGGGAGCGGCACGATCGTGCAGATCTCCTCGATCGGCGGCCGGGTCGGCGGCAGCGCCGGGCTCGGCTCCTACCAGGCCGCCAAGTTCGCGGTCGATGGGCTCAGCCGGGTCCTCGCCGTCGAAACCGCGCCCCTGGGCCTGCGCGTGCTGGTGGTCGAGCCGGGCGGGTTCGCCACCGACTGGGCCGGCTCGTCGATGACGATCCACGACGTGCCGCCGGCCTACGACGCGACGGTCGGTGCGCGCGTGCGCGGCATGGACTCACCGAACCTTTCCGCCGGCGACCCGAAACGTGCCGGCGAAATTCTCGTCCGCGTCGTGCACGGTGACGACGCGCCGACCCACCTGCCGCTCGGCGTGAACGCGACCACGATGGCGCAGGCCGACGCCCGCCGGGAGCTGGCCGAGGCGCAGAAGTGGGAAAGCGTGAGCCGCTCCGCCGACTTCGCCGAGCCTTACCCGGTCGACCTGCCCTAAGCCGATGGGCAGGCGTCGTCGAGTTTCTGCCCGACCGTCTGGAAACCGCCGTTGACGTACGCCTTGGGATCCTGCTGCTGGGATGCCGCGGTCAGGTCGGACGACACCTCGCCCAGCGCCTGCTTCAGCGCGGGGTCGGTGGTGCCGGCGGCCTCGGCATCGAGCTTGCCGGCCATGTCGGCGAAAGTGTCGCGCAGCCCTTGCCGGGCGTGCTCGCCGTCGCCGGTCATGTACCCGGCGAGCCGGACCGCGCCGTCGGTGAGAATCTTGTAGGCGGCCGTGCACACGTACTTGGGCACGCCGGCCGAGGCGGACGGGGTCGGCGCCACGCTGAACGGCACCGGCACGCTCTCCGGCGAGATCTCGATCGAACAGCCGGCGGCCAGGGCCGCCGTCGCGACCAGGGCGAGGGGCAGGGCGGCGAGGCGACGTTGCGGCACGGCGTTTCTCCCTCTGTCTCTCACGCGTACGCCGGAAGCATAGATTCCCGCGGCGCGAGACATTGAACGTGGGCGATGAGCTTCGACCGTGTTACCCCCTTCGGTCCGATTTGCCACCCGATCGGTTGCGCATCTTCCACGCCGGACCACCGTTGACGTGCAATGTGCTCAACTTGCGAAAAAGCGGTAAATCGCTCGCCCGGCGAACGCTGATCGTCGGCGTCGCCACGGTCGTTGTCGCGGCCGGCGGCGCCGCCCTCGCCGAGGTGGTCTCGCCCGACCCGGTGACGTCGCCGTCGTTCAACGGTCCCGTCTACGCGGTCGCCTACCGGGGCGGCGCCGTCTACGTCGGCGGAAACTTCACCACCGCCAACGCCGGCGGCAAGAACGTCGCCCGGACCCGCCTCGCCGCCTTCGACGCCCGCACCGGCGCCCTGCTGCCGTGGAATCCGAGCGCCGACGCGAACGTGCGCGCCCTCGCCGTCGACGGCGACGTGGTCTTCGCCGCCGGCGACTTCGACACGATCAACGGCGAGCCGCGGGACGCGGTGGCCGGGATCGGCGCGACCAGCGGCGTGACCACGTCATTGCGGCACACCGTGCTCGGCCAGCCGAACGCGCTCGTCGCCGGCGCCGGCCGTCTCTACGTCGGCGGGCGGATCACCGCGGTCGACGGGGTGCCCCGCACCAACCTGGCCGCGTTCACGCTGGCCACGGGCGCGCTCGACGCGTGGGCGCCGACCGTGGACGACGTGGTGAACGCGCTCGCTCTCGCGAACAACCGGGTTTATCTGGGCGGCCGTTTCCACAGGACCAACGGGGTGAGCTCGACCCTCCGCCTCAGCGCGGTCGACCCGGCCACCGGCGTACTCGACAAGGGGTTCCTGCCGAAACCGGTGTCGCAAGTTTTCGCGCTCGCCGCCGACAGCACCGGGGTCTACGCCGCCCTCGGCGGTCTCGGCGGGCGGGCGGTCGCCTACACGCAGGCGGGCGCGACCCGATGGACGCGCGTTTTCGACGGTGACGCGCAAGCGATCGCGGAGCTCGACGGCACGACGTATGTGGGCGGGCATTTCGACAAGGCGTGCACCACCTCGAACAACGGCGTCAAGGGCGTGTGCACCGACGGCTCGGTGCCGCGCGGGAAACTCGCCGCCGTCGACAGCCAGGGCAACCTGCTCGACTGGTCGCCGCAGGCCAACGGCGTCGCCGGAACCCGGCAGCTGGCGACCAGCCCGGCGCTCGGCGCGATCAGCGCGGTCGGCGACTTCACCCAGGTCGGCGGGGTGACCCGCAAGCGGTACGTGCAGTTCGCCGGGGTCACACCGCACGAGGAGAAGGCCACGGCCGCGAGCGACTACGTGGCGTCGTACAACTTCGACACCACGATCGCGGACGGGACCTTCGACGACGGGTCGGCACACGGGCACCTGCTGCGGGCCGTCACCCGCAACGGCGCGAAGATCACCCTGACGCCGCGCGGGACGGGACAGGCGCTGACGTTCCCGCCCAAGTGCACCGGCACGGCCTGCCCGCGGCTCGTGCTGCAGGCTGCCGACACGCCGGACCTGAACCCCGGCGCGAGAAATTTGCGCTACGGCGCGTCGGTGCTGCTGGCGCCGGCCGAGACGGCCAGCGGCGAGAACATTCTGCAGAAGGGCTACTCGACCGGCGGCGGCCAGTACAAGCTGCAGGTCGACGGGGTCTCCGGGAAACCGAGCTGCGGCATGGCCGGCGCGAACGAGACGGCCGTGCACATCGCGCGCAGCCGTCAGTCGATCGCGGACGGAAAGTGGCACACCCTGGAGTGCCGCCGGAGCGGCCCGACGCTGTCGATCGTGGTGGACGGGCTGATGCAGGCCGGCGAGGCCGTCCCGGAAGACCTGGCCGTCACGTCGGCTCAGCCGTTCAGCATCGGCGGCAAGGGCGTGGGCGCCGACAACGACCAGTTCCACGGCTCGCTCGACGACATCTGGATCCACATCGGCTGATTCAGGGGGTCGGCGTGGCGGCGGCCTCGTCCTGGTCGCCGCCGCCGCTGCCGCCCTCGCCCTCGTTCCCGCCGCCGTCGCCTCCACCGGGGCCGCTGTTGTCGTCGGTGGTGGTGGTCGCCTCGGGCTCGGTGGTCGCCGTGGTCGACGTCTGCTGCGGCGCCGTGGTGGTCGGCTCGGTCGTCGGCGCCTGGCTCGGGGTCGGCGTCGCGGCCGGGCCCGGGACGCCGGTCTTGGTGGTGGCGTTCTGGCCGGCGGGTCTCGTGGTTTCGCGGTTGCCGTTCTTCTTCGTCGCGTTGCCGGCCGGCGCGGCGGGGGAGACGTTGGCGCCGCTGGTCGCGTCGGCCGGGGGAGTGCTGGGCAGGTTGCCACCGACGTTGGCCAGGGTCAGGACGGTCGCGAGGGTGCCCAGCACGATCAGGGCGGCGGCGCCGAGCAGCAAGTTTCGCCGCCGGTTGTTCTTCGCGCCGGGGCCGGGGCCACCGGGCCCGTCCGGCAGCATCGCAAGCACGGCCGTCCCGGATCCCGCGGGGCTGGCCGGGCGGGTCGTGGCCGCCGTGCCGGACCAGGCCCCGGCGGCCGTCGCCCCCAGCGCGCCGGGCGCGGCCAGGATCGCGGTGGTCCCCGCGCCGGCCGAGGCCAGCTCGGCCGCGTCCGCCATCGCCGACGCCGACGAGAAGCGGGCCGCCGGGTCCTTGGCCATCGCCGTCTCCACCACGACGCGTACCGGCATCGGGACGTCGTTCGGCAGGGGCGGCGGCTCGTCCTCGAGGTGCTGCACGGCGATCCCGATCGGGTTGTCGCCCATGAACGGCGGGTGCCCGGTCAGGCAGTGGTAGGCGACGCAGCCCAGCGCGTACACGTCGGCCGGAGGCCCGGTTGTCTCCTTGGAAACTTGCTCGGGGGCGATGTAGAGGGCGGTGCCCACCACCTCTTTCGCGCCGGTCAGGGCGGCCGACTCGGCCGAGCGCGCCACCCCGAAGTCGACCAGCACCACCGTGCCGTCCGGCCGGATGATCAGGTTTCCGGGCTTGACGTCGCGGTGCACGATGCCCGCCCGGTGCGCCGCCTCGAGGGCCCGCCCGGCCTGCGCCACGATCGACATCGTCTCCGCGGGCGAAAGCCGGCCGCGGGCCGCGATCCGCTGGTTGAGCGCCTCACCCTCGACGCGCGCCATCACGATGTACGCGTCCGGCCCGCTCTGCCCGTAGTCGTAGACGTCGGCGACCCCGGGGTGGTGCAGCACCGCCATCGCCCGCGCCTCGTGCTTGAAGCGCGTCTGGAAGCCGGGATCCTCCGCCCGTCCGGCGTGCAGCGTCTTCACGGCGACTTCCCGGCCGAGCACCGTGTCGGTGGCCTGCCAGACCTCGCCCATGCCGCCGGCTGCGATCCGGTCGTCCAGCCGATATCGATCACCGAGAACTTCTCCAGGGCGGGGCATGGTATCCCTCTACCCACTCGGCGCGGCGCTGAAATCTCCCGTCCGTCGTATCTTCTGCCAGCCCAGCCGTCGCCCGGTCAGCGCGGCCAGGGCCGAGGAGAGCAGCACCGCGTACATCACCTGGCGGTAGACGACCTGCTGCAGCGGCAGTGTCCACAGCGGGCGCAAACTTTCCCGGTCGAGGCGGAAAGCGAGCACTGCGGTCACCGTCTGGACGAGCAGCATCGCCAGCCAGCCGAGCAACGTGATCTGCCGGTCCAGGAAGAACAGCCCGTACACGGCCATCAGGTCGATCAGGGGCGCGAGCAGCGGCAACACGACGCTGAACAGCGCGATGAACGGGATCCGGGTGCGGCCGAAATGTCCGTGGCGATGTTTCCACAGCGCCTGCATCGTGCCGTAGCTCCACCGGTACCGCTGCCGCCACAGCTGCCGGACGGTGGCCGGCGCCTCGGTGTAGGCGACTGCCGTCTCCTCGTAGACGACCCGCCACCCCGCCTGCTGGATGGCCAGGGTCAGGTCGGTGTCCTCGGCGAGCGTGCCGGTGCTGAGCCCGCGGGTGTCGTCGAGCGCCGCCCGGCGGAACGCGCCGAGCGCGCCGGGGACGGTGGGGATGCAGCCGAAAGTGTCGTAGAGCCGCCGGTCCAGGTTGAAGCCGATCACGTACTCGATGTGCTGCCATTTGCCGAGCAGGCCGCGGCGGTTGCTCACCTTGACGTTGCCGGCGACCGCGCCCACCTCGGGGTCGGCGAACGGCTGGACGAGGCGGTGCACGGAGTCGGGCAGCACCACGGTGTCGGCGTCGACCATGACGATCAGGTCGGCCCGCGACAGCGCCACGCCGGCGTTGAGCGCCCGCGCTTTTCCGCCGCTCGGAATCCGTACCACCTGGACGTTGTCCATGGCCTCGACGACCTCGGCGGTGCCGTCGGTCGACTCGTCGTCGACCACCAGCACCGACACGTCCGGGTGCTCGGAGCGCGACATCGACGCCACGGCGGCGCCGATGGTCTCCCGCTCGTTGTAGGCGGGCACCACGATCGTCACCGGATCGTTCACCTCCGGCCCCCACGACCAGGTCGGGGCGCGCCGTCGCCGGGCATGCGCGACCGAGAACACGAAAAGGATCAGCGTGCGCGCCACGATGAGGCCGCCGGCCAGGATCAGCAGGACCCAGAGCAGTCTCAGGACGGCGTCCGACCCGCGTACGGTCCAGGCGAGAGCCCGGCCCCGCCAGACCTCCGCCGTGCCCGCCTCGGGGTTGACCTGCCCGGTCACCGTGCTGAACCGGTAGCCGCGCTGCTGCAGCAGCGGGATCAGCCGGTCGAGCGCCGCCACCGTCTGCCCGCGGTCGCCGCCCGCGTCGTGGAACAGCACGATCTCGCCGTCGTCGCCGCGCGGGGTCGCGTTCTGCACGATCCGGTCGACGCCCGGCCGCTTCCAGTCCTCGCTGTCGAGGTCGTCGAGCACGGTCAGGTAGCCCTGCTCGCCGACCGCCCGCACGGTCGCGTAATCGTCGTCGGTGAGCGCGTCCGCCGTCGACGAGTACGGCGGGCGGAGCAGCGCGGTTCCGCGCCCGGTGGCGTACGCGATCGCCAGTTGGGTCTGTGAGTTCTCCATTTGCCGGCGCCACCGCGAAAGTTGCGCGAGATCCGGGTGGGTGAAGGTGTGCGCGCCGATCTCGTGCCCCTCGGCCGTGATCCGCCGGGCGAGGCCGGGATTCCGCGCCACCTGGGAGCCGACCACGAAGAAAGTTGCCGGCACGTGGTGCTTGGCGAGCACGTCGAGGACGCGGGGAGTCCAGGTGGGATCGGGACCGTCGTCGAAGGTCAGCGCGATCGTCCTGGCCGGCATCCGCCGTGAGGTGGGCTTCCCGTCGTCCATGCCGATGATCGCGCCGCCGTCGTGGACGGCCGCGGGCACGTCGTTGTCCTGCGCCGAGCGCGGGGTGGTGCCGTCCGGGCTGAATCCGGCGTCGGTGTACACCTCGACCACCACGACCGTCCCGATCAGCAGCAGCGCCACCAGCGCGAACAGCAACCGTGGCCCGCGCCGGGACCGTTGCGGTCCGGTCTCGACCGGCGCCGGGGTCCCGTAGACGGTCACCGCGGGACCGAGACGGACGGGACCGGCCGCGGCGGCGGGGCGGCCGGTCCGACCAGCTGACTCACCCACACCACCGCCAGCGCGAGGATCAACAACACCCCCATCGCGTACGCGACCGCGCGCACCCGCCGGCGCCGCGTTCCGCTCGGATCCACGAAAACGGGCTGGGTCGACGCCACGCCCGGCTCGACGATGCCGGTGACCGCGTGCTCGGGCAGCCGCGCCTTGCCCGCCGCCTGCCCGACTTTCGCCCGGCCGCGCGGGGGCCGCCGCACCGGGGCTCGTCCGCTCGGCTTCTGCTCCGCCACCCCATCGACGCTAAGAGAAGCGGAGGGAGCCCGCACTTCGGCCGGAGAAACACGGCCGCCGCCGCACGGTCGCGACCGCCGATGAATGCGTATTTCGCGGGATCAGTCGGGCAGCAGCTCGATCCACCCGCGGATGTCCTCGGCCGTCTCCGTTCCGACCAGGTCGGGATGGTCGGTCTCCAGGTGCGTGAGGACGAGGGCGATGACCGCGTCATCGGTCTGGCCGCGAGCGGTGTAGCCGCATTCGCAGCGAACCTGGCGCGTCATCCGGGCCCCCTTTCCGGCGGTAGCCTCCAGGTTTAGCGCCAACCGGTCGAGGTGTGCAACGTGACGGTGGAAGCCGGGTCCAGCCGGGTCCAACTCTGTGGGGCGTTCGCGGTGGAGCTGGGCGGCCGCCGGGTCGATCAGGCGCTGCCCGGGCGGCAGGGCCGGCTGCTGTTCGCCTTCCTGGCCCTGTCCCGCCCGCAGCGGGTGACCCGGGACGCGCTCGTCGGCGCGTTGTGGGCGGACTCGCCGCCGGCCGCCGCGGCCGCGGCGCTGAACGTCATTGTCTCCAAGGTTCGCGCGGCCGTCGGACGGGAGGCGCTGCGCGGGCGCACCGACCTGTCGCTCATCCTGCCGGAACCGGCCCACGTGGACGTCGAGACCGCCCTGTCCAGCCTGCACGCGGCCGAGTCCGCGCTGGCCCGGCGCGACTGGCGCCGGGCCTGGACGCTCGCGCTGACCGCGCAGTTCGTGGCCCGTCGCCGGTTTCTCCCCGAGTCCGACGCGGTGTGGGTCGAGTCGTGGCGGCGTCGCCTCGCCGAGGCGTACGCCAACGGCCTCGAATGCTACGCGGCGGCATGCCTGGAACTCGGCGGCCCGGAGCTGCCCGGCGCGGAGCGCGCGGCGCGGGAACTGCTCGAGGTCGCCCCGCTGCGCGAGACCGCGCACCTGCTGCTGATGCGGGCACTGGCGGCCCGTGGCAACGTGGCCGAGGCGCTGGCCGCCTACGAGAAGCTGAGGACGCTGCTGCGCGAGGAACTGGGGGTCGACCCGTGCCGGGCGGCGCAGGACACGTACGCGGACCTGCTCGCCTAGCTTGCGCCAACGTTTGCCCAACGTGTCCGCAACGCCGCCGGGCAACGATCGCGGCCATGACTGTGAACAAGGAGAACCCCGCTCGCCCGCTGGACCAGGGCCGGCTCGACGACCTGCTCGGCCGCTATGTGAACGACCTCGGCGCGACCATCTCGGCCGGCAACGTGATCCTCGGCGACAAGCTGGGGCTGTACCGGGCGCTGGCCGAGGCCGGGCCGTTCACCTCGGCCGAGTTGGCCACCTACACCGGCACCGCCGAACGGTACGTCCGCGAATGGCTGGCCGGGCAGGCGGCCAGCGTCTACATCTCGTACGACCCCGCCACGGGCCGGTACTCGATGACCGCCGAACAGGCCTTGGCTTTCGCTGATCCGGCCGGGCTGGATCTTTCGGGTGGTTTCGAACTGGCGGCCGCCTGCCTCGCCGACGGCGCGATGATCGAGGACGCCTTCCGCACCGGCCGCGGCGTCGCGTGGGGAACGCACCACCCGGGTGTGTTCACCGGCTGCGAACGGTTCTTCCGCCCCGGGTATGTCGCCAACCTGGTCAGTTCCTGGATTCCGGCCGTCGACGGGCTGGGCGAGCGGCTGGCCGCCGGCGTCACCGTCGCCGACGTGGGCTGTGGCCTGGGCACCACGACCCGCCTTCTCGCCGAAAGCCACCCGGCCTCGACCGTCACCGGATTCGACCCGCATCAGGGCTCGGTCGAGCTCGCCCGGGCGGCGGCGCGGGCCCACCCGGCCGGCCTGTGCACCTTCGCGGCCGCCCGCGCGCAGGACTTTCCCGGGACCGGATACGGGCTGGTCACGACCTTCGACAGCCTGCACGACATGGGTGACCCGCTCGCGGCGGCCCGGCACATCCGGGGCGCGCTCGCCGGGGACGGCGTGTGGCTCATCGTCGAGCCGTTCGCCGGCACGTCGGTGGCGGAGAACCTCACCCCGGTCGGCCGGTCCTACTACTCCTTCTCCACGTTCCTGTGCGTGCCGCACGCCATCTCCGAGGGCGCCGCCGACGCGCTGGGCAACCAGGCCGGCGAGGCGCCGATCGCCGCGCTGGCCGCCGAGGCCGGGTTCCGCCGGTTCGGTGAGGTGGCGCAGACGCCGTTCAACCGCGTCTACGCCGCCCGGCCTTGACTGTCATGCCGGTCTCGGTGCCCTGACCAGCGCAACCCGCCCGAAATCGGACCTGATGGCCGCACGCGGCCATCAGGTCCCCGATCGTGTGGGCGAACGGAATCCGCCGCGCCGGCCCGATTTCCCCACCTGCGCGTTTCCCCCACCGCCTGTCGGATTCTCGCCCGGCCGCGCGCGGGGCGCATCTCAGCCGGCGAAGCGCGCCGCCGCCGTACCCGTCAGGAGCTGCGCCGGAATCCGCCGGCCGCACACCACCAGCAGCAGGTCGGCGGCGCTGCCCCGCAGCGGCGCGCCCTGGCCCAGACTCCAGTCGAGGTCGTCGGCCTCGAGCCGCACCCCCGACAGGTCCGCACCGAAGTAGCGGATGTTCTTGCTGTTCATCGAATCGAGGATGAGCCGCACCCGCGACGCCGGCGGCCGCCGGTCGAGCCCGAGCCCGACCGAGATGTCCAGCCCGTGGATGACGTCGTGGGAGAGCGCGCCCACCATCCCGCCGCCCGGCGGCCGCCACGGGTGCTCGACGTTGTTCCGCAGCGACGCCAGCAACTCGGCGTCGCTCAGCCGCGCGGTGTCCTGCTTCGCCTGCCGATCCGCCATCCGATGAAAGTTTCCCCGCGCCTTGAGCATCCCCAGCGCGAAACCGGCCGCCGACATCCGGAACGGCATGGTCATGTGCGCGACCACCTCCCGGACCCGCCATCCTGCGCACAGCGACGGCGCCGCCCACTGCCCGGGCGTCAGGTCCCCGAGCATCGCGGCGAGCTCGGTCCGCTCCGCCACCACCGCTTCGCGCAGCGTCTGGTCATCCATGGTTTCTCTCCTCCGGCGCGCGCCCCACGGCACGCTCAGAGGTTGTACGCCGGACGTTGCGCGTTCTCATCGGTCCGGCGCCGGCTTTTGTCTTAATGCGTTGCCCGCGTGCTCGGCTCGCCCGTACCTTGGGAATCACCGACCGGTTCCAGGGGCGTAGTTCCAGGGCGTAGGAGAGAAGCGATGACACGGCATATCCCGAGCGTTCCGCAGCGGCTCACGCCGTGCGGCCGGGTTGCCGTGACCGGCCTTCGAGGTTTTCCCCTGCCCCTTCCGGGACGGTGGCGCCGCTAGCGCCAGCCGGCGATCGCCGAGCCGCCCTCCCGGATCCGGGATCGGGCGGTTTTTCTTGCGGTTGTAGCTCAGCAGGCCGAGCGCCACCTCGCCATGGTGGAGGCCACCGGTTCGATTCCGGTCAGCCGCTCGAAGGAAATGAAAGTTCGCGGGATGTGGCGCAGCTTGGTAGCGCACCGGTCCGGGGGACCGGGGGCCGTCGGTTCGAATCCGGCTATCCCGACTGTGGCCGTAGCTCAGCAGGTCAGAGCGCCGGGACGTGGCCCCGGAGGTCGCCGGTTCGAATCCGGCCGGTCACCCGCAAGCCCTCGTGGCTCAGGGGAGAGAGCGCCGGATTCCGAGTCCGGAGGTCGCTGGTTCGAATCCAGCCGAGGGCACGATCACGCCGTGAGCAGCGCCACCCGCCCGAAATCGGAGGTGATGACGCGGGCGTCGACGAAACCGGCGTCGGCACATTCGGCCACCAGGTCCTCGATCGTCCGGGCGAACGGAATTCCCTGCGCCTGCGCGACGAGCCTGCGCAGCGCGAAACCGGGACCCTCCGACGGCGCCTCCAGCTCCTGCACCAGCAGCAACCCGCCCGGACGCAGGCTGCGCCGGATCGTCGCGAGCGTCGCGGCCCGCGCGTCCGCGGGAAAGAACGGCTGCGCCCAGAACGCCACGTCGTACGCCTGCGCCGCGACGAAATCGCGCGCGTCCATGCACCGTACGTCGATCCGATCGTCCACTCCGAGGTCCTTGGCCCGCGCCGCGGCGACGGCGGCGACCTCCGGAACCACCTCCAGAGTGGTCGCCCGCATGCCGGGCAGCATGGTCGCGGCGGTCAGCACGAAACCGCCGACTCCGCTGCCCACGTCGAGCAGCCGGCCGTCCCGCATCGCCTCCCACATCTCCGGCATCGGCTCGAACAACATCGTCACCACGGCGCGGGAACCGGGACCGGCCCGGAACGCGAAGGACCGCGCCACCACCACGGCCTCCTGGGCGGTCAGTGGCGCCGCGCCGGTGCGCACCACGTTCTCGACCTGCCGGGCCACGAGCCGGGCGTTCGCGACTTTCGCGCCGAGGTCCATGGGCGCGTCGCCGGCAACCGCCGCCGCGACGTCGGGGGCAAGCCGGTAACGCCCGGATTCGGCAACGGCGATCCCGTTCGCGACCAGGGCGCCGAGCACATCCCGTACGCGATCGGGGTCTTGCTGGGAAAGTTTCGCGAGCGACGCCAGATCGCGAGGCTCCGCGAGAAAGGTGATCCAGCCCTGCGCGAAAGCGGCGTCGAGAAGCGCGAGCGCCTGCGCGCCCCGCCCCCACTCCGCCAGCTGATCATCGATGCTCACGACCCCATGGTGCCCCACGGGCGGCATCACCCGCGGCGGGGAGGCGCACGGCGAACGATCTCACCGGCGTGAATCCGCCTGCATGATCATCATCACCCTGATCGCCGGGCTCCGGTTGCGCTCGATCTGGCGTGGTAATCAACACCGCATAACCCCTTAAACGCCGATATCGTACGCGGGCGCGCGTCCACAACCGCAGGTTCGGGGCCGGCCGCCGTCTCACGTGCTGCGCCTCCGGGTCGCGGCGCGCCGCCGGCCGGGAGGGCGCGCCGCCGTCTGACCTGCTGCACCTCCGTCTCGCCTGCTGCACCTCCTTCTTACCTGCTGCGCCTCCGGTCGCGGTCGGCCGCTGTCTCACGTGCTGCGACTCCGGCCGGCAGCGCACCGCCGGCGGGGGCGGCCGATAGGGTGGCGCGGTGCAGCCGGGCGACGCGATCCTGCTCGCTCTCGGCGGCGTCGGGGCCGGGCTGACCGGCTCCATGGCCGGCCTCGCGTCGCTGGCCAGCTATCCGGCGTTGCTGGCGGTCGGCCTTCCGCCCATCGCGGCCAACGTCACCAACACGGTGGCCCTGCTGTCGAACACCGTCGGCACCGCGGTCGGCGCCCGGCAGGAGTTGCGCGGTCATCGCCGGCGGCTGGTGCGGCTCTCGGCGGTCGCGGCGGTCGGCGGGCTGGCCGGGGCGGTGCTGCTGCTGGCGACGCCGTCGGAGGCGTTCGAGCGGATCGTGCCGGTGCTGATCGCGCTCGGCGCGGCGCTGCTCCTGCTGCGCGACCCGCTGCGCCGCTGGGCCGGGCACCGCTCGATGTCGCCTCCGCTGCTGGGGGCCGCCGTCTTCCTGATCGGGGTGTACGGCGGATATTTCGGGGCGGCCGCGGGCGTACTCATGCTGGCGGTGCTCTCGGTGGCCGCGACCGAGCCGCTTCCGGTGACCAATGCGGTGAAGAGCATCGCCCTCGGAGCGTCCAACCTGGCCGCCGCGGTCATCTACGCCCTGGTGGCGCCGGTCGACTGGCCGGCGGCTGCCTTTCTCGGCGTGGGGTGCCTGCTCGGCAGCTGGCTGGGGCCGGCGCTGGTCCGGCGCACGCCGGAGCGCCCGCTGCGCGCCGCCATCGCCCTGGCGGCCCTCGGCCTG
The DNA here is from genome assembly GCF_044454685.1 of Actinoplanes sp. NPDC051513. Lineage (NCBI taxonomy): Bacteria > Bacillati > Actinomycetota > Actinomycetes > Micromonosporales > Micromonosporaceae > Actinoplanes > Actinoplanes sp. NPDC051513. Next base: position 847,759 of record NZ_JBITDW010000002.1, read on the forward strand.
GCCGGCTATCTGTGGTGGCGCGCAGGCGACTGAAGGCGCCGCAAGCGGAAAGCGCGCCGCGCGGAAAGCATGTTCGCCGGGAGAAAGTGTCGCGGGCGGGAGCACGCCGCCGGGCGAAAGGTTCGGGGAGCGTGCCGCGCGGGGCGAAAGTGTTGCGGGCGGGAGCACGCCGCCGGGCGAAAGGTTCGGGGAGCGTGCCGCGCGGGCGAAAGTGTCGCGGGCGGAGAGCGTGTCGCGGGGCGAAAGTGTCGCGGAGGGAAAGTGCCGCGGGGCGAAAGTGTCACGGGGCGAAAGTGTCACGGGGCGAAAGTGTCACGGGGCGAAAGTGTCGCAGGGTTAAAGTGTGTCGCCGAACGGAAACGCGAAACGAGCGGCCCGCCGAGGCGGGAACCTCGGCGGGCCGCGCGATCGCCGTTCAGCCGTCGATGCTCTCGGCGGCGTGGATCTCACGCCGGGGGAGCCACAGCGCGATCACCGCCCCGGCGGCCACGATCGCGGCGCCCACCAGCACGGCCGGCCGCAGACCGTCGACGAAACTTTCGTGACTGGCGTAGCTGCCGTACGAGCTGAAGATTGACGCCAGGGCGGCGACGCCGACCGCCACGCCCAGCTCGCGGATGGTGTTGTTGGCGCCGGAGGCGACGCCTCGCTGCTGCTCGCTCACGCTGGCCAGGGCCATGGTGCTGATCGGCGCGAAAGTCAGGCCCATGCCCACGCCGGCCATCGCGAACGCGCCCACCAGGTGGCTGTAGCTCACCGTCGCGGAGGTGCCGACGCCGATCCAGAGAATCGCGCCGGCGAGGAGCACCTGCCCGGCGAAGATGAGGTTTCGCTGACCGATGCGGTCGCCGAACAGGCCGGCGAGCGGCGCGACCACCATCGGCGCCATCGTCCACGGCAGGGTGCGCAGGCCGGAGTCGAGCGGGCTGAGCCCCTGCACCACCTGGAAGAACTGGGCGAGCAGGAACACCGCGCCGAACGTGCCGGCCGAGAAGGTCAGCGTGACGATGTTGACGAGGCTGAAGCCGCGCGACCGGAACAGCGAAAGGGGCAGCATCGGCGTGCGGTTGCGGGCCTGCCAGGCGATGAACGCCGCGATCAGCACGCCACCGGAGATCAGCATGGTGAGCACCCGGGTGGAGCTCCAGCCGTGGTCCGGCCCGTCGACGACACCCCAGATGAGCAGCAGCATTCCGGCCGCGGAGAGCACCAGGCCGAGCGGGTCGAGCCGGCGGGCGCCGCCGCGGGACTCGTCGAGCACGGTGGCGGCCAGCACGATGGCCACGACGCCGACGGGAACGTTCAGCCAGAAGATCCAGTGCCAGTCGAGGCCCTCGACGACGGCGCCGCCGACGACCGGGCCGACCGCGACGCCGAGGCCGCTGATGCCGCCCCAGATACCGACCGCCGCCGTACGTAGCCGGTCGGGGACCGCCTGGGCGAGCAAGGTGAGCGCCAGCGGCGCGACCGCCGCCCCGCCGAGGCCCTGTACCGCGCGGGCCGCGGTGAGCTGCCACGACTCGGTGGCCAGGCCCGCGGCGGCCGAGGCGAGCGTGAAGACCGTGATGCCGGCCAGGAACATCCGGCGGCGGCCGATGCGGTCGCCCAGCGCGGCCGCGGTGAGCAGGAAAGCGGCGAAGGGCAGCGTGTACGCGTTGACGAACCACTGCAGGTCGGCCAGCGACGAGTTCAGGTCGGTGCGGATCACCGGCAGCGCGGTGCTCACGACCAGGTTGTCCAGCGTGACCATGAAGGTGGGAATGCCGACGGCGGCCAGCACGGCGGCCAGGGGCCGGGTTCCGCGGCGCCGCTCGGGCGGGGACGGGCGTACGGCTGTGGTGGTCATGGGTTCGCTCCCCGAAGTTGTTATCCACTGATAACTTAGCTTGGCACGTTAGTTATTGACTGATAACTTGTCAACATGACCCGTACCCGTCTCACCGCGGAGGAGCGTCACGAGCAGCTCGTCACCGCCGCTGTGACCGCGTTCAGCCATGGCGGTTACGCAGGCACCACGACCGATCAGGTCGCTCGCCTGGCGGGCGTCTCCCAGCCGTACGTGATTCGAATCTTCCGCACGAAGCAGGAACTTTTCATCGCGGCCGTGAATCGCGCCGGCGCCCGGATCGAGGAGCGGTTCCGGCGGGCGGCCGCCGAGGAGCCCACCCTGGCCAGCCTCGGCGAGGCCTACAACGACCTGCTGGCCGAGCGTGAGCTGATCACGCTGCTGCTGCACGGGTTCACGGCCAGCGCCGACCCGGCGATCGGCGACCCGGTGCGCGACTGTTTCGGCCGGCTGTACGAGGCGGTGCGCGAGTTGACCGGCGTGAGCGCCGAGGAGGCGCGCGACTTCTTTGCGGTCGGCATGCTGCTGAACTGCCTCGGCGCCATGCGGGTGGTGGGCCCCGACCCGGTCCGGCGGTCCCCGTGGATGGACGACCTGCTCGGCACCTTCGAGCACAAGCTCTGACTCACCGGCGCCGAGGAGGACGGCCGATGAGTTTCGGCCTCGATGCCGGTCTGTCTCTTCAGAATCGATGAATCCAAACTCGAGGAGAATGTCGTGACTGCTACCTACACGTTTGACGTGTTCACCAGCCTTGACGGCTTCGGCGGGGCCACCGGCGATACGTGGGGCGGTTACTGGGGCAAGCAGGGTCCGGAGCTGCTCGCGCACCGCCTGGCCGAGTACGAACCGGCACAGCGGTTGGTGCTCGGGGCCACCACGTACCGGGCGTTCGCGCAGATGCTGGCGGCCGGCACCGAGAAGACCGTCCACGACGCCTGGGTGACCCGGATGCGGAGCCTGCCCGCGATCGTCGTGTCGAACACACTGCAGGAACCGCTCGACTGGCCGGACGCGACCGTCGTCAAGGGCAACGCCGTCGAGGTCGTCGCGCGGCTCAAGGAGGAGTCGGACGTGCCGCTGCGGTCGCACGGCAGCCTGTCGATGAACCGCGCGCTGATGGCGGCCGGGCTGGTCGACCGGGTGCAGGTGACGCTGTTCCCGGTGATCACCGGCCGGACCGGGGACGCCCCGATCTTCGCCGGGGCGGCCGACTTCGACCTCGATCTGCTCGAGACGCGGACTCTCGACGGCCGTACCCAGGAGTTCATCTACCGGCCGACCCTGCACGCCGCCTAGCGCGGATTCAAACGTTGTGCCTGGTGTAGGCCGGCTGCCGCCAGCCGAGCATGGCCTCGGTCATCCGTACGGCGCCGACCGTGGCGGCGACGTCGTGCACCCGGACGATCCGGGCGCCGTGCAGGATGCAGAAGACCACCGCGGCCAGGGTGCCGGCGAGCCGGTCGTGCTGCGTCGCGCCGAGCGTCTCGCCGATGAAGTCCTTGTTGCTGACCGCCGCCAGCAGCGGGTAGCCGACCGCCGCGATCTCGTCGAGGCGCCGGGTCAGCTCGAGCGAGTGCAGCGTGTTCTTGTTCAGGTCGTGGCCCGGGTCGATGATGATCTGATCCGGCCGCACGCCGCGATCGAGCGCGAGTTTCACCCGGTCGCGCAGGAACGCGGCGACCTCGGTCGTCACGTCGTCGTAGCGCGGGCTGGGCCAGGGCGTCCGCGGCGGCGCGAGGCTGTGCGTGATCACCAGCTGGGCGTCGGTGCCCGCCACCGCGTCGGCCATCGCGGGGTCGCGCAGGCCGGATGTGTCGTTGATGACGCCCGCGCCCGCCTTGATCACCTCGGCGGCGACCTCGGGCCGGAAAGTGTCGACGGAGACGACGGCCAGGTCCCGGGCCTTGACCACCACCGGCAGCACCCGGTCGATCTCGACCGCGGCGCTGACCTCCGGGCCCGGCGCGAACGGCACGCCGCCGATGTCGATCCAGTCCGCGCCGGCCGCGGCCGCCTTCTCGGCGGCCGACAGGGCGTGGTCGAGCGCGAAAGTGCTGCCCTTGTCGTGGAAAGAATCAGGCGTCCGGTTGACGATCCCCATCACCGCGACCTGTCGCGCGAAATCGAATTCCCGCTTGCCGATCACCCGCACGCTGTGCTCTTCGCCCACGGTTGGCGAGGGTAACAGCAGACGGGTTTGGCCTGCTCCGGCCGGGGAATCGCGGTGAGGATGAGACTGGGATACAAACTGGCGGCCGAGGCCTTCGGGCCCAAGGAGCTCATCCGGCAGGCTGTCCGCGCCGAGGAGTGCGGCTTCGACTTCGTCGAGATGAGCGACCATTACCACCCGTGGCTCGACGTGCAGGGACACTCGCCTTTCGCGTGGTCGGTCCTCGGCGCGATCGCGGCCAGAACGCAGCGCCTGGGCCTCGCGACCGGCGTGACCTGCCCGACCGTCCGCTACCATCCGGCGATCATCGCGCAGGCGGCGGCGACCCTGGCGATCATCTCCGATGATCGATTCACGCTGGGCGTGGGGTCCGGCGAGCGGCTCAACGAGCATGTGGTGGGTCAGGGCTTTCCTGGCGTACGCGATCGGCAGGCGCTCCTCGCCGAGGCGCTGGACATCATCAACCTGCTGTGGCGTGGCGGATACCGGTCCTACCAAGGGGAGTACCTGACGCTGGAGGACGCCCGCGTTTTCGACCTTCCGGAGAAACTTCCCGCGATCGCGGTCGCGGCCGGCGGGAAGAAGGCGGCCGAGCTCGCCGCCACGCACGGGTCGGGCCTGTTCGCCACCGAGCCCCGCGCCGACCTCGTGGAAACTTTCGCCGCGGCCGGCGGAAAGGGCCCGAGATACGCGGAGATCGCCGTGGCGTGGGCGCCGGACGAGGAGGACGCCGTCCGGGCCGCCCACGAGACCAGCCGCTGGTCGGTCTTCGGCTGGAAGGTGATGTCGGAGCTGCCCAACCCCGCGAACTTCGAGGCCGCCTCCGAGGTGGTGCGGCCCGGGGACGTACGCGAGAAGATGGTGACCGGCCCCGACCCGCAGCCGTATCGCGAGGCGATCGAAACATACCGGACGGCCGGTTTCGACCACATCGCCCTGATGAACTGCGGCCCCGACCCCGACGGCTTCCTCGACTTCTGCGCGAAAGAGCTGCGCTGACCGGATCACTCGGCCAGTTTTGTCGTCGCCTCCCGGCCGGCGGTGGCCGTGCGGCGCAGGAAATCGGCGATGATCTCGAGTTCCTCGGCCGAGTAGCCGGCGCAGACCCCATCCATCGCGTCGTTCATGCCGGCGTACAGGCCGAGAACCTCCCGGCCGCGCTCCGGCGAGGGCCGCAGCACCACCGCCCGCCGGTCGCCCGGGTCGCGGTCGCGGGTCACGAAGCCCGCCTTCTCGAGGCGGTCGAGCACGCCTGTCATCGTTGCCGGGTGCAGCCCGGCCAGCTTCGCGAGCGCTCCCGGTCCCAGCGGACCGTGCTCGCTCAGCAGGTTGAGGCAGTCGAAGTCGGCGTCGCGCAGGTTGAGCCTGGTCCCCACCTGGTGGTTGAGCAGGGCGACCTGCAGCGCCGCGTCGCGCAGCGCCTGTTTGACGCCGTTCGCGAGCCGCCGCCGCTGCCGAGGTGTTACGGAAGTCATACGGTATGAACCTCAAAAGGAGATGTTATGGTTTCCATATTAGCTGAGTGCGACGGCCTGGGGAGGACATCATGCGGCTCATCATTGTCGCCGCCACCGGGGGAATCGGGCGGCACCTGCTGCGACAGGCCATCGAGGCGGGCCACGACGTGACCGCCATCGCCCGCAGCCCCGAAAAGATCACCGACCCGGTGCGGACCGTCTTCGCGGATCTCGCCAACCCCGACGTGACCGAGCTCGCGGAGGCGGTCAAGGGTTCCGACGCGGTCCTTCCGGCCTCGGCGCCCGGACGAATTTCGAGGCCGGCGTGGCCTGGCGTGGCACGGAAGCTCTCATCGAAGCGGCGAAGATCGCAGCGGTACGGCGTGTGATCGTGGTCAGCGCGGCCCCGATCGGCACGGTCGCGTCGCCCGCGATCCCGGACCCGCCGCGACACGATCCTGGCGACGGCTTCTTCATGCGCCACCTGGGAGCACCCTTCGCGAAGCGCATGTTCCGCGCCCACTACGACGACCTGGCCCGCATGGAGGACGTCGTCCGCGCCGGCGACCGGGACCGGACCATCAGCCGCCCGCCCAAACTCACCGACGGGCCGCTGACCGCGCATTACCGCACGGCCCTCGACCGCAACATCCGTGGCGGCTTCTCGATCTCCCGCGCCGACGTGGCCCACCACATGCTGGCCTGCGTGACCAAGCCGGAGACGATCGGCCACACGGTCGGCGTCGCCCGGTAGATCGTCTCAGTAAAGGGCCGCCAGCACCGTCGACGGCTGCCCGGCCCATGCCCCGACCAGCGACAACGGGCCTTCGGCCGGCTCGGCCGACAGCACGCGGCGCACGTCGAGGCGGGCGGCCTCGGCCACCACCACGGCCGGGTCGCCGTCCTCGACGCGCACGAGCCGCCCGACCGGGGCCGAGGCCGGCGCCATGCCGGTGCCGCGGACGGTCATCGACGACTCGCGCCGCTGCGGCCCGTCGGGCGTCTCGAGCAGCTCCTCCGCCTCGCCGGCCCCCGTACGGATCGCGGTGGTCAGCGCCTCGATGTAGACCGGGTCGCCGACCGCGTCGTACACCCACCGCGACCCCAGCACTGAGTGCTCCATCATCCCCACCAGGAAGAACTCGCCGTCTTCGAGCGGCGCGCCCCGGTACGTCATCGGCACGTGGACCAGCGGCCCGTCGTCGCCCGACCGGACCACGAGCATCTCCACCCCGACCTCGCCCGCCGGGTCGTCGAACCGGCAGGCCGCGACCCGCTGCAGGCCCGGCACCTCGTCGGCGGGATACCAGTGACGGCCCGGCAGCCAGGCCTCCAGCAACTCGAGCTTCGTCGGGGTGAGCGTGGCCTGGTGGATTGTCGCCATGGCCCCGGACTCTAGGCGATCCGAGGCGATCTTCACGGGGCGGCCCGGCCGTGTTCCGGCGCACATCGCCTGGTCGTCGCCGGCCGGAAGGCCGTCCGCAATGGAACGGCACGAGCAGCGCCGGCGCGGGTTCATGAATTCTTTCGTTCGCACGTCGAGATCGGCGGAAGCCTGACGTAGTCTTGCCCACCAACTGACCTGCGCCGAAATTTCTCGGGGACTGCCGGACGGGGAGGGTGGTGCCGCCGATGCCGCACGCGCCTGTGCTCGGCGATTTCGCCACCCCGGCGACGGTGATGGACGCGGACACCGGTGTCGGAGAGATCGAGGCGAACGTCCTCCGCGAAGCCGGCTTCGACGTGCTGCAGGGCTACCACTTCGGCCGTCCCGTGCCGTCCCGCGAAACCGTTCCGAGGGCAGCGTGATGCGCATCCTGGTCACCAACGACGACGGTATCGCGTCGCCCGGCCTTGCCGTTCTGGCGTCGGCCGCCCGCTCGGCGGGGCACGACGTGGTGGTCGCCGCTCCCGCGACCGAGTACAGCGGCATGAGCGCCTCGCTGGCCGCGGTGACCAGCCAGGGCCGCGTCGTCATCGAGAAGACCCCGCAGGGGTACGCGGTGGCGGCCGCACCCGCCTACATCGCCGTCATCGCCGTTCTGGGCGCCTTCGGCCCGCCGCCCGACCTGGTCCTGTCGGGAATCAACCCGGGCGCGAACGCGGGCCGTGCCGTCCTGCACTCCGGCACCGTGGGCGCCGCCCTGACTGCCGCCGCCCGGGGCTGCCACGCCATGGCCGTCTCGCTGGACTACCTGGCCGCGCAGGGCGAGACCTTGCACTGGGAGACGGCCGGCCTTCTCGCCCGCGACCTGCTGGACCGCGCGGCGGCCGCCCCGCCCGGGACGGCCCTCAACCTGAACGTCCCCAACCTCCCCGCGGTGACGTCGCTGCGGGAGGCGCGGCTGGCCGCGTTCGGCCAGGTCCAGATCCAGATCCTCGAGTCCGGCGACGGGTACGTCCGCACGGACTTTCTGAGAACGAAGGAAAGCCCCGCGCCCGGCACCGACCTGGCGCTGCTCGCCGAGGGGCACGCCACGCTGACGGTGTTGCGACCGCCGTCCGAGGTCGTCGACCCGGTGATCCCGCACCAGCGCCGGCCGGCGTCCGACAGCTCCGCTCCGGACTGACACCGGACAGCTGATCATCCGACCAACTCGCTGGCCCAGTCGACCGCCACCCGGGGCGGCGTACCGGTGCCCGCGTAGAGCGCGTCGATCAACAGCCAGATCCGATCGGCCGTCACCGCGGGGGCGCCGAGCCCGGCCACCAGGTCGTCCACCTGCCGTCGCGTGTCCCGCAGATAGGCCTGGGCCACGTGGGCAGGCTCGTCGTCCGCGCCGGGAAACTCGGTGAGGTAGTTCCGGAACGCGCAGCCGCGAAAGTCGGCCCGGCTGACCCAGGCGGCAACCTCACCGACCAGCGCGACGAGCTCGCCCGCGCCCGCGCCTGCGCCACCCGCGCCCGCGCCGGCGTTGACCGCAGCGCTGCCCACGGCACGGTGTGCGGCGAGGGCCGTGGCGGTCGCCTTGTCGCGCTCGGCGCGTACCCCGCGCAGGTACGCCGCCGCCAGCGCCGCCTTGCCGGGGAAATGCCGGTAGAGCATGTTCTTCCCGCAGCCGGCCGCCGCGATCACGTCGGCCGTGCCGACCGCCCGGACCCCGTTGACGTAGAACAGCTCGGTCGCCGCCCTCAGGATGCGCTCACGCCCCGCTGGATCTTCTGCTCGTGCCACGGGTGACAAGTTTAACGGACCAATCGGTCCGCGCAGCACCTAGTATCGGACCGATCGGTCCGTCATGTCCCGGGCGAATCCCTGGAGGCAGGTCATGCGAGATGCCGTCATCGTCGACGCGGTGCGTACCCCGATCGCCAAGGGGAAACCGAACGGCGCCTACCACGACATCCACCCCGTCACCCTGCACGCGCACGTCCTGAGCGCCCTGGTCGACCGCATCCCGGGCCTCGACCCGGCCGAGATCGACGACGTCATCGGCGGCACCGTCGGGCAGGTCGGCGAGCAGAGCCTGAACAACACCCGCCTCGCCGCGCTGGCCGCCGGCTTCCCCGAGTCGGTTCCGGGCGTCACGGTCGACCGGCAGTGCGGCAGCAGTCAGCAGGCCATCAGCTTCGCGGCCCAGGGCGTCGTCGCCGGCGCGTACGACCTCGTGGTCGCCTCCGGCGTGGAGTCGATGTCCCGCGTGCCGATCGGCTCCTCCGCGTACGTCGACGGCAGCCGCGCCGACGTCGGTGGTCCGGCCATCGCGCGACGGTACGGCGGAGGCCTGATCCCGCAGGGGATCAGCGCCGAGTTGATCGCCCGCGAGTGGAAACTTTCGCGTGCCCAGCTGGACGAGTTCTCCGCGACCAGCCACCAGCGGGCGGCCGAGGCGTGGAAGAGCGGGCATTTCGACGCGCAAGTTTCCCCGATCAACGACCTCGCGATCGACGAAACTGTCCGGCCGGGTACGACCGCCGAGATCCTCGGCGGGCTGCGGACCTCCTTCGAGGGCGCCCGGTGGGAGGAGCGGTTCGGGCCGATCGAGTGGAAAGTTTCGGCCGGAAACTCGAGCCCGGTCAACGACGGCTCGGCCGCGCTGTTCATCACGACCAGTGACATCGCCCGCGAGCACGGATGGCGATCGCGCGCCCGCATCCACACCGCGACCGTGGTCGGCGACGACCCGATCCTCATGCTCACCGGCATCATCCCGGCGACCGCCAAGGTTCTGCGCAAGGCCGGCCTGCGCCTGGCGGACATCGACGCCTTCGAGGTCAACGAGGCCTTCGCCTCGGTCGTGCTGGCCTGGCAGGCGGAGACCGGCGCCGATCCCCGCAAGGTCAACGTCGACGGCGGCGCGATCGCGCTGGGGCATCCCTTGGGTGCGAGCGGAGCGCGACTGGCCACGACCCTACTGTCCGTGCTGGAGCGCACCGGCGGCCGCTACGGACTGCAGACCATGTGCGAGGCCGGTGGCACCGCCAACGCGACCATTCTCGAGCGTCTGGGCCGGTGAGAGCCCGGCGCTTGAGAGAGACTGGCGAGCATGCGTGCCGCGAAAACCACGGAGTATCCGAGCCAGCTCGCCCGCACTCAGCGCTTCCGGCTCGGCCGGCCGCAGCGCCTCACGCTCACCCCGGACGGCAGACGGGCCCTCTTCCTGCGCTCGCGCGGCGGGGAGGACCCGATCCGCTGCCTGTGGCAACTCGACCTGGAGACCGGGGCCGAGCGCCTGCTCGCCGACCCGCGTTCGCTCGGAGCGAGCGAGGCCGCGCCGTCGGCGCAGGAGCGGGCCCGGCGGGAGCGGGCACGCGATCAGGGGTCCGGCGTCGTGGCCTACAGCTTCGATCAGGCGGTACGGCTCGTCGCGTGCACGATCGGTGAGGAGCTGCACCTGGTCGGCATGCGGACCGGCACGGTCGCCCCGCTCGCTGCGCGCACCCCGCTCACCGACGCGACGATCAGCCCCGACGGGTCCCACGTCGCGTACGTCCACAACGGTGAGTTGCGCCTGATCGGCACGGACGGCGACGACGACCGGCCGGTCGCCACCCCCGAGGGGCCCGACGTGACGTACGGGCTGGCCGAGCACGTCGCGGCCGAGTCGATGGAACGGCACCGCGGCTACTGGTGGTCCCCGGCGGGCGACCGGCTCGCCGTGGCCCGCGTCGACAACGCGCCGGTCGGCGTCTGGTATCTCAGCGACCCCACCGATCCGTCCTCGCCGCCGACCGCGCAGCGCTACCCGGCCGCGGGCACCGACAACGCGATCGTGGACCTGTGGATATTCGCGGTGGACGGCCGGAAGACCCGGGTGGATCTCGGCTGGGACGACTACGAATACCTGGTCGACGTGGTCTGGGACACCCACGGCCTGATGGCGGTGCTGCAGAACCGGCCGCAGACGGTGCTGCGCACCGTTGCCATCTCGCCGGAGACCGGCGAGGCGAGAACCATCGCCGAGACCCACGATCAGGCCTGGACCCAGATCGTCCCCGGCGTCCCCGTGCGTACCGCCGCGGGCGCGCTGGTCGCCACCGGCGACATCGACGAGACCCGTCACCTGACGGTGGACGGCAAGCCGGTCACGCCCGCCGGGCTGCAGGTCTTCGAGGTGCACGGCGTCGACGGGGAGACGGTGCTGTTCGCCGCCACGGACGAGCCGACCGAGCGGCACCTGTGGACCTGGTCGCCCGACGACGGCCTGACCCGGGTCACCTCGGCGCCGGGATGCCACTCCGGGATCCGTACGGCGGGCACGACCGCGATCCTCGGCGCCACGCTGGACGGGCACGCGGTGACCGTCGCCGGCCGTACGGTCAAGGATTTCTCGGCCGCGTCTCCCGTCGTACCCGAGGTGAATTTTCTCCGGGCCGGTGAGCGTGAGTTGCGGACGGCCGTGCTTCTTCCCGCCGGGTGGAAGGGCGAGTCGCTCCCGGTGCTGATGGATCCCTACGGCGGCGCGGCCATGCAGCGCGTGGTCGCCGACCGCGACTACTACTACGCGTCGCAGTGGTTCGCCGACCAGGGTTTCGCGGTGATCGTGGCGGACGGGCGCGGCACGCCCGGCCGCGGGCCGCGCTGGGAGCGGACCATCCACGGCGACCGCTCGACGTTCCTGCTCGAGGATCAGATCGCGGCGCTGCACGCGGTGGCCGGGCGGTACCCGCTGGATCTGTCGCGGGTGGCGATCCGCGGCTGGTCGGCCGGCGGCTACCTCGCGGCGATGGCCGTGCTGCGGGCGCCGGAAACTTTCCATTGCGCTGTCGCCGGTGCGCCGGTCACCGACATGTGGCTCTACGACACACACTGGCAGGAGCGGTTCCTCGGCGATCCCAAGCTCGACCCGGCGCCGTACGAGAACAGCTCGCTCCTCGGCGACGCGCCGCGGCTTTCGCGGCCGCTCATGCTGATCCACGGCCTGCGCGACGACAACGTCTATCCCGCCCACACGCTGCGGCTGTCGGCGGCCTTGCTGGCCGCGGGAAAGCCGCACACCGTGCTGCCGCTGCCCGGCGGCAGCCACATGCCGCCCGGCGTCGACCTGCTCACCCCCGAGCTGATCTTCATCCGGGAGGCGTTGGGCATCGCCTGAACGGCCCTTGTCCTGCCCTCTCCACAGTGGATTCATAGCTTCGGGTACGCGGTCTAGCGTCTTCGGGCATGCGCGTGCTTCTCGTTACCGGCAGCGGTGGGATGCTGCTGGATCTGCTCGCGCTGCGACCGTGGTGGGAGCGGTACGACACGTCCTGGGTGGCGGTGGCGGCCGCCGACACGACGAGCGCGCTGGCCGGCCAGCCGGTGACGTGGGTGCCGGAGCCGGTCTGTCTCTGGCGAGCTTTCCGCGTCCTCCGGAAATCGCGTTCGGACCTGGTGGTCGCGGCCGGCCGGCGGATGGCGATGCCGTTCTTCCTGGCCGCGCGGCTGTCGCGGGTGCCGGCGCTCTGGGTCGGTACGCCGTCAGCGCAGGCCGCCCGCCTGGCCCCGGAAACTTTCGTGGGAGAGCTGTACTGATGGCCCGCCTGCTGGTCACCGTCGGGATGGGGTCCTTCCCGTTCAACCGTCTGATCGCCGCGGTGGCGCCGCTGTGCGCCTACCACGACGTATTCGTGCAGACCGGAACGTCGCCGGTGACGCCACCGAGCCCGCACGCCCGCTACGTGCCGTTCGAGGAAATGCGTGCGCGGCTCGCCGAGGCCGATGTCGTCATCACCCACGCCGGCCGCGGCACGGTCCGCCTGGTACAGCGCCTCGGCGGCGTGCCCGTCGTGGTCGCCCGCCGGCGCGCGCTGGGGGAGACCCTATCGTCGCGCCAGGAAGACTTTCTGCGCGGCGAGGAACAGACCGGGCGGGTCCACGCGGTCTGGGACGTGGCGTCGCTGCCCGCCGCGGTGGCGTCGCACGGCGAGACGGCGGCCGGCCTGCTGGAGACCCGCCCACTCCCGCCGGTGCTCCCACGGGAGGACCTGATCGCCGCGCTCGATGCGATCGCCGGCCGCCTTTGCGGCCGGCCCCTGCCATGATCGGCATGGAGGCACCGCTGCACTTTCGACTCGCTCAGTCGAATCTCACGGCAAGTTTCGTGATCCCGCCGGCGCCCCGCCGGATCGTCAGTGTGCCGGTGCCACCCTTGCTCCAGGCAAACCTGACGATCTCGGCGTCGCTGTCGATCTCGACGTCGCGAATCTCCATGGTGTCGGTCGGCGGATTGGTTTCGTAGGCAACGGCGATGGCGTCGCGGCCTACGAAAGGCCCGACCGGCACCCCGTCGAAACTCATCACGGCCTCCGGGGCGAGAGTCGCAAGAAACTCGTCCCAGTCGCCGCTGCGCACGGCGGCGTTGAATCGTTCGACGTGCTGCCGCGACCGCTTTCGCGCTGTCATCCGCCGAACTTAGCCGAGGGCTTCCCGTGCCGCCGTCCGGTCACCCTGAGCGATCTGGCGTCCGCCGCCTTCCGCGTACGCCGTCAGCACCGCGATCCGTGTGCGCACCGATGCGGTGGCGCTCGGCCGCGCCTGAAGGTCGATCACCCGATCGACCCGGTCGAGCCCCTCGGCGCGGTGGGTGAGCAGCAGGACCGTCCGCCCGGAGGTCGCGTCGAGCAGGTCGGCCATCAGCGCTTCGGCGAGGTCGACGTCGAGGCCTTCGGTGGGCTCGTCGAGGATCAGCAGCTCCGGCTCGGCGAGCAGCGCCCGCGCCGTGGCCAGTCGGCGCGCCTGCCCGCCCGACATGGTGGTGCCGCCGGTGCCGAGCCAGGTGTCCAGCCCGCCGGACAGCGTGGCCAGCCACCCGTCGAGCCGCACCCGGCGCAACACGGCCCGTAGTTCGTCATCGGTGGCCTCCGGCCGGGCGAGGCGCAGATTTTCCCGGACCGTCGACGCGAATACGTGCCCGGTTTCGTCCCCGACCAGCATGATCCGGCCTCGCACCTGGTCTTCCGGAAACGCCAGGAGATCCTTGCCGCCTGCCGTGATGGTCCCCGCGCGAGGGTCGAGCAGTCGTGCGACGACGGCTCCCAGCGTCGATTTTCCCGACCCGGAACGCCCCACGACCGCAACGCGGGAACCGGCGGGGAGGTCGAGGTCGAAGTCCCGCAGCACGGGTTCGCGCCCATGGTCCCATCCCGCGCTGAGCCCACGGATCGCCACGGCACCGATCGCGCCGGTGGAGAAAGGCGCGGCTCGGCCGGGCTGCGCAGTGGCGGCCGATGCCACGCAGCCTGGTTCCGGAGCGGCGGGCACCGCGGACGACGGGAAGGTCGCCGGCACCGGGGACGTCGTCAGGTCGGCCAGGCGGGCGGCGGCGCCCGCGTCGCGGCGGCGAGCAACGGCCGCGTCGGGCAGGGTCAGGACGGTTTCCCCCAGAGCGACCACCGCCAGCAGGACGACGGCGGTCCACTCCGGGGAGAGGGCGGCGAAGTGGGTCAGGGCCCACGCGGTCCCGGTCGCGGCGATGCCCCAGCCGAGGTGGGCTGTCGCGGTGGCCCGGCCGGCGGCGCTCGCCGCCCGGGACTCCAGCCGGAACAAGGCTCGGCTTCGCTCCTGCGGGACGGCGCTGCCGGCCGGCAGCTCCTCGATGCCGTCGACGGTCTCCACCATGGCGTCGCGGAGTTGAGCCCGGGCGGTGGCGGTGGTGGCGTCCTCGCGGGCCGCCTGACGGGCCGCCACCGCCGGCGCGATCACGGCCGACACGAGCAGTCCGGCGGCCAGCGGGATCGCTACGGCGGGCGCGACGGCGACGGCGGCCACCGTCGCCACGGTCAGGGTCACGGCCGCGGTGAGGGCGGGCAGGCGGCCCCGGAGCAGGCCGTCGACCCGGGCGTCCACGTCGTCGACGACCCGGGTGAGCAGGTCGCCGCGGCGGCGCAGGCGAGGGCCCGGCACGCGCGGGATCAGCGCGGCGTAGACGCGGGACCGCCGCGCGCCCAGCCGGGCGAAGGCGACGTCGTGGCCGACCAGGCGTTCCACGTAGCGCAGCAGGGGCCGGGCGACCGCGCTGCCCCGCACCAGCACCACGGCCGCGGAGAGCGTGAGCACCGGCGGCAGCGTCGCGGCCCGCACGAGAAGCCAGGCCGCGGCCCCGGTGAGGAGCAGCCCGGCGAGCGAGGACCCGCTTCCGAGCGCCACCGCGACCGGCCACGACAGCGCGCGCCGGCGCGAGAGCGGGGCAGAGATCGTCGGCCGGGCCGAGGCCGCAGGGGCTTCGGCGGGGCCGATGGCGGTGGAGGCAGCCGCGGTGGCAGTGACGGCGGCCATGGCGTGGGCGGTGGAGGCAGCGGCGGCGGCCGTGGCGTGGGCGGTGGAGGCAGCGGCGGCGGCCGTGGCGTGGGCGGTAGCGCCGGTGGCGGCGGCCGTGGCGTGGGCGGTGGCGGTGGTGGCGGTCGCAACGGGGGCGGTGGCAACGGGAGCTGGAGCGGGGGCGGGGGCGGCGAGATCGACAACGCGGTCCGCCGCGGCGAGCAGCGCCGGCCGGTGGGCGACCACCAAAATGGCGGAGCCGGCCGTCGCCGCCTCGCGGAGGCGGGCTATCACGAGGCGCTCGGTGTCGGCGTCGAGGTGGGCGGTCGGCTCGTCGAGGAGCAGGGTCGCGGGTGCGGCGCCGGCTTTCGCCAGCACGGCGGCCAGGGCCAATCGGTGCCGCTGGCCGGCGGACACCCCGGTGCCGTGCTCGCCCAGGGCAGTGCCGGGAGCCAGGTCCCGGGCCAGCCCGACCGTCGCCAGGGCGGTCTCGGCGGTGCCGGGAGGGAACAGATCGGCCACCACCCGGGCGTGCGGGAGGGCGGGGCGCTGGGGCAGATAGAGGGGGCCGGGCGCGGTGAACGTGCCCGCGGAGGCGGGATGCAGGCCGGCCAGGACCCGCAGAGCCGTGGTCTTGCCGGCGCCGGACGGGCCGCGCAGGGCGACGATCTCGCCGGGGGCGACGGTCAGGGCCGGCAGCGAGAGGGCCTCAGCGTTCGCGCCCAGGTAGCGGGCGTGCACCCCCGCCGCCCGCACACCGACCCGGAGATCACCGGCGGGCTGGGGAAAGCAGCGCCCAGCGTCGGCGCCCGGCGAGACGGGAACGCCGGCGGGAACGACGGGGACGTCGAGGATCTCGTCCACATCGGAGATCACGGCGGTGGCGTCCGTCGCGGCGTGGTAGCGGGCAGCCATCTCGCGCAGGGGCCGGTAGGCCTCGGGCGCCAGGAGGATCACCAGCAGCGCCGGCGCCAGGGGCAGGTGGCCGGCCGCCACGCGCAGGCCGGCCTCGACCGCGATCAGGCCGACCGACAGGGTGCCGACCAGGTCGAGGGCGGTGGACGAGAGGAAGGCGACGCGCAGGACCCGATGGGTGGCCGAGCGGTGCTGGTCGGTCAGGCCGGCGATCACCGCGGTCTGCCGGTCGGCGCGGCCGAAGATCCGCAGGGTGGGCAGGCCCTGGACCACGTCGAGGAAGTGGCCCGCCAGGCGGGCGTCGGCCTGCCAGCGGTCGCGGGCCCGGGCCGCGGTCGCCCAGCCGATCAGGGCGCCCAGCAGGGGGATCAGCGGGAGTGTGGCCAGGGCGATCAGCGCCGATGGCAGGTCGACCCAGGCCATCACCACGATCACCAGCGGCGGGAGGGTCACGCCGAGGACGACCGACGGCAGGTAGGCGCTGAACCACGGGCGCAGCGACGCCAGGCCGCTGGTCAGGACGGCGGTGAGACGGCCGGGGCCGAAGTCGGCCACCCAGGCGGGGCCGCGGCGGGGCAGCACGCGCAGCATGCGGCGGCGCAGCGAGTCCGTGACCCTGGCCGCGGTGCGGACGGACACGACCTGCTCGGCCCAGGAGAGGACGGCACGGGCCACGTAGGCTGCGGCAAGCAGGGCGGGGGCCCACCAGCGAGGGTCCGCCACCAGCAGGGTGAGGGCGACCGCGACGACCAGGGTGGACACGGCCTGAGCGGCGCCCAGCAGGGCGAGCGCGACGACCCCGCCGCCGGCGTGCCGGAGCAGGCGCGGGTCGACCGGGCCGCGGCTCATGACGGGACTCTTTCGCTGGCGACGCGGCGGCGGAAGACGAAATACGAGTACGCCTGGTAGGCCAGCACCCCGGGCAGGATGACGACGCCGAACTCCGTGATCAGGCGCAACGCCGACGGGGTGGCGGCGGCCGCGGACATGGTCAGCGACCACGACGGGTCGAGGGTGCTCAGCAGGACGACCCTCCCGTGGGCGGTCAGGACGGCCACGACGGCGCCGGCCACGCCCAGGGCGGTCACGGCGAAAGCGAGGGCCTCCCGGCCGTGCCTCGCCAGCAGGCCGGCCGCCAGCGAAAGAGCCGCGGCGGCCAGGACGGTGCGCGACACCGTACCGAAACCGATGAGGACAAGCGCGACGGCGCCGCCGGTGCCCAGCCGGCGTGCCAGGTCGCGTGCCCGGCGGCGGACCGGGCCGCTGGTGCGCAGGGCCAGGAAAGTTGCGCCGAGCAGAAGGGCGGCGAACAACGCGGCCAGGGCGCCGGCGAGCGACTGCCAGGTCAGCATGGGGGAGAGGCTGCGGCTCAGGCCGGAGCCGGTCACCGAGCCGTCGGGTCCCAGCGCCAGACCGCGGACGAAAACGGCGAGCAGCGCGCCCCACAGCAGGACGATCGCGGCGGAGCTGAGCGCCAGAAGAATGTCGCAGGTGCGGCGCCAGCGCTCGCCGTCACCCTTTCCGCGGAACTCCAGCGCCACGCCCCGCACGGCCAGGAGCAGCAGCAGCGCGGCGACCGGGAGATAAAGGCCAGAAAGCAGCGCGGCATACCAGGCGGGGAAGGCTGCGAAAGTTACCCCGATCGCGGCGACCAGCCACACCTCGTTGCCGTCCCAGAACGGGCCGATGGTGCGCACGATCGCGCCGCGCTCGTGGTCGTCGCGGCCGAGCAGCGGACCGAGGACGCCGACGCCGAAGTCGAAGCCCTCGAGGACGAAGAACAGGACCCAGGCGAGCACGACGATCGAGAACCAGAAGGTGATCACAGCGGAGGTCCCCTCAGTAGACGGGCGCTAGTTCGGGTGATTTGTCCGGCGCATCCGCGGGCGGCGCGAGCGGCTGCCGGGCGAGATGACGGATCAGGCGGAACCAGACGACGGCGACCACCCCGTAGATCACGGCGAAACCGATCAGCGAGGCGAGGACCTCCGCGCTGGTCAGGCCGGGAGAAATGCCGTCGGAAACTTTCGTGAGGCCGAACGCGATCCACGGCTGCCGCGCGGTCTCGGTGAAGATCCAGCCGAGCGTGTTGGCCGCTGCCGGCAGCAGCGGGATCAGCGGCAGCCACCGGGTCAGCCAGCGGGGGGCGGCACGATTCTTTCGGGTACGCCAGAGGTAGAACGCGGCAACGGCGGCCGCCAGCATCCCGGCCCCGATCATCAGGCGGAACGTCCAGAACGCCACCGGGATCATCGGCACGTAGCTGCCCGGCCCGTACTGCGCCGCGTACTGCGCCTGCAGGTCGTCGATGCCCTGGACGGTGGCGCCCGGCGAGCCCTTGGCGAGGATCGACAGCAACCAGGGAATGTCCAGCGTGAACGACGGCAGTGGCTTGCCGGTGGTGATGATCGAGAACGGCGCGCCCTTGGTCGTCTCGTAGAGGGCCTCGGCGGCGGCCATCTTCATCGGCTGGACCTCGGTGATCACTTTGCCCAGGTGGTCGCCGGTCACCGCGGTGGCCGCCCCGCCCGCCAGCATCACCCAGGCGCCGAGCCGCGCGAGGGTCCGGTGTGCGGGCTCGGCCGCCATGCGCCACACCGCGATGGCGAGCAGCAGCGCGCCGCCGATCATCGCGGCCCCCGACAGCGTGTGCGGGAACGCGGCGAGGTTCACCTTGTTCAGCAACAGCTCGGAGAACGACGTGAGGCGCGCCCGGCCGGTCGCCGGGTCCATCTCGTACGCGATCGGGTTCTGCATGAAGCTGTTGGCGGCCAGGATGATGAACGCCGACAGGATCGTGCCCAGCGAGACCACCACGATCGTGGCCGCGTGCGCGAGGCGGGGCAGCCGGTCCCAGCCGAAATACCAGAGCGCCAGGAACGTGGCCTCCAGGAAGAAAGCCAGCATCCCCTCGATGGCGAGCGTCGGGCCGAAGACGTCGCCGTAGAACTTCGCGAACGCGCTCCAGCCCATGCCGAACTGGAACTCCTGCACGAGCCCGGTGACCACGCCGACCGCGAACGTGACGATGAGAAGTTTTCCGACGAACTTCGTGAGATCACGGAACTTGTCGTTCTTCGTGCGCAGCCACGTGATTTCCAGGCCGGCCGCGATCGCGGCGAGGCTGATCGACAGCGGCACGAAGAAGTAGTGGTAGATCGTCACCACCGCGAACTGCAACCGCGTCAGGTCGAGCACGTCCATGCGAGTTCCCCCCTCTACGACGTCTCGTAGTAGATACTACGACGTGTAGTACGACGCCGTGCAGTAGAGTGGGACACATGGCGCTGGGAGACCTGGAACGTGAGGTCATGACGGTTCTGTGGGACGCCGCGGAACCGCTCACGGTGCGGCAGGTGCACGAGTCGCTGAGTCGCGACCGCGACCTCGCCTACACGACCGTGATGACCGTGCTCGACCGCCTGGCCAAGAAATCGGTCGTCGTGCAGCAAAAAGCAGACCGCGCCTACCGGTACGTCCCGGCGCAGTCCCGCGAGGAGATGACCGCGTCCGTCATGCTCGACGCGCTCAGCGCCACCCCCGACCGCGACGCCGCCCTCGCGTATTTCGTCGGGCAACTTTCGCCGGATGCGCTGCAAGCCGCCATCGAAGCCGCCCGTAAGGGATGACGGCGCTGCTGCTCGGCGCGCTCGGGCTCACCCTGTCGCTGATCGTGCCCGGCCTGCTCGCGCGGGCACGCTGGCCCGACCGGGCGCCCGCCGCCGCCGTGCTGCTGTGGCAGGCCATCACCCTGGCCGCGGTGCTCTCCGCGCTCGGTGTCGTGCTCGCGGCCCCCGAGGAGCTGACCCGCGCCGCCGGCTCCGGAAAACCGGTCACCGCCGCCGCGCTGATCGGCGCCCTCGCCGTGGCGGCGGTCATCGTGCTGCGGCTGCTCGTCTCGCTGTGGGGAGTTTCGCGGCGCTCGCGCGCCCGCCGCGCGAAACATCGCCTCCTCGTCGACCTGCTCGACCGGGCCGAGCAGCGCCAGGAGCTCGACGCCGGGAACGTCCGGGTCCTCGCCGGAAACTTGCCGCTCGCCTACTGCGTGCCGGGCCGGGAGGCGCGCGTGGTGCTCAGCGACGGCGCCCTGCGGCTGCTCGACCGCGACCAGGTCGACGCCGTCCTCGCCCACGAGCAGACCCACCTGCGCCACCGGCACGAGATGGTGATGGAGTCGTTCACCGCCTTCTATCGCGCCGTGCCCCGCCCCGTGCGCAGCCGGGCGCCGCTGGACGCCGTACACGTGCTTCTGGAGATGGTGGCCGACGACGCCGCCAGAAAACGTGTCGGCGCCGCGCCGCTGCGCGGCGCGCTGGAGCGGCTGACCGACGCCGTCCCCCTGGCGGAGGAAGTCGTGCCCGAACGAAACTCGCAACGGCGCCGGCTCGACCGCCTTGCGGCCCCGCAGCGACCCTCGACGGCCCTCAACGCGGGCGTCGCGGTCGTGGCGCTTGCCCTGCTCGTGCTACCCACGGTGATCCTGGTCGTCCCCTGGCTCGACCGGGCGCTGGACGCCTGGCCACTGTGATCACACTGGGTAGCGAAGGCCGTGCAGGAAGTTTCCCCGCCGTGGCAACTTCAGTTAACGACATGATCGAGGGTACGGTGGTCGGCGGTCCGGCAGCCCCCCATCGTCCATCCGGCCGATCTGACGGATCACCGCCTAATCGCCGCGTGCGGCGAACCGGGGACCCGAGTAGTCGGGGTGAAGCCGCAGTCCCCCTGCGGCCGGGCGCGCTTCCCGCCCGAACCCGTCAGCTAACCCGGTCGGCGGCGCTAGGGAAGAAGGGATAACGCACCTACGTGAAACGGATTGGGGCGCGCCGCGCCGCAGTTCTGCGCAGCCTGGTCTGCGCCGTCGCCGCGGTCGGGATCGTTCTCACCGGCCCGTCCGTAGCGCAAGCAGCACCGTCTCCGGCCAGCGTCGAGGCCGAGATCGACAAGCAGTGGAACCAACTCGAGCCGGTCATCGAGCAGTACAACGACGTGCACGGCAAACTGCTCAAGAACCAGGCTCAGCTGAAGAACCTCACCAAGCAGCTCACCCCGCTCCAGGTGCAGGTGGACGTCGCCCTGTCTCAGGTTCGTGGAATGGCCGTCGACGCGTACATGCAGGGCGCGCCGAACGCATTCAACGCCATGATCGTCAGCGGTTCGCCCACCGGGCTGACCGCCAAGCTGACCTATCTCGATCAGCTTGCGCGGCACCAGCAGGACCAGATCGCCGGCGTCGCGAAACTTCGCGACAAGTACGCCGGCATGAAGTCCGACCTGGACGTGCTGACCAAGTCGATCGCGGCCCGCGATGCCGACCTGGCCAAGCAGAAGACCGCGATCCAGAAGAAGATCGACGGCCTGCAGAAGCTGCGGCTCCAGGCGTACGGGGCGGCCGGCGAGTCCGACGGCCCGTACAAGACCGGACCGTGCCCCGCCACCTACAACAACGACGCGGGCGGCCGTGCGGCGCAGAAAGCCTGCGACCTCATCGGCAAGCCCTATGTCTTCGGTTCCGAGGGTCCGAACAGCTACGACTGCTCGGGTCTGACGAAGGCGGCGTGGGCCAGCGTGGGTGTGCACCTCGAGCACTACACGAAGGACCAGTGGAACGAGGGCAAGGCGGTGTCCCGGGCCAACCTGCAACCGGGCGACCTGGTCTTCTACTACCCAGGGAGCCTTCATCATGTCGCCATCTACATCGGCGACGGGATGGTGGTGCACGCCCCGCACACGGGTGACCATGTGCGGATGGCTACGATCGACCGGGGGCCGATCGCCGGCTACCGGCGGCCGGGCTGAGTTTCTTCCGTACGCGAAAAGGGGTCGCCGGACGAAATCCGGCGGCCCCTTTCGTGTTGGTCAGCTTCCCGGCCGAGGATTTGCCGGGTGATCCCGCAGCCGGCGCCGGTCTTGCCGAAGTACAGGTCGGTCATGTCGGTGAAGCCCTCGTCGAGCCAGGGCGAGGTGTACTCGTCTTGCCCGCGCGGCCCTCATTCCATCGGCGGCGGGGCGGACTCCTGCATCCGGTGATACCGGTAGAGCTTCGTCAGCAGCGTCGTCAGCTGCTCGCGCTCCGCCCGGTCGAGGGGCTCGAGCAGCTCGTCCTGGATGGAGCCGGCCTGGCGGGCCAGCTGCTCGGTGCGCGCGCGGCCCTGGTCGGTGATCATGATGATGTTCCGGCGGCGGTCGTCCGGGTTGGGCACGCGCCGGATGAAGCCGGCGGCCGCCATCTCGTTCAGCGCCTTGACCATGTCGCTGAGGTGGATCCCGACGCGCCGGCCGAGGTCGGCCTGGCTGGCCGGGCCCTTCATGGCCAGCGAGGAGAGCACGCGGTAGTGGTACCCGCGGGCGCCGACGTCGGCGAACCGGGCGCTGACCATACGTCCCGCGTACCCGGCGGTCTGGGTCAGCAGCCAGCTGGGCAAGTGCTCCACGTCCTCCACGTGACCACCCTAACATTCGTACACCTAACATTTGCCGTTCTAACGTTAGCGACACTAACGTTAGTGGCATGAACGAATATCGCGTCCACGTTCCGCAGGCGGACCTCGACGACCTCAACGACCGGCTCGCCCGCACCCGGTGGCCCGACGAGCTGCCCGGCGCCGGCTGGGACTACGGCATCCCGCTCAGCCGGGTACAGGAGCTCGCCCACGCCTGGGAGAAGCTCGACTGGCGTGCCCACGAGGCGCGGCTCAACGCATACCCGCAGTTCACGGCCACGATCGACGGCGAGAACGTCTGGTTCCTGCACATCCGCTCGGCGTCGCCGGACGCGATCCCGCTGATCCTCACCCACGGGTGGCCCGGCTCGGTCGTCGAGTTCCTCGACCTGATCCCACTGCTCACGCCACGTTTCCACCTCGTGATCCCGGCGATTCCGGGCTTCGGTTTCTCCGGGCCCACCCGCTCACGCGGATGGGGCCAGCAGCGGGTGGCGCAAGCCTGGGTGCAACTCATGGCAGAGCTCGGGTACGAACGGTACGGCGCCCAGGGCGGGGACTGGGGCTCCGGCATCTCGCGCCTGGTGTCCGCCGCCGACCCCAAGCATGTGATCGGCGTACACATCAACTTCATGCCGACCGGCGGCGCCTACGACGGGCCACTTTCGCCGCTCGACGCCGCGCGGCTCGAGAAAACGCGAAAACTGGCCGCCAACCGGCACCCGCACCAGGTGCTTTTCGCCGCGGCGCCGCAAACCATCGCATACGCGCTGAACGACTCCCCGGTCGGCCAGCTCGCCTTCCTCGCCGAGAAATTTTCGCAGTGGGCCGATCCGGCGCACCCGATCCCCGACGAGGTGGTTCTCACCGACGTCATGCACTACTGGATCACCGGCACGGCCGGATCGTCGTCGCGCCTGATCAAGGAGACCGGCCTCGGCAGCGGCCCGGTCCCGTGCCCGGTTCCGCTCGGCGTGGCGGTGCTCCCGCACGACATCGTCCAGCCGGTGCGGCCCCTGGTGGACCTGCGTCACGACGTGCGGCAATGGACGGAGTTCCCGTCCGGCGGGCACTTCGCGGCGCTGGAGGTGCCCGAGCTGCTGGCGACGGACATCACCACGTTCTTCCACGAGGCCCTGTGACCGGGCCGCGATCTTGTCAGGAGGCGCGGGCATAATTTGCTCTCATGAGCGACTCGCCCCTCATCGACAGCTTGAGCGCAGCCGTCGAGGCCCGGCCCGACGACCTGACGCTCCGGCTTCACCTGGCCGAGCTGTTGGTGGGGGCGGGCCGCGGCGCCGAGGCGATCGGACACGCGGCCCAGGTGCTGGCCCGCGAGCCCGGCAACGAGGCCGCCCGGCGGCTGATGGCCAACGCGCTGGGCGGGCCCGCGGCCCCGCCGCAGCCGGCACCCCCGCCACCGGCCCCGCCGCCGTCGGAGGCGACCAACCCGCCCAGGGGCGACCACACCGTCGACTGGGCGGCCATGGAACAGGAGCTCGGCGACATCGTGCCGCCGCGGTTCGCCAAGGCCGACGACGAGCCCGACCCCGTGCAGGGCCACGCCGACCGCACCTTCGACGTCGAGCGCTCCACCATCACCCTCGCCGACGTGGGCGGCATGCAGGAGGTCAAGAAGCGCCTCGAGGTCTCGTTCCTCGGCCCGCTGCGCAACCCCAAGCTGCGCAGCCTCTTCGGCAAGAGCCTGCGCGGCGGCCTGCTGCTCTACGGCCCGCCCGGCTGCGGCAAGACGTTCCTGGCCCGGGCCGTCGCCGGCGAGATGGGCGCCGCGTTCATCTCGCTGTCCATCACCGACGTGCTGAACATGTGGGTCGGCAGCTCCGAGCGCAACCTGCACGACCTGTTCCAGTCGGCCCGCGGCCACGCGCCCTGCGTACTGTTCCTCGACGAGATCGACGCGCTCGGCCACAAGCGCAGCCAGCTCAACTCGTCGTCCATGCGCACGGTCGTCAACCAGCTGCTCACCGAGCTCGACGGCGTCGACGCCAACAACGACGGCGTCTTCGTGCTCGCCGCGACCAACGCGCCGTGGGACATCGACTCCGCGCTGCGGCGGCCGGGCCGGCTCGACCGTACGTTGCTGGTGTTGCCGCCCGACAAGGCGGCGCGGGCCGCGATCCTGGAATATCACCTGCGCGACCGTCCGGTCGCCGGCATCGACCTCGGCAAGGTCGCCGACGCCACCGAGAACTACTCGGGCGCCGATCTCGCGCACGTCTGCGAGACCGCCGCCGAGTTCGCCATGCGCGACTCGATCGCCACGGGCGAGATCCGCATGATCTCCCAGCACGACATGCTGTCGGCCGCGCGCGAGGTGCGGCCGTCGACCGACGCGTGGTTCTCCACGGCCCGCAACGTCGCGATGTTCGCCAACGAGTCGGGGGAGTACGACGACCTGGCGGCGTACCTGAAAAAGCGCAAGCTCCGATGAGATGACCGACCCCTATCGGCGGGCCCACCACCTCACCCAGGCCGGGCGGTACGAGGAGGCCGAGCGGATCCTGCGCGCCGGGCTCGCCGAGGAGCCCGCCGACGGCCGGCTGCTCACGCTGCTCGCGTCGGTGCTGCGGATGCGCCGCGAGTATCCGGCCGCCCTCGCCGCCGCCGAGGCCGCCGTCGCCGCGTCCCCGCATCTCGCCGACGCCCACGCCGAGCGGGCGGAGAACCTGATCCTGCTGATCCGCTCGAAGGACGCCGTGGCCGCCGCCGGGGAGGCCGTCCGGCTCGACCAGCTCAGCGCCCCGGCCCACCTGGTGCTGGCCCGTTCCCTCGCCGCCGCCCACGACCACGAGGGCGCCCGCGCCGCCGCCGCGCGCGGCCTGAGCCTCGACCCGCGCTCGGTGGAGGGCCTGCTCACGGTCGCGGAGGTCGAACGGGACGCCGGCAACCGCGACGCCGCCACCGCCGCCGCGCGGGCCGCGCTCGCGATCGAGCCCGAGAACTCGTACGGACGCTGGCTGATCGCCATGCTCGACGCCGAGCGGTTGCGGGTGCGCCGCTCGATGCGCGGCCTGCGCGACGTGGCCCGGATCAGCCCGGCCCGACCCGACCTGATCGCGATGACCTGGCCGATCCGGGGCGTGCTCGGCGGCCTGCGCCGCGGGCTGTTCGTCGGCGCCGTCGTCGTCTGCGCGCTGCTGCTGGCCGGCCACTGGTGGTGGCCCACGGCCGCGACCTTCGCCCGCCTCGTCTCCGGTGTGCTCGCCGCCGTGCTCGCCGGCTTCGGCGCGCGGGTGCTCCTGCCCGCCGGCCGGCTGCCGTGGCGGTGCCTGCCCCTGCTGCCCGCGCTGATGCGCCGCTCGACCTACGCCGCCCTCGCCGTGCAGGCCGCCGCGATCGTGCTGTTGGTCGTGCACGCCGCGGCCGGCCGGTGGCCGGCGGCCGTCCTCGCCCTGGCACTGGTGCCGGTGCTGTGGGCGCTCAGCCTGGTCGAGATGCTCGGCGCCGGCCTCGACGACCCCGGCATACGGCACGCGCTGCGCAGCCTCGGCGGCGAGTTCCGCGACTGGTGGATCACCACCAAGCGCGACCTGCGGGCCGCGTGGAAGGACGATCCGCAGAGCTGAGGATCCCGCTGCCCGGCCCGGACGCAGCGTGGCCGGGCAGCGGGCGGCTCGCTCAGCAGTTGCGCAGCTCGGGTGACTGGTTGAGCAGCTGGCCACGCGGCGACACGAACGCCCGGTAACGGTCGTCGCCGACCGCGTCGAAGGAGAACGCGGCGACCCGGTGGCAGTTCTGGAACGCAAGTTTCGCGCCGAAATGCCGCTCGAGGCCGCCGCGGATGGCGTCGCTGGCGAGGGCGCGCAGCAGTTGGCCGCGCTCGCGCTCGGTGGGCGGGGGCACCTCGTGGTCGGCGAAGTCGCCACCGCCGGCGCGCAGGTCGGTCATCACCTTGCTGACGACCGCCCACGCGTACGGGAGGGACTCTTGCACGCAGGCGACGAACTCCTCGTCGGAGACGGAACCACGCTCGGCGGTGGCGAGCAGGGTGGGGGAGACGTTGAGCGACATTGGTTTTCCTTTCCATCAGGAACGCTGCGATCATCCTGTTGGAAATGATTCCCATTAGCAAGTTGGGGTCACCCGTTCGGTACGCTGCTGCCATGACGGACGTCGACTGGCCGCAGTGCCGCAATGCCCGCGACCTCGGTGGACTGCCCACCATGGACGGATCGCTCACCAGCAAGGGCGCTCTGTACCGGACGGACGGGCTGTTCCTGCTGACCGAGGCGGGCGTGGCCGCGGTGCGCACGGCCGGCGTCGCGCGCATCATCGACCTGCGCTGGCAGCGGGAGCTCGACCGCGAGCCGAGCCCGTTCGCCGGCGACCCGGTCTACTGCCACGTGCCGATGCTCGACGACCCGCTGCCGTACGAGGTTCCGCACGACACGTACGCCCCGATGCTCGACTTCAACCGTGACCGGATCGCCGAGGCCTTCACCGCGCTCGCCACCGCTCCGGCCGGCGGCGGCGTGATCGTGCACTGTCACGGCGGGCGGGACCGCACGGGCGTCCTCGTCGCTTTGGCCCTGGCGGTGGCGGGGGTGCCGGGCGAGGAGATCGTCGCCGACTACGGCCTCTCGCCGGAGCGGCTGCCGGTCGCGATGGCCAACACCCTCGACCACCTCGACGAGCGCTACGGCGGCGCTCCCGCCTACCTGCGCGAGATCGGCGTGCCGGCAGAGCAGGTCGAAGCGGTCCGAGCGCGGCTGAGGTCGTGAGGAGCGCGGCTGAGGTCGTGAGGGGCGCGGCTGAGGTCGTGAGGGGCGCGGCTGAGGTCGTGAGAGGCGCGACTGAGGTCGTGACGGGCGCGACCGGCGCCGGGCACCGGGTGGGTCACGGGACGACCGAGGTCGTGGCCGGCGCCTCGCGGGCCTCCCACTTCTGCTCGATGCGGCCGTAGCGCCACACCAGCAACGCCACCGCCCAGGTGAGCACGAACAACCCGACGATCACGAAACCGACGTAGTTCAGGTCGAGCCCGCCGATCGCGGCGAGGGGCCCGCTCGTGATGTGCAGCTTGTCGGTGACGATCGAGATCAGCTCGATGGTGCCGATGATGAGCGCGACCGCTACCGAGAGCCCGGTGATGGTGAGGTTGTAGTAGACCTTGCGCACCGGTTTCGCGAACGCCCACCCGTACGCGAAATTCATGAAACAGCCGTCGATGGTGTCGAGCAGGCTCATCCCGGCCGCGAACAGGATCGGCAGCGTGAGGATCGCGTACCAGGGGAGCGCGAAAGCGGCGGCGCCGCCGGCCAGCACGAGCAGCGAAATTTCGGTGGCGGTGTCGAAGCCGAGGCCGAAGAGAAGGCCGATCGGGTACATCTGCCACGGCTTGGTGACCGCGCCGGTCGTGCGGGACAGGATCCGGTTGAGGAAACCGCGGTTGTTCAGGTGCGCCTCGAGCTGGTCCTCGTCGAAGGTCCCCTGGCGCATCCGGCGGAAAACTTTCCAGATGCCGACCAGCAGCACCAGGTTGATGATCCCGATGACATAGAGGAAGACGCCGGAGACGCTGACGCCGATCACGCCGGTGATCCGCTGCAGCGTGGAGGAGTCGCTCTCCACCTGGCCGGCGAGCGAGCGCACGCCGAGGCCGAGCAGCAGGCAGAGGAAGAAGACGACGCTGGAGTGGCCGAGCGAGAACCAGAAACCGACCGACAGCGGCCGCTTCTCGCCGCCCATCAACTTTCGGGTGGTGTTGTCGATGGCGGCGATGTGGTCGGCGTCGAAGGCGTGCCGCATCCCCAGCGTGTAGGCGGTGACGCCGAGCCCGACGCCGTAGACGCCCGCGGCGCCGACCTGGTAGTGCGCCGGCACGATCACCAAGAACAGCAGGCCCCAGCCGACGACGTGCAGCAGGAGGATGAACGCGCTCATCCCGCCGAGGCTCGCCCAGCCCCGCGGCCCGACGGCATCGCGTACGCGTCCGCGGGTCAACGTCGAGTTCGCCACGATCAACCTCCTACGCCGTCAGTCTTGCTGTTGCCAGAACTTTGCAACAGCGGGCAGCGAGGGAAGTGGCCAGCCTCACGCCGTGACTCATTCGGCGTGGCGGCCGCGGCGGATGGGTCAGCTTTGGCGACTCCACTGCATCGACAGCCCGGTGACCGCCCGCTCGGTGCGGATCTCCAGGAGATTTCCCAGGATGGTGGCCCGGTCGAACACCAGCGCGCGGTCGTCGAGCCCGAAAGTGACGCGATCCGACACGAAAGCGGGCGTCCCCTCCGGGTGCCCGAGCAGATCGGCGGTCACCGTGTCGAGCGCACCCGGCCGCACCACCTCCGACGCCCGGTGCACGACGATCCCGCGGTCGGCCAGCGCCGCATAGAGCGAGGTCCCACTGAGATCGGCCGCTGCAAGATCAACACCGGCGATCCACGACAATTGATGTACGGCGGGGCGCCCGGCCAGCAGGCGAAGCCGTTCCAGCCGCACCACGCGTTCGGCGTCCCCGCCGAGCCGTGCCGCGACCCAGGTCGGCGGCCGGCGGACGGCCTGCCCGAGGATCTGCGTGCTCACCGTCTGCCCCTGGGCCCGCAGGTCTTCCGCGAACCCGCGCAGCGAGTCGAGCCGGTACGCGGCGCGCGGCTCGGCCACGAAAGTTCCCCGCCCCGGCTGCTGCGAGACGAGGCCGTCGTCCTCGAGCTGCCGCAGCGCCTGCCGCAGCGTCGCCAGGGTCACGCCGTAGGCGGCGCTGAGCTCCTTCTGCGGCGGCAGCGCCGACCCGGGCGCCAGCTCCCCGCCCCGGATCCGCGACGCGAGCTCGGCGGCGATGGCCTGATATTTAGGGGTACGCGGCGCGGTCAGCGCATCCTCCCGGCGAGAAGGTCCGGCACGCGGGAACCGTCGCCCCGCGTGCCAGACCATAGTCGAGGCCGCTCGTGCAGTCCGCGACCCGCCGGTCGACGGGTCAGTCGAGCGCGGCCCGGAGGGCGGCGACCTCGTCGCGCAGTTCGCCGGGGCCGGCGCCGTCGAGAACCCGGCGCATCAGCGCCGATGCCACCACCGCCCCGTCCGAGTGCCGGGCGGCCGCGGCGGCCTGGGCCGGGCTGGACACCCCGAAGCCGACCAGCACCGGCAGGCGCGTGACGGCCTTGACCCGCTCGGCCAGGCGGGCGGCGGAGGAGTCGAGGGTGTCGCGCTCCCCGGTGGTGCCCATCAGGCTGACCGCGTACACGAAACCGCGGCTGCGGGCCCCGATCTCGGCCAGCCGGTCGTCCGGCGTGACCGGCGCGACCAGCAGGACCAGCGCGACCCCCGCCTCCGCCGCGGCCGCCTCGACGTCCGCGGCCTCGTCGACCGGCAGGTCCGGGACGATCAGGCCGGCCACCCCCGCCGCGGCCAGCCGCCGGCAGAACGCCGCCGGCCCCGACCGGAACACGAGGTTGGCGTAGGTCATCGCGACAAGAGGCACGCCGACCTTGGTCTCCGACAAGTCGGTGAGGATGGACTCGACGGTGACGCCGCGGGCCAGCGCCCGGTCGGAGGCCTGCTGGATGGTCACGCCGTCGAGCATCGGGTCCGAGAACGGCAGCCCGATCTCGATCGCGTCGGCCCCGGCGGCCGCGTAGGCGGGGAGATAGTCCGTCCAGTCCTCGGTGACACCGCCGGTGACGTACGGGACGAGAAGTTTCTGGCCGCGGCCGGCCTTTTCCTGGAGCGCATCGATGCCGGCGCCGGACCGCGCAGCGAAAGTTTCCGCCGCCTCGGACGCGGGGGCGGCCGCAGTTGCGTCTGGAGCGCTCACGGAGACGTACGAATTCATTTCTCGACTCCCTCGCTCAGGGTGACCATGTCCTTGTCGCCGCGGCCGGAGAGCGTGAGCAGCACGTTCGATCCGGCCGGAAGGTCGGCCGTGCCGGCCGCCCGCAGCACCCACGCCACCGCGTGCGCCGACTCGAGCGCGCAGATGATCCCCTCGCTGCGCGCGAGCCGCCTCAGCGCGACCACCACCTCGGCGTCCGTCACGGTCCGGTACTCGGCTCGGCCCAGCGAGCCCAGGTGCGCGTGCTCCGGCCCGATGCCCGGGTAGTCGAGCCCCGCCGCGATCGACGACGCCTCCGCGACCTGCCCGTCCGCGTCCTGCAACACCATCGAGCGCGCGCCGTGCACCACCCCGGGCGACCCCGAGGTCATCGCCGCGCCCCCGGCCGCCTCCACACCGACCAGCCGCGCCGCGGTTTCCACGAAACCCGCGAAAGTTCCCGCCGCGTTGGAGCCGCCGCCGACGCACGCCACCACGACGTCGGGCACGGCGGGAACCTGCTCGCGGGCCTCGGCGCCGATCACGCTCTGCAGACAGCGGACCATCCACGGGTACGGGTGTGGCCCGCCCACGGAGCCGAGCAGGAAATGCGCGTTGTCCACGTCGGACACCCAGGCGCGCATGGCCTCGTTGGTCGCGTCCTTGAGCGTCTGGCTGCCGCTGGTCACCGGCACCACGGTCGCGCCGAGCATCTCCATGCGAAAGACGTTGAGGCGCTGGCGCTCGATGTCGCGCGCGCCCATGAAAACTGTCGCGGAAAGTCCGAGCAGGGCGGCCGCCGTCGCCGTGGCCACCCCGTGCTGGCCGGCGCCGGTCTCCGCGATCAGGCGGGTACGTCCCATGCGGCGGGCCAGCAGCGCCTGCCCGAGCACGTTGTTGATCTTGTGGCTGCCGGTGTGGGCGAGATCCTCGCGCTTGAGCCAGAGCGAGATTCCGAGCTGCGCCGAAAGATTCGTGGCCGGTGTCAGGGGAGTGGGCCGCCCGGCGTAGACCGCGAGCAGCGTGTCCAACTCGTCGCGGAAAGTCTTGTCGGCCCAGGCCGACCGGAACGCGCCGGCCAGCGCGGCACACGCCGGCACCAGGGACTCCGGGACGTACCGGCCGCCGAACGAGCCGAACCGGCCTGAGGCCGGCTCCACCATGAGCGTCATCGCCACCTCCAACAGTTATAGAACTCTCCGCCACAGTGTTGCACGATGTGGCGAAGAGTTCTAGAACTATTTGGCGGTTAAGCTATGGCGGTTACTTGGCGGCGGCCTGGTACAGCGTCTCGGGCGTCACCGCGCCGGCGAACACCCGCCCGTCGTCGGTGACCAGCACCGTGAACAGCGGCCCGGCGAACTGGTGCCCGCTGCCCCACGACCCGCTCACCGCCGGCAGCATGTCGACGATGCCGCTGAGCTGCTGGGACTCGGCGCCCGACGACTTGTCCGACGCGCTGTCCGGCTTCGGCAGCTTGGCCTCGACGACCGACGTCCAGCCCTCGCCGATGACCTTGGGCTGCTCGCCCTCGTGCGCCTTCGCCGCCTTCTCGGCCTCGGCCTTGTGCTCCGCGGCCAGCCCCTCGGCGCTGCCCTCGGTCACCTTGGTGCCCGGCGGCGGGTTGAACTTGAACTGCTCCGCGTCCGGCACCGCGAAACTGATCTGCTGGAACGCCACCCGCACGGCCGGGCTGGTCGCGTTCTTCGCGTACACGTCGACGCGCAGCGGGATGTGGTGCTCGGCGTCGATCGCCAGGCGCACCTGGCCGATCAGCGACGCCTTGTCCTTGGGGCTGAGCACCAGCTCGTACGCGTCACGGCCGGCCACCTTCGCCGCGCCGGTGGTCGTCACCCTGGTGGTCGGGTCGATCGCGGCCAGAGCCGCGTCGGCCGCCTCCTGAGGCGTCTGGGGCAGCTGCGCCCCGGGGCTCTTCTCGATCGCCCCGGCCGGCAGCTTCAGGTGGTTGGCCTGCTGATCGGCGCTGTTCCACAGCCAGACGTCGTCGCCGTTGCGGATGACGTCGGTCTCGCCCTGGGTGCCGACCAGCGCGAGGCGCATCTTCTCCTCGCCGGCGTACCAGACGCGGGCCGTGTTGCTGCCCGCGAGGACGCTGGTCAGATCGCCCGCGCCGGACTTGGCGCTGCCGGCCAGCGACGCGATCGCCGGCAGGCCGAGGTCGGCGCTCTCGACGATGGTGCCGGACAGCCCGTCGACCTTGGCGGTCTGGATGTCGACGAGCAGTTGGGCCGCGCTGCGATCCGGCAGCGATGGGTCCGCGCTCGCGACGATCGTGCCGGCCGCGGCGCCACCCCCGATGACAATGACCGCGGCGGCGGATGGCACGAGCCAGCGAAGCGCCGGCCTGGACCTGAACACGGACACGATGTCCACCTCCCGTTCTCTGCCACCAAGACTGCGCCGCGAGCGCTGTGACGTCGCTGAGAGCTTCCCCTAGGGGTGGCACCCCACGTGTAAAGGTAGTCCCGTGCGGTTGCTAGTGGTGGAGGACGAGGCGCGCCTCGCGGCGGCGCTGCAGCGCGGGCTGCAAGCGGAAGGTTTCGCGGTGGACGTGGTCGGCGACGGCCAGGACGGTCTCGAGATGGCCCGCCACGGCGGGTACGACGCGATGATCCTGGACGTCATGCTGCCGCGCCTGAGCGGCTATCGCGTGGTGCGCCAGCTGCGCGCCGAGCGCAACTGGGTGCCGGTGCTGATGCTCTCGGCCAAGGACGGCGAGTACGACCAGGCCGACGGCCTCGACTGCGGGGCCGACGACTACCTGACGAAACCTTTCTCGTACATCGTGCTGCTCGCCCGGCTGCGGGCGCTGCTGCGCCGCGGCGCCCACGAACGCCCGCCGGTGCTCAGCCACGGCGACATCGAGCTCGACCCGGCCGAGCGCCGCGTGCTGGTCTTGGGCGGCGAGGTCGTGCTCACCACCCGCGAATTCGCCCTTCTCGAATACCTGATGCGCCGCCCCGGCGAGGTGGTCAGCAAGATCGAGCTGCTCGACCACGTGTGGGACGCCGCCGTCGAGACCGCCCCCAACGCGGTCGAGGTGTACGTCGGCTACCTCCGCCGCAAGATCGGCCGCGAGCGGCTCGAGACCGTGCGCGGGGCCGGCTACCGCCTCTCGGGCGGCTGACGTGCGCCGGCCCCGGGAATTCAGCCTGCGGTCCCGGCTCGTGCTGCTCACCGTCATCGTGCTCACCGCGGGCCTGGCCGCCGGCGGCATCCTGCTCGTCGGCGTGCTCAACTACGCGCTGCTGCGCGCGGTCAACGCCGAGGCCCTCGACACCGCCACCAGCATCGCCAAGCTCGTCGACCAGCACCAGCTCAGCCAGCCCATCCCGGTC
This sequence comes from Actinoplanes sp. NPDC051513, assembly GCF_044454685.1. Classification (NCBI taxonomy): domain Bacteria; kingdom Bacillati; phylum Actinomycetota; class Actinomycetes; order Micromonosporales; family Micromonosporaceae; genus Actinoplanes; species Actinoplanes sp. NPDC051513. Next base: position 881,399 of record NZ_JBITDW010000002.1, read on the forward strand.
AACCCGGCCATGCAGGTCCAGGTGATCGACAGCCAGCAGCGCGTTCTGTCCGTCTCGGCCGGCGCCGACCGGCTCATCCCGATGCTGCACGACGACGAGCTGCGCGGCCTGAAGGACGGCGAGGTCACCGAGATCCCCGGCAACCGGATCGGCCTCGACGGCAACGCCCGCGTCGTGATGAAGGTGGCCGGCCCGCCCAGCGACCCGGTGCGGGTGCTGGTGGCCCGCTCGACCGACGATCTCAGCCAGGGCGTGCACATCCTGCGGGTGACGCTGCTGGTCGCGTTCCCGCTGCTGGTCGGCATGCTCGCGGTGATCATGTGGCGGATCCTCGGCGCCGCGCTGCGCCCGGTCGACGCCCTGCGGGCCGGCGCCGAGGAGATCACCGGCGGCACCCGGCACGGCCGCCTGCCGCTGCCCGAGTCGCGCGACGAGATCTACCGGCTCGCCGTCACGCTCAACGGCATGCTCTACCGGCTCGACTCCGCCCGCGCCCGGCAGCGCGCCTTCGTCGCCGACGCCGCGCACGAGCTGCGCAGCCCGCTGACGAACATGCGCACCGAGCTCGAGGTCGCCCAGCGCCTGCCCGACACCGACTGGCCGGCGCTCTCCGCCGACCTGCTCACCGACGTGGGCCGGCTCAGCCGCCTGGTCGACGACCTGCTGCTGCTCGCCCGCTCCGACGACGCGGCCCCGCCCGGCAAGCTCGCCGACGCCGACCTCGACGGCGTGGTGGCCGACGTGGCGTCCCGCTACGACGACGTCTGCTACGAGCGCCCGAGCGAGCCGGTGCGCGCCACGGTCGAGCCCGACGCGATCGGCCGGGTGGTGGCCAACCTGCTCGACAACGCCGAGCGGCACGCCCGGTCGCGGGTCACGGTCGAGGTGGCCGACGAGGGCGGGTACGCGCGGATCACCGTCCGCGACGACGGCCCCGGCATCTCGCCGGAAGACCGCGAGCGCGTCTTCGACCGGTTCACCCGCCTCGACGACGCCCGCGCCCGCGACGGCGGCGGCACCGGGCTGGGCCTGGCGATCGTGCGCGAGCTGGTGCGCCGGCACGGCGGCACGGTCACCCTCGGCGACGCGTCACCCGGTCTCCGCGTCGATGTGCGCCTGCCCGTCACCTGAAAGTTCTGTGGGAACTTTCTCCGTGCCCGCGCCGACCAACCGGGCGTGCGAACACTCATCAAGCGATCCGTCCTCGTGGCCGCCTTCGCCGGTGGCCTGACCCTCGCGCTGGCCGCCCCCGCGTCCGCGCACGTCACCGTCAACCCGAACACCGCCACCCCCGGCGGCTACACCAAGGTGACTTTCCGTGTCCCCACCGAAAGCGACACCGCGAGCACGACCAAGATCGAGGTGAATCTTCCCGCCGACAAGCCGGTCGCCTCGGTCTCGGTCAAGCCCGTCCCGGGCTGGACCGCGGTCGCCGTGAGATCCAAGCTCGCCACCCCGATCAAGGCACACGACACGGAGATCACCGAGGCCGTCTCGAAGATCACCTGGACCGCCGACGCGAACTCCGCGATCAAGCCCGGCCAGTTCCAGGAGTTCGACGTCTCGCTCGGCCCGCTGCCCGATTCCGGCCAGATGGTGTTCAAGGCGCTGCAGACGTACTCGGACGGCGCGATCGTCCGCTGGATCGACGAGCCCACGACCGACGGCACCGAGCCCGAGCACCCGGCTCCCGTGCTCAAGCTCGCCGCCGCGACCGCTCCGGCCGCCGCTGCCGTTGCGACCCCGGCCGACAGCACCGACGATTCGTCGAGCGGCACCGACGCGTACGGCATCGCGGGTCTGGTCGCCGGCCTGATCGCCCTGGTGCTGGCCCTGCTCGCGTTCCAGCGGGCCGGCCGCAAGCCCGGGGCCGCCTCGCCTGCGGCGTCGGAGAAGGAGAAAGTTTCCACCGGCAAGGCGTGATTTGACGCTCGTGGTGGGCTCAGCATTTCACGTCGACGTCCGTGTACGAGACCAGGTCGGGCAGCACCTCTTCGGAGAACCCCCTGTCGCGGCCGGCGGCGAGCTTTCCCGCGGCGGCCGCCTCCACGACCACCATCCGCAGCAGGCAGGCCTGAACCACCTCGCCGCCCTTGTAGGGGACGGACGAGCAACCCCAGCGCTGCCCGTCCGATGTGCAGGGGCCCTGCGGGTAGAACGCCGCGCCGTTGCCCGCCTGGGTCAGGGCCCAGATCTCGCGGTCGCCGACCGCGCTCACGATGGTCCCCTCGGCGGCGGCGAGGTGCTCCATCCGATCGCCGGACAGCGGGAACGTGACCTTGAGACTCGGCGGCGGCTCGGCCGGCCCGGAGGGGCCGGCCGTCGTGGGCGGCGGGGGAGGCGGCGCCGTGGGCCCGGTGGTCACGACCGGCGTCGTGGGCGGCGGGGTGGCCACGGCGGTCGAATGGCCCGGCAGAGCCGGGTCGCCCGGCGTCGCCGCCCCGCCGGTGTTCGTCGCCGCGATCGGGTGGTCCTTTGTCGGCGTGCCGTTCATGGGATACGGCGCGACCGTGAGGAGGCCGCCTCCCGGGGCCGTGTTCACCGCGCGCGGTGTCGGCGGCCTGGCCGGGGAAACCGCGGGCGACGGCGTGGGGCGTTTCCCGGGCAGCGTCGCCGGCTTCGGCGGCCTGTCCTCCCCGCGCAGCCCCTCGAGGACCGCGGCGCCGGCGAGCGCGAGCACGATGATCGCGCCGACCATCGCCGCGCCTTTCCGGGTGGCGCTGTACCGGCGGATCGTTAGGCTGATGAACAGGGCGATCGTCCCGCCGCCGGCGAACGAGAGCAGCAGCCGCCCGTCGACCTGGGCGAGCGAGTACAGGTCGGCGATCGAGCCGACGATGGCGACCGCGAAGGTGATCGCCGTGATCACCTCGAGGGCGGCTCTCGAATGGGCGGCCGGCCCGGACCGGCCGCTGCCTGGCGCTTCCTCCGCCTCCGGCTCGGCGTCCCGCTGTGTCCCCGCCGGCCCGGCCCGGACGTCCGCTGTGTTCCCTGCGGGCCGGGCGTCGCGTTGTGCTTCCGCCGGGCCGGGCCCGGTGTCCCGTTGCCCGTCCTCCGGATCCGGCGGGTCGTCCCGTTGCGCCTGCTCCGCCTCGGGCCGGCTGTCCCGTTGCGCTTGCACCATGGCGTTCGCTGCCTCCTCGCGGCACCCCGGGAGGCGCGCGGCCCCCGGCAGGCTCACCGTCATCCGGGGCGGGAGTCACGCATCGACGATCGGCCGCCGAATCACCCCGGCGGGTGACAAGATCAGGCCGGCGGCGGGGTCTGCGCGGGCACTTTCCCGTTCGGGGAAGCGGCGGAAAGGCGCGCGGGCGGGAAAATCGAGTGCGACATGCGTACGATGTCGGCGCCTTGAATTTCCGCGACGAGATGCTCGAATGCGTTGTAAAAGGCAAGCTCGTCGCCGCGATAAATGCGCTCGTTGCGCACGAAAGGCTCGACCGACGCCCACGTCCGGGGCGCCCGGTAATGCACCGGCAGGATGGCGAGCCGCTTGTCGACGATGTCGAGCCCGACCAGGTAGGCGACCTTCTGGTAGAAGGTGAGAATCGATTCGGCCTCGTCGCGCAGGGCCCGGGGGAGCTCGTTGAAACGCAGGCTGGGGTCCTGTTTCGGCAGCTCGGCCCAGAGGTGTTCCTCGGTGCGCAGGAAATCGGGCGAGCGCATGATCCAGAGAAAGTCGACGGCCGGCAGTTGATGCGCCTGCTTGGCCAGCCGGAGCTGCCGGAGCGCGAAAGTCGACGACATGGTCAGCGCCAGCAGCGACGCCATCACCGCGGCGATGTTGAGCGAGATCGGCACCGTCATGACCGCATGGTGTCAGCCGGCCGCTACCCTGCGTCGCCGGGGCGGCCTAGCCGTGCCGGCCCGGCTCACGGGGTCGCCAGGTGGGCCGGCAGCGCGTGGCCGTCCCGGTTGACGAGCCGGCCGGTCTCGATGCGCCAGGGGCCGCCGTCGAGGGGGCGGCCGGTCCTGGCGCTGACCACCCGGTAGTAGCCGTCGCCCACGTGCTGGAAGCGCCACAGGCCGGCGAGCGCGTGGGTGCGGCTCGCGTCGGCGATCAGCACGTCGCCGACCGGCTGGAGGCGGAACTGCTGGCACGCCGAGCCGTTCGCGGTCACCGTTTGGATCGGGTCGCCGGTGCATCCGGCCGGCTGCAGGACGCGGCCGTTGAGCTTGCTGCGGATCCCCGACCAGCCGTCACCGGCCGGGTCGATGGCGAACTGCTGGCAGTCGTTGTGCAGCCAGCCCCACTGCGCCACCCGCGCCCCGTCCGCGTCGACGCACGCCGCGACCTCGGCGACCTTGTTGCTGAAACGGTTGCTCAGGCTCACGTACCCGGGGTCCCGCTCGTCGAGCCGCCACTGCGCGCACGCGTCACCCGGCGCCGGGGCGAGCGTGATGTCGGCGCCCTCGTAGCCGCAGGACGGATTCGAGATCACCCGCCCGTCGGCCCGGTTGACCAGCGTCATGTAGGCCGGCCCGTGCCCGACCGCCCGGCTGCCGGTCAACGGGTCGCCCAGCGCCGGCCAGCCGTCCACCCAGCGCAGCGGCCGCACGGAAAGCTTCGGCGCGCCGTTGTCGTACAGGTCGTAGTAGTGGTGGAAGTAGAAGTTTCCGAAGATGTCGCCGCCACCGGGGCCGCGGAATTCGTTGTAGCCACGCAGGATTTCGCTTCCGCCACCGGAAAGCATCGGCGTCCCGGCACGGTCCACGTAGGGCCCGGTGACGCTGGTGGCGCGCCCGACCACGACCCGGTAGTCGCTCTCCACCCCACGACAGCAGTAGTCGAGGCTGGCGAAGAGGTAGAAGAACGTTCCATGCCGCACGATCGACGCGCCCTCGATCGAGGCGCCGCCGCGCGACGCGAGCGAGAACAGCGAAGGATCCCCGGCCAGCCCCGTCCGCGCGTCGAGGCGCCGCATCTTGATGCCGTCCCAGAACGAGCCGAACGCCATCCACGGCTGTCCGTTGTCGACGATCACCTCGGGGTCGATCGCATTGAAGTTGTCGCCGGCCCCCGACCGCAGCACCAGCCCGCGATCCACCCAGCGGTAGTCCGGGCTGGCCGGGTCGAGCGTCTTGTTGGTGGCCAGCCCGATCACCGAGTTGTTCGTCCCGAACGACGAGGCGGCGTAGTACAGCCGAAACTCGCCGTGGAAATAGGAGATGTCCGGAGCCCAGAAGTCGCCGGGGGCGATTCCCAGCTCGTCGACGACCCATCCGGGCGGCGTGCTGAACACCGGCCCGAGAAACTCCCAGTGCACCAGGTCGGTCGACCGACGCATCGGCAGATAGGTCCGCGTCCCGATGTCTCCGGTGATGAAGCTGTAGTAGTAGCGGCCCTGCCGGATCACCGTCGGATCGTGCGCGATCGGATCGTCGGCCACCCGCCCGGCCGGTTTCGTGCCGTGCGCGAAAGCCTGCCCCGGCATCATCGCCACGGATCCCACGATCAAGAGCAAGATTGCGTACGCCCGGCAGACAGCTCTCCGCATGCGCTGATCGTCGTCAATGTTTCGCGGGAAAGCCAGACATTCGGCGGGCAGCTTTCGCAGACGACCAGAAACTCGACGCGAAACGCGGCGGCCCCGTGGACCGCCGCGCCCGCTCCTGCAAAGGGGATCAGGTCGCGCTGCAGGAGACCGTCGGCCACGTCCAGGAGCCGTTGGTCTGGATCGTGACGCCCCAGTTGTTGCCGCTACCGTTCGGTTTCGCCACCATCACCTGCGAGCTCGGGTAGCTGGCCGTGATGTTCCAGGTGGCGATGATCTTCTCGGGGGAGGGGACGTTCATCGTCACGGTCCACGTGCTGGAGCCGGTGACCGCGACGTTCAGGTTGTAGCGGTCGCTCCACGCGGAGCCGGCCGACAGCGACGCGGTGCAGCTACCTCCGCCGCCCCCGCCTCCGCCGCCCCCTCCGCCGCCGCTGCCGTCCGGGGCCACGGCCCGGCCGGTCGACGGCGAGATCATCCCGGGGCACAGGCCGCGGCTCGCCAGGCCCTGCGCGATGCGCGGGATTGCGGCGAGGGTGTTCGCCGGCCACTCGTGCATGAGGATGATCTGCCCGTTGGTCAGCCGGGCGTTGGCCGCGACGATCGCGTCGACGCCGGCGTTGTTCCAGTCCTGCGAGTCGACGTCCCAGATGATCTGGGTGAGGCCGTACTTCGCCTCCACCGACTGCAGGGTCCCGTTGGTCTCGCCGTAGGGCGGCCGGAACAGCTTGGGCGTCCCGCCGCCGGCATTGGCGATGGCCGTCTGCGTACGCGAGATCTCCGAATCGATCTGCGCCTGGCTCTGCTGCACGAGGTGGGGATGGGTGTAGCTGTGGTTGCCCACCCACATACCCGCGCTGACCTGGGCCCGTACCTGCGCCGGGTAGGCCGCCGCGTACTGGCCCTCGTTGAACATCGTGGCCCGCAGCCCGTTGGCGCGCAGGGCGTTGAGGATCGCGGGGGTGTGGTCGTTGGACGGCCCGTCGTCGAAAGTCAGCCCGACGTACCCGTTGCAGGTGGCGGCCTGCGCGGGGGTCGCGAGGGCGGCGAGCGTGCCCGCCATGGTGAGCGCGGCGACGGCCAGTCCGGTGAGAAGGGAACGCTTTTTCATGGTCATCAACTCGCGTCGCAGCCGTTGTCGGTGCCGGTCCGGTGGGACGTGATCGCCGCGCCGGGGACACCCGGCAGCAAGAGCGTGGCCGTGACCTGCGGGACGGCGCCGACCAGCAGCCGGATCGCGCCGCGTCCGCGGCATCTCGGGGGAGCGTCCATAACACGCCTCTTTCTCGTGACGGCCGGCCGAGGACGGGCCGGCGGGACGGTCGTGCTTTCGCGCGTTTCGGGCCGGCTCGCGAAAACGCGCCGGCCGGGGACGGGCAGCCTGCATCGAGCCGGCTGGTGGAGGCCGGCTTGAGCGCAGGGTGATTCAGGCCGTCGCGAAGGACGGCGACCTCGCGTGAGCTCCGGGTCCGGGGGACGACCCGCATCGACGACTATCGAATTCCGTCGATGGCGTCAGTATTGGCCCGCGCGCGTTGCCGTGTCAACAACTTCCGGAAATTTCTCGGAAGTGCCAGGGCCGCGCGCCGAGGGGATATCTCCAGGTCAGATGCCATAGCATCGGAACACAAGTTGTTTTCGGGAGCGGGTTTCCGCTGGCTGACGTCCGGCAATAAACGATGGGTGACCGAAACTCTCGGAAAATGTCCACACCAGACCGCGGCCGGGCGGCCGGAAAGGTCAGGAGGCGTAGCGCCGTTCGGCCCTCGCCCGGGCCTTGGCCGCCTCGACCTCGCGGTTCTTCGGCGGGGCCGTGGTCACGAGGGCGCCCAGCAGGTCGGCGGTCGCCGCGGCGACAGCCGCCACCGCCTGGTCGAAGGCCTCCTGGTTCGCCTGGGACGGGCGGGTGACGCCGGCGACCTTCCGCACATACTGCAGGGCGGCGGCCTGGATCTCGTCCGCTGTCGTCGGCGGCTCGAAGTTGTGCAGTTGGTGGATGTTGCGGCACATCGCGTCGGTCCTCCTCGCTGGGCTTCGGCCCAACCTACGCCGGGGGTGCGACAAAATTTCGGCCGCCGGCGAAACCCCGCGCGCCTACGGTGATGCCATGCCCGACTTTCGCGCGCTGCACCGCCCCGGGGACCCGCTGCTGCTCCCCAACGCCTGGGATGTCGCCTCGGCGCTGGCCCTCGCGCACGCCGGTTTCGCGGCGATCGGCACGACCAGCCTGGGCGTGGCGGCCGCGCACGGGCTCCCCGACGGGCAGGCCAAGGGCAAAGAGCAAACCCTTTCTTTCGTACGGGCTCTGCACGGTCGCCTCCGCGTCCCGCTGACAGTCGATCTCGAGGGCGGTTTCGGCGGAACCCCGGACGAGGTCGCCGAGCTGGCCGCCACCCTCCACGCCGCCGGCGCGGCCGGCATCAACCTCGAGGACGCCCGCCCCGGCGGCACGCTCGCCGGCCCGGCCGAGCAGGCTGCCATCGTCGCCGCCGTCAAGGAAAGGTGCCCCGACCTCTTCGTCAACGCCCGTACTGACACCTTCTGGAGCGGCACGAAAGACCTCGACGAAACTCGCGCGCGCGTCGCCACCTACCTCGACGCCGGGGCCGACGGCATCTTCGTTCCCGCGATCGAGAAGGACGACGACATCCGCGCGCTGGTCGCCACGAAAGCGAAAGCCCCGCTCAACGTCCTGCTCCTGCCCGGCATGACCGTCGGCCACCTCGCCGGCCTGGGCGTGGCCCGGATCAGCACCGGATCCCTTCTCTTCCGCGCCGCTCTTTCCGCCGCGGTCGCGACCGTCCGCGAGGTCGCCGCGGGCGCGCCGGCCCGCGCGGCCGCGACGTCCTACGCCGAGGCGAATGCCCTCTCCGCCGATTGAGCGGCGGCGCCCCGGGTGAATGGCGGCGCCGGAATGGGTGACGGCGCCGGATGTGTCGCAAATCCGGACGACTCGTGGCGCCGGATGAGTCGTAGAGTCGGCGGAGGGGAGGGACATGTCCGTTCATCACCGCCGCGAGAGCTGAGCTCGCCATGGTGGAGGCAGGGCACAAGCCGCGCCGCGCGCCCACCGAGCGGGAGATCCTCGACGCCGCGCTGGGCCTGCTCGACACGGGCGGCCGCCCCGCGGCCTCGATCCGCCGCATCGCCGCCGCGGTCGGTGTCGCGCCCACCACGGTCTACACCTTCTTCCCGGACCGGACCGCTGTCGAGTGCGCCCTGATCGAGCGGCTGCTCGGCGCCGTGCGGATCGGGGGAGGGGGCAGCTGGCGCGAGGCGGTCGAGGCGATCGCGCTCGACCTGCGTCAACGGCTCGTCGCGCACCCCGGTGTCGTCCCGCTGCTGCTCAGCGGCCCTCTCGACGGCCCGCACGCGCAGCGCATCGCCGACTGCCTGCTCGAACTGCTCGGGGCGAGCGGCCTCGATCCGCGGTCGGCGGCGCGGGCCTCGTACGCGCTCATGGTGTTTGTCCTCGGCGCGATAGCGCTGGAAACTTTCGACGCACCGCGCGCCATGATCGGCCGGGCCGGCCCGGATCGATACCTCTGGGGGCTGCGGCGGATGCTCGATGGGGTCGAGGCCGAAGCGAAACTACACTGAGAAAGCATGGTGCACTGGTACGAGTCGGCGATCGACCGGCAGCTGCGCGAGGCCAGGGAGCGCGGCGAGTTCGACAACCTCGAGGGAACCGGCAAGCCGCTGCGCGGCCACGGCCGGGAGTACGAGGAGGACTGGTGGGTCAAGGACTGGCTTCAGCGTGAGGGCGCGACCTCGGGCGTGATCCCGCCGACCCTCGCCCTGCGCCGCGACGTCGACGATCTCGAGGCGAAGGTCGACCGGCTCCGCACCGAGCGCGAGGTGCGCGACCACGTGGCCGAGCTCAACGAGCGCATCCGCAAGGCGAACGTGGGCCTCATGGACGGGCCGCCGGTGGTGCTCCCGCCGCGCGACGCCGACCAGGTGGTCGCGGCGTGGCGGGAGCGAAAGGCCTGAATCAGCCCTGCACCTTCAGCGGGTTGCCGGTGAGTGTGTCGCAGCGGACGAACGACAGCTGGATCTTCGCGTTGGTGAACCAGAGGATCGGCAGGGTCAGCGGCGGCGGCGACTCGGGGGTGAACACCACGGGAATCACGCCGAACAGCTTTCCCTCGAACCGGGAGGTGTAGAACTTCACGGTCCCGGTGGTGGTGAGCTCCTTGCTGGTGATCTTCGTCTGGCTGCCGTTGACCTCGTCGATGGTCAGGCTGAACGGCTTGTTCACGGCCTTGTCCATGCTGAACTTGAGCGCCTTGTAGCTGCCGCCGCCGTCCGTCGGCATGTCGACCACGCCGTCGTAGGTCGAGTCGTACATGGTGAGCGAGTCGACCTCCATGAGGCCGGGCTTCTTCGCCACGACGGGGATGTCGTCGGCGCCGGCGACCTTGCCGTAGACCCGGGCGCCGAGGCAGGGGATCTCGTCGTCGGTGGCGCTGGGCTCCGCGGCCGCCGCCTTCGACCCGGCGGTGGTCTTGGTGGGCTCGGCGGATCCGGCTCCGGTCGTCGGCCCGGCCGCCGGCTCGGTGGTCTTGGTGGGCTCGGCGGCCGGCTCGGTGGTGGCGGGTCCCGACGACGCCGGCGACACGCTCGGAGACGTCGACTCATCGTCGCCGATGCCGAGCAGGTTGCTGACGCCGTCGACGAAGCCCTCGATGCCGTCGGTGATCGCGTTGCCGCCGTCGTCGGTCGCGGCCGTCGTCGGGGTGGCCGTCGTCGCCTCCGCTGTGGTCGGCTTCGCCTCCGCGGTGGTCTTCTCCGCGGCGGGGCTGGTCGTCTTCCCGGACGCGGCTGCGGTCGTGGTGGCGTCGGTGGTCGGCGCCTTGGCCGCCTCCGACGACGCGGCCGGGCGCGACGGCAGCCCCTCCGGGCACTCCGCCGCGCTGGCCTGCAAGTTGGCGCCGGCCACGATGGTCGCGACGACCGCGACCGGCACCAGCGCCAGGGCCATCACCTTGCGGTTGCGCGCCGGCCCAAGGCCGGCCCGGCGAGCGGGCGGCGCCGCGAAGGAGGCCGGGCGCACCTGCTGCTGCTCACCCGGCCGATCGTCGTGCCCGGCGATCTCGATCTGCTGCGTCTCGTCCACGTCGCGGTCCGGTCGCTGGCCGAAGATGTCGTCGCCGACGTCGGTGGGCCCGTCCTCGCGGTGGTCGCTCGGCTCGTCGGTGGGCGGTCCGGCGATGTCCTTGCCGGGGCGGTTGCGGGGCGGCCCCCAGGCGACGACCAGCGCGCCGCCGAGAATGCCGAGCAGCATGCCGATGAAGAAGCCGCCGAGGTTGAGCCCGATGAACGAGTAGAGCGCGGCCAGCAGCGCGACGATCCCGTAGAAGAGGCGCTGTGCCGGGGTGAACCAGCTGAGCAGCCCACAAACAACGATGATCACTGGCAGCAGGTAGGAGAGGAAGCCCTGTGGTCCGATGTGGACCTCCATGCCGCCGAGCGACATGTTCGCGCTGAGGAAAAGTTCGACCGCCGACAGGATCAGGAGCAGGCCGCCCCAGAACGGCCTGTGCCGCCGCCACCGGCGGAACTTGCCCCAGAAGTTGTCGGTCGCCACGTGGTCCTCCGCAGGAAGCATTGTCAGAGAGAAAGATGGAACATGAACGGGGCTCGCGGGACAAGCCCCGCGAGCCCCAAGCGTCAAATCAGAAGCACTGCGTGCCGTCGCCGACGTGCAGCTTGAGGCTCATGCCGGTCAGCTTGAACGTCGACGCCGAGGTGGAGTACGCGATCTGGTGCAGGTTCTCGATGGTGACGTGCTTGGCCTGCTGGCCGAAGCCGCCGACGTCACCGCGCGGCACCGGGTCGGCCCGGTTCAGCGTCGAGGCGTCCTGGCCGATCGCGATGTCGGTGAAGGTCGCGTCGCCGCTGAGCTCGGACATGCCGATCAGCAGGTCGTCGGCGTGGACCGGGCGGTCCGGGTCCTTGCCGGCCTCGATGCGGAGGACCACCGGCCCGACCGCGACGGTCTGGCAGAGGTTGTAGATGTCCGCGCTCTTGATGCCGGATTTCGCGGCGACGAGGTACTTCGCCCCGGTCTGCTTCTGGACGGTCTCGGTCGGCAGTTGCCCGCTGTACTGGGTGAAGCCCTCGCCCTCCAGCCGGTCGGCGGACAGCTTGAACTGAGTGCCGGAAACAGAGAAGTTGGCGGCGACGGCGCCCGAGGCGACTCCGGCCACCAGGACGCCAGCGGCGACGGTGGGCAGACCCACCGCCACGGCGAAGCGCCGCCAGTCGGTGCGCCCCTCCGTCGCGTCTTGCGAATCCTTCACGGATCCTCCTATGGAAGTCAGACGGCTCTCGCAGGCTCCACCGCCATGGGCTCGCATCGACGGGCGACCCTGTCGATCAACCGCCAGCAGAGAGGTCCGTCGATGCCGTCGTTTAACGTGCGGGAAATGTTGCCGCCCCTGCTCAGCGGTTACAAGTGCCAGGGCTACCAGTCAGTAACCCAGCTCACCGGATCGTGATCACACACAGTGACATTCGTCATTCGATCTGCGGGATTTCCCGGCCTAATCTGGTCAGAACCGCGCTCGATGTCCGGTGTGATGGTCACCACGTGTATGTAGAGGCCGGAAGGTTACGGATCAGTAACGAAACCCAGCAAGAACTCAGACTCCGGTGCTACCGACTAGAGGTCTGGCCAATGAAGGGATCTTGGGGATGACACCGGAGACAACCGGACGACGGCGCGGGGGCGCGCTGGCCCGGCTGAGCGGGGTCCTGATACTGATCGGCGCCCTCGTGGCGGCGGCGGCAATACCGGCCGGGGCGGTCCTGCTCTCCGCCGCGCACTGGTCCGGCCAGCAGCGCGCCGAGCTTCCCGAACAGTTGCTCAACCCGCCCACGGCCCAGGTCACCCGCGTCTACGCGAACGACGGCAAGACGCTGATCACCACGTTCTACGACGAGGACCGGCACGACGTCGCGCTCGGCCAGATCGCCACCGTCATGCAGCAGGCGATCGTGGCCGCCGAGGACGTGCGCTACTACCAGCACGGCGGGGTCGACCTGAAGGGCGCCGTGCGCGCGCTGGTCACCGACGCGCGCAGCGGCGGGGCGGCGCAGGGCGCCTCCACGCTGACCATGCAGGTGGTGCGCAACGTCCTCAAGGACGATCCGACGCTGACCGCCACCGAGCGGGCCGAGGCGACCGCGGACACCCCCGAGCGCAAGCTCAAGGAGATCCAGTACGCGATCGAGCTCGAGCAGCGCCTCTCGAAGCAGCAGATCCTGCAGAACTACCTGAACATCGTGTACTTCGGCGACGGCGCCTACGGTGTCGAGGCGGCCTCCCGGCGCATCTTCGGGGTCACGCCGTCGCGCCTCGACCTCGCGCAGGCCGCCATGATCGCCGGCATCGTGCAGTCACCCGACGCCGACAACCCGGCCAGCGGCGACAAGTCCAAGGCCAAGGCCCGGCAGCTGTACGTGTTGGGAGCGATGCAAAAAGCCGGGATGATCACGGCCGCGCAGCAGAAGGCCGCCGCCGCCGAGAAGCTGACGTTCTCCGGCAAGTCGCAGCCCAACGGTTGCGTGGACGCCTCCGGAAAGTCCGACGGCTGGGGCTTCTTCTGCGACTACGTGCGCACCTGGTTCGACGCGCAGGCGCAGTTCGGCAAGACCGTCGCCGAGCGCGACACCGCCCTGCGCCGCGGCGGCTACACGATCGTCACCACGCTCGACCCGGACGTGCAGAAGGCCGCCGCCGAGCAGTCCCGCGCCGTCTACGGCCTCAACAGCAAGAAAGTCCTGCCGATCGCCGTCGTGCAGCCCGGCACCGGCAAGGTCCTGGCGCTGGCGGTCAACCGGCACTACAGCACCGCGAAAGGCACCTCGAACACGGTGAACCCGCTGGTCAGCGGGGGCCCCAACCTGCATGGCTACCCGTCCGGCTCGACCTTCAAGATGTTCACGATGCTCGCCGCGCTCGAGGCCGGCATGCCGCTGAACACCGGCTTCGACTCGCCGGCCAAGCTGCCGACCGAATGGCCCGACAGCGGCCCCGACAGCTGCAACGGCATGTACTGCCCGGGCAACAGCAACCCCGGCTGGATGGACGGCTACCGCACCATGTGGAACGCGTTCGGCCGCTCGGTGAACACGTACTTCGTGCACCTCGAGGAGCAGGTCGGCCCGGCCGCCGCGGTCGCCGAGGCCAAGAAGCTGGGCATCAGCTTCAGCTCCCCGTCCGACGCGAAACTGGCCGCGAACCCGGACGGCTGGGGCTCGTTCACCCTCGGCGTCATCGACACCACGCCGCTCGAGCTGGCCTCGGCGTACGCGACCGTGGCGAGCGAGGGCACCTACTGCACCCCGCTGCCGGTCCAGTCGATCACCGGCTCGGACGGGGAGAAGGTCCCGGTCTCGTCGAGCTGCAAACAGGTCCTCGACCCCGAGGTCGCCCGCGCGGCCACCGACGCGGCCCGCTGCCCGGTCGGCCAGCAGAGCACCTACGGCAAGTGTGACGGCGGCACCGCCACCCAGGTCGACTCGATCATGGGCGGGCGGCCGGTGGCCGGCAAGACCGGCAGCACCGAGGACAACCGCACCGAGACGTTCGTCGGCTTCACCCGCACGGCGGTCGCGGCCGGCATCGCGGCCGACCCGGTGAACCCGTCCGACCATGTCGGCAGCGCGGTCGAGGCGCAGGTGGTGACGGCCGTCGGCCGTACGCTGAGATCTGCCGCCGGCGATGGCGACTACCTCGATTTCACCCCGCCCGCCGCATTGATCGCCCTGGGTAACTGAGCTCTCAGCTCGGGGTGGTCATCTGCCGAAATGAGCGGAGTGACCACCTTCGAGCGGGCGCGCCCGGCCGCCCTGCACGGGTACCGATGAACCTCAAGCGCCGCGTCGCCGCCGGTTTCGGCGTCCTGTGCGTCCTGTTCCTCGCCCTCGTGGTGCTTCAGCTCGTCGTCGGCGACCGGGTCCAGGCGCGGCACGAGGAGCGGCTCGGCCGGATCGAGCGCCTGATCGACGAGAACCGGCAGTTCCTGCAGTCCATGACCGACGCCGAGACCGGGGTGCGCGGGTTCCAGCTCACCGGCAAACGGGCATACCTCATGCCGTACGACTCCGGGCGGGCCGGCGCGTTCGTCGCGCTCAACCGGCTCGACGCCGCCGACACCGACGTCGACAGGAAACTCGACGGGCTGGTGTCGGCGGAGCGCGCGGCGGCCGATCGGTGGCTTTACGCGTACGCGATCCCGATCGTCAACGCCGGAGTCGCGGACGCCGACGCCGAGCGGGCCGCCCGCGGCAAGGTCATCTTCGACCAGCTGCGCGCCGCCAACCGCGCGGTGTCGGCCGAGCTGGACGCCGGGCGCGCCGCCGTGGTGGCCGCCGACCGCCGCGACCTGCGCCGGCTCCACCTGCTGTTCGGCCTGCTCGCCGTCCTCGTTATCGGCACCGGCCTGAGCCTGGCGTGGCTGCACGAGCGCCACCTGGTCCGCCCGCTCGAGCACATCCGGCACACGCTACGCCGGCTCGCCGACGGCGAGCGCTCGGCCCGTGCCCGCGCCGCCGGCCCGCCCGAGATGCGCGCCGTGATCGGCACCCTCAACGACCTGGCCGCCGAGACCGAACGGCTGATCACCGCCGAGCAGGCACGCGCCGCCACCGGTGAGCTACGCCAGCGCGTCGCGGCCGAGCTGCGCAGCGAGCGCGACCCCGCCGAGACCGGACACCGCGTCGCCCGCATCCTCGCCGAGTCGCTCGGCGGCGACGCCGCCTACGGCAAGATCACCGTCGGCCACGGCGCCGGCCTCACCGTGAGCTGGCCCCCGGACGCGCCCCCGCTCGATCCCGCCCTGGTCCGCGACGTTCGTGCCGGCGGGCCGTACGTGGTCCGCGAGCTGGCCGAGGGCCTGGCGGTTGCCCTCAGCGGCGACGACGACTGCGCACCCGGCCTGCTGCTGATCACCCGGGCCGGCCCGTGGAGCGAAACCGAGCGCGACCTTCTCGAGAACCTCGGCCGGGAGATCGACCACACCGTGCGCCAGGCCCGCCTGCGCCTGCGCCAGTCCCGCCTGATCAGCGAGCTGCGCGTGCTCGACGAGCAGAAGGACGTCTTCGTCTCCACCGTCACGCACGAGCTGCGCACCCCGCTGACCAGCATCCTCGGCTACACCGAGATGCTCACCGACGGCGAGTCCGGCGACCTGTCGCCGGCGCAACAACGCGGACTTTCGGCAATTCTGCGAAATGCCCACCGCCTGCAGGCCACCGTCGCCGACCTGCTGCTGCTCGACCGCGGCAACGAGCACATCGGCACGGACCCCGAGCCGGTCGACCTGGCGACGATGCTCACCGGCGTCCACGACGACGCCGCGCCGTCGGCCCGCGCGAAAAATGTCGCCGGCCTGCTGGAGGCCGCCCCGGTGTGGGTACGCGGCGACCCCGTACAGCTGGAGCGCGCCCTGCGCAAGCTGGTCGACAACGCCATCAAGTTCACCCCCGCCGGCGGCCGCTTCGAGCTGCGCCTCTCGTCCGACGGAGCGAACGCGGTGATCACGGTCACCGACACCGGCATGGGCATCCCCGCCGACGACCTGCCCGGTCTGTTCACCCCGTTCCACCGGGCCGCCAACGCGATGGACCAGGCCGTGCAGGGCCCCGGCCTCGGCCTGGCCATCGTCCGCAACATCGTCCTCGACCACGGCGGCACCGTGTCGGCACGTTCCGAGCTCGGCAACGGCTCGACGTTCACCGTCACACTGCCGGCGCTGATCCCCGCCCACGCGTCGTCGGTCTAGCCTTCAAAAGCCTGTTCCGGCTCCCGCTCCTGCGCCAGCTCCCGCTCCTGCGCCAGCTCCCGCTCCTGCGCCAGCTCCCGCTCCTGCGCCAGCTCCCGCGCCAGCTCCCGCTCCGGCTCCTGCGCCGGCTCCGGTGGCGATGGCGAACGCGCGTGGGCGGCGGTCAGCGCTGCAGCGGGCTGGGCATCGGCTCCGGGCTCAGGCCGCGGCTCAGCGCGTCGGCGATCTCGTCGCGCCGGCGGAGGGCGGCCCGCCAGCCGACGACCTGCTCAGTGATGCGGGGATTGCCGGCAGCGGTGGCCTCCACCGTCCACGGGCGACGGAGAAGCACGCGGGCGACCACCGAGGCCGCTAGCAGAAGCAGAACGATCAGGACGTCGAGCACCAGCAGCAGAAGGGGAAGCAGAACCCACCAGAAGAGCGCCGCCGCCAGCACGAAAGCGATGAAGATGACGACGATCGCCGCGATCTCGTCGCCAAGGCTGAATCCGCCGCCCCCACCTCCGCCGCCCCCGCCGGACGTGGAGACGTCGCCACCGACCTGGAGGGCGCCATCGACCACGTCGCCCGAGTTGCCGCTGCGCTTCGAGCGCCAGCCGCCGAACCGCCGCGCGAGGGCCCGCCAGCGCGGCGCCCACACAACGCGTACCCGCCACGCGGCGCCCGAGGGAGCCGTCACGCCGACTGTTCGCATGCCGACAAGATAACTGTCGACGACAATCGGTAGTCATGTCCATCGGCCGTCTTCACCACGTCATCTTCGACTGCCCCGAGCCCCTCGCCATGGCCACCTTCTACAGCCAGCTGCTCGGCGCGCCCATCACCTACACCGACGACGACTTCGCCGTCGTCTCGGTCGACAACCGCACCTCGGGGCTGGCCTTCCAGCGCTCCCGCGACCAGCGGCCGCCGACCTGGCCCGACCCCGCGATCCCGCAGCAGATCCACCTCGACGTCATGGTCGATGACCAGGCCGTGGCCCACGAGCGCGTCCTGGCCCTCGGCGCCACGCCGCTACCGGGCGGCGACCACGTCTACGCCGACCCCGCCGGCCACCCGTTCTGCCTCATCCCACGTCCGCACTGGGCGCCACCGGTCAACGGGTAGCCGAGCCGGCCGGCCGCCCGCGGGTGACCGGCCGCGGGTGACCGGCGCGGGTGACCGGCCGCGCGTCGCCGCGCACGCCTCACCGCGCACGCCTCACCGCGCACGCCTCACCGCGCACGCATCACCGCGCACGCGTGCCCATCGGCCCGTCCTCACTCGCGCCTGTCCACCCGCAGGCGCCATTTGCTGGTGCCTACTCGCGCCTCGTTATCCGCGTCCTTCCCCCATCCGCGTCCTTCCCGCATCCGCGTCCTTCCCGCATCCGCGTCCTTCCCGCATCCGCGTCCTTCCCGCATCCGCGTCCTTCCCGCATCCGCGTCCTTTCTGCCCGCTCCTGCCGTGCCCTCACCACGCGTCGGCGGGCGATCGCCGGGCAGGGCGTAGACAGTGTCTACTCGGCAGTGGTAGACACTGTCTATGCAGCACGGGGATCTTGAAGGGCGGCTCGTCGCGGCGGGAGTGGAGCTCCTCGCCGAGGCCGGGACCGACGCGCTGTCGCTGCGCGAGATCGCCCGCCGGGCCGGCGTCTCGCACGGCGCGCCACGGCGTTATTTCCCCACCCATCAGGCGCTGCTCGCGGCGATCGCGCGCGAGGGATACCGCAAGCTCGGCGCCGTGGTCGCCGAGACCATCGGCGAAACCGGCGCGGAGCCGCGGGCGGCGCTGCTCGCGCTCGGCCGGCGTTACGTGGATTTCGCGAAAGGCGAGCCCGGAATGTTCGCGCTCATGTTTCGCCACGACCTGCTCCGCGGCAACAACATCGGGCTGCGTGAGGAGAGCACGCCGCTGTTCGGCGTACTCGTGAAGCTGCTGACCCAGGCGCGCCTGCCGCAACCCACCGCCGGCGCCGCGGCCCTGTGGGCCGCCCTGCACGGGATCGCCCAGCTCTGGCACTGGGGAACGCTCCAGGTGGTGACCGGTTTCGACACGCCTGAACCGCTGCTCGTGGCCGCCGTCGACGCTCACCTGAAGGGCTGACGCCATGCTCGCCGCCGCGCTCCGGCCGATCCTGCTGCCGCTCTCCCGGATCGCCTTCCGCCCCGAGGTGCACGGCGCCGCGAACGTGCCGCGCACCGGCCCGGTCATCCTGGCGGCCAACCACCTGTCTTTCGTGGACAGTTTTCTCATCCCGCTGATGACGCCGCGACGCGTGTCTTTCCTGGCCAAGGAAGAATATTTCCGCGCCGGCGGCCCGAAACAATGGGTGACCCGCACGTTCATCACCGGCATCGACGCGATCCCGGTCCCGCGCGGCGGCTACCGGGCGGCGCAGGAGTCCCTCGAGGCCGCGCTGCGGGTGCTCGAGGATGGCGGCGCCTTCGGCATCCACCCGGAGGGCAGCCGCTCGCGCGACGGCCGGCTCTACCGCGGCCGCGCCGGCGTCGCCTGGCTGGCGATCGCCTCGGGCGCGCCCGTCGTCCCGGTCGCGCTGCTCGGTACCGACCGGATTCAGCCCGTGGGCGCACGTTTCCCGAAACTGGGAAAGGTGACGGTGCGGTTCGGCGAGCCGATGCGCTTCGAGCAGCCGCTGGACGGCAGGCAGGGCCCGGCCCGCCGCGCCGCCACCGACGAGATCATGGCCGCCATCGCGAAACTGTCGGGCCAGCGGGTCGCGCCGGAATACAACGAGCTGTCCGGCGGGTCCGGCCCGTAGTCGCGGGCTTCACGTCGATGGAGTTGGGGGCAACGCCCCTTCGCGCACGGGTCGAGCCCTCTCGCTCGTTCCTGCGGCGCCGGGCCGGCCGAGGCCGAGTAGTGGCCTGGTCGTGCGCGGTCGTTCACGCGGTATCGGGCCGGCCGAGGCCGAGTGGTGGACCGGCTGAGCGCGGTCGTTCACGCGGTATCGGGCCGGCCGAGGCCGAGCAGTGGCCCGGCCGTCCGGAAGCGAGCCGCGGCGCCGACGACGTCGGTCGAGTCGATGGCCTGGTCGATCGTGCCGGGCAGCTTGGGGATCTCGTGCCGGCGGCCGACACGGTCGATCACGCCGAGCAGCACCGGATCGGTGATCTCCGCGGCCAGCGCCACCGTGAAGCGGTCCGCGGCCAGCACCCGGATGTCGCGCGTGTAGTACTGGCGCGGCGATGGATCCAGCGCCGGGCACAACCCCAGCCCGTTGGTCGCCTCGGCGAGCGTGCTCCCCGCCGTACAGATCATCTCTTGTCGCTCCCGCCAGCTTTCGGTCGCCATCGCCGTCTTCAGCGGCGCCGTCAGTCGCGCGGCGAGCGAAAGCTCGCCGAAAGCCCGGCCGAGCCATTTCGCGTACGGCGCCCAGCGACGCTCGACGAGGAACGCGAGCCGCATCAATTCCCGCACGAGCCGCCCCGCGAGGACCCGCGACCCGAGGTCGTCCCCGGTGGATCCGGTACGCGCGACGAAAGCCTCCTCCTGCGAAACTTTCAACCACCCGGCCGCCAGCGCGTAGCGCCACACGTCGTCGGGATACCACGCGATCGCCGCCCGGTAGCGCGCCAGTTCGCCGTCCGGGTCGTGGAAGACCGCGCCGCGCGTCAGGCTCGCGAAAATTTGCGTGGGCGTGAGCAGCCAGTCGGCGACCGTGACCCCGTCGCCGGGATCGAAACCCAGCCACGCCGCGAAGAACTCGCCGACAGTTTCGTGGCCCGGCCGGAAAATCTGCACCCGCTCGCCGAAGTCGTGGTCGGGAGACACGTCGTCGTCGTAACCCAGCACCTCTGAGCCCGGCCCGATCAGCGCCGCCGCGTGCCGTACCCCGCGCAAACCCGGCGCCACCGAGGACAGGTAATGCCGCCGGGAGATCTCCACCCCGTTCATGACCCCAGAGGTAGCACGTTCGCACCGAAAGTGCGTCTTCGGTTGCGAAGCCGGGTGAAACGTCAGAGCCCTCACCACCGCGACCGATACGACAGGCCGACTCCCTTCCGCGATCGATTCCGAGCTGAGGTCCCATGAAGAGCTTGGCGAGGCGTCTCACCGCGGCGACGGCCGTACCGCTGATCGTTCTCGGCCTGAGCCCGGCGCCGGCGCAAGCAGCCGGCCCGGCGCAAGCAGCGACGCTGGCGCAAGCAGCCGGCCCGGCGCAAGCAGCGACGCCGGCGCAAGCAGCCGGCCCGGCGCAAGCAGCGACGCCGGCGCAAGCAGCGGGCCTGGCGCAAGCAGCCGGCCCAGCGCAAGAAGCGACGGCGGCGTATGCAGCGACGGCGGCGTATGCAGCGACGGCGGCGTACGCAGCGACGGCGGCGTACGCAGCGACGGCGGCGTACGCTGCGGCGCCGGCGCAAACGGCCGTGGCGGAGCAGGCAGCCGTGGGGGAGCGGCCGGTCCTCGAGAAGAGCGACCCGATCCGGATCATGCCGCTCGGCGACTCGATCACCTGGGGCGTCGGCTCGAACAGCAACGACTCCTACCGCAGCGCCCTGTTCTGGCGGCTCGGCGCGGCCGGCGTGAACGTCGATTTCGTCGGCTCGCAACGCTCCGGCACCGGGCGCGACCGCGACCACGAGGGACACAAGGGCTGGACGATCGCCCAGATCGCCGACCACGTCGACGAGTGGCTCGCCACCTACGAGCCGGACGTGATCCTGCTGCACATCGGCACCAACGACATGATGCGCGGCGGCTGGGACGCGCCCCGCCACCTGGACGAGCTGCTCGACCGGATCGCCGCCGACCGGCCGGGCGCGCAGGTCTTCGTCGCGAAAATCGTCGGCCTCGGCGACTACTCCGACGTCTCTTACCAGAACCGCCGGACTTCCGGCTACAACGAGGCGGTCGCCCGGATCGTCTCCACCAAGGGCCCCGATTTCCACCTCGTCGACCAGAGCGACGTGCGCGGCATCGACATGTGGAACCGGGAGCACCCCAACGACTACGGCTACCAGAAGATGGCGTGGAACTGGTACGTGGCCCTGGAATCGGTGCTCGGCGGCGGCGGCGGCGAGGCGGCGTGGCCCGGCGGCGACGACCCCTACCGGGCGCGTTTCGGGTACCGCTGCATCCAGCGGTCGACGCTCGGCCGCGCCGCGCAGGGCTGCCACACCTGGTACCGGCAGCCGGGCCTGGGCTGGCGGCTGCCGGTGCAGATCAAGCAGCGCTACCGGGTCAAGGTCGAGGGCAAGGTCGTCACCCGGGTGCGCATCGTGACCCGGTGGATAGCGGCAAGCTAGCGGTAGGCAGGAAGGTCATTCCGCCCCGCGGCGCCGGGGTCCTCGCCGACGATGGAGGCATGGGTCGGCTGCTGCGCGTCGAGGGGCTGGTGCCGGTCACCGGGGCGGTGGCCTTCGTGCTGCTCTTCGGCCGTCTCGGCGGCGCCGGCGACCCGTCGCCCGCCGCGCCGTGGGTCGGTCTGGGCGTCCTGCTGGCGCCCGCGATCATGGTGTACGCGCACCGCGGCGCCGCGGCCTGGGCCGGGGTGCTCGCCGCGGTGGTGTGGACGTCCCTCGCTCAGACCGCGTCGGCGGCGCTCGTCTGCTGGGCGTACGCGTTGGTGGTCATCGCCCTCACCCGCCGTGACCGGTCCCAGGTGGCCGCCCTGGTCCCACGCCGGCAGCCACCGGCCCCCGCCGGCCTCCCGCAGGTGGGCGTCCCCGCCGAAGTCGCCGGTTTCGCCCTGATGGTGCTGGCCATGGCCGGTTTCATGGCAGTGCTGCTCCGATACGCGGGGCCGCCGTGGCTGACCGGCGTGATCACCGTCTTCGGGCTCGGTGGCGCTCTGATCGCTCGCGCCGTGACGCACCGTGCCCGGCTGCGGCAGTTGTTCGGCGCCCCGCAACCGATGCACGCGGTGCGGGTCGTCGAGCAGATGGGGTACGTGCACGTGCTCATGCCGCACCCCGGCGGGTTGATCGCGAAAGAGTTCGCCTTCGACGTCGCCGAACCGGCCTGGACCGGCGCGGACGAGCCGGCCACGCGGCCGGGGACGCTCTACGGCGAGCCGCGCCCGGGCGCGTGGTGCGCGGTCGAGGTTCAGGGGCGCATCCACGTGCCGGTCGGCCCGGTCGGCGACGTGATCGAGGTCGCCTACGACGTGGTGCAGGGACTGCCGCGCGAAATCGAGGACGACGAGGAACAGCTGGTCGACCCCGCGGCCCTGCGCCCGGCGGATCGGGAGGTGAGCGCCTTCGAGCCGCGGGAACACCGGATCGCGCCGCCGCGCGCGTGGGCGGCAACTTTCGCGATCGGTTTCGGCGCGGCCCTCGCCGCCGGGGAGCTCGCGGGCATCGCGGGCGTCGGCCCGGCGGTGCTGGCGCCGATCGCAGCCGTGGCGGGGGCTTCCGGGTACGAGTTCGGCTGGCGCGCTCAGCTGCGCCCACGTCTGCGGTGGCACGCGGGCGGCGTCGCCGCGATCGGCTTTCGCGGACCCGACCGGCAACCGTGGGCGACCGACAGCGCGGTGGTGCACGACGACGCGGGGACCGTGCTGCTCACCGCGGGCGAGTCGGTGCTGACCGTGCCGGCGCCGCCGCCCTGGCCCTCACCCGACAGCCAGCGCAGCGCCGACGAGCTGGTGGCCGCCCTGCGCAACGCGCGCAGCCAGTCGTTCGCGATCAGCCCGCTGCCGCCGCCGCCCGAGATCGAGGTACCGCGCCGGCCCCTGGCACTCTACGCCGCGTGGCTGGTCTCCATCGGTCTTACGCTGCTGATACTGCTTCCTTCAAAGATCTGAAACAACGGGCGCGTAACGTACGAACGTGGATCTGAACACCGTCGCCGACGTGATCAGCCCGGCCGGGGTCGGCCACTGGCGGCCGGGCGACGCCTGGCTGGGTGGGGGGACGGCCCTGTTCGCCGAGCCCCGGCCACATCTGACCCGCTTGCTCGACCTGACCGCGGCGGGGTGGCCGGCGCTGACCCTGCGCGAGGACGAGCTGGAGATCGCCGCCACCTGCACGATCGCGGAGCTCGCGGCGACCGGGTACGACGTCGTGGAAAGTTGCTGCCACGCCTTTCTGGCCTCGTTCAAGATCTGGAACGTTGCGACGGTGGGCGGAAATCTGTGCGCGGCGCTGCCGGCCGGGCCGATGATCGCGCTGGGGGCCGCCCTGGACGGCTCGTGCCTGCTGCTGGGCCCGTCCGGGTCGCGGAAAGTCTCGGTGACCGATTTCGTGACCGGCGCGGGCACCACGGTCCTGGCCGAGGGCGAACTGCTCAGGTCCATCCACCTGCCGGCGGCGGCGCTCGCCGCGCGGACGGCGTTCCGCCAGGGCTCCCTGCACACGCACGGCCGGTCGGGGGTGCTGCTGATCGGCCGGGTCACCGCCGGCGACGGGCTGGTCATCACGGTCACGGCGGCGACCAGGCGGCCGTACGTCCTGAGTTTTCCGGTGATGCCGAGCGCCGAGGTCGTGCAGATCGCGCTCACCGAGCGCATCCCCGACGACGCCTATGTCCGCGACGTGCACGGCTCCCCGGCCTGGCGGCGGCACATGACCCGGCTCTACGCCGAGCAGATCCGGCGGGAGCTGTGCCCGTGAGGATCAACGGCGACGACCACGACCGAGCGCCCCGGCCCGGCCAGTGCCTGCGGACCTACCTGCGGGAGGAGGGTTGCTTCGGGGTCAAGAAAGGTTGCGACACCGGCGACTGCGGCGCGTGTACCGTGCACGTCGACGGCGTGCCCGTGCACTCCTGCGTCTATCCCGCCTTTCGCGCCGCCACCCGCAGCGTGACCACGATCGAGGGCCTCGCCGGCGAGCACGGCCTGCATCCGGCGCAGCGCGCTTTCCTCGACGCGCAAGGTTTCCAATGCGGTTTCTGCACGGCCGGCCTGATCATGACCACGGCCGCGCTCACCGACGGCCAGCGCGCCGACCTACCCCGCAGTTTCAAGGGCAACCTCTGCCGATGTACGGGGTACCGCGCGATCGCCGACGCGGTGGCGGGCGTCGTCAACGCGTCCGTGCCACCAGCCGGATCGGCCGTCGGCGCCGGCCTCGGCGCCCCGGCCGGACCGCAGGTCGTCACCGGCGCCGCCCGGTACACCTTCGACCTCGACGTTCCCGGCGTGCTGCACATGAAGGTGTTGCGCTCGCCGTACGCGCACGCCCGGATCGTGGCGATCGCGGTGGAGGCCGCGCTGTCGGTGCCGGGCGTCGAGGCCGTGCTCACCCACGCCGACGCGCCCGACGCGCTGTTCTCCACCGCCCAGCACGAAAACGTCGCGGAGGATCCCGCCGACACGCGCGTGCTCGACGACGTGGTCCGTTTCGTCGGCCAGCGCGTCGCGGCCGTGGTCGCCACCTCGGAGGCCGCGGCCGAGGCCGGCTGCCGGGCGCTGACCGTGGAGTACGAGGTGCTCCCGGCCGTGCTCACGCCCGAGGCCGCGACGAAGCCGGACGCGCCGCTCGTGCACGCCACCGTGCCTGGCAACGTGATCGGCCGGCTCGACGCCTCGATGGGCGACGTCGAGGCGGGTTTCGCGGAGGCGGACGCGGTCTACGAGGAAACTTTCCGGACCACCCGGGTGCAGCACGCCAGCCTCGAGACCCACGGCGCGGTCGGCTGGCTCGACGACGGCGGCCGCCTCGTCATCCGCACCAGCTCGCAGACGCCGTTCCTCACCCGGCGCGCGGTGGCGTCCCTCTACGACCTGCCGCTCGACCGGGTGCGGGTGCTCACCGGACGCGTCGGCGGCGGTTTCGGCGGCAAACAGGAGATGCTCGTCGAGGATCTGGTGGCGCTCGCGGTGCTGCGGCTGCGGCGGCCGGTCAAGCTCGAGTACACCCGCGCCGAGCAGTTCACGTCCGCGACCACCCGGCACCCGTTCACCGTCACGCTCAAGGCCGGCGCCCGGCGCGACGGCACCCTGACCGCGATGCAGCTGCGGGTGGTGGCCGGCACGGGCGCGTACGGAAACCACGGCCCGTCGGTGATGTACCACGGCTGCCACGAGTCCCTGGCCGTGTACCGCTGCCCGAACAAGAGAACCGACGCGTACACGGTCTACACGAACACCGTGCCGGCCGGCGCGTTCCGCGGCTACGGCCTCGGCCAGGTCACCTTCGCGGTGGAGTCGGTGCTCGACGAGCTGGCCCGCGCGCTTTCGCTCGATCCCATAAAGCTGCGCGAGACAAATATCGTACGAGAGGGCGAGCCGCTCCTGGCTCCCGGCGACCACGTCGACGACCTGTCGATCGCCAGCTACGGCCTCGACCAGTGCCTCGACCACGTCCGCACCGCTCGCGATCTTTCCGATGCCGTCCCGGAGGGCTGGCTCGCCGGCGAGGGCATGGCGATCGCGATGATCGCGGCCGGCCCGCCCGGCGGCCACTACGCCGACGCCACCGCCACCCTGCTGCCCGGCGGCCAGTACGAGATCGCCGTCGGAACCGCCGAGTTCGGCAACGGCAGCACCACGGTCCACGCCCAGATCGCCGCCGACGCCCTGCACACCACCCCCGACCGCGTCTGCGTCCGCCAGTCCGACACCGACGTGGTGCGGCACGACACCGGCGCGTTCGCCTCCACGGGCGTCGTCGTGGCCGGCCGCGCCGTCCTCGACGCCGCGACCGCCCTGCGCGAGAAGATCGCCGCCGCCGGCGCCCCCGTCGAGTCGCTGGCCGGCCTGTCGGCGACCGGCCACTTCACCGGCACCCCGCGATCGGTCGCCTTCAACGCCCAGTGGTTCCGGGTGGCCGTCGACCCCGGGACCGGCGAGCTCCGCATCCTCCGCAGCGTCCACAGCGCCGACGCCGGCACCGTGATGAACCCTCTGCAGTGCCGGGGGCAGATCGAGGGCGGCGTGGCCCAGGCCCTGGGTGCGACCTTGGCCGAGCACGTCGACATCGGTCCCTCCGGCGAGGTCACGACGACCAGCTTCCGCCAGTACCACCTGCCCACGTTCGCCGACGTCCCGCCCACCGAGGTCCTGTTCGCCGACACCACCGACGCGATCGGCCCGCTCGGCGCCAAGTCGATGAGCGAGAGTCCGTTCAACCCGGTGGCCCCCGCCCTGGCCAACGCCCTGCGCGACGCGACCGGGGTCCGCTTCACCGATCTGCCCTTCACACGGGACCGCATCTGGGAAGGCTTGCAGCGCTCGGCGCGAAGCTAGGTGACTCGTACGATATGAGGCTTTTGACGCTGAGTGGAAGCGGTTCCGGGAGCGGTGCCGGGAGCGGTGCCGGGAGCGGTGCCGGGAGCGGTGCCGGGAGCGGTGCCGCGCGGAGAGCGCTCTCTTGTTCCGGAACCTTTAAGGGAGTCTTAAGTCGGTCGATTTCCGGTTGACCCGGTGGTTGCCGAGCGGGAACTGTTAACCCACTTTCCGGTTTCCCCATCCCCAGCTCCGGGAGCATCCCCCATGCGCAGACGCGCCCTATTAGCGGCTTTCACGGCCTTGGTCGCGGGAGTCGGCGCCTTCGGCGCCCGGCTCGCGACCGCCGATGCCGCGCCGATCACTTTCAGTCACCCGGGCGTGCTGGTCAGTCGCGCCCAACTGGACTTCGTCAAGGGCAAGGTGAACGCGGGCGCCGCGCCCTGGCTCGCCGCCTACAACCAGATGCTGGCCACCAAGTACGCCTCGCTCTCGCGCACCCCCAAGCCGCGGGCGACGGTCGAGTGCGGCTCCTACTCCAACCCGAACAACGGTTGCACCGACGAGCGCGAGGACGCGATCGCCGCCTACACCGACGCGCTGGCCTGGTACATCACCGGGAACGCGGCCTACGCGCAGAAGTCGATCGCGCTCATGGACGCGTGGTCGGCCACGATCGCCTCGCACACCAACAGCAACGCGCCGCTGCAAACCGGATGGGCCGGATCGGTCTGGCCCCGCGCCGCGGAGATCATCAAGTACACCTACTCCAGCTGGCCGAACCAGGCGCGGTTCGCGACCATGCTGCGCAACGTGTACCTGCCGGTCGTGATCGTCGGGAGCTCCAGCAACGGCAACTGGGAGCTGTCGATGATGGAGGCCGCGGTCGGGATCTCGGTGTTCCTCGACGACAAGGCGAGCTACGACCGGGCGATCACGCGGTTCAAGGCGCGGGCGGCCGCCTACATCTACATCGCGGCGGACGGCGCGCAGCCGAAGTATCCGCCGGTGGGCAGCGTCGACACGCCGGGCGAGCTGATCTCCTACTGGCAGGGGCAGAGCACGTTCGTCGACGGGCTTTCGCAGGAGACTTGCCGCGACTTCACGCACACGGGCTACGGAATCTCGGCGATCAGCCACGTCGCCGAGACCACCCGCATCCAGGGTGAGGACCTGTGGCCGTCGCTCCAGGAGCGGATGCGGCAGGCGCTCGGTTTCCACACGAAATTCGAGAACGGCACCGCCGTCCCCTCGAACATCTGCGGCGGCACGGTGACCAAGGGCCTCGGACCGGTCACCGAGGTGGCCTTCAACGCGCTGCACAACCGGCTCGGGATCGCGATGACCAACTCGCAGCAGTACACGGAGTCGCGCCGGCCGCAGGGTACGAACAACCTCTTCGTCGCCTGGGAGACCCTCACCCACGCCAGCAACCCGGCCTGATCGGAGCGATTTTCCATGAGATCACGAAAGCTTCTGGCCGGCGCGGTGCTGGCCCTGGTGGTCGGCGCGCTCGGCGTCGTCGGCATCACCAGCGCGTTCGCCGCCTCCTCGGGAACGCTGGTTTCCTCGCTGAACGGAAAGTGCCTCGACGTCACCAACGGGTCGACGGCCAACGGCAACCAGCCGCAGATGTGGTCGTGCACGGCGGCCAACCAGAACCAGGTGTGGACGCTTGCCGACAACGGCTCGGTGCAGGGCCGCGGGAAATGTCTGGACCTCGCGAACAACTCGACCGCCAACGGCGCGGTCGTGCACCTGTGGGACTGCTTCGACACGGTCGCCACCCAGAAGTGGACGCTGACCGCGTCGAAGGACCTGGTCAACAACGCCGCCGGAAAGTGTCTCGACATCAAGGACAACAATTCCGCCGACGGCGCGAAACTCCAGATCTGGGACTGCGGTGGCTCCGCCAACCAGAAGTGGACCTTCTCGGGAGGAACGACGACGCCCACCACGCCGCCGAGCACCGTGCCGACCAACCCCACGAACCCCGACCTCGGGCCGAACGTCAGCGTCTTCGACCCGTCGATGTCGGCGAGCACCATCCAGAGCAAGCTGAACAGCGTCTTCAACTCGCAGGTCAGCAACCAGTTCGGCAACGCGCGCTACGCGCTGCTGTTCAAGCCGGGCAGCTACAACGTCGATGCCAACGTCGGCTTCTTCACCCAGGTCGCCGGCCTCGGCCTCACCCCCGACCAGGTGAACATCAACGGACACGTCCACGTCGAAGCCGACTGGTGGCCGGACGGCTCGCAGAACGCCACCCAGAACTTCTGGCGCTCCGCCGAGGGCCTTTCGGTGACGCCGGGTGACGGGCTCGACCGCTGGGCCGTCTCCCAGGCCGCGCCGTACCGCCGCATGCACGTCCGCGGCAGCCTGGCGCTCTCCGACGGGGGCTGGTCGTCCGGCGGCTTCATCGCCGACTCCAAGATCGACAACCAGATCCAGTCCGGCTCGCAGCAGCAGTTCCTCACCCGCAACTCGCAGATGGGCAGCTGGAACGGCTCGAACTGGAACCAGGTCTTCGTCGGCAGCCCCGGCGCGCCGTCGCAGAGCTTCCCGTCCCCGCCGTTCACGACAATTGCGAGTACGCCGACGATCGCCGAGAAGCCCTACCTGTACGTCGACAGCGCCGGCGCCTACCAGGTCTTCGTCCCCGCACTGCGGTCCAACGCGAGCGGCACCACGTGGAGCGGCGGCAACCCGGCCGGCGCCTCGCTGCCGATCAGCACCTTCTACATCGTCAAGTCGGGCGACACCGCCGCGACGATCAACGCGGCCCTCGCGGCCGGTAAGAACCTGCTCGTCACGCCGGGTGTCTACCACCTCAACCAGACACTCAACGTGACCCGCGCGAGCACGGTCGTTCTCGGTCTCGGCCTCGCCACGTTCATCCCGGACGGCGGCGTCGACGCCATGCACGTCGCCGACGTCGACGGCGTGCGGCTGGCCGGCATCCTGCTCGACGCCGGCACCACCAACTCCAACATCCTCTTGCAGGTCGGCCCGGCCGGCTCGTCCGCGTCGCACGCGGCCAACCCGACCGTGCTCTCCGACGTCTTCGTGCGGATCGGCGGCTCGATCGCCGGCAAGGCCACCGTCAGCGTCGAGATCAACAGCAACAACGTGATCGGCGACCACGCCTGGATCTGGCGCGCCGACCACGGCAACAACGGAACCGTGGGCTGGAACGTCAACACCGCCCGCAACGGCCTGATCGTCAACGGCCAGAACGTGACCTTCTACGGCCTGTTCGTCGAGCACTACCAGCAGTACCAGACGATCTGGAACGGCAACGGCGGGCGGACGTACTTCTACCAGAACGAGATGCCGTACGACCCGCCGAACCAGGCGGCGTACATGAACGGCTCGACCCAGGGCTGGGCCGCGTACAAGGTGGGCGCCTCGGTGACCACGCACGAGGCATGGGGCCTGGGCAGCTACTGCTACTTCAACGTCAACCCGGCGGTGGTGAGCGCCCGCGCGTTCGAGGTGCCCGCGGTCTCCGGGGTCAAGTTCCACGACATGGTGACGGTCTCGCTCGGCGGCACCGGCACCATCAGCCACGTCATCAACAACACCGGCGCGGCGGTGAACAGCGGGCACCAGGTGACGAGCATCGTCAGCGGCCCGTAACGAGAACGGGGCCCGCCCGGCGGGCCCGTAGCTGTGCCACATCCGCGAGGGGGACCGGGCGGGGCGCGATCGCGCCCCGCCCTACCTCGCCGTTTCCCCCGATGAGTTAGTTGGTGTCACGAACTACCTCGCGTAGGCTGTCCGCATGGCTTCCCTGAGTACCGTCGACGGCCTCGCCCAGCTCTCGTTCCTGGTGCTGGGCACACTCGAGCGCCGTGCCGCCGAGCGCGACCTTTCGCTCATCCAGACCCGGCTGCTCGGCGTGCTCCGCGACCGCCGGCCCACCATGCTCGAGCTGGCGAAACTTCTCGGCCTCGACAAGTCGAGCGTCTCCGGGCTGGTCGACCGGGCCGAGCGCCGTGGCCTGGTCGCGCGCATCCCGTCGGCGGCCGACCGCCGCTCGGTGCTGGTGAGCCTCACCGAGCAGGGGCGCGCGCTGGCGTCCGAGGCCGCGGCGGCGTTCGAGAGCGACGTGACGACTTTCGTCGGGCTACTTTCGCCGTCCGACCGCGAAAACTTGACGAAACTGGTCAGTCGGCTGCTCGTGGCGCACGCGACGGCGAACGGCGTCGACCTTTTCGACACCCTGCTACCGTCGCGCGAGTGATCGACACAGTCACGCGCGACTATCTCGCGGCGGCCGACGCCGCGCTCCCCGGTTTCGTCGAAGGTTTCTACCTGGTCGGGTCGGTAGCCGTCGGCGCGTACCAGCAGGGCCGCAGTGACATCGACGCCATGATCTTCACATCCCGCCCCGCCTCCGCCGACGACCTTGCCGTGCTGCGCGACCTTCACGCCAAGGTTGCCGTCGACGGCGTCTACCTCGAGCCCGCGCTTGCCCGGACCTGGCCCACCGATCGTCCCGTGGCGCCGTTCGTCGTCGACGGCGACCTGCGAGCCGGCCAGCCCTGCGGCGAGCTCACCCCGGTCGTCTGGCTGATCCTTCAGAGGTACGGGATCGCGCTGCGCGGCCCCGCCGTCGCGGATCTCGGGGTGCGCGTCGACCCGGACGAGGTCCGCCGCTACAACCTCGACAACCTGCGCGAGTACTGGCAGGCGAACGCCCACAACTTCCGCTCCTACGTCGAGGCCCTCCCGGCCGGCGAGGCGCGCGACGCGACGATCGTCGCCTGGTACGTTCTCGGGCCCGCCCGCCTGCACCACACCGCCGCCACCGGCGGCATCATCTCCAAGATCGAAGCGGGCCCGTATCTGGCCTCCCTGTTCCCCGAGTACGCCGAACTGGCCGGCCGCGCCGTGCGGCACCGCGCCGGGGAGGACGTCGCGTTCCGGACCACCGATCTGCTGATGGCCTTCGATGCGGTGGACGCCGTGGCCGAGGACGCCTGGCGTCGATTCGGACATCCGGACGGGACCACGTAGCCGGCCGGGGTCGGTTGGCTTGGGGCTCGGGAGGCCACAATGGACAGCTTCTACGCGCTGGTGGGCGGCGAGGCGGCCGTGACCGAAGCCGTCGACCGCCTGTACCGCGTCATCCTCGCCGACGATCGCCTGTCGCCGGCCATGGCAAGCCGAGCCCGGCCACCTGGAGACGGCAACCGACCGCATCCACCCAGGACCCGGCCGCGGCGCTCCATGAGCGACCCGGCGCGCTAACGGACGAGCAGGGCCGTCAGCAGCTGGGTGAGCCATTCGCGGGCGGCCGGCACGTTCCCGTCGAGCAAGAGCTGGACTGTCACGCCGTCGTAGGCCGCCACCACCGCGTGCGCAGCGGCGGGCACGTCGGCCACGCCCGTGGGCAGTGCCAGGCGACCCTGCACCGCGCCCAGGCGGGCCTCGATGGCGCCGCGCAACTCGTCGCGGTGGGCGGCCAGCCTCGTCGCTACTTCGGGGCGCCGTGCCGCGTACAGAAGGAAGTCGGTCTTGACCAGGAGCCAGTCGCGGTCGAGCAGCAGCGTCGCGGCGGTGCGGGCGATCACGGCGTGGATCGAGGGCTCGAGCGGCGCCGGACCGTCGGCGGTCAGAGCGTCGCCGACCTGGGCCGCTATGACCGCGGCGCGCTCGTCGTAGAGGGCGAAGAAAAGTTCGTCCAGCGACGCGAAATTCGAGTAGAACGCGCCGCGGGTGTAGCCGGCGGCCTCGCAGACGTCCTCGATGCGCGCCGGGCCGAAACCTTTCGCGGCGAAGACCCGAAACGCCGCGTCCAGCAGCCGGGCCCGCGTCTGCGCCCGCCTCTTCGTGACCCGCACCCCTCGAACCCTACCCAATACGTTCGTGCATCCGATACATTTCTGAATCGTGAATGCGGACGTGATCGTCGTCGGCGCCGGCCTGGCCGGGCTCGCCGCCACCCATGAGCTCACCGCGGCCGGCAAGCGGGTCGCGCTCGTCGACCAGGAGAGCGCCGCCAACCTCGGCGGGCAGGCGTTCTGGTCGTTCGGCGGGCTGTTCCTCGTCGACACCCCCGAGCAGCGGCGGCTCGGCGTCCACGACTCGTTCGACCTCGCCTGGCAGGACTGGCAGGGCAGCGCCCAGTTCGACCGGCTTCAGGACGAGGACACCTGGGCGGCCAAATGGGCTCGGGCGTACGTGGAGTTCGCCGCCACCGAGAAACGTTCGTGGCTCGCGTCGCTCGGGATGAGCTGGCTGCCGACCGTGGGCTGGGCCGAGCGGGGCTCGCTGCGCGCCGACGGGCACGGCAACTCGGTGCCCCGCTTCCACGTCACCTGGGGGACCGGCACCGGCGTGGTCGCGCCGTTCGTCGCGTCCGTGCAGCGGGCGGCCGAGGCCGGCCTGGTCACGTTCCACCACCGCCACCGGGTGGACGAGCTGATCGTCTCGGCGGGCGCCGCCACCGGCGTACGCGGAAAGGTTCTGGCTCCGGACACCTCGCCGCGCGGCGTCTCCTCGAACCGCGAGGAGACCGCGGATTTCGAGCTGACCGCGCAAGCCGTCATCGTGACCACGGGCGGTATCGGCGGCGACCACGACCTCGTCCGCCGTTACTGGCCGTCGCGCCTGGGAAGCCCGCCCCGCAGCATGGTCACCGGCGTGCCCGCCTATGTGGACGGCCGCATGCTCGACATCGCCGAATCGGCCGGCGCGCGCCTCGTCAACCGCGACCGTATGTGGCACTACACCGAGGGCATCCGCAACTGGGACCCGATCTGGCCCGGCCACGGCATCCGCATCCTGCCCGCCCCGTCGTCGATGTGGTTCGACGCGCTGGGCCGCCGCCTGCCCGACCCGTGCCTGCCCGGTTACGACACGCTCAGCACGCTGCGTCACCTGCGCACGACACCCGATATCGCCGAGTACGACCATTCCTGGTTCATCCTCACCCAGAAGATCATCCGTAAGGAGTTCGCGCTGTCCGGTTCGGAGCAGAACCCGGACATCACCGCGAAGGACCGCCGCGCGTTCGTGCGCGAGCGCATCCTGGGCAAGGGGGCGCCGGGGCCGGTCGAGGCGTTCAAGCGCAACGGCGCCGACTTCGTGGTGGCCGGCGAGCTGGACGGCCTCGTCGCCGGGATGAACAAGCTGACCGACGCGCCGCTGCTCGACGCCGCCCGCATCCGCGCCCAGATCGAGGCGCGCGACCGCCAGATCGACAACCCGTACAGCAAGGACTCCCAGATCCAGGGCATCCACAACTCCCGCCGCTACCGGGGCGACCGGCTGGGCCGCACGGTGGCGCCGCACCGCCTCCTCGACCCGGCCGCGGGGCCGCTGATCGGGGTGAAGCTGCACATCCTGACGCGAAAGTCCCTGGGCGGCATCCAGACCAACCTTCAGTCGCAGGCGCTGACCCCCGGCGGCGACGTGTTCCCCGGGCTCTACGCGGCCGGCGAGGTGGCCGGCTTCGGCGGGGGAGGCGTGCACGGATACAACGCGCTGGAGGGCACCTTCCTCGGCGGCTGCCTCTTCAGCGGGCGCGCCGCCGGCCGTGCGCTCGCCAACAAGCTCTAGGGCAGCGACCAGCGCTGGTTGGCGCGGCCGTTGCAGTCGGCGACCTTCACGGGGGTGCCGGCGGCGGTGCCCGAGGACGGATCGGTCAGGCATTCGTTGCCGGCCGCGTTGATCAGGAGTTGGCCGGAGACGCGCCAGCGGGCGGTCGTGCGGCCGTCGCACCCGGTGATGCGGACCGAGTCGTCGCCGACGACGAGCGCGCACATGCCGAGGACGCGCAGCGTGCCGTCGGTGGCCAGGGTCCAGCGCTGGGCGTCGGTGTTGTTGCAGCCGAAGACCTGGACGTGGTTGAAGTCGGCGGTCACGGCGCCGTTGAGGTCGAGGCAGAGGCCGTTCTGGCCGCGGATCGTGCCGGTGCGGCCCTGCGGCGTCGCGGGGGCGAGGGCCGCGGGCGGGGTGGTCGTCTTCCCGGTCGCGGGAGTGGTGCCCGGCGCGGCGGCAGAGGAGGAGGCTGCCGTGCCGGCCGCGGCCGTGGTCGTCGCGCGGCGGCTCGCGGGCTTGCGGAGCGACGGCGACGACGAGGACGAGGCCGCCACGGGCGGCGCGGCGGGTGACGGCGGCACCAGCCCGGACAACGCCGGGACCGGAGCGTCGGGCAGCGCGGCCGAGACGGACGGGCGACCGCCGGAACGCAGCGCCGCGACGCCGGCCGCGGTCGCGCCGAGCAGAACCACGACGCAGGCCGCCGCCACCACCAGCAGCCGGCGACGGCCGTTGCGGGCCGCCCGCCCGGCCTCGGGCAGGGTCAGGATGGCCGTCGGATCGTCGGCGCCCTCGAGCGAGCGATGCGAGCGGACCTCACGGGTGGTGGCGGACGGCCAGGTCTGCGTGGACTGGTCGCCGTCCGGGGCGCCGGTGTCGCCGAGCAGGTAGGGGCGGACGAGCAGGGGATCTCGCTCCTCGTCGTGGTGCTCGTCGTCCGTCACGCTTCACCCGCCGCCGTCGAGCCGTCAAGACACGATCGACCGCCCAACCTACCCCCGGCCGCCGGGGGCCGCTGACCCACCGAAGATCCGACTTTCCGCGCGTTGCGGCCGTCGGGGCCGAGACGGAACACACCGGCCTGCGGCGATGCACCGGGCGTCGGGTGGCCGACACCGCGCGTGAACGGCAACGGAGCTGCACCGCGACGGCGAACCGGGCGGAACCGCCGCGAACCTACCTTTCTGATCATCCGGGGCGACGTCGGCGCCGGTCTACCAGGAAGGTCACGCATGCCGCTCTCCACCCGTCTGCTCGCGGCCGGCGCCGCGAGCCTCGCGCTCGCCGGGGCGATGATCATCGCACCAGCGCCGGCGTCCGCCGCCACAGCCCCGGCCGCCTCGGCCGCCCGCACCAGCGCCGCCGAGCGTCGCCGGGTCGACGCGGTCGCCACCCCGAAGCTCCACTGGTACGCCTGCTACGGCTGGGGCGAGTGCGCGACGGCGAAGGTGCCCCTCGACTACGACCGGCCCCACGGCAAGCAGGTCACGCTCGCGCTGCTGCGGGTCAAGGCCCGCGACCAGAAACACAAGATCGGCAGCCTCTTCGTCAACCCGGGCGGCCCCGGCGGCTCCGGCGTGTCGATAGCCCTCGCGGCGCCGTACTTCATGAGCGACGCGCTGCTCGACCGCTTCGACGTGGTCGGCATGGACCCGCGCGGCATCGGCTTCAGCGACCAGGTCAACTGCTTCGGCGACCCGGGACGGCAGACGGCCCCGATGACGACGCTGAGCATCGGCTTCCCGTGGGGCGCCGCGCAGGAGAAGGCCTTCGTCAAGGCCGCCGGCCAGGCGGCCCGGGCCTGCTCGACGACCGGGCGGGAGATGGCCGGGAGCATGTCGACCGCCGAGGTCGCCCGGGACATGGACGTGATGCGCCGCGCCGTCGGCGACAGCAAGCTCACCTACCTCGGCTTCAGCTACGGCACCGCGCTCGGCCAGTACTACGCCAACATGTTCCCGGACCGCTTCCGGGCCATCGCCGTCGACGGCGTGATCAACCCGCAGGCGTGGGTCGGCACCGCGAAGACCGGCGGCCAGATCCAGGACGACCGGCTGCGGTCGGCGGACGGCGCGTGGAAGGCCCTCGAGGAGCTGCTGCGCCGCTGCGGCCTGGCCGGCCCGGCGAAGTGCGCGTTCAGTGCGAGCCCGATGCGCCGTTTCCGGGTGATCGCCGAGCGCCTCAAGGCCCGGCCGCTCACCGTGGGCGACGAGAAGGTCACGTACGCCCTGTTCATCAGCATGGTGCTCGGCGCGCTCTACGAGCCGGACGCGGGCGCCGAGGTCACCGCGCTCGCCGCCGAGCTGTACCAGCTGACCACGCCGGGGTTCGTGCCCAGCAGGACGAAGCTGGCCGAGGCGGCCGACCGGATCGGCCGGATGCGCCGCCAGGCCGAGGGGCGCGCCTTCCCCTACGACAACAGCTTCGACGCGTACGCCGCGGTGATGTGCACCGACGGCCGCCACCCGGCCAGCGGGGCGTCGTGGGCCAAGGCCGCCGCCCGCGCTGACAAGCGGGCCACCTACTTCGGCCGCGCGTGGGCCTGGGCGAGCGTGCAGTGCGCCCGTGACAAGTGGACGGTGCACGACGAGGACGCCTACACCGGGCCGTTCACCAAGCGCACCCAGCACCCCGTCCTGATCGTCGGAAGCTTCTGGGATCCGGCCACCAACTACGCCGACGCCGTGACGTCGTCGAAGCTGCTGCCGAACAGCCGCCTGCTGTCCAGCGACAACTGGGGCCACACCGCGTACGGCACGTCGTCCTGCGCCACCGGCATCACCGACCGCTACCTGCTGTACCGGTCGCTGCCCGCCCCCGGCACGACCTGCGCCGGCGACCAGCAGCCGTTCCGGACGCCGCTCGACAGTGGACAGACCGTCAAGGCGACCGGCGCCTTCGACCTGACGACGGCGTCGGCCGCCGAGATCGCCGCCCATGGCCTGCCCGCCCCGGGCGCGCCGAAGGTGCCGCCGCCGGCGCTCTGACGCCGGCTCCACGAGGATGGCCCGCCCTTGAGGGGGCGGGCCATCCGTCGTTGTCAGCGCTTCCAGAAGGCCCGCCGGGCGGGGTGGTCGCCAGACCCGCCGGAGCCGCCGGAGCCGCCGCCGAAGGCGGCCAGGGCCGTCAGCGCCGCGGCCCACTTCTCGTCGACGGCGCCCTCGCCGTTCAGGACCGTGACCAGGTCGCGCAGCGGGGCGAACTCGTCGCCCGGCAGGGACCCGAGCAGGACCTCGAGGCGGCTCGCCAGGTCGTCGAGCAGGTCGCGCCGCTCGTAGGCGGGCAGCCCCGCCGCGTCGCGCAGCCGGCCCGCCTCGACCCTGGCGATCTCGCGCACCTGGTCGAGCGTCGGCGCCGCGCCACCGGGCGCCATCGCCTTGCCCGCCCGCATCGACCCGGTGACGGCCGCGAAGGTCATCGGCCCGCGGGCCCGCCCGGGGCCGGCGCCCGCGGACTCGGCCCGTGCCGGCGCGAACCGGGCGCCGCCGGGCGCAGGCGGGGGCATCGGCGCGGCCGGCGGCATCGGCGCCATCGAGCTCATCCGCAGCATCGCGGGCGCGACATCGCCGGCGGCGCCCTCCCAGCCCGACGGCAGCTCGACCGGCTGGGTGACCCGCCGGGACTCGCCGCCCTCGTTGACCACCCGGCTGTCGACTGCCACGAACGCGGTGAACCGGCAGAGCACCCCGTACCGCAGGGAGGTGGCGACGATCCGGTCTTCGAGGCCACGGTCGCCGGCCGCGTACGCGTCCTCCAGATCACGCAGCCGCGCCCGCGCCCACTGGGCCGCGATCGCCGGCTCCTCGCGCTCGCGCACCTCGACCGTGGTGCGGAACTCGCGGTCGTCGCGGGTGCGCCCGGTGACGGTGAGGCTGCCCTCGGGCTTGCCGGCGAACCGCCCGGAGACCACCAGCGGGACGCCCGGGTAGATGCCGGGCAGCCGGGCCGGGGTGCGCTCGTCGTCGAGCAGGCGCAGCCCGGTCGCGGTGACCGTGAGGCCGGTGACGACAGGCGCGCCGATCCGGCGGTGGATGTGCTCCATCGCCGCGTCGAGGCGGTCCTCGCTCTCGACCAGCTCGGCCCGGCCGGCGCCGAGCGCGGCGAGCCGGCCCAGGAAGCCGGCGTTGACGGCGCGGTCGATGCCGATGGTGTGGATGCGGGCGCCCGCGACCAGCGGGGTGACGTCGTGGACGATCTGGTCCTCGTTGCCGACCTGGCCGTCGGTGACCAACACCAGCACCTTGTCGCGGCCCTCGCTCGCCTGAAGCAGCCCGAGCCCGGCCATCAGCGGGGCGAGCAGCTCGGTGCCGCCGCGGGCATCGGCGCGGGCGAGGTGCTCGACGGCGCGGAAGCGGTTGCGGTCGCTCGCCTCGGCCAGCCCCTCGCCGAGGTCGGCCGGCCGGTCGACCTGGTGGTCGAAGGTGAGCACGGCGAACCGGTCGGCCGCGGTGAGCGTGTCGACGACGCGGGCCGCGGCCCGGCGGGCGGCCACCATCTTCCAGCCGCCCATGCTGCCGGAGCGGTCGAGCAGCAGCACCACGTCCTTGGGGCGGGCGGCGGCGGTGTCGGCGGGCGGGAGCACGACGAGTTGGTAGACGCCCTCGGGCTCGGCCGCGGTCGCGTCGGGCACGGCGATCGCGGTCTCGCCGCCGCCCGCGTACCCGATGCGGAGCACGAAGTCGCGGTCGGCCCGCTCGCCGGGCCGGATGCTCAGCGTGCCCTCGTTGTCGGTGACCGTGTGCAGGCTCGACCGGACGTCGCCCAGGGTGAGCCCGGCCGGGTCGATGTGGACGCCGACGGACAGGCGCAGCGGGTTGGGGAAGCCGGGCAGCAGCACCGGCGGGGAGATGCGCGACGCGTCGGGGACCGCGTCGGTGTCGGGCGTCTGGCCGTCGCCGGCGTAGGGCCCGGGCAGCGGGTTGCCGGGCACGTAGCGCGGCGCGACGACCAGCGGGAAGCGGAACGTGGCCGCGCCGTCCTCGAAGGGCAGCGGGCCGACTAGGCTCAGCTCGATCGTCACCCGCTCGCCGGGCAGGATGTTGCCGACCCGCATGGTGAACACGTCGGGCCGCTCCTGTTCGGCGATCGAGGCGCGCTTGCCGGCGGCGATCGCCTGGTCGTACGCCTCGCGAGCGGCCCCGCGCTCCTGGAGCTCGGCCTCGACCGTGCGCTCGTCGGCGGTCATCTTCATCGCCGTGACGGCCGCCCGGTCGGGCAGCGGGAACACGTACGTCGCCTCGAGCGCGCTCTCGTGGACGTTGAGGAACTCGGTGACCACGGTGGTGCGGGCGACCAGACCGCTGATGCGGGTCTGCACGTCGAGCCGGTCGAGCGGCAGGTTGCCCCGATCGGTGCTCAGGTTGCCGAAGCCGGCGTCGGGCAGGATCTTGATGCGGCTGAGCTCGCCCGGGCTCATCGGCGTCACGGAAAAGGTCATGGCGTTCTCCCATCGATCAGTCCACGGGACTCGAGCAGGCCGAGCAGGGGTGCGGCGGCCGCGGCGATCGCGGCGCGGTCGGTGTCGGTGGCGGGGTGGGGCAGGAGCAGGATGGCGCCGCCGCCGAGCGTCACCCCGTGCACGGGTGCGGCGGCCGGGACGACCTCCGCTGTTCCCTTTGCCGGTCGGTCGGCCCAGAAACGTGGGCGCTCGGCCACATCGGGCTCGGCCACGGGCGAATCGCCGGCGGCCAGCAGGTGTTCGGGCACGCGGGCCGCGTCGTCCAGGCCCTGCGGGCTGAGCCGGACGAAGTCGGCCTGGATCTGGGCGAGGCTGCGGCCCTCGGCCTGCCAGCGTTTGATGGCCACCAGTTGCCGCAGGTGGCGCGGCCCGTAGAGCGCGGTGCGCCCGCGCATGCCGAGCGGGCGGTCGACCAGGCCGATCGTCGTGTACCACCGGATGGCGCGACGGTCGGGAACGTCGCGGACGCGGCCGTTGGGCGCGCCGGAGTACTCGGCCGCCAAGGCCTCTCGCACCCGCTCGACCAACTCATCCATCGTCCACATGCCGACGAGTCTGACACTGTCACGGTGACAGTGTCAACGTCGGGCGGGAAAGTGGCACATTGACGTCAGTCCCCACGGGGGCTAAGGAGAATGGCATGCGACGACGCGAGATCATGGGCGCGGCTGCGGCCGGGCTGGCGGGGGCGATGATGAGCGGTGAGGCGGCCGAGGCCGGCGGCCGCGACGTCCCGCGCCTCGACCGGCTGCGGCTGATCAGCCTCTCCCACGTCAACGACCCGGCCACCACCAACGTCTACCCCGGCGACCCGCCCTTCGAGCTGGAGACCATCGCCACCATCGAGAACGACGGCTACTACCTCCAGTTCGTCCGCGAGGGGGAGCACACCGGCACGCACTGGGGCGCGCCTGGGCACTTCAACACGGGCGAACCGCTCGCCGACGACCTGGACGTCGAGGACCTGTTCCTGCCGGCCGTCAAGATCGACGTGCGGGAGAAGTGCGCCCGCAACGCCGACTACGAGGTCACGATCGCCGACCTCCAGGCCTGGGAGCGCCGCCACGGCCGCATCCCCGACGAGTCCATGGTGATCATCTGGACGGGCTGGGACGCCCGCTGGGGCACCGACGCCTACTTCAACTTCGACGCGGACGGCGCCATGCACCAGCCCGGATTCGCCCTCGAGACGATCCAGTGGCTGGTCGGCACCGGGCGGATCGGGCGCCGCGGCGGCACCGGCACCGACACGTTCAGCCCCGACGTCGGCACCGACACCACCTACGCCGTCTCGCTGCTGGTCTACCAGCGCCACCGGATCAGCCTCGAGATCCTCGCCAACCTCCGGGCGCTGCCACCGACCGGCGCGTACGTGCTGTGCGGCGGCCACATCAACAAGGCCGGCGCCGGCTCCACGGCCCTGATCTACGGCATCATCCCGCCCGGCTGACCGGTTTGCCGGCGCCCGGTCTCGCGGGCGCCGGCATGCCGCCGCCGGGCTGGACGGCGCCGTTGACCACCAGGCGGTAGGGCGCGTATTGCTTCACCTTTTCCGACGGTTCGTCAAAGGCGACAATCGCCACCACTTTCGGGTACGCCTTGAGCACAGCGAACTTGTCCACGGGAACGATTCGCGCGCGCTTGCCGTCGATGCCGAC
Source organism: Actinoplanes sp. NPDC051513 (assembly GCF_044454685.1). NCBI lineage: Bacteria > Bacillati > Actinomycetota > Actinomycetes > Micromonosporales > Micromonosporaceae > Actinoplanes > Actinoplanes sp. NPDC051513. The sequence continues at coordinate 922,468 of NZ_JBITDW010000002.1, forward strand.
CAACCGCACGTGCCACGCGTGCACCGGCGTGGGCACGATCGCCGTCGGCGACCGCCAGCCGTCCAGGCTCGTCCCGTCGCTCAGCACCGTCGTGCCCAGCGTGATCTTCCCGATCCGCCAGCCGCCCCGGCTCACCGCGGCGTCGCTGACGTACCGCAGACCCAGGAGCACCTGCTTCCCGGCGTACGGCGCGAGGTTGTAGCTCGCCGTGACCACACCGCCGCTCGCGGCGGTCAGACCGGGACCCAGCGGTCCCGGCACCGTCCGGTCGCCGGTCACCGTCGTGTAGGTCCGGCCGCCGTTGATCGAGATCATCACGTACGCGAAGTCGTACGAGTCCTCGATGTCGTAGGACGTCTCGAGCCGCAGCGTCGCGCCGGCGGCGGCCGGCACGGTGGCCGGGATGACCGCCTGCGAGTCGAGATCGTTGCGGTTGCCCGAGAACAGCGTCTTGTCGGCGACGCTCCAGCCGGTCGGCAACGGCGGCAGCGTCGGCGCGCCCGCGAACGACACCGACCTGACCGGGGTGGGCAGCGGCACGTAGTCGGCGCCGTTCGGCGCGGCCCCGGGAATGTCGTAATCGGACTTGTTGGCCAGGTTGATCGTGGACCGCAGGCTCCGCGCCGTGACCCGCTGCAGCGGAAGGCCGATCATCTCACCGCCGCCCTCGCCGACGATCTTGTCGACGAGCGTCATCGTCTGGAAGTCGTGCAGCACGTCGTCGAGGGTCGTCCCGGTGGGCAGCGCCGCCTGCACTCCCGCCAGGCCCTGCCGCACGCTGTCGCGGTGCAGCATCGTGATCGCGCCCAGGCCGAACCGGTCCCGCAGGTAGAGCATGAGCGAGTACGCGATGCCGTAGTCGGCGAGCACCTCGCTCGGCGCGCCCTCGTCCCACAGGTTCAGCGAGTTCTGCGGGCCCCCGCACTCGCGCGGGTTCGCGTTGAACGTCGTCTTGACGTTGCCGAACCCCTGATAGCAGACCAGATGGCTGTCGTTGCCGCGGTCGTGGACGGTCGCCTTCCCGTCGACGTAGCCGACCAGGGTCTGGGCGAAGTCGGACAGCCCCTCGTTGACCCACGGCGCCTCGGCGGCATCGGCGTAGTACTCCAGCAGGTGCTGCCACTCGTGCGCGAAGGTCGCCTCGTACAGCCGCGGCCGGGCCGGCCGGCTGGTGCACAGGTCGTCGGTGGGGTCGTCGGCGGGATCCGCGCCCAGCCGGTGCTTCCAGTCGTACGCGTCGATGGTCATGACGTTGCGGTCGAACATCTCGTTGAGCTGCGCCGAGAAGAACCCGGCGACGTACGTGACCGCCTTGGGGAACGTGGAGTAGTTGTCGTCGCGGATGTTGTCGACCAGGGTGACGGTCTTGTTGCCGTCGCCGGTGAAGTCGCCCTCGATGGCGGGGTTCGAGCCGTCGCGGTCGGGCGGGGTGCTGAAGGTGGCGGTCTCCCGCGGATAGATCGTGCCATCGAACTCGCGGATCAGGTCGGCGATCCGCGCGTCGCTCACGTCGATGGAGTTCTTGCGGCAGTCGTCCGCGGGGAACGCCAGGTCATCGGCGACCCACACCTCGATGTGCCGGCCGACGGCGCGCAGCTTGTACTTCTTCGGGTAGTACTTCCCGGCGACGTCGTCGAGCCCCATCCATTCCCGCTCGGTGCCGACAGCCGGCGTTCCGGCCGCGGCGGCGCGCGACTCGGGCCGCTTGCGGTAGCGGGGATGCTCGGGCAGCGGCTTGCCGTTCAGGGTGAATCGCGTCCGGTCGAGCTCGCGGACGTCGGAAGTGGGGGCCGGCCGCGAGCCGGTGGCCGGCCGCGAGCCGGGCGCCCGCTGCGAGTCGAGGGCCGGCCGCGAGCCGGGCCCCGGCTGCGCCGGCGGGACGCTCGGTGCGGCCGAGGCCGGGGCTGGCAAAAGCGACGTGACCACGGCGGCCACCGCAAAAGCTGCTAAACGGACACGATCCATGAAAATGGACGCTACCCGCCACGCGACCAGGGGAAAGCCAACACGCGCTATTCGAACTGGGTCGTGCGACGAGGCGCGACCGCAGGCCCTGACCGCGCAGATCTCGACGAGCGCGGCGATGCCCTGCGGCTCATTCGAACAGGGAGTGGTGGCCGTCGCCCTCGGCTCGGCGGCGGGCCCGGCGCCGCAGCTGCACCACGATCATGTCGACGACCGCGACGGCGGCCCAGGCGAGCAGCAGCCAGCCGGGCACGGTCCAGCCGGCGTGGAACAGCCAGATCGCCAGCAGGGTGCAGACGACGAAGCCGAACGCGGCCAGGATCAGCCGCAGGTTCAGTGCGCTGTACGGCTCGCCGACCGTCCCGCGACGGCCCGGTGGCTGAGCTCCGATGGGCATGTCCGGCGCGTACCCCTGTCGAGTAGTCGGCAAACCGGGCCGGCCTGCCGCCCCGGGTGATCGGCGCAACCAGGCTACGCCCGGCCCGGGTGGCCCGGGTGGTCGGCGGCGCCCGGCTATGCGCGGCCCGCGTGACCTGGGGAACCGGGCCACTCGGGCCGCGCCGGTTGTCAGGCGACCTCGCGGCGCAGGATGCGCCACGAGCCGAGGACCAGTGGCAGCGCCACCCACACCAGGCAGGAGACGGCGAGGCGCGCGTACTCGCCGGAGGTCATCGACGGCTCGGACAGCGGGCCGGACGTCACGCCGAGGTCGAGCCAGCCCGAGACCCGTTGCAGCGCCTTGATCGTCTCGCGCAGGATTCCCCAGATCGTGGGCAGCGCGAAGAACGCGACGATCGCCAGCGGCGAGTTGAGCAGCAGCGCTCCGAAGGCCATGCCCATCAGCAGGAACAGCACCTCGGTCAGCGCGCCCTGCCAGATCAGCGAGCCGTCGACGCGCCAAGCGCCGTCGCCGCCCAGCGCCGTGCCGAGCAGGTTGGCCGCGGCGCTGAACAGCAGGGTCACCGCGGTCGTGGCGAGCGCGATCAGCACGCCGGCCGCCAGTTTCGCCGCGATCACCCGCAGGCGCGACGGGACCAGCGCGAAGGTGGTCAGCGCGGTGCGCTGCGACCACTCGCCGGTCATCGAGAGGATGCCGAGCACCGGCAGCAGGACCGCGGAGGGCACCAGGCCGAACGCGAAGAAGCCGGCGAAGGTGAGTTCCTCGTCGGGCGCCCAGCCCAGAAGGATCGCCGCGGTGGCGACCACGCCGAGTCCGATGAGGACCAGCAGCCAGAGACCGGCCCTGGTGTCGGCGAGCTTGCGCAGCTCGACGAGCGTGAGGCGGGGGAGCGGGACGCTCATCGGACCGCCTCCCGCACCGACTCGCCGGCGGTCAGTTCGAGGAAGACCTGTTCCAGCCCGCCGGAGCCGGCCGGTCGCAGCTCGACCAGCGCCACGCCGGACTCGGCCGCGGCCAGGCCGATCGCCTCGGCGCCGGCCCGGACGACGACACCGCCGTCCGTGGTCGGCGTGCCGGTGAGCCCGGCGCTCTCGAGCGCGGCCGTGAGCGCGATCGGATCGACGGCCCGGACGAGGGTGCCGGCCGAGGCGAGCAGCTCGTCGCGGCCGCCCTGCGCGACGACCCGGCCGCCGCCGATCACGACGAGGTGGTCGGCCACCGCCTCGACCTCGCGCAGCAGATGGGAGGAGAGCAGCACGGTGCCGCCGCGGTCGGCGAAATCGCGCAGCAGCCCGCGCATCCAGAAGATGCCCTCGGGGTCGAGGCCGTTGGCCGGCTCGTCGAGGACCAGCACCGTGGGGTCGCCGAGCAGGGCGTGGGCCAGGCCGAGGCGCTGGCGCATGCCGAGCGAATACCGTTTCACCCGGCGGCGGGCGGCGGTCGGGTTGAGGCCGACGCTGTGCAGCGCCCGGTCGGCGTGGCCCCGGTCGACGCCCATCGTGAGCGCGGCGAGGGCGAGCACCTCGCGGCCGGTGCGGCCGCCGTGCTGCGCCGAGGCGTCGAGCAGGACGCCGATGCGCCGGCCCGGGTTGCCGAGCCGGCGGTAGGGGACGTCGCAGACGGTCGCGGCGCCGGAGGTGGGCGGGGTGAGGCCGCAGATCATGCGCATGGTGGTGGACTTGCCGGCCCCGTTGGGCCCGAGGAAGCCGGTCACGGTGCCGGGTTCGCAGGTGAACGACACGTCGTCGACGGCGGGGTGACTCCCGTACCTCTTCGTGAGGTGCTCAACCCTGATCATGCCGCTCAGCGTGCCGGGGCGGGCCGGCGCGCCGCGACGGCCAGAGGTCGACGCCGGCCCGGCGAAGGTCGATGGAACCGTCGACTTTGGTCGGTGTCAGCGCGCGGGGGTGGTGGGCCAGAGTGGTTCCTGCGCGAGGCGCTCGGCCTCCCGCAGCACCCGCAGAATGTTGCGGCCGGCCAGTTTGTCGAGGTCGGCATCCGACCAGCCGCGGGAGGAGAGCTCGGTGAGCAAGCGGGGATATCCCGAGACGTCGGACAGCCCCTCGGGCAGCTCGGTCGTGCCGTCGAAGTCGCCGCCGAGGCCGACGTGGTCGACGCCGGCCACATCGCGGGCGTGGCCGACGTGGTCGGCGACCTGGGCGACCGTCACGACCGGCCGCGGGTTGGCCGCCACCCAGGCGCGGAAAGCGGGCTCCGCCAAGGGATCCGCGTCCAGGCTCGGCGGGATCGTGGCGGGGTCCTCCGCGGGACGCGGGGCGCGCGGCCAGTCGGCCGACGGGCCGGGCAGGCCGAGCCGCTGCCATTCGGCGTCGGCGGCCCGCCCCCAGGCGCGGGCCTCCGCCGAGACGAAGGGGGCGACGAAGGTCAGCTGGACGACGCCGCCGTTGTCCCGCAGGCGGGTCAGCACGTCGTCCGGGACGTTGCGGGGATGGTCGTTGACGGCACGGGAACCGGAGTGGCTGAAGATGACGGGCGCGAAAGCCGTGTCCAGCGCGGCGTGCATGGTGACGACCGCGACGTGGGAGAGGTCGACGAGCACGCCGATGCGCTGCATCTCGCGGACCACGGCGCGGCCGTCGTCGTTCAGCCCCTGGACCGCGGGCTCGGCGGCGGCCGAGTCGGCCCAGGAGGTGTTGTGGTTGTGGGTGAGGGTCATGTAGCGGACGCCGAGGCGGGCGAACGCGCGCAGCACGCCGAGCGAGGTGGCGATGCTGTGGCCGCCCTCGATGCCGATCAGGGAGGCGATCCGGCCCTCGCCGATGACGCGCTCGACGTCGTCGGCGGTGCAGGCGATGGCCAGGTGGTCGGGGTAGGCCGCGGCCATCCGGTAGACGGCGTCGACCTGCTCCATCGTCGCCACGACCGCCTCGGGCTCGCTGAGGGCGGACGGGACGTAGACCGACCAGAACTGGCCGCCCACCCGGCCGGCGCGCAGCCGGGGGATGTCGGTCTGCAGTTCGGGGCGGGGCTCGTCGAGGCCACCGACCCGGTAACCGAAGCGGCCGCGCAGCTGCATGGGCAGGTCGTTGTGCCCGTCGATGATCGGCATCATGAGGACTGGCTACCCCGCCGGACCGCTGTCGCGCAACTGGTTCGGCCGATCAGGGGGTGGCGGGGATCGATAGCGTGCGAGGCATGCGGATTCCCGTGCGCACGCTTCTCTGCACCAGATCGTTGGCATCGCTTTCGTGGGCACTCCCACAAGTTTGACGCGCGTGACGCGACCGGTTGTTCATTTTCAGACGCGCCCACGACGGCCGCTGTTTCCGTAATGTTAACGGTCGGCCGCTGCCCACATCCGGCGGCCCGCGCGATGCGGAATCCCGTTGCCGCGCGAAGCCGGCCGCGAGGCCGACGGCGTCGAAGGGAGGCCCACCATGGCTAAGAAGTCGAAGAAGGACAAGAAGAACAAGAAGAACAAGAAGAAGAAATGAACTCACGCGGGGCGGCACCGGAAATCCGGGCCGCCCCGCACTGTTTCACCGCAGCCACGCCCGGTTGAGCCGGCGCCGATGCCGCCGAGCTCCCGAACTCCTCAGATGGCCCACGCCCGACCCGATTCTGTGACCCGACGGCACATGTCGGGGGCACGCGCCCGGAATCACGGGCGGCGGGGAGGGAGTCGGATGACCGTCAGGCGCCCGCTTCCCGCGGCAATCCTGCTCGTGGTCGTGCTGGCCGGCGCGCTGGCGTACACGGCCACCCCGGCGATCACCGCCGCCGCCACCACCGTGACCGCCGTCTGCGCGGCCGCGGCCTGCCTGGTTCGGGCCGGGCGGCGACGCGGCCGGATGCGGATCGCCTGGGCCGGCCTCGGCCTCGGCGTGCTCGCCGGCGGGCTGCCCGGCGTCGTGAGTCCGGGCTACCTCGTCATGATCCCGCTGGTGTCGGCGATGTTCCTCGCGCCGATCCCGGACCGGACGGCCCTCGAGAAGGTCCGCGGCATCGTCGACACGCTGATGATCGGGTCCTCCCTGGTCGCGCTCAGCTATCACCTGTTGCACGGCCGGGCCCACGAGGCGTACGCGATCGGCGATGTCGTCCTCGGCACCTTCGCCCTCGCCGGGCTTTCGCGGCTCCGCCGCGGCGTGCCCGACCTGCGTTCCCTCACCCTGACCAGCAGCGCCCTGCTCATCGTGGCCGTCGCCGACAGCCTCGGCCACGGCGGGTACGAGTGGCTCAGCACGGCCGGGTTGCTCACCGGTTTCGCGCTGCTCGGGGTGGCCGCCGTCCTCGGGCATGCCGGAGCGGACGACGAGACGGAGCGCGACGAGCGGCGGTCGATGACGATGCTCCTGCCGTACGCCGTCGTGGTCGTGGGTTTGATCGTCGGGACCGTGCGGCTCGCCATGGGCGGGGCGCCGAGCATCGTGGGCAACTGGACCCGGTCGATCTGCATCGGTCTGATCATCGTGCGGCAGGCGCTGCTGATGCTGGAGAGCCGGCGGCTCGCGCGGCGCATGGAGGAACGCGTCACCGAGCGCGCCGCCGACCTGCACGCGCGGGAGCTGCGCTTCCGGGCCCTCGTCGAGCAGAGCACCGACTCGATGGCGATCCTCGAGGCCGACTCGACCGTGCGCTACCAGTCCGAGTCGGTCGAGCGAGTTTTCGGCTACCCGGCGTCGTACCTGATCGGGAAACGTTTCTGCGAACTGGCCGGCCGGAAGGTGGGCGCGCGGGTCGCGGCCGCGATCGACGAGGTCAAGAGCACCCCGGGCGCAACGACAACTTTCGAGATCATGCTGTGGCACGCGGACGGGCAGGCCCGGCTCGCCGAGATGACCATCACGAACCTGCTGGACGACCCGTACGTGCGGGGCCTGGTCTTCAACACCCGCGACATCAGCGAGGCCCAGGAGCTGCAGAACCGTCTGCGCCACGAGGCCTACTACGACGGGCTGACCGGGCTGGCCAGCCGGGCCGGCTTCCGCGAGCGGCTGGCCGAGGCGGCCGAGCGGAACGCTTGCTCCCGGATCGCGATACTTTTCCTCGATCTCGACGGCTTCAAGGAGATCAACGACAGTCTCGGCCACGACGCCGGCGACCACTTGCTCGTCCATGTTGCCGAGCGGCTGCGAAAGTTGCTGCCCGCCCCGCGCGTGGTGGCGCGGCTCGGCGGCGACGAGTTCGCGGTGATCGTCGAGGCGGACAACGCGCGCGACGACGCCGAGCTGACCGCCATGGAGATCCTCGCCGCGCTCGCCGAGCCGATCCTGGTCGACGACCGCGAGCTGTACGTGAGCGCCTCGATCGGCATCGCGTCGGCCTCCGACGCCAGCGACATCGAGCAGCTTCAGCGTGACGCGGACCTGGCCATGTACCGGGCCAAGGACGCGGGCGGGGCCGGTTACCGGGCGTACGACCCGAGCATGCACGACGCGTTGACGCGCCGGCTGGAGCTGGCCGCCGACCTGCGTCTGGCACTGGAGCGCGACGAGCTCGTGCTGCATTACCAGCCCAAGGTCGACCTGCGCACCGGCGAGATATTCGGCTTCGAGGCGCTGGTCCGCTGGCAGCACCCGACCCGCGGGATGGTGCCGCCGCTCGATTTCATCGGCGTCGCCGAGGCCACCGGGCTCATCGTCCCGCTGGGCCGGTGGGTGCTCACCGAGGCGTGCCGGCAGGCCGTCGCCTGGGGCCGCCCGCTGAAGATGGCGGTCAACCTCTCGGTGCGTCAGTTCGAGGACGGCGACGTCGCGGAGATGGTCGCGTCGGTGCTCGCCGAGACCGGGATGCCGCCGGGGCAGTTGTGCCTGGAGATGACGGAGAGTGTTCTGCTCACCGACACCGACGAAAACCTTGCACGCATCGTGAGCCTCAAGGCGCTGGGCGTCCTGCTCGCGATGGACGACTTCGGCACGGGCTATTCGTCGCTCGCCTACCTGCGCCGCTTCCCGATGGACGTCCTCAAGATCGATCGGTCGTTCGTGGACCGGCTCGGCGGCGAGAGCGAGGACGAGGCTCTCGTGCGGACGATCGTCCGGCTGGGACAGCGGTTCGGCATGCACACGGTCGCCGAGGGCATCGAGAACGAAACTCAGCTCGCGATCCTGCAGGAGATGGGCTGCGATTTCGCGCAGGGGTATCTGCTTTCGCGGCCGCTCCCGGCGGGCGACGCCACGAAACTTCTGGATCGCGGCCTGCCGTTCCCCGTTCCGGCATGAACCTAGCATCCTAGGATGCACAACACGACGTGACGCTGGCGGGAAACTTTCGGTTCTTACCAGGCATTTTTCGTACGAGGTCAGCAAAGTCCCCGCCGCGGCGCCGCGCCGGCTGCGGGGTCACCCTCCTCGCGCGGCCGCCGGGCTGTTCGGGCCGATGCGCGCCACCCCGCACCGGTTTCCCGGCACGGGGTAGAGAGTTGCTCGGCGGTGAACAGGTCCCGCGGTGGTCGTCGCGCCTTCATGGTCGTCGCGCCTTCATGGCCGTCGGGCCTTTGCGGCCGTCGGGCCTTTGCGGCCGTCGGGCCTTTGCGGCCGTCGGGCCTTTGCGGCCGTCGGGCCTTTGCGGCCGTCAGGCCTTTGCGGCCGTCAGGCCTTGTCGCGGCCGTCAGGCCGAGGGCCGCTTCGGTCAGCGCCGTCGTTGCGCGCACACCGCCGAGACCCACAGCATCGCGCTGATCGCGCCGACGGCGAGGGTCAGTGAGCCGGCCCGGCCGCCCGACATCGCCCACCCGTTGCCGAGCAGCAGCGCTGTCCCCGCCGCGGCCGAGGCCAGGGCGCGTCGGCGGTCGCCGGAGCGGGCGAAGCAGCGGGCCAGCACGTAGCAGCCGGCGATCAGCGTGCCGAAGGCGATCGTCCCGCTCGCGAAATGCGCGAAACTGTGCCATGACAGCACCCCCGGCCCCGCGGGCGTGCCGGCCGGGAAGCCGTCCGCGGGGTCCATCGTGAACACGCCCGCGGCGACCATCCCGAGCCCGCTGACCGCCAGCAGCCGCGGCGCCCAGCGGCTGTCGACCACCTCGCGCAGGCCGGCTGCCCCGGCGACCATCAAGGCCCCCGCGATCAGGAAGTTGGCGATCTGCAGCCAGCCGAGCGAGCCGGTGCTCAGCATGCTCAGCGGATGCCGCGTGATGTCGAAGCCGTTCCGCGTGAACGCCTGGACGAGCGAGACTGCCGCCCACAGCGGCGCGGCGACCGCCCCGGCGAGGAGCAGGGAACGGGTGCGGGTGGTGGAGGCGGGAACGGCGGCGAAAGAAGCAACTGCGGTCATGGTGGGTTCCTCCTGGAAAGGTTTCGTGTCTGTCCTGACGTCGGCTCGCCGATACGACAGGGAACGGCGACCATTCCCTGTCGCTAGGCTGAGCCGACGAAGGGGTGTCCGCGACACACCGACCTCACCTGAGGAGCAGAGCGATGCGTTACCTGATGATCTCGAAGCCGTCGTCCACCCCGCCCGACCAGAAACTGTTCACCGAGATGGGGGCGTTCATCGAGGAGCTCACCGCGGCCGGCGTGCTGCTGGCCACCGGCGGCCTCGAGCCCGGCGGCATCACCGTGCGCTCGGTGGGTGGCGAGATCACCGTCACCGACGGCCCGTTCGCCGAGGCCAAGGAGGCCGCGGCCGGCTTCGCGCTGATCGAGGTCGGCTCGAAGGAGGAGGCGATCGAGCTCGCGCGCCGCTTCCGCAAGATCGTCGGCGATGGGGAGGGCACCATCCAGCAGGTCTTCGGCTAGCCGCCGACCATGCCCGACGTCCACCGCACGATCGACGCGGTCTGGAAGCTGGAGTCCGCGAAGATCGTCGGCGGGTTGGCCCGGCTCGTGCACGACGTCGGGCTGGCCGAGGAACTGGCCCAGGACGCCCTCGTCGCCGCCCTCGAGCATTGGCCGTCGGCGGGCGTTCCCGACAACCCCGGCGCCTGGCTGACCACGGTCGCCAGGCGCCGGGCCATCGACCACATTCGCCGGGAGCAGCGAAACTCGGCGATCGAGAGCGATGTCCCGTACGCGGAAAGCCCGGAACCGCAGGATGACGTCCTGCGCCTGATTTTCGTCTGCTGTCACCCCGCCCTGACGCGCGAAGCGCGCGTCGCGCTGACCCTGCGCCTGGTTGCCGGCCTGTCCGCCGCCGAGATCGCCCGCGCGTTTCTGCTGGACGAGCCGCAGGTGGTGCGGCGGATTGCGGCCGCGAAACAGACCCTGGCCGACGAGGGCGTGGATTTCGCGTCGCACGCGTCCCCGGGGCGGCTCGACTCGGTGCTGGAGGTCCTCTACCTGGTCTTCAACGAGGGCTACTCGGCGACCGCCGGGCAGGACCTGATCCGGGCGGATCTGTGCCGCGAGGCGTTGCGCCTGGGCCGGATGCTCGCCGAGCTGGCGCCCGCCGAGGCCGAGGCGCACGGCCTGGTGGCGCTGATGGAGCTGCAGGCGTCCCGGTCGGCGGCCCGCATCGGTCCTTCCGGCGAGCTGATCCTGCTGCACGAGCAGAACCGTGGTCGCTGGGACCAGCTGCTCATCAAGCGTGGTTTCGCTGCGATGCTGCGGGCCCGGGCGCTAGGGGCGCCGCCGGGCCCCTATGTGCTGCAGGCCGCGATCGCCGTCTGCCACGCGCAGGCGCCGTCGGCGGCCGACACGGACTGGCCGCGCATCGCCACGCTGTACGACGCCCTGGCCCGCCTGCTGCCCAGCCCGGTGGTGCGCCTCAACCGGGCCGTCGCGATCGGCATGGCGCGGGGGCCGGCGGCGGGCCTGGCCGAGGCCGACGCGCTGCTGACCGATCCGTCGCTGCGGGACTATCACCTGCTGCCGTCGGTGCGGGGCGACCTGCTCGCCCGGTTGTCGCGCCGGGCCGAGGCGCGCCGGGAGTTCGAGCGGGCACTGACCCTGACCCGCAACGAGCCCGAGCGGGAGTTTCTCCGCCGCCGGGCGGCCGAGATGGGCCAGGTTTCGCCGCTCCGGGAAACTTTCGGCGAGGCCGTGTCGGGGTTTCTTGCGAGGGACGACCTCGACGCGGCGACGCTGCGGTCCTATCGGCAGACATTCGGCCGGCTGAGCCGGGCGCTGGGCGACAGCTTTCCTCTCGACGAGCTGACGCCCGAACGGGTGGCCGAGGTCTGCACGACGGCGTGGGGCGCCGCCGCCGGCAAGACCTGGAACCGGCACCGCGCCACGCTGCGGTCCTTTGCGACCTGGTCGTCCCGGCCGGCCCTGGCCGCCGCGCTGACCCGCCGGCCCGAAACTGTCGCGCCCAGGCGGCTCATTTCGCCCGATACTTTGGCGGCGCTGCTTTCCGAGCCGCGTCACTCGGTACGCGAGCGGACCCTCTGGCTTCTGCTGCACGAGTCGGGGGCGGCGGTGACCTCGGTGCTGGCGCTCAACGTCGAGGACCTCGACCTGGAGGATCGCCGCGCGCGGGTCGGCGGCCGTTGGGTGTCGTGGCGCTCCGGGGCCGCGAAACTGCTGCCCGAGCTGGTGGCCGGCCGCGCCGCGGGCCCGTTGTTCCGCACCGATCGGCGGCCGTCGCCGTCCGCGACCGCGGACCGGTGCCCGCACACAGGGCGGGCCCGCTTGTCGTACGAGCGCGCCGAGTATCTGTTCAAGCAGGCCACGGGTCACACGTTGCGTTCCCTGCGCGGGCGGTGACTGAGCTCACGGCGCGCGTCGGCGGCGTCGTTGTGGAGCGTCGGTAGGGTGCCGGGCGTGAGCGAGTCCCCGTGGCGGATGGTCCGTGAGTTCCACGAGGTGTTCGGCCTCGAGCACCCCGACCGGCCCACCCCGATCCCGCCCGAGCTGGCCGCGGTGCGGCAGCGTCTCCTCGACGAGGAGGTGGGCGAGGTGGCCGAGGCTTCCGCCGCCGCCCAGCTGGACCCGTCGCCGCAGCGCCTGGCCGAGCTGGCGCGTGAGCTGGCCGATGTCGTCTACGTCGCCTACGGAACTGCCGTCACCCATGGCATCGACCTGGACGCCGTGATCGCCGAGGTCCACCGGGCCAACATGAGCAAGCTCGGCGACGACGGCCGGCCGGTGGTTCGTGACGGCAAGGTACAGAAGGGCCCCAACTTTCGCCCGCCCGACCTGGCCGCCCTGTTCAGCGAGTGATGTCCCGCGGCCGCGGCGTCACGGCCCGGTGCGCCTGGCGTCGGCTGCGGCCTCGGCAGCGGCTGGGGTTTCCGCGGCCGCCGGGGTTCCGGCGAGGGCGGGCGATTCGGCCGACGTCCGGGCTTCGGCCGACGTCGGGGCTTCGGCCGGGGGCGGGGCGTCGGTCGGAGCGTCGGCGGCGTGTGCGCGACGGCTGATCGCGCCCGTTGCCACGGCCGTCAGCAGGCCCGCGATCAGCCCCCAGAAGGCCGACCCCACGCCCAGCAGCTTCACGCCCGAGGCCGTGGCCAGGAATGTGACCACCGCCGCCTCGCGCCAGCGGGTGTCGCTCAGGGCCGAGGTCAGCGACGAGCCGATCGCGCCCAGCAGGCCGATGCCGGCGATGCCCAGGACCATCGGCGCCGGCAGCGCGAGCAGCAACGACCCGACGGTCGCCCCCAGCGCGCCGATCACCAGATAGAAGACGCCCGCCCAGACGCCCGCCAGGTAGCGGCGGCGTGGGTCGGGATGGGCCTGCGGGCCGGTGCAGATCGCCGCGGTGATGGCGGCCAGGTTGAGGCCGAACGCTCCGAACGGGGCCAGGACGAAGTTCGTGGCCCCCGTCCAGGTGATCAGCGGGGAGACCGGCACGTCGTAGCCGTCGTTGCGCAGGACCGCCACTCCCGGGAGATTCTGGGACGCCATGGTGACGACGAACAAGGGCAGGGCCACGCCGATCGCGGCCTGCCACGAGAACGAGGGCGCCGTGAAGACGGGTTTCGCCCAGGCCAGGTCGACCGAGGAGAGGTGCAGCTCGCCGAGCGCGGCCGCGATCGCGATGCCGGCGGCCAGCGCCGCCAGGACCGCGTAGCGGGGGAGCAGGCGGCGGCACACCAGGTAGACCGCGAACATCGTGAAGACCAGCGCGAAATCTTTCTCCATGCTGCCGAACAGCGCCGTGCCGAACTGGACCAGCACGCCGGCCAGCAGCGCCGCCGCCAGGGAGACGGGGACGCGGCTCATCACGCGGGCGAACCAGCCCGTCACGCCGCTGAGCGTGATCAGGGCCGCCGAGATCAGGAAGGCGCCGGTGGCCTCGCGCAGGGTCAGGCCGTCCAGGCCGGTGGCCAGCAGCGCGGCGCCCGGGGTCGACCAGGCGGTGATGATCGGCGCCTTGTACCGCAGGGACAGGCCGATGCAGGTCAGGCCCATGCCCACGCCCAGCGCGAGCATCCACGAGGCCAGCACGGCGCTGTCGGCGCCGGCGGCCCGGGCCGCGGCGAAGACGATCGCCGCCGAGCTGGTGATGCCGATGAGCATCGCCAGCAGGCCGGCGGTCACGGCGGAGAGCGGGGCCAGCCGGGACAGGCGGCGGAAGAAGGTCATGCACGCTCCCCGGCGGGTTCACAAGGCGAAAAGCGATGCTAACGGAAGGAGCCCCGCGCCTGGCTGGCACGGGGCTCCGAAAGGGTGACGGTCAGCTGGTCGCGGCCTGGGTGAGGTCGTAGACCGTCGCGCTGCCGACCGTCGTGGCCGTGTAGTGCGCGGCCACCCATTCCGCGATCTGCGACGATGCGGTCGAGGAGCCACCGCCGCCGCCCATGCCGCCGCCCGAGATGTAATAGTGGATCTGACCGGCCGCCACGTACGCCTGGAACTGCGCCAGGGTCGGGCTCGGATCGCTGCCGTTCCAGCCGCCCAGGGCGATCACCGAGGTGCCGCTGTCCAGCTCCAGCTCGGCGGCCGAGGTGGCGCCGCTGATCGCCGCCGACCACTTGGTGGTGCCGGCCTCCAGCAGCGCGATCAGCTCGCTGTTGCTGCTCGTGCCACCCATCCCGCCACCGCCGCCGCCCGGGGCCGCGGACGACGAGCCGGTGGACGAGCTGGAGGAGGCGGAGCCGGAGGACGAAGAACTGGAAGACGAGGAGCCGGCCGACGAGGAGCCGGACGAGGAGCTTGACGACGAGCCGGTGGAGCCGGAGGTGGAAGACCCGGACCCGGACGAGGAGCCGGACCCCGACGGGCCGCCGAAGCCGCCCGCCCCGCCCATGCGGTTGTCGACGCCGCCGCCCGTACCCCCTGAATTTGCCGGACCTGATGCCGGGATGGAGCCGGTGTGAGCGACGGAAGCTGTCGCCGTCGCGTAGGCCGCGCCGGAGGCGCCGGCCGAAAGAATCGCCGCGACGAGCGCGACCATCGCGAAACCGCGCAGCTTCGCCGCCGGAACCAGGAGCACAAGAGCGAGGAGTACGCCGAGAGCAAGCGACGCCCAGCGCAGCACCGGCAGCCAGTCCGCGCGTCCCATCAGCACGGAACCCCACACCGCGGTCGCGAGAATCATCGCGGCGAGCAGCGCCCGGCTCCAAAGTTTCGCGCGGTAGAGCCAGAGAACCCGTCCGCCGATGCCGACGAGCGCGGCGATGGCCGGGGCCAGGGCGACGGTGTAGTAGGGGTGGATGGTGCCGCTCATGTACGAGAAAGTGATGCCGGTGACGAGCAGCCAGCCGCCCCACATGACGACCGCGGCGCGGGCCCGGTCGGTGCGGGGCGCGGTGAAGGTGCAGGCCAGCAGGGCGACCAGGGCGATCAGCGCGGCCGGCAGCAGCCACGAGATCTCGGTGCCCATCGACTCGCCGAACAGACGCCCGATGCCGGTGGACCCGCCGAAACCGGTGTTGCCGCCGCCGCCACCCCCGCCGCCGCCGTTTCCGTCGCCGCCGAAAATGCGGCCGAGGCCGTTGTAGCCGAGCGCGAGCTCCCACAGCGTGTTGTTGGTGGAGCCGGCGATGTACGGGCGTGACGACGCGGGCCAGAGCGAGACGAGGGCGATGTACCAGCCGGCCGAGACGACCAGGGCGAGGCCGGCGATGAGCAGGTCGCGGATGCGCTTGCCGAGCCCGGTCGGCGCGGCGATCAGGTAGACCAGGGCGAAGCCGGGCAGCACCAGGAACGCCTGCATCATTTTCGTCAGGAAGCCGAAACCGAGCAGCATGCCGGTGAGCGCCAGCCACTTCCAGGAGGCCTTCTCGACCGCCCGGGTCGTGGTGTAGGCGCCCGCCGTCATCAGCAGCACGAGCAGCGCGTCGGGGTTGTCGTAGCGGAACATCAGCACCGCGACCGGGGTCAGCGCGAGCGCCGCGCCGGCCAGCAGGCCCGCGTTCGGGCCGAACCAGCGCTTCACGGTCAGGTACAGCAGGTACACGCTCGCCACGCCCATGAGCGCCTGCGGGGCGAGAATCGCCCAGCTGTTCACGCCGAAGATGCGGGCGGACAGGCCCATCACCCACATGGCGGCGGGCGGTTTGTCGACGGTGATGGCGTCGCCGGCGTCGAGCGAGCCGAACAGCCAGGCCTTCCAGCTCTGCGCGCCGGCCTGCGCGGCGGCGGCGTAGAAACTGTTCCCCCAGCCGGAGGCGCTCAGGTCCCACAGGTAGAGCACCGCGGTCGCAGCGAGCAGGGCCAGGACCGGCCATCGTCGCGCGCGGGGCGGCGGCGGTGGTGCTCCGTGTCTCGGCGAGGCCACCCGAGGGCGTTCCATCAACGTCGTCATGGCGTCAACCCTGGGTGCTGCGGCTACGTCGGCCTTGTGCCCGGCCTGTGCGATCTCTATGACCAGCGCTACGCCACGAGCGTCTCCGTTTCGTGCCAGGATGGCGATGAGAGTCCGGGTTCAAGGGAAGAGACTGGGGCAATGAGCGAACACGTTTCCGGCAGCGCCGAGTGGCAGTCCCTGCAGGGCCACGCCGAGAAATTTTCGGCGGTGCACCTTCGCGACCTGTTCGGCAGCGACCCGGGGCGCGCCGGGCGCCTGACCGCGACGGTCGCCGACCTCACCGTGGACTACAGCAAGAACCTGGTGACCGAGGAGGTCATGACCGCGCTGCTCGCCCTGGCCTCGCGCGCGCGCCTGACCGAGCGGGTCGCGGCGATGTTCGCCGGCGAGCACATCAACGTCACCGAGGATCGCGCCGTCCTGCACACCGCGCTGCGGCTGCCGCGCACCGCGACGCTGGTCGTCGACGGTCAGGACGTGGTCGCCGAGGTGCACGAGGTGCTCGACCGGATGGGGTCGTTCAGCGACAAGGTGCGCTCGGGCGCGTGGACCGGTCACACCGGGCAGCGCATCAGGACCGTCGTGAACATCGGCATCGGCGGGTCCGACCTGGGGCCGGTGATGGCGTACGAGGCGTTGAAGGCCTTCAAGACGCCCGAGATCGAGTGCCGGTTCATCTCGAACATCGACCCGACCGATCTGTACGAGAAGACCCACGACCTCGACCCGGCCACGACGCTGTTCATCATCGTGTCGAAGACTTTCGGCACGCAGGAGACGCTGACCAATGCGACCGAGGCGCGCAACTGGCTGCTCGCCTCGCTCAAGGACGAGGCCGCGGTCGCGAAACATTTCGTGGCCGTCTCGACGAACGCCCAGCGCGTCGCCGACTTCGGCATCGACACCGCCAACATGTTCGGCTTCTGGGACTGGGTCGGCGGCCGTTATTCGCTGCCGTCCGCGGTGGGCCTGTCGGTGATGGTGGCGATCGGCAAGGAGCAGTTCGCCGACATGCTGGCCGGCTACCACGCCGTCGACGAGCATTTCCGCACCCAGCCGCTCGAGTCGAACGTGCCGGCCCTGCTCGGCCTGATCAACGTCTGGTACGACACTTTCCTCGGCGCCCAGTCGCACGCGATCCTGCCGTACTCGCAGTACCTGCACCGGTTCGCCGCCTACCTGCAGCAGCTCACCATGGAGAGCAACGGCAAGTCGGTGCGCCTGGACGGCAGCCCGGTCGGTTACCAGACCGGCGAGGTCTTCTGGGGCGAGCCCGGCACCAACGGGCAGCACGCCTTCTACCAGCTCATCCATCAGGGCACCAAGCTGATCCCGGCCGATTTCATCGGGTTCGCGCAGCCCAACCACGACATCGGCGGCATGCACGACCTGCTCATGTCGAACTTCTTCGCGCAGACCGGGGCGCTGGCGTTCGGCCGCACGCTGGAGCAGGTCGAGGCGGAGGGCACCGACCCGAAGGTGGCGCCGCACCGCGTCATGCAGGGCAACCACCCGACCACGACGATCATCGCGGACAAGCTGACACCGTCGATCCTCGGGCAGTTGATCGCCCTCTACGAGCACATCACGTTCACCGAGGGCACGATCTGGCAGATCAACTCGTTCGACCAGTGGGGCGTCGAGCTCGGCAAGGTGATGGCCAACCAGCTCGCGCCCAAGCTGACCGGGTCGTCCGCGCCGGCGGCCGACGACGACTCGTCGACGAACAACCTGATCAAGCTCTACCGGGCGGCGCGGGGCCGCTGAGCGAATTTGTCGTACCCGCGGCCTAGGGTCGTCCCATGGATTCACGGACGGCCCTGGGCCTGCGGCTTTCCAGCCTGCTGCTGCGGGGCAACGCGCCCTCGTCGGTCGGCGAGATCGTGTCGTGGTTCGGCGCGATGCAGTCGCAAGATGCGAACAGCATGCTGTGGTCGCTCGGCGCCCGCCTGCCGGGCTGGTCGCTGGCCGACGTCAACGACGCGCTCGAGAAACGCTCCGTGCTACGCACCTGGCCGATGCGCGGCACCGTGCATCTTGTCCCGTCGGCCGACGCGCACTGGATGCTCGACCTCATGGGGGTGCGGCTGCTGGCCGGCGCCGCGAAGCGCCGCGAGAGCATCGGCCTCGACGATAAGACGGCCGATCGTGCGGTCGAGCTGCTCGGCGACGCCCTGGCGGGCGGCAGGCGCCTGACGCGATCCGAGTGCATGCAGACGCTGACGTCCGGCGGCATCGACGTGAGTGGGCAGCGGGGTTACCACCTGCTCTGGTACGCGTCGCAGCGCGGTGTCACGGCGATCGCGCCGCACGTGGGCAAGGAACAGACGTTCGTGCTCCTCGACGAGTGGGCGCCCGAGCCGTTGCGGCCTTCCCGCGAGGAGGCGCTGGGCCTGATCGCCCTGCGGTACTTCCAGAGCCACGGACCGGCGACCCGCAAAGACTTCGCGGGCTGGACCGGGCTGACGATGGCCGACTGCAAGGCCGGCATAGCGGTCGCCGGGGACGCCCTGGCGGCGGTCGACGTCGACGGGGTCGAGATGATCGCGTCCGCGTCCGCGCTGGATGCGGCTTCCGCTTTCGACGGGTGGCTGGCGCTGTCCGGCTTCGACGAATACCTGCTGGGCTACAAAGATCGCTCGCTCATGGCCACCCCCGACCAGCTGGCGGCGATCATCCCGGGCGGCAACGGCGTCTTCCAGTCGACGCTCGTGCGCGACGGGCGCGTGGTCGCCACCTGGAAGCGGGTCCTGGGAGCGAAGAGCGTCACCGTGACGGTCCTCCCGCTGGAGCGGCTGCCGGCCCGGGCGGCCGAGAAAGCGCTTACCCCCTTCGCGGAGTTCCTCGGCGTCCCCCTCACTGTTAAGAAGCCTTGATATTTACGAATGTGAACGCCACGATATGGGTGTAGTTGGTCACGTTCGTCGATGAAAGGGGCTGCCATGGGCGTTCGTCGTCGGTTGTTAGCGCTGGTCGCAGGGGTGGCGGTGACGGCCGGCGCGTTGGCCGTGGCCGTCGCCGGAGAGGGCACGTCGTTCGCGGCCGTGGCCTGCTCGGGCACCGTCTGGACCGAAGGGCCCACCTATACGGCCGGGCAGCAGGTGACCTACAGCGGGCACCTCTACCAGGCGCTCGTCACCCACACCGCGTACGCGGGGGCGGGCTGGAACCCGGCCGCGACGCCGTCGCTGTGGAAGGACCTCGGCGCGTGCACCGGCACCCCGACGACCTCGCCCACGACGCCGCCGACGACCCGGCCCACCACCACGCCGCCCACCACGCCACCGACCACCCGGCCCACCACCACGCCGCCCACGACCTCGCCCACGACCCCGCCGACCGGCTCGACCTGCGCGGTCAAGTCACGGCCCGCCGGCAAGGTGCTGCAGGGCTACTGGGAGAACTGGGACGGCGCCTCCAACGGCGTGCACCCGGGCCTCGGCTGGGTCCCGATCAACGACAGCCGCATCCTCCAGCACGGCTACAACGTGATCGCCGCCGCGTTCCCGGTGATCCGTTCCGACGGCACCGTGCTGTGGGAGAACGGCATGGACGCCGGCGTGAAGGTCTCGACGCCGGCCGAGATGTGCGCGGCCAAGGCATCCGGCGCGACCATCGTCATGTCGATCGGCGGGGCCGCGGCGGGCATCGACCTGTCGTCCAGCGCGGTCGCCGACCGGTTCGTCGCGACCGTCGTGCCGATCCTCAAGCAGTACAACTTCGACGGCATCGACATCGACATCGAGACCGGGCTGACCGGCAGCGGCAGCATCACGACGCTGTCCACCTCGCAGGCCAACCTGATCCGCATCATCGACGGCGTGCTCGCCCAGATGCCGTCCAACTTCGGGCTCACCATGGCGCCCGAGACCGCGTACGTGACCGGCGGCAGCGTCACCTACGGCTCGATCTGGGGCTCGTACCTGCCGATCATCAAGAAGTACGTGGACAACGGCCGCCTGTGGTGGCTCAACATGCAGTACTACAACGGCTCGATGTACGGCTGCTCCGGCGACTCCTACTCGGCCGGGACGGTGCAGGGCTTCACCGTGCAGACCCAGTGCCTGAACAACGGCCTGACCATCCAGGGCACGACGATCCGCGTGCCCTACGACAAGCAGGTGCCGGGCCTGCCGGCCCAGTCGGGCGCGGGCGGCGGCTACATGACGCCGTCGCTGGTGTCGCAGGCCTACAACAGCGTCAGCTCCATCAAGGGCGTGATGACCTGGTCCATCAACTGGGACGGCTCGAGGGGC
Organism: Actinoplanes sp. NPDC051513; assembly: GCF_044454685.1. Taxonomy (NCBI): domain Bacteria; kingdom Bacillati; phylum Actinomycetota; class Actinomycetes; order Micromonosporales; family Micromonosporaceae; genus Actinoplanes; species Actinoplanes sp. NPDC051513. Next base: position 942,685 of record NZ_JBITDW010000002.1, read on the forward strand.
TGGACCTTCGGTGACAACGTGAAGTCACTCGAGGGCCGCTGACACCCGCGGCCGTCCATGACGGCCGCACGACCGCAACGGCCGGCCGGCGCCAACCGGCCGGCCGTCGCGGCTCGCGCCCGGCCGCGCTTTCGCGCCGCGCTTTCGCGCCGCGCTTTCGCGCCGCGCTTTCGTGCTGTGCCGCGCTTTCGTGCTGTGCCGCGCTTTCGTGCTGTGCCGCGCTTTCGTGCTGTGCCGCGCTTTCGTGCTGTGCCGCGCCGCGCTGTGGCCTCTTTCGCGCCGGGCTTTCCGGGCCGCGTTCAGGTGGCGTCGGCGATCAGCTCACATAAGGCGTCGCGCACCGTGTCGGGCTGCTCGATGTGCATGAAGTTGTGGGTCGCGCCCTCGACGACGCGGTGCCGGCCCCGGGTGAACGACTTCGCGATCCCGGCGTGCAGCTCGCGGATGCCGTCGAGGGCGCGCTGGATCAGCTCGGGCGAGCCGAAACCCTGCCACGCCGGGTTGCCCGCCCCGGCCGACAGCACGATCACCGGCACGTCCGGCAGCGGCCCGCCTTTCCGGAGCTCGCCGTAGACCTCGCTCTCCAGGTTCGCCGCCTCCAGCAGGCCGGTGCGCCAGTGCTCCACGTGGTGGTCGGCAAGCTCGTCGCGTACCGATGATGGCCAGGAACCGAGAATCTTCGCCCAGGCCTCTTTCGCGGCGGCACGCTGCTCGGCCGTCAGGTCGGGCAGCTGCGCCGGGTCGGGCTTCATCTGATCGTTGAGCGCGGCGGCCTCGGGCGGCAGGTGCGCGAAGAGATCCTCGTGGCCGGGATCGAGCAGCAGCATCCCGGCCACCGACTCGGGGAAAAGTTGCGCGAAACGCCGCGCGTAGACCGCGCCCATCGAATGCCCGACAAGGAAATGTTCCCCGTCGCCGGCGACCTGGCGCAGCTCCGACGCCACCGCGGCGGCGCTGCGCGGCAGGGGAACGGGCGCGCTCCAGCCGGTGCCGCCGCGGTCATAGAGCAGGTGCGCCGCCCCGGAAAGTTTCGTGAGATTCAGGAAATCGAGCCCCACCAGGCCCGCCCCGGGCAGGTAGAGCACGCGCGCTCCGCCGTCGCCGAACCGATAGGTGGCCACCCCGCCGACCATTGTTCTCATGGCTGCGAACATTAGCAGCCGTGCGAACATTGGGGAATGGACCCGGTCGAGCTTCTCCTGCACCCGGTGCGGCTGCGCATCGTGCACGCCCTCTCCGGCCGCACCGTGACCACGGCCGGCCTGTGCGCCCGGCTGCCCGACGTCTCCCAGGCCACGGTCTACCGGCACGTCGCCCTGCTCACCGAGGCCGGCATCATCGAGGTCGCCGGGGAACAGCGCGTGCGGGGTTTCGTCGAGCGCAGCTACCGCTTGCGCCGCGACCGCGCCGTCATCGACGCGAAAACGGCGGCGTCCGCGACCACCGACGACCACCGCCGCGCGTTCGCCACCGCGACGGCCGTCCTGCTCGCCGAGTTCGGCTCCTATCTGGACGGCGACCCCGACCCGGCGTCCGACCTGGTCGGCTACCGCCAGCACGCGATCTGGCTGACGCCCGCCGAGCGGGAGAAACTCATCGCCGGCCTGCGCGAGGCGATCCTCCCGGTCCTGGGCAACGAGCCCGCCGGCGACCGCGCCCCCCACCTGCTGAGCCCGATCCTCTTCCCGATGAGAGAAGACCGATGAGGCAAAACCGATGAGGAAGGGCTGGGGAGGGAAGGCTGGTGAAGGAAGGCCGGTGAGGGAAGGCCGGTGAGGGAAGGCCGGTGAGGGAAGGCCGGTCAGGGAAGGCCGGTCAGGGAAGGCCGGTGAGCCCCGGACCTATCGCCCGAGCAGCCCGAGCACGATCTCGGTCACGTCGTCGGCGCAGCCCCACGACAGACTCACGCCGGCGCCGCTGTGGCCGTAGTTGTGGACGATGTGGCGGTCCCCGCGGTTCTCGTGCTCGAGGCGGATCACGGGACGGGACGGGCGGATGCCGCCGCGATGGCCGACGACCTCGGCCGTACGGATCTCGGGAAAGATGTCGCCGCAGCGCTTCATGATCGCGTCGGCCACCAGCGGGTCGGGCTTCGGGTCGGCGATGCCCTCTTCGGCGCTGCCGCCCAGCAGCAGCAGGTCGCCCTGGGGCAGCAGGTAGATCATCTCGCCGAGTTGCTCGGTGTGCTCGGCGAAGAACTCCTGGTGGCCGGGATTTTTGATCGCGACGAGCTGGCCGCGGATCGGCTGGACCGTGGGGTCGGGCACCAGGTGGCGGGCGCCGGAGCCGCTGCAATTGACCACGATGGGCGCGTCCGCGAAGCCGTCCGGCAGCGACGTCATCCGCTCGCCGAAGTGCATCTCGGCGCCGTAGGCCAGGGTCATCGCCTGCAGCGCCGCCAAGTATGGCGGCATGTCGATGATCGGAGCCGTGTAGTGCCAGCCGTGCACGAAACCGGCCGGCAGCTCGTCGGTGGTGCACTCCTTGAACCCGGGCAGCTCGCGCGCCCAGCCCGGCGAGGTGATCGGCAGCCGGGACGCCTCGACGCCGCGGACCAGCCGTACGCCGGGAAAATTTTCCAGCGCCATCCGGGAGAACACCTTGTAGCTGGCCTCGGCCCAGGCGGGGACCCGCGGGTGCTCGGCGTAGATCGGATCCCAGATGGCGCCGGCGGCGGCCGAGTTCGTGTCGGCGGGCGCGGCCTCGGCGCGGATCAGCACGCGGACGCCGTGCTCGGCCAGTCGCACGCTCGTGGTCAGCCCGGAGACACCGGCGCCGACGACGAGCACATCGGCTCGGTCCATCTTCCGACGCTAACGGTGATCGATGGTTCGCCGCGGGACGATGCCACGTGAGGAACATGAATGTGCGGACGATGCGCATACGGCGTCCGAAGCTTGAATCACCCCCGCGTTGATGCTACGTACACTGACCGCGCTGGATCGATCACTGACGGTTGCATTCCTCGGGTCTTTGGGGTGCAATCGACAGGCTGGCGTCATGCGGGCGGGGACGCGCCGCTGCGGTGCGGAGATGGTTGGGGCGCGCAGACGGTCATCGACGACCCGCGCTGCCCTGCCTTCCATCCCCCACAGGTCCCGCGCCGCCGAAGAATGGGGGCCCTACGTGCTCGTCGTGGGTGAGGTGGACACCGGACTGCTGCGCGGACGCGACCCGTCCTCCAGTGACGACGGACGAAGGCTGGTCGAGCTGGTCGCCGGCGAGCGGGTGCTGGTCGCCACCCGGCCACGGTCCTATGTGCGCTCACCGGAGCGCCCGGTCGGCGTGGACTGCACGCTGGCCGCCGGCCAGGCGCGCGGCATCGGCACGGCGTTGCAGCGGGCGGCGATCACCGACAACGAGGTGGTGCAGGGCTCCGCGTACGCGACGATCGTGCCCGCGGAGCACACCGCCCGCCGCCCGTGGTCGCACTATCTGGCCCGGCCGGGCCGTATCGAGACGGTCGGCCGGCCGCGCTGGGACTCGCTGGCCGCCGAGCTCGCCGGGCCCGGCCGCGCACCGTCCTTCCTCGACCTCGGCGCCGTCGCCCAGCGCGCCACCAACGAGGTGCAGAGCGCCGCGCGCGGCGGCGAGGACTCCTTTCGCGCGGCCCGTTCCCGCCTGAGATGGGTGGCCCGGGTCGGCGGCGACGACGCCCCGCTCTCCGGCGTCCACTTCGAGGTCCACGACCGCCGGCTGCGGCTGCTGAGCTTCACCGTCGGCCGCCGCGACGCCGGACGGCTCGCCACGGCCTGCGAGGACGTCGCCCTGCACGACTGGCTCCTCTCCACGCTCATCGAGAGCGTGCGCAAGTCGGCGATCGGCCAGTTACCCCGCGGCGACACGTTGCGGCGGCTCGGCCCGGCCATCGACAGGCTGCTGCACCTGTGGATGCCGGCGGCCCACGCCGACGAGCTGACCGAGGCGATGTGGACCGTCCTCGAGCGACGGGCGGGGTTCAGCCGGCAGTGGACCGCGCTGACGACCCGGGTCCGCGACCAGTTCTCGGTGATGCTGGCCGAGTCCCTGTCCGCGGCGACCCGCCGGTGAGCGCCGAGACCGCCGTGCGGGAAACGGGGAACGGCACCAGCGGCGTCATCAAGACCGCGCTGCTCACCGTCGCCAGCGGCGGCGTCACCTTCCTGGTCACCAACGGGCTCGACCAGCCGCAGGCGATCTGCATCATCCTGTCCATCCTGATCGGCGGCATCGCGCTGATGGTCCGCTTCCTGGTCGACTTCGAGAACCGGCTGGCCTCCGTCGAGGACCTCGAGCGGGAGGGGATGGCGGACATGAAGAAGCTGGTCGGCGACGCGTTCTCGGAGATCAGCGAGGCGACCGCCCTGTTCGGGCTGATCGAGGCGTCGGCGTTGCAGACCGACCTGGTCACCCAGCTGGTGCGCAACTCGACGAACATCTCGCCCGACTCGCCGCCGATCGTCTACAAGTTCGTCCAGGCCAAGATCAAGGAGATGTCGGACTTCCTCAAGCAGCTCGCCGAGGGCGGCACGGTCACCTATTACGGCGAGGACCGCGACTGGCTGCTCGGGCTCACCCGCACCGCCACCACCAGCGTCGACGCGATCAGCCTGGCCGCCGTCGACCACGACCTGTGGAACAGCGAGATCGGCCAGCGCTATCTGGACGCGCAGCGGCGGGCGGCCCGCGACGGCCGGCGGGTGCGGCGGATCTTCGTGCTGGAGTCGCCCGACATGGAGCACGATCCGCAGCTGCGCCGGGCCTACGAGGAACAGCGGCAGATGCTGATCGAGGTGCGCCTGCTCGACCGGACCGCGGTGCCGACCCCGTTGCAGGTCCAGGTGCGTGATCTGATTCTGTTCGACGACATTCTCGCGTACGAGACGACGCCCACCACCACCGATCCCAGCAAGGCGCAGGTCGCCGAGACCAGGCTGGTGCTCACCGATTCACGCGTCAAGGAGTGCTCGCAGCTGTTCCGGGAGCTGTGGGACGTCTCCCGCGAGCTGCGCCCCGTTCAGACGAAGAGGTAGCCGATCCGCTCGATCGTCTCGTCCGGCAGGTCGAGGCCCTCGGCGCCGGCCCGCTCGAGCACCTGCCCGGCCGCCAGCGGGTCGGCCGCGACCTGGCTCAGGATCGTGCGCACCGCGTGCTCGATCGCCAGGAACCGCCGGTCCAGCACGTTGAACGTGCGGTAGGCGCGGAACGCCGCGGCCTTCGGGTTGAGCCGCACGACCGCCGGCATCGCGTCCCACTGCTCGGGCAGCTCCCCGGGCCGGGCCGGCACCGGCTCGGCGACCGGCTCGCCGAGGTGCCGCAGCAGCCCGAGCCGCTGCAGCTGCCAGACCGCCGCCAGGAACGGGCAGGACCATTTCCGCTCGCCGTTCTCGACGTTCCAGAGCTCGACGTCGACGAAGATCGAGTGGTTGCGGATGGCGCTCTCGCGCGGCGGCACCCACTGCCGGGGCGCGGACATCGCCGAGGCCGCCGTCGAGGGCGAGCGCTCGCCGTTGGTGAGCCAGCCCGACACGCTGGCCGGCGGCCGGCCGCCGTTGGCGCCCTCGGGCGGCTCGTCGACGATGTGCGCCTGCACGACGGAGGCCAGGTCGAGGTCGCCGACGCGGGCGCAGCCGGACTCCCGGGCCACGTAGTCGATCTCGAGGCCGCTCGCGCCGGCCGCGTCCACCAGCGCGGTCACGACCTCGCGCGGCGTGGAGAACCTGGTGAAGTAGTCGTCGACGAGAAAGCACGTGCTGATCCGCGGCCGGGCCGCGGTGACCTGGCCGGCGGCCACCCGCACCCACGGCGCGACCCGCCCGAAATGCTCCCGCAGCCGTTGCGGGCCGAGACGGTAGTCGTCCATGTAGAGGTGGCCGAGCTCGATCGACAGGTGCGACAGGGCGACCGACCGGACCGCGGGGACCGCGCTCACCTCGGTGAACACGTCGTCCGCGGTGGTCACAGACCCTCCCACGCGCTCTCGTCGACGATCTTCTTGGCGAGCTCCTCGAGCGCGTTGACGGTGCGCTCGTTGGCCGTGCGGTACAGCCAGACGTCGTCGTTGGAGAGCAACTGCTCCTGCCATTGCAGCACCGGGTCGAGCGGCACCTCGCCGAGCAGCTTGGCCTGCCCGACGCCGCTGCGGCTGGCCAGCCCCTGCAGCCGCCGGTTGCACACGTCGAGCCAGGCGAGCTGCTCGGGGCGCAGGCCGAACTGCTCGGGCGCGGACGGGTCGAGCACCGCCGTCCGTACGAATCGGATGTTCTCCTCCAGGTCGGCCCGCTGGTGGCCCTTCTGTTCACCGGTGTCGAGGATGCCCTGCGGGCCCCGCACCAGGTTGCTCGCGGCGATGATGTGCTGCCGCGTCCAGCGGTGGAAGACGATCCACCGGGCCGGGATCGCCGCCGCCGCGGTGGCCTCCAGGACGATCTCGGTGGCGTACGAGCGGCCGGCGCTCAGATCGACCAGGACCAGGTCGTACTCCTCGGACAGGCGCAGCAGCAGCTCGGTGCAGCGCTCCACGATGCCCGGCCCCGAACTGAACTCACCCCGGCCGCGGTCGCCGGGCAGCAGGGTCAGCTCGCCCGCACCGGTGGGCCGCGCCCGCAGCGACTCCCGCTGCGACGCCGCCCAGATGTTGATCTCCTTCGGCTCGGTCTCCCCGTCGATCAGGTAGCTGTGCAGGCCACCGCCGGCCACGCCGGCGAGCGCGTCCGGCAGGTCGAAGATGGCGCCGGCCGTGGGCGAGCCGAAGTCGAAGTCGAGGTAGCAGGCGTCCTTGCCCTGCAGCGCGTGCCGGTACGCCAGGTTGCAGCTGGTCACCGACCGGCCCGTGCCGCCCTTGTCGGAGGTCGCGAAGATGAGCATCAGGTCAGCCCGCTGTCCGCCCCGCGGGCCGCCGAGAGCCGGTCGAGCCGGCTCAGCACCTCTTCGGCGAGGGCGATCGCCACGCCCGGGCGCCGCGGACGCACCGACCGGGCCCGGCGCAGCTCGAGGCCGATCTGGTCGAGCTCGACCTTCAGCCCCATGCCGCGGGTGGTGGTGCCGTTGAGCAGCTCCCGGTCGTACAGGTACTCGGCCTCGTTGAGCAGGTCGTCCGCGACCCGGCCGAGCAGGTCGCTGGGCGGCGACGCTTCCTGGATCAGCTGGGCGGCCGCGACCAGGCAGTCGACCACCCGCTTGGTGTAGTACCAGGAGACCGTGCCGGGGCCGTCGTCGTTCTTGGCGAGGTACGGGAACGCGCCGGCCGGCCGGTCCCACAGCCCCCGGTCGTCCCCGTCGGTGATCATGCGGGAGCGCAGGTGCTTCCAGATCGCGTCGGACAGCGCGATCATGCGGCTGCGGGCGGCGCCGTCGGTGAGCATCTGGGCGAGGTTCAGCGTGCGCCGGAACAGCGTCGGCGAGATGTCGGCGACCGTCCACGCCAGCGTCGGGCCGCCCACGTCCTCGCTGCCCTCGAGCGGGAAGTGCATGCCCGGGTGATGCACCGCTATCGCGCTTTCCGGCTCGGTCGAGCGCCGGGTGATGCGGCTGCGGGCCGCGAGGTCTTCCATCACGTTGGCCACGCGCCGGCGGTCGGTGTCGGAGGCGCCGACGGACTGCATGTTCTGCACGACCATGCCGCCGATGAGCAGGCTGAAGTAGTCGGCCTCGATGCCGTCGGTGGTCCGCCACGGAAGGTCTTCCAAGGGCCACCGGCCGCCGCCGAAGGTCGCGATCGTCGCCCAGTACGACTGGGTGAGCTCGAAACGCAGCTGCAGCGACTGGGTGAGACGGGCCTGCTCGGGGTCGAGCAGGCCGAGCAGCCGGGTACGCGGCGAGGTGAGCTCCTGGATCGCGTCCAGGGCGACGGTGGTGAAGTAGAGGTAGGGCGCGTTCTGCGCCACGCCGGGCTTCTGCACGCCGATCTTGGCCTGGGTCTCGATGTCGGGCGCCTCGCGGACCACGCCCCACGACCAGCCGCACTCGAAGAGCCGGTTCGGGTTGTCGAGCTCGCTGCCCTCGGCGGCGCCGGAACCGATGGTGACGTCGTCACGGAGCCGGGCGTTGATCTCCCGCAGCGCCTCGCGCAGCTCGTCGACCACCTGCTGGACCGGGCGCCGTTGCTGGTTGACCGTGCGGATCAGCTCGTCGCCGAAGTCGCTGTCGGCCGAGAACACGTTGACCGCGAAGCTGCGCAGCAGGCCGGCCATCGCCGCCGACAGCCGCCGGTTCGCCTTCTGCTCCAACTGGTCGACCAGCTCGATCAGCGCGGGACGGCCGAGCTCCTGCCGGAAGATCTTGAGGAAGCCGGCGATCGCCAGCATCAGCGTCACCGAGATCGAGAACGAGTCCACCACGTCCAGATCCCGTTGCGCCTGCTTGATCTCCTCGTCCTCCACATCGGAGCGGTAGTAGCCGCTGCCGGAGAAGATCGGCGTGCCGTCGGGTGCGGTGTACTTGTCGATGTACGCGGTGAGCGCGCGGATCATGCGTACGGGAATCTGCCGGTTGTCGCCCAGCGCCCGCAACTTTTCCAGCACATCGCCGGCGACCGCGTCCGGCCGGTCGAGGCGGAACAGCGGAATCTGCGTGGCCGGCGCCATGATGCACAGCAACTGCTCCGCATCACTGATCGAGTTGCCGCCGTCGTCGCCGTCGGAGACCCACTTCTCGTCGCGGTAGGAGACCCGCGCAGTTGCCTGCCAGATGTCGAGCAGTTGTTGACGCGGTTGGGTCTGCATAGGTGTGCCGTTACCTACCCGTCCGTGGGAGTGCTACCTCTTCCAGCCCGTCGCGATGATCATCCCGCTGTAGCCGTCGCGGAGGTCGTCGCTGTCGACCCTCTTAATTTGGCTTATCCGGGCGACGGGGGCAAGGCACCGCTCGACGTCGGCGTCGTCGATCGAGCATGCCGGGAAGAAGGTGGAGCCCACGAAATACCCTTCCGAGCGGCACATGAAGGCCGCGGCGAACGGCGAGCCCGGCTTGAGCGAGTCGACGAAGTTCAGCGTCGCGCGCCGGAACTCGTCATCCCTCGTGGTGATCGACTCGGCCACGAAGAACATCGTGCCGAGGTCGTACTGCTCGGGCTGGAGGGCGAAGACGTTGCCCTTGGTCACCCAGGCCCGCCCGGCCAGCACGTCGAGCGGGTCCTTGATCTTCTGGTACATCGGACGGTTCTGCGCGATCGCGCTCCAGAACTCGTCGCGCCACGTGGGCTGCGGCTTCACCAAGGCGTCGATCAGCCACTGCCGGTTGGTGTGCGAGCGCTCGAACAACGTCACGCGCGACGAGAACGGCATCATGGCCAGCGCGGGATACAGGTTGGTGCCCGACCCGACGTCGATGGCCTTGGCGAGGGCGCGGGGCTGGGAGCGGTCGAAGCAGTGCACGAAGAAGTCGGCGACGATGTCGATGATCAGGGCGTCGTCGTGGCGCAGACGGCCGTAGTTGTGCCAGTAGTACTCGTAGGAGTCGAACCTGTCCCAGGGCGCGTCGTCGTTGGCAGCGCCGACCGTCGTCAGCGCGGCATCTAGAACGCTGTCGCCCACGGGTACTCCTCAGCACTCAGGTTGGCACACGACTAGCAGGGTCGAGGCTGGCGGAGCGGCCAGGCCGTTGCAGCCTAGAACTTCCCCTAGTCATGGCGCAACCGTTCGTCCGCATGGAACGAGCTTGCACATTAAGTCATCGTCCTCCCCTTTGCACTCCACCACACGGTGTATTCCGACATTGCTACCCCTGTCGGTAAAGGATCAGCCTGTTCGGGGGACGCCCGAACAGGGGCGCCATTCTTCGGCGAACCTTCCATCGCAGCGGAGAGCCGGACCGCTACGAAATGCCATGGTGTGACCTGCGCCGCAGCGCTGTTCCTTTAGATTTGAAATACTTCTGCCGTCGGAGGCGTTGAGGCCGCCGTAGGGACAACGCCAAGCAGCTCAGGAGCGGGTCATGCAGTTCGGGATCTTCAGCGTCAGCGACATCACCACCGACCCGACGACCGGGCAGACCCCGACCGAGGGCGAGCGGATCAAGAACATCGTCACGATCGCCAAGCACGCGGAGGAGGTCGGCCTCGACGTGTTCGCGCTCGGCGAGCACCACAACGAGCCGTTCTTCTCGTCGTCTCCCACGACGACGCTGGCGTACATCGCCGCGCAGACCGACAGGCTCCTGCTCAGCACCGCGACCACGCTGATCACCACCAACGACCCGGTGAAGATCGCCGAGGACTACGCGATGCTCCAGCACCTCTCCGGCGGCCGCATCGACCTCATGATGGGCCGCGGCAACACCGGCCCGGTCTACCCGTGGTTCGGCAAGGACATCCGCGCGGGCATCCCCCTCGCCATCGAGAACTACGCGCTGCTGCACCAGCTGTGGCGTGAGCAGGTCGTCGACTGGCAGGGCAAGTTCCGCACCCCGCTGCAGAGCTTCACGTCGACACCGCGCCCGCTCGACGACGTCCCGCCGTTCGTCTGGCACGGCTCGATCCGCAGCCCCGAGATCGCCGAGCAGGCCGCCTACTACGGTGACGGCTTCTTCGCCAACCACATCTTCTGGCCGGCCTCGCACACCCAGCGGATGATCGCGCTCTACCGCGAGCGGTTCGCCCACTACGGCCACGGCGACCCCGACCAGGCCATCGTCGGCCTCGGCGGTCAGGTGTTCATGCGCAAGAACAGCCAGGACGCGGTGGACGAGTTCCGCCCGTACTTCGACAACGCCCCCGTCTACGGCCACGGCCCGTCGCTCGAGGACTTCACCCGGGAGACGCCGCTGACCGTCGGCAGCCCGCAGCAGGTCATCGACCGCACGCTCGGATTCCGCGACTACGTCGGCGACTACCAGCGCCAGCTCTTCCTGCTCGACCACGCCGGCCTGCCCGTCAAGACCGTCCTCGAGCAGCTCGACCTGCTCGGCGGCGAGGTCGTGCCGGTCCTGCGCAAGGAGTTCGCCGCGCTCAAGCCGGCCCACGTCCCCGACGCGCCCACCCACGAGTCCCTGCTGGCCGCCAAGAACGCGAAGAAGGTCGACGCATGAACCAGCGGTCCCTGGTCGTCATCTCGGCCGGTCTCAGCCAGCCGTCGTCCACCCGGCTGCTCGCGGATCAGATGTCCGCGGCGGCCGTGGGCGCGGCCCGGCAGAAGAACATCGCGCTGACCGTGACGGTCATCGAGTTGCGCGACCTGGCCCACGACATCGCCAACAACCTGCTCACCGGCTTCCCGCCGGCGGCGCTCAAAGAGGCCATCGACGCCGTCGAGGCGGCCGACGCTCTGATCGCGGTCACACCGATCTTCGCGGCCAGCTACAGCGGACTGTTCAAGTCCTTCATCGACGTGATCGACAAGGACGCCCTCGTCGACAAGCCGGTGGTCATCGCGGCCACGGCCGGCACCGCACGGCACTCGCTGGCGCTGGAGCACGCGCTGCGGCCGCTGTTCGTCTACCTGCGCGCGGTGGTCGTTCCCACGGCGGTCTTCGCCGCCACCGACGACTGGGGCGCCGACTCGGCCGAGGGCACGCTGCGGTCGCGCATCGACCGCGCGAGCAGCGAGCTGGCCCGCGAGCTGGAGCGGCGCGATCCGGTCTCGGTGGCCGACCCCTTCGCTCTCAACGTCAACTTCGAGGACCTTCTGAAACCCCTCTGACGTACGCCTCGCGTCAAGCGACCGGCGGTCCGGCAATGCCCGGGCCGCCGGTCTTTTTCAGCCGTCCGTGCGGCCGGCCACCACGTTGCCCGCCGTCCGGGGCAGCATGAACGCCTCCAGGGCCGGAATCAGCAGCACCACCGCCAGCAGGACGAAAGCGAAACGGTAGGCGCCGTCACCGTCCGCGCCCACGCCCGCGCCCAGGCGCACCAGCAGGGCGCCCGCGGCCACGCCCAGGCCGCCGCCCAGCTCCTGCAGCGTGGACATCAGGGTGTTGGCGCTGGTCATCCGGGGCGCGGGGACGTCGGCGAAGGCCACGGTGTTGTAGGTCGTGAAACCGATCGAGCGGAAGATGCCGCTCAGCGCCAGCAGGGCCAGCATCAGCACCAGGGGAGTGGCCGGGGTCAGGAAGGCCATCGCCACCAGGCACACCGCCGACGCCAGCACCGAGCCCAGCATCACCGGGCGCATGCCGAAGCGGCGCATCAGCGGTGTCGTGACGGGTTTGATGCCCACGTTGCCGGCGAACAGGGCGATCACCACCAGGCCGGCGTGCGCGGCGGTCCAGCCGAAGCCCAGCTGGAAGAAGAGCGGGAGCAGGAACGGGATCGCGGTGATCACGGCGCGGAACACCGACCCGCCGAACGCCGTCACCCGGTAGGTGCGCAGCGACAGGATCCGCAGGTCGACCAGCGGGCCCGGGACGCGCCGCAGGTGCACGACCGTGAGGGTCAGGGCCGCGGCGGCCACCACCAGCGCGCCGCTCGCCAGGCCCCAGGCCGGGTGCGACGACGCCACCCCCTCCAGACCGAAGACCAGAGCCGCGATGCCGCACGCCGCCAGCAGAAAGCCGCGCACATCCAGGCGGCCGGGCCGGTCGGCGCGCACGTCGGGCACCAGTCGCCGGGCCAGCAGCAGCGCGACCACGCCGAGCGGAACGTTGATCAGGAAGATCCAGCGCCATGACGCGTACGTGCTCAGCACGCCGCCCAGCGCGGGGGCGATCAGCGGCGCCACCAGCGCCGGCCACGTCAGGTAGGCGATGGCCCGTACCAAGTCGGTCTTCTCCGTCGTGCGGATCACCACGAGGCGGCCCACCGGGACCATCATGGCGCCGCCCACGCCCTGCAGGATGCGGGTCGCCACCAGCATGGGCAGGGTGGTGGCGGCCGCGCAGCCGGCCGAGGCCAGCGTGAACACGGCGATCGCCACCGTGAAGACGCGACGGGCGCCGAAACGGTCGGTGAGCCAGCCGCTGATCGGGATCAGGACGGCCAGCGTCAGGACGTACGCGGTGATCGCCACGTTGACCGTGACGGGGGCGATCCCCAGGTCCTCGGCGATGTGCGGGGCGGCCGGCGAGATGACGGTGGCGTCGAGGATCTCCATGAAGAACGCCCCGGCCACCAGCAGGGCCAGCCAGCGCGCGCTTCTCGTCATAGCTAGATCATGATGCACCCGGGGTGGGGCGGCGACTCAGGGCCTCAGGCGTTCCAGGAGCCGATGGCCTGCTCGCCGTGCTCGAAGCCCAGCACCGACAGGGTCGCGGTGCCGAGCATGAGCCGGCCGCCGCCGCTCGCCGGCAGGCCGATCCAGCGCGCGCCGGCCACCCGCAGCGAATGCCCGTGCGCGATCAGCGCGACGTCGCCCAGTGCGGTGAGCGCGAGGGCGCGGGCCAGCACCCGATCGATACGGACGGTGATCTGCTCGGGCGTCTCGCCACCGGGCGCGCCGTCGGTCCACAGCGACCAGCCGGGGTCGGACTCGCGGATCGTCGCCGACGTGATGCCCTCGTACTCGCCGTAGTTCCATTCCGCGAGGTCATCGGTGGTCTCGGTGACCGTGAGGCCGGCCAGCTCGGCGGTGCGCAGGGCCCGCTTGCGCGGGCTGGAGATCACGGCCACGAACGTACGGCCGAAGAGGCGTTCCCCGGCCACGCGCGCCTGGCGCTCGCCCTCGCCGGTCAGGTCGAGATCGGTGTACGACGTGTGACGGCCCGCCGCGCTCCACTCCGTCTGCCCGTGCCGGATCAGGACGATCTCACCCATGCCTTTCTTTGTACCCCGCCGCCCCGCCCCGCGGGCCGTTATGCGGGCCGTGCGCTCCACCACATCAAGATCGTTGCGCCTGCCCCGTTGCGTACGGGAAGCGCATCTGCTTTTGTCGATCTAATCCGGTCGCCGGGCGGCGTCCGGGAGGCTTCCGTCGGATCGGGGGTCGGCGTGGGCGTGTCGGTGGCGAAGTCGTTCGAGACCGAGGTGGAGAGAGCATTCCACTTCCTGGTCTCCGAGTACGGCCTGTCGAGGCCGTCCGGCGGCGGCTTCCTGGTCAACTACTCCGGCTCCGGCCTGAGCTATCAGATCCTCTTCGACTCGGCGGCGCGGTCGGTGACGACCAGTGTGGCCAAAGACCTCGGCGAGGTCCGGCTGACGGCCGACCTCCCGGCGCTGGTGGTCGGCGCCGCGCTGGGCGCGCCCGAGAAGGTGCGCTGCGGCGCCCGCACGCTGACCGAGCTGCGGGCCACGGTGCTGGCGCATGCCGCGTACGTGCGGCGCCTGCAGCCCTACCTGACGCCCCTCAACGTGCTGCCACTGATGCGCGCGGCACACGCCCGAGAGCAACGACCACCGTCCTAGCTGCACAAACAGATGATCGACATCCCAACCATCGGACAGCGGGGAGCGACGGGACAGCCGACCTGCGGGACGCTACCCGCGAGTTAGCTTCGCATGATCATCAGCGGGGCGAGCTCGGGGAGGCGACGCGTGGGCCTGCGAAAACGGCCGTGCCGCCGCCGATCCGGCGATATCCGCGGGCGCCGCACGCGACGAACGTCCTCGCGGCCATCCGTGCGTGGGCCCGGGTGCAGCCGGTGTCCGAGTCGGACCGGCGCGCGGCCGCCGGCGTCCACGCCGAGCTCCGCGCCGCCGCGCTGCTGGAGGACACCACCGATGCCTGAGATCCGGTTGACTGGCCGGATGGTAAAGGACTGGGTTCGATGGCACGAGGACTACGAGGCGCCGGGCTCCTCGCTGAGCCGGCGGCTGGCGGTGGTGCGGGAGCAGCTGGGCGGCGCGCTGGCCGAGGGGCCCAAGAGCCTGCTCAGCATCTGCGCGGGGGATGGGCGCGACGTGTTGCCGATGCTGGCGTCGGAGCCCGGCGGCCGGTCGGTACGCGCCCTGCTGGCCGAGCTGGACGCCGAGCTGGCGGATCGCGCCCGCGCGGCGGCGGCCGGCCTGGACCTGCCGCTCGTCGAGGTGCGCACCGCCGACGCCGGCGCGACCGCGACGTATGCGGACGTCGAGCCGGTCGACGTGCTGCTGGCCTGCGGCGTCTTCGGCAACGTCGCGGAGGCCGACATGAGCCGTACGGTCGCGGCGCTGCCGGCGCTCACCAACCCGGGCGCCATCGTGATCTGGACCCGCGGCCGCGGCGACGAGGGCGCGGATCCGAGTGTGGAGGTTCGTGCCCGGTTCCGCGCGGAGGGATTCACCGAGCTCGCGTTCGTCGCCCCGGACGACGCCCGGTTCCGGGTCGGCGTGTGCCGGCGATCCGGCGGTGATCCGGTCCGGCTGCCGGCCGTGCCCCGCCTCTTCAGTTTCGGTTGATTCCGGTCGCGTCGGAGGGACGACATGGACAGAGCGGCGGGGCCCTGCTTCCCCGGTAGGCTGCATCTCCTCGGCGGTACGAACAATGGGGGCGGCACGTGGACGCGACCTTGATTGCGGTCACCACCGTGATGGTTGCCGGTCTGGCGGTCGTCGCCGTGCAGTACCGGCAGGGTCGCAACCAGCAATTGATCTCGGAGCAGGCGACCGAGGCGTGGCGCCGCAGCGACCTGCAGCACCGGGAAACCATGGTCGCCCTGATCGATGCCATCAAGGCGCTCCAGCCGCCGCCCGCAACGCCGCCGGAGGTCGCGGGCACGGCCACCGCGGAGGTGGCGCGGCCGGAGCCCGCACCGGAGCTGACCGACAGCAACATCGTGCAAGAGCTGACCCACACCCTGCGGACGCCCCTGCATGCCGTCCGCTACGAGACCGAAGCGATCGAGTTGACCCACCCGGACGACGCATCGCTGCGCGACCAATGCGGCCAGATCGGCAGATTCGTCGATACCTGTGATGTGTTCCTGTCGGTCTTCGGGCAGGTGGTAGACGTGGCCCGGCGTACCGAGCGACTTCGCGAATCCCCGCTTCCGGAGACGATCAGAACCCTGCATTCGGTCGCCGAGGCGGCGTGTCAGCGCGGCACGAAGCTGACCATGCTCGGCGTTCCGGAGGTGGTCGCCGGCTACCAGAACACGTACCTGGCCGCGCTGTTGATGCCCTTGATCGAGAACGCGGTCGAGGCGAGCGAGCCCGCCGGCGAGATCACCGCGGAGTATCAGCCCGAGCCGGGATACACGACGCTGCGGGTCACGAACGCGGTGCCGCCGGACGCCGAGCTGCCGCCCCCTGGCCTATCGACCAAGCATCCCGGTCCGGGGCTCGGGCTGAAGGTCGCCGAGCGGCTGGCGGACATGCATCGCGGCGGACGGGTCGACATCGGCCTGGAGGACGGCCGGGCGCTGGTCGTGGTGCGCCTGCCCGACACGAGGGGGCAAGCATGATCGAGGTGCTGCTGGTCGACGATCACCTGGAGCCGATGAAGGCCCTGGCACGGCTGGTCGGGCTCCGTACCAACCTGACCTACGAAGTGACCGACAGCCTGGATCGCGCCCTGGCCGTCGTGAAGAGCGGCGGCGTGAAGGTCGCCGTGCTCGACCAGCGGCTGCAGCCGACGCTGCCGATGGACGGCACGAAAGTCTTCGCGGAGATCCGGAAGATCGATCACCGGGTCCGTGGGATCATCATCAGCGGGCAGTCGGACAAGGCGGATCTGGTCGAGTTGAACGCCCTCGGGATGGCCTATCTCGACCGCGGGTGCAGCGCGGAGGAGCTGGCGCAGGAGATCCAGAACCAGCGCATCATGTATCTGGACGAGGCCGAGCGCGAATACGAACGGAACGCCAGATTCGTCGGCCGGTACGTCCGGCGTCGCCGGTCGATCTTCTCGTCCCCGGGCCAGGTCGTCGAGCTGCTCGGCATCGAGCCGGACAACCCGAGTCCCGAGTGCCTCGACGAGGACTACGCCATCGTCTCCGACATCGAGGCGGGAAAGACGCTCCGGCACGTGACCACGGTGGTCGCCGAGAACGAAGTGAGTCTGGAACAGGAGAGCATCGCCCAGCTGGAGTCACGACTCGGTCTGAGCGGGTCGGTGGTGAAGGAGGTCAGCGCCCGCCTGAGCGATTCCCTGCGGGAACGCGACAACAGTCGGCAGCTGAACCGGACCGAGCAGGCGGGCGAGGAGAGCGTCAGCCTCTCCGAGGCCGATCTCGCCCAGGGCGTGGTCCACCGGCGGGTCGAGGTCGCACCCCTCTACTACCGGCGTCAGGCGATTCTCCGGGTCACCTGCGAATGCTGCAACGAACGCCGGGTGATGAGCATCAACCTGCGTCAGTCGACCGGGTCGTACAGCCGGCGCATGGTCGACACCTACCGCGACCAGTCCGTCAAGACCTACGATCTCGGCGCTCGGTAGCGACCCGGAACGGATCAGGAGACGACGGCGCGGATGTCGCCCAGGCCCCGGGCCACCAGGAGCTCACCACCGTCGGCCAGGCGAGCCCACGACGACGTGGCCGTGTCCCACTTGCGCCACAGGCGGGGGTCGGTCGGGACGGTCACCTGGGCCGACTCGCCGGGCGCCACGGTCACCGATGTCCAGCCGACCAGGCGCACGGGCTCGTCCTTCTCCACCGGCCGCAGGTAGACCTGCACCACCTCCCGGCTGGTCCGCCCGCCGACGTTCTTGACGGTGGCGGTCACGGTTAGGGCGTCGCCGGTGACCAGGCGGACGTCGGAGTACTCCCACCTGCCGTACCCGAGCCCGTGACCGAGCCAGAAGGCCGGCTCGGGGGCCCGGCCGGCGAAGTGGCCGCGGTAGCCGATGAAGGTGCCTTCCGCGTAGGGGAGCTTGCCTCCGACCGGGGTGACCGACCAGGCCGGGGCGGCCGCGTCGGCGGCGGGAAACGTGGTCACGAGCCGGCCGGCCGGCTCGATGTCGCCGAGCAGGGCCGCCGCCACCGCGTGGCCGCCTTCCTGGCCGGGCAGGCCGGCCCACAGGACGGCGTCGACGCGCGCCAGCCACGGCATGAGGACGGGCGTGGCGGCGTTGACGACGACCACGGTGCGGCGGGCGGCGCCGGCCACGGCCTCGACGAGGGCGTCCTGGGCGCCGGGCAGGCGCAGCGTGGACTTGTCGACCGACTCGGTCTCCTGCTCCTCGGTGAGGCCGACCACGACAACCGCCACGTCGGCGCCGGCGGCGGCGCGGACGGCATCGTCGATGACGTCGACCGTGGAGCGTGGGGTGTGAAAAGCGATGAGTCCGAAAAGGCCCATCGCGGTGGTCAGGCGGACGGTGGCCGAGAACAGGTCGCCCGCCGCGACGGTGAAGGTTGCCGTCTGGAGCGGGGGCGTGAGCACCTCTTCGCCGAAACCGTTTCCGCTGCTCTCCAGCGAGTACGACTGGGCCGAGGGGGCCGTGACGGTCCACTCGCCCACGCCGAGGACGCCGAGCTCGACCGAGCCGGTGACGCCCACGCGACCGGCGAGGCGGGCGGACGCGACGGTCCCGGGGAAGTCGTCGTCCATCCCGACCATGGTCTTGGACTGGGGGCAGAAACGCTCCTCGAGCACCGAGCCGCCGGCGTCGAGCAGGGTGACGCGGATGCCGTCGGCGCCGGTGAGCGGGTCGGTCAGGAAGCCGTCGCGGGCGGGCACGGGGCGGGTGCGGACGTCGACGCCGTCCACGACCGTGACCCGGGCGCCGAGCTGCTCGGTGAGGCCGGTCGCGACCGAGACCTGATACGGCGGGTTGACCTGGGCGGAGCCGCCGCCCATGTCGATGGTCTCGACGGCGTGCCGGCCGATCAGGGCCACCCGCGCGGACCGGGCCAGCGGCAGCACGTCGCCCTCATTGCGCAGGACGGTCATCCCGGTCGCGGCGAGGCGGGTCAGCTGCTCACGCCGTACGGGCGAATCGGGAAGCGGGAGTGGCGACGGCCAGGAACGCTCGTCGCCCAGCGCGCCCACCCGCTGCGCCAACAGCAGCAGTCGATGGAGGTGGTCGTCGATGACCGACTCGTCGACGAGGCCGGCCCGGACGTCGGCGACCAGGGCGTCGCCCCACGGGCCGGACGGGCCGGGCATCACCAGGTCGAGGCCGCCGTTGGCCGCGGGCGCGGCGCTCTTGGTCGCGAACCAGTCGGACATGACCAGGCCGGTGTAGCCCCAGGCGTCCTTCACGACCTCGTTGATCACGTGGTGCTGCTCGGTGGCGGGGAGGCCGTTGACGTCGTTGTAGGCGGCCATGATCGACCAGGCGTCCGCGGCGATCTCGAAGGGCAGCAGGTAGAGCTCGCGCAGCGTGGCCTCGTCGACGACGCTGTCGACCGTGTTGCGGTCGGTCTCGGACTCGTTGGCCACCAGGTGCTTGAGGCAGGCGGCGATCCCGTTGTCCTGCATGCCGCGCACGTAGGCCGCCGCGAGCCTGCCGGTGAGCAGCGGGTCCTCGGAGTACGCCTCGAACAGGCGCCCGCCCAGCGCGCTGCGGTGCAGGTTGATGGTCGGGCCGAGCACCACGTGGATCTCCTGCGCCATGGCCTCCTCGGCGAGCAGGACGCCGACCTCGTGCAGAACGGTTTCGTCCCAGGAGGAGGCGAGCAGTGTCGCGTTGGGGAACAGCGACACGACGCGGCCGCCGGAGAACTTCAGCCCGCGTACGCCGGTGGGGCCGTCGGAGAAGCGCAGCTCGCCCAGGCCGATCTCGGCGGCGGGGTGCAGCGTGAAGGCGGAGGCGCCGGTGAGCAGCCGCACCTTGGCGGGCAGATCCAGCGACGTGATGAGCGCGGCGAGGTCGGTGGCCATGGCATCATGGTTACACGTGTAAGTAAGCTTGTCACCATGACCGATCGCAACCGTCGCCGGATCACCAGCGCCGACGTCGCGCGCCTGGCCGGCGTCTCCCGGGCGACGGTCAGCTACGTGCTCAACGAGACGCCCGGGCAGACCATCTCGGCCGACACCCGCGGGCGGGTGCTCGACGCCGCGGCCCGTCTGGGCTACGCGCCGAGCGCCGCCGCCCGCACGCTGCGCACGGGCCGCTCCGAGGTGGTGCTGTGCCTGCTGCCGGACTGGCCGATCGGGCCCGAGGTCGGCTCGATGCTCGGCAATCTGTCCACGGCCCTGGCGCGGCACGGGCTGACGCTGGTGGCGCACCCGGGCAACCGCGAGGACCGGCCGATCACCGAGATCTGGAAGGCGATCACCCCGGCCGCCGTGATCGCGTTCGCCGACTTCTCCGAGGGGGAGGTCGCCGCGATGCACGCGGCCGGGGTCGCGCTGGTGGTGGCGCTGTTCGGCCGGGGGTCGCAGCGCGGGCGGCGCGAGCTGGAGGTGCCGCAGCAACTGGTGGGGCGCCGGCAGGCTGCTCATCTCGCGGCCACTGGGCACGCGAGGATCGGCTACGCCTACCCCGACGACGAGCGGCTGCGGTTCTTCGCCGAGCCGCGGCTGGCCGGCGTGCGCGACGAGCTTCAGGGGAAGCAACTGCCTGGCCCGGCGATCGAGACGGTCGCGCTTGATCCCGACAAAGCCGCAGATTGCGTACGCCGATGGCACGCGGCCGGCGTCACGGGCGTGTGCGCCTACAACGACGAGGTCGCGTTGGCGGTGCTGGCCGGCGTACGGAAAAGGGGTCTTGTCGCCCCCGCCGACCTCGCCGTGATCGGGGTCGACGACATCCCGCCCGCGCGGCTGGCCGCGCCCGCGCTGACCACGGTGACCACCGACCAGGTCGCGATGGCCTCCTACCTGTCGGCCAGCGTGGTCGCCGCGATCTCGGGAAAGCCCGGCCCGGACGTGCCGAGCTCCGATCTGATCCGGCTCGTGCGCCGGGAGAGCGCCTGAACCGGTCGCAAGATCATCGGCATACATGAAACGCACAGGCGGGGCACATGGGCGACCAAGACTGTCGGCGAATGGTGAAGGGGAACCGGAAACCATTCAGTACCGGAGGACGCGCCATGCTTGTGCAGCTCAACCGCAACAATGGTGCCCGCGATTTCAGCGCCACCGCGACCGACCTGCCGCTGAATCCGGCGATGCTGCCCGCGAGCACCGGCCCGAGCCCGGTCGTCGCGGTGCTCGGCCCGCGCGGGCGGGTGACCGGCCTCGCGGGCCATCTGCCATCGGGGTGGTCGGTGCGCTACGCCGACGACCTCGATGACGTCAGCCCCGATGAGCTGCTGCTGTTCTCGGGGCCGGCGGTGCGCGACGTCGCGCTCGCGCGACGGCTGCTGCCGGGGCGCACGCAGCTGGTGGCGCTGGTCGACGACACCGCACCGGCCGAGGCGGTGGCCGCGGTGCTGACCGCCGGGGCCGACGCGTGCGTGCGCGGGGGACAGCCGGCGATCCTGGCCAGCCACCTCGTCGCCTGCCGGCGGCGGCAGCTGGCGGGGCGCTGGGCGCGGCTCAACGAGCAGGGCCGGGTGTAGCGCGGGCGGGGCCGCGGCGCCCTGACGACCGGGAGCGCCGCGCCTCACCCGGTGTACTCGACGCTCGCGTCCACGAGCCAGTCGACCAGATGGGCCGCGAAGGACGCGCGTACGAGCACCCAGAACGCCGGTTCGGCGGCATCGCCCGGGTCGCGCCGCAGCAGCACCACCGGCACGTGGGCCAGCACGGTCTGGACGCAGTCGCCGGTCCCGAACACGCGCGGATGCAGGTCGACGGCGCACCCGAGGGCCAGCAGGTCACGAACGCGGGGACCGCTGAGGAACAGGGTGGTGCGCTGCGCGGAGACGTCCACCACGGACGCGTGCCCGGAACCGGCCGCGGATCGCAGCTGCCCGGTCAGCCGTTCCGCGGCGCCGGGCGGGCCGACGACGAGCCACTCGTCCGGGCCGAGCCAGAGGACGTCGATGTCGCCGGACCGGGAGCTCGTGCACGCCTGGGTGGGCAGGGCGAGGCCGAGCTCCTTGCCGGCCGTCGCCGCGGCCGGGCCGTCCGGGTCCAGCCGGAGATCGAGCTGGGTGAGGAACGGAACCTCGGCCATCGCGATCGCGCCGCCGGCCGCGCCGGTCACCCGGGCGAGCCGGTCCGCGGCGCCGGCCAGCGGGGAGCGCCGGGTGTTTCGCTCAGCCATCGCGCCGTGCCCCTTCGGGGTCGTAGAGGACGGAACTGGTGATCGTCACCGGCACCAGCTCGTTCCCGAGCGGCGCGAAGACCCGCTGCCCGATCCGATCCCGGCCGCCCCGGATCAGGGCGAGCGCGAACGTGCGTCCCAGCGCCGCGCTGTGATAGGCGGACGTGACGTGGCCCAGGGCCGGCACCGGGGGTTCGGGCAGGGCCGGCGTCGCCACCAGGTGAGCGCCCTCGGGCAGCAGGGTCCGGCCGTCGTCCGGGAGCAGGCCGACCAGCTGCTTGCGGTCGGTGCGACTGGTGTCGGCGCGGGTGAACGAGCGCTTGCCGATGAAGTCGGCCTTCTTCTTCGAGACCGCCCAGCCCAGGCCGAGGTCGTGCGGGGTGACCGTGCCGTCGGTGTCCTGACCGATGATCGGGTACCCCTTCTCGGCCCGGAGCACGTGCATGGTCTCCGTGCCGTACGGCGTGATGCCGTGCGCGGCGCCGGCGGCGAGCACCGCCTCCCACAGCGCCACCGCGTCCCACCAGCTCACGTTGAGCTCGTAGGCCAGCTCGCCGGAGAAGCTGATCCGGCAGGCCCGGCCGGGGATGCCGGCGATGTCGGTGTCGCGCCACGTCATGAACCCGAAGCCGTCGCGGCTGACGTCGAGGCCGGGGGCGAGCGCGGCGAGCACGTCCCGCGACCGCGGCCCGACCACCGCGATCGTGGCCCACTGCTCGGTCACCGAGGTGCAGTGCACGCGCAGGTGCGGCCACTCGGTCTGCAGCCACTCCTCCATCCAGTCCAGCACCGCGGCGGCGTTGCCGGTCGTCGTGGTCACCAGGAAACGGTCCTCGGCGAGCCGGCTGACCGTGCCGTCGTCGAACACCATCCCGTCCGGGCGGCACATCACGCCGTACCGGACCGAGCCGACCTTGAGCGTGCTCATCATGTTCGTGTACAGCAGGTCGAGCAGCACGGCCGCGTCCGGCCCGGCCACTTCGATCTTGCCGAGGGTGGAGGCGTCCATCATCGCGACGCCGGTCCGGGCGGCCCGGCACTCGCGCAGCACCGCCGTGATCATGTCCTCGCCGTCGCGCGGATAGAACCAGGGCCGCTTCCACTGGCCGACGTTCTCGAACGGCGCCCCGTGCGCCTCGTGCCATTCGTGCAGGGCCGTCACCCGGACCGGGTCGTAGCGCATGCCGCGGTCGCGGCCAGCGAGGGCGGCGAAGCTGACCGGCGCGTACGGCGGGCGGAACGTCGTCGTGCCCAGCTCCCCGACGTCGACGGCGAGCAGCCCCGCGACCACGCCGCTGGTGAGCGTGCCGGACGTCTTGCCCTGGTCGTGCGCGGTGCCCGCGGTGGTGTACCGCTTGACGTGCTCGACCGAGCGCATGCCGGTGCCGGTGGCCCGCTCCAGGTCGGCGACGGTCACGTCGCGCTGCAGATCCACAAAAGCCGTGGCGGGGTCGCCGCCCGGCAACGTCCAGACGGTGATACCCGGCGTATGCGTCCCGGCCAGCGCCCCGGCGATCGTGACGGCCTGCCGGCAACCCCCGTCCGGACGGAAGGCGCCCAGCTCCGGGTCGTAGGCGAGCCTTCCGCCGGCCTGGCTGTAGAGGGCGCCGACCGGGTTCCAGCCGCCGGAGACGAGCAGGAGATCCGCGTCCAGGTCCCGGGCCGGCCCGGTGAAGGTCCCGTCCTCGAGGCGGCGCAGCGTCGCCGCGGAGACCCGGTCCTCCCCGGCCACGCGGGCGACGGCATGACCGTCGAGGACCTCGATCCCGCGCTCGGCGCAGCGCTGGGCCCACGGCGGGCTGCCACCGGGCCGCAGGTCGGCGACCGCCGCGATGTCGACCCCGGCGGTGTGCAGGTCGAGCGCGGCGGCGTAGGCGCTGTCGTTGGTGGTCATCACCACGGCTCGCCGGCCGGGCCGGACGCCGTACCGGTTGACGTAGGTGCGGGCGGCCCCGGCCAGCATGACGCCGGGCCGGTCGTTGTCGGCGAATGCCAGCGAACGCTCGTGCGCGCCGGTGGCGAGCACGACGTGCCGCGCGCGGATGCGCCAGATCCGCTCCCGGGACAGATGCGCCGGTGCCCGCCCGCCGAGGTGGTTGGTGCGCCGCTCGACGGCGACGACGTAGTTGTCGTCGTAGTAGCCGAAGGCGGTCGTCCGCGTCAGCAGGTGTACCCCGGGGTCGACCTCCGGGGCGGGCGAGCCGGTGCCCAGGAGGCTGCCGCCCGGCCGGGGCTGATCGTCGACGACGATCGTGCGGGCCCCGGTGGCCGCGGCCGCCGCAGCCGCGGCGAGCCCGGCCGGGCCGGCGCCGACGACGAGGACGTCGCAGTGCGCGTGCATTGCGTCGTAGCGGGCCGGGTCGGGCTCGCCGGCCAGGCGGCCACGACCGCCGAGGCCGCGAGCGACGAGCCCGTCGTAGAGCTCGACGACCGTCGCCGGCAGCATCGGCTCCGGGAACGGCTCCTCGATCTGCACGAGGGCGTTCGGCTCCTCGACGCCGGCCGAGAAGATGCCCCGCGGCCGTCCGAGCCGGAAGCCGGCGCCCGTCCGGTGCACGCCGTTGGCCAGCAGCGCCGAGGCGAGCGTGTCGCCCTCGTACCCCGTGTAGTCCCGCCCGTCGAAGCGGAAGCGCAACGGCCGGCTGCGGTCGACGAGCCCGCCCCGGTCGGTCCGGAAATCCTGGCCCGTCATGCGGCCACGATCTCGTTGGTCACGGTGTCGCGGACCAGGGTGAACCAGCGGCGGCAGCCGGCACTGTGGCTCCAGCGCTCCGCGAAGGGACCCTTCGGGTTGTCGCGGAAGAACAGGTACCGGGCCCACTCGGCGTCGGAGAGCGCGCCAGGGTCGGCGGGATAGGCCACGCCGGCCTGCCCGCCGTAGCCGAACTCGGACTCGTCGCGGGGACCGCACCAGGGACAGGGGATGAGCATCATCGTGGCAATTCCTCAGTGTGCGACGGCGGCGGCGCCGTGTTCGTCGACGAGCGCGCCGGTGGTGAACCGGTCGAGGCTGAAGGGGGCGGTCAGCGGGTGCGGCTCGCCGTGCGCGACCGTGTGCGCGTAGCACCAGCCGACGCCGGGCGTGGCCTTGAAACCACCGGTGCCCCAGCCGCAGTTGAGATACAGCCCGTCGACCGGGGTCAGGCCGACGATGGGGGACGCGTCCGGGGTGACGTCCACGATGCCGCCCCACGTCCGCAGCAGGTGGGCGCGGGCGAAGACCGGGAACAGCTCCACGGCCGCCGACATCTGCCGCTCGATGATGTGGAAGGCGCCGCGCTGCCCGTATCCGTTGTAGCTGTCGATGCCGGCGCCCATCACCAGCTCGCCCTTGTGCGCCTGGCTGACGTAGACGTGCACGGCGTTCGACATGACCACCGTCGGGTGCACCGGTTCGAGCAACTCGGAGACCAGCGCCTGCAGCGGGTGGCTCTGCAACGGCAGGGGGATGCCGGCCATGGCGGCCACCACCGAGGTGTGGCCGGCCGCGCTGAGCGCGACCCGGCCGGCCCCGATGGTGCCCCGCGTGGTGCGTACGCCGGTGACCCGGCCGTGAGTGACTTCCAGGCCGGTCACCTCGCAGTGCTGGATCAGGTCGACGCCGAGCGCGTCGGCGGCCCGCGCGAAGCCCCAGGCGACATAGTCGTGCTTGGCGATGCCCGCCCGGGGCTGGTACGTGGCGCCGAGCACCGGGTAGCGCACGTCCGGCGAGATGTTGACGATCGGGCAGACCTCCTTGACCTGCCCGGGATCCAGCCATTCCGCGTCGATGCCGTTGAGCCGGTTGGCGTGCACCCGGCGCACGCTGTCCCGGACGTCCTGCGGGCTGTGCGCGAGGTTGAGCACGCCGCGCTGGCTGAACAGGATCTCGTAGTCGAGCTCCTCCTCGAGGCCCTCCCAGAGCTTGAGCGCGTGCTCGTAGATGCCCGCGCTCTCGTCCCACAGGTAGTTGGACCGGATGATCGTGGTGTTGCGGGCCATGTTGCCGCCGGCCAGCCAGCCACGCTCCAGCACGGCCACGTCGGTGATCCCGTGGTTCTTCGCGAGGTAGTAGGCGGTCGCCAGGCCGTGCCCGCCGCCGCCGACGATCACCACGTCGTAGCGGCGGCGGGGCTCGGGGTTGCGCCAGAGCCGCCCGGTCAGCTCTGCGCCAGCCACGCCTTGACCTTGTCCGGGTTGGCGTCGACCCACTTCTTGGCCGCGTCCTCGTCGCTCATCTTGTCCTTGGCGATGTACTGGGCGACCGTGTTCTGGTCGTCGTTGGTCCAGTTGAACGCCTTGACGAGCTTGTAGGCCGGGCCGTTGGCGTCGGCGAACTTCTTGCTCACGATCTTGTCGAGGTCGTACGGCGGGTAGTCGCAGGCGACCTTCGCGGGGACCGCGTCGCAGCCCGCGGTGTACGGAGGCAGGTTGACCTTGACCAGCTTCATCTCGGAGAAGAACCACTGCGGGTCGTAGAAGTAGGCCAGCAGCGGGGTCTTCTTCGCCTCGGCCTGGCGGAACGCCTGGAGCAGCGCGGTCTCGCTGCCGCCGTTGACCACTTTGAAGTCGAGCTTGAGGTTCTTGACCAGGGCCTCGTCGTTGGTCACGTAGGACGGATCGCCGTCGAGCAACTGGCCCTTGCCGCCGGATTCCGAGGTCTTGAACATCGACGCGTACTTGTTGAGGTTCTTCCAGTCGGTGATGTCGGGGTACTGCGTGGCCATCCACGGCGGGACGTACCAGCCGATGATTCCCTTGTTGCCGGTCGGGCCGGCGTCCACCGCGGTCTTCTGCTCGTCGATGTACTTCTTCTTCAGGTCGTCGTGGCCCCAGTTCTCCAGGACCGCGTCCACCTCGCCGGTGCCGAAGCCCTGCCAGGAGACCTCCTCCTTGAGGTCCTTCTTGGTCACCGTGCAGCCGAGGTCCCGCTTCGCGACGTAGGCGACGACCGCGGCGTCGGCCTCGTACCCGACCCACGGGTTGACGGCGAGATTGAAGGCTCCGCAGTTGGCCGCCTTCGCCGAGGTGGCGCTGTCGGCCTCGCCCACTTTCGCGCCGCCGCAGGCGCTGAGCGCGACGGCGAGGGTCGTGGCAAGGGCGGCGCCGCCCAGCCGGCGGGATCTCGAGGTGGGGATCAGATCAATATTCATGATTCGCGTCCTTCGTGAGGGGATTATCGGGTGCGAGTCTTGGCGGCCGAGCGCTGGGCGGCCGCGCGGGCGATGCGGTCGAGCATGATGCCGAGCAGCACGATGGCCACCCCGGCGGCGAGTCCCTTGCCGTAGAGCTCGCCCTGGGAGAAGCCGGCGACCACGTCGTAGCCGAGCGCGCCGGCCCCGACCAGGCCGCCGACCACGACCATGGAGAGCACGTAGATCAGGCCCTGGTTCGCCGCGAGCGTCAGCGACTGCCGCGCCATCGGAAGCTGCACCTTGGTGATCAGCTGCCAGGTGCTCGACCCGGCGGCGGTCGCGGCCTCGACGGTGGTGGCGGGCACGCCGCGTACGCCGTCCGCGACGATCTTGATGGCGACCGGCGCCGCGAAGACCACGGCCGCGACGATCGCCGTGAACCTGGTGGCCGAGAAGAGCGCCAGGAAGGGCACCAGGTAGACGAAGGCCGGCATCGTCTGGCCGGCGTCGAGGACCGGCCGGATGATCCGGTCCGCGTGCCGGTTGCGTCCCATCCAGACCCCGGCGACCACGCCGAGCACCATCACCAGCAGCGTGGCGACGATGGTCATGGCGAGGGTCGTCATGCTGTCCTGCCACAGCCCGGTGCCGACCAGCAGCCCGATGCAGATGGCCGTGGTGACCGCGGCGCGCACGCTGCCGAGCACCGCCGCGAGCGTGATGGCCGCCGCGCCCACCAGCCACCAGGGCGACTCGGTGAGCAGCGCCTGAAGCGGATCGAGGAGCACCACCGTGACGGCGTTCTTCAGCGCCTCGGTGAAGCTGGTCAAGTCGTCCTGGGCCCAGGTGGTGACCGAGTCGGCGGTCCGGGCGAGGGCGCTGCCGACACCGGGCCCACCGGGGAACTCCGCCGCCCAGACGTAGGTGTAGGACAGATAGCAGCACACCAGGGCCACGACGCCGAGCAGCACCTGGACCGGCCTGCGGAAGCGGCCGGGCCGGTGCGTGGAAGAGACCCGGTCGCCGGCCGCGGTGGTGACCCGGTCCAGCACGATGGCCATCACCACGATCGCCAGGCCGGCGTTGAACGCCGTGCCGACGTCGAGCGTCTGCAACGCCTTGAGGACCGTCTTGCCGAGGCCCGGGGCGTCGATCAGGGCCGCGATGGTCACCATCGACAACGCCGCCATGATCGTCTGGTTGACGCCGATGACGATGGTGCGCTTCGACATCGGCAGCAGGACCCCGGTGAGCGTCTGCCACCCGGTCGCCCCGAGCGACTCGGTCGCCTCGATCGGCGTCGCGGGCACCGACCGGATGCCGTGGGCGGTGAGACGGATGGCCGGCGGCGCCGCGTAGATCAGGGTCGCGATCACCGCCGAGGCCGGCCCGATCAGGAACAGCAGGGTCAGCGGGGCCAGGTAGACGAAGGTGGGCATCGTCTGCATGAAATCCAGGAACGGGGTGATCAGCCGGTTGAACCGGTCGGACAGTCCGGCCCAGATCCCCAGGGGAATGCCGAACAGCAGCGAGATCGCCACGGCCGCCAGGGTGAGCGCGAGGGTGTCCATGCTCTCCTGCCAGAGGCCCTGCAGGCCGAGGAACACGAACCCGGCCGCGGCGAGCAGCGCGACCCGCCAGTTGGCGAAGACCCAGGAGACGTACGCGACCACGGCGACCACCCCGAGCCAGCCCAGGACCGGCACGGGACGGCCGAACGACGGCTGGGAGAGCAGCGACTGCACGAAGGTGGCGAAGGCGTCGACGGCGGCCCGGATCTCGTTGACGAAGTACAGGAAGATCGGGCTGCTGTTGCGGTTGGCGCCGACGGTGTCGTTGACATCGTTGAGCCAGCGATGCAGGGGGGTCAGGTCGGCGGGGGCCAGGGCGAGGGTGTCGCGTCCGCGGACCAGCGGCCAGAGCGCCACCCAGACCACCAGGACCGCGGCCGCCTGCATCGGCCGGTTCAACTGCCGACGAAAACGGGCCCGGGGCACCGCGGCCGTGGTTGTGATCATCAGGCACCGGCCAGCGCGGCGAAGATCTCGTCGCCGGTGACGACCCCGAGCAACCGCCCGTCCTCGACGACCTTCACCGGCCTCCCGGCGTCGAGCACCGGGCGCGCGGCATCGACCACCACCACGTCCGGGCCGAGCTCCGGACCGTCGAGCGGCTCGTCCGGCCGCGGCGGCCGCATGATCCAGCGCAGGGTGAGCACCTGCGCGCGGGGGACGTCCCGGACGAAATCGCGGACGTAGTCGTCGGCGGGCGCGCCGACGAGATCGGCGCCCGTGCCGCACTGCACCTGCATGCCGTCGCGCATGATGAGGATCCGGTCGCCGAGCTTCAACGCCTCGGACAGATCGTGGGTGATGAAGACCATCGTCTTGCCCACCTCGTGATGCAGCCGGATGACCTCGTTCTGCATGTCCCGGCGGATCAGCGGATCCAGGGCGGAGAAGGGCTCGTCGAAGAACAGCACGTCGGGGTCGCCGGCCAGCGCCCGGGCCAGCCCGACCCGCTGCTGCATGCCGCCGGACAGCTGGTCGGGGTACGAGTGCTCGTACCCGCCGAGGCCGACCAGCTCGATGACCTCCATGGCGCGGCGGGTCCGCTCGGCCCGGCCGGCGCCGCGGATCTCCAGCCCGTAGGCGACGTTGTCGACGACCCGCCGGTAGGGCAGCAGCCCGAAGTGCTGGAAGACCATCGAGAACTTCCGGCGGCGCAGTTCGCGCAGCCGCTTGCGGTCCGCGTTCAGGATGTCCTCGCCCTCGAAGACCACCTTGCCCGCGGTCGGCTCCACCAGCCGGGTGAGGCAGCGCACCAGGGTGGACTTGCCGGACCCCGACAGGCCCATGACCACGAAGACCTCGCCCGGCGCGACGTCGAAGGAGATGTCCCGCACCGCCGCCGTGCAGCCGGTCCGGTCGAGCAGCTCCCGCCGGGAGAGCGCACAAAGCCCGGGCGAGGCGGGGATCTGTGCCGCCTTCGGCCCGAACACCTTCCAGAGATCGCGGACGGAGATGACCCGCGTCGGCGCCGCGGTCTCGCTGCTGGTCATGAGGACGCTCCAAGGGCTAGCCGCGGAACCAGCGCTGCGGCCGGGGGTCGATGTTCTGCCAGATGTGCTTCGTCTCGCGGTACTCGTCCAGGCCGGTCGGGCCCAGCTCGCGGCCGGTTCCGGACTGCTTGAGACCTCCCCACTCCGCCTGCGGCACGTACGGGTGGTAGTCGTTGATCCAGACGGTGCCGTGCCGCAACCGCCCCGCGACCCGCTGCGCCTTGCCCGCGTCCTGGGTCCAGACGGCGCCGGCCAGGCCGTAGTGGGTGTCGTTGGCGATGCGAACCGCGTCATCCTCCCCGGCGAAGGTTTCCACCGTGAGCACCGGGCCGAACGATTCCTCGCGGACCACGGTCATGCTCGATCGGCACCCGTCGAGCACCGTCGGCCGGTAGTAGAAACCTCCGGCGAGTTCCGGTTCGCCCGGCCGCCGTCCGCCGCAGCGCAGCACCGCCCCCTCGGCCACACCGGCCGCGACGTAGCTCTCCACTTTGGCCAGATGCGCCGCCGAGATCAATGGCCCGGCCTCCGCTCCGGGATCGAACGGCCCGCCCAGCCGGATCCGGTCGGCGCCGGCGACGACCGCCTCGACGAACGTGTCGTGAAGGGACTCCTCGACGACCAGCCGCGCCCCGGCCGAGCAGACCTGCCCGGAATGCAGGAAGACGGCGGTGAGCGCGAAATCCACGGCGGTGTCGAAGTCGGCGTCGGCGAAGACCACGTTCGGATTCTTGCCGCCGAGCTCCAGGCACACCCGCTTCACGGTGGCGGAGGCGGCCGCCATCAGCGCGCGCCCGGTACCCAGGCCGCCGGTGAAGGAGATCAGATCCACATCCGGGTGTACGGCCAGCGGCGCGCCGACCTCGGGACCGGCGCCGAGGACCAGATTGGCGACGCCGGCCGGCAGCCCCGCCTCGTCGAGCAGGCGCATCAGATGCACGGCCGTGGACGGGGTCAGCTCGCTGGGCTTGAGCACGAACGTGTTGCCGGCGGCCAGCGCCGGAGCGACCTTCCAGGAGGTCTGCAGCAGGGGGTAGTTCCACGGGGTGATGAGCCCGCACACCCCGACCGGCTCGTGCACGATGCGGCTGATCGCGTCGGGCCGGCCGGTGTCGATGACCCGTCCGGCGTCGGTCGCCGCGGTCCCCGCGTAGTAGCGGAAGCACGCGGCGACGTCGTCCATGTCGTACTCGCTCTCCACCAGGCGCTTGCCGGTGTCGAGCGATTCGGCCCGGGCGAGCTCCGGCTTGTCGCGCCCGACCAGGTCGGCCACCCGGGCCAGCAGCGCGGCCCGCTCGATCGCCGGGGTCTGCGGCCAGGGCCCTTCGTCGAAGGACCGCCGGGCAGCGTCGATCGCCGCCAGGGTGTCTTCACGGCCGGCCTCGGCGACCGTGGCGACCAGGTGTCCGTCCGCGGGACAGCGGATCTCCCGCTGTCCGCCCGTCGCGGGCTCGCGCCACTCGCCGCCGATCAGGAGATCCTTCACAGCCGTCCCTCCTCCGTCGTGTGGCGGCGGAACGCGACCGGGTCCGGCGCCGGCGGCGTGTTCCCGAGAACCAGGTCGGCCGCCTTCTCGGCGACCATCATCACCGGCGCGTAGATGTTGCCGTTGGTGACGTACGGCATGACCGAGGCGTCGACGACGCGCAGCCCGCTCAGGCCGTGCACTCGCATGCTCAGGGGGTCGACCACGGACATGTCGTCGACACCCATCCGGGCCGTGCAGGAGGGATGCAGCGCCGTCTCGCCCTCCCGCGCCACCCAGTCGAGGATCTCCTCATCGGTCCGCACGTCCGGCCCCGGCGAGATCTCGCCGCCGTTGAAGGGCTCCAGGGCGGGCTGGCCGAGGATGGCGCGGGCGACCCGGACGGCCTCGACCCATTCGCGGCGGTCCTGCTCGGTGGAGAGGTAGTTGAAGCGCAGGGCGGGATGCACCCGCGGATCCCGGCTGACGATCTTCACGGAGCCGCGCGCGTCGGAGTACATCGGGCCGACGTGCACCTGGTAGCCGTGGCCACCGGCGGGCGCGGAGCCGTCGTAGCGCACCGCGATCGGCAGGAAATGGAACATCAGGTTTGGGTAGCCGACCGTGTCGTTGCTGCGGACGAACCCGCCCGCCTCGAAATGGTTGGTCGCCCCCGGGCCGCTGCGCAGGAACAGCCACCGGGCGCCGATCCACGGCCGATGGCGCCACTTCAGATAGGGCTGCACCGAAACCGGCCGGGTGCAGGCGTACTGGACGTACACCTCGAGATGGTCCTGGAGGTTCTCGCCCACGCCGGGCAGGTGGTGCACGGGGGTGATGCCGAGGGCGGTCAGCTCGCCGGCGTTGCCGACGCCGGAGAGCTGCAGGAGCTGGGGCGAGTTGACGGCGCCGCCGCAGAGGATCACCTCAGCCGCGTACGCCCGCCGCGGCGCGCCCCGGCCGTGCGTGTACTCGACGCCGACCGCCCGCGTGCCGTCGAAGAGGACCCGCGTGACGAACGCCCGCGTCCGTACGGTGAGGTTCGGTCGCTTCATCACGGGGTGCAGGTAGGCCCGCGCCGCCGACAGTCGCCGCCCGCGCCGGATCGTACGGTCGAACAGGCCGAAGCCCTCCTGCTGCTCGCCGTTGACGTCGCCGGTCGCGGGATAGCCGGCCTGCCGGGTCGCCTCCAGCATCGCCCGGAAGATCGGGTTGGTGCCGGGGCCGCGCTCCAGCACGAGCGGGCCGTCGTGGCCGCGGAACTCGTCGCCGGGGCCGGCGGCGAGGCACGACTCCATCCGCTTGAAGTACGGCAGGCAGTGGGCGTAGTCCCAGGTCTGCATGCCCGGATCGGCGGCCCACCGCTCGTAGTCCAGCGGGTTGCCGCGCTGGAAGATCATCCCGTTGATGCTGCTCGACCCGCCCAGCACCTTGCCCCGGGCGTGGTAGATCCGCCGGCCCCGCATGTGCGGCTCGGGCTCCGACTCGTACTTCCAGTCGTACAGCCGGTTACCGATCGGGAAGGTCAGCGCCGCCGGCATGTGGATGTAGACATCCCATGGGTAGTCGGAACGTCCCGCCTCCAGCACGAGAACCCGGTTGGCGGGATCGGCCGAGAGCCGGTTGGCCAGGGCGCAGCCCGCCGAGCCACCGCCGACCACGACGAAGTCGTAGCTCACGCGCGGTCCATCTCGGACAATGCGACGTGCACCATGCCGTCGATCACCTCGACCCGATGGGTCCGGATCGGCTTCTTCGCCGGCGGCGCGTCGACCTGTCCGGTCCGCAGATCGAACCGGGAGGCGTGCAGCGGGCACTCGACCTCACACCCCTCGAGCCAGCCGTCGGCGAGGGACGCGTCCTGGTGGGTGCAGGTGTCGTCGACCGCGAAGACCTCGCCGTCCTCGGTGTGGAAGATCGCCACAGG
The DNA here is from genome assembly GCF_044454685.1 of Actinoplanes sp. NPDC051513. Taxonomy (NCBI): domain Bacteria; kingdom Bacillati; phylum Actinomycetota; class Actinomycetes; order Micromonosporales; family Micromonosporaceae; genus Actinoplanes; species Actinoplanes sp. NPDC051513. The sequence goes on from NZ_JBITDW010000002.1 coordinate 976,121, forward strand.
CGGGTCGATCGCCCACCGGTAAGCCTCGCCCCGTGGGATGGCGCCGAGTGGGCAGACAGGTCGCGACATCGGGGCTCCAAGGGGGTCAGGGCGCGGCGCTGGGTACCGGGCCGGGGGCGGCCAACTGGCGCCGCAACCGGGTGAAGAGCTTCGGCTGGTTCATGCCGAGCACGGCGACCGGCTGCCCGTGCCGCTCGTAGACGGCGACGAAGCTCCTCTGCTCGGTGTCGCCCTCGACGATCCGCACGGTGTCGCCGTCCTCGCGGTGCCCGGCGAACTGGATGCGTACGCCGTACTGGTCGGACCAGAAGTAGGGGATCGCCGGACGGTCCGGCGGGAGCCGGCCACCGCCGGCCAGGAGGGTCGCCACCGCCGTCGCGGGCTGTTCGAAGGCGTGGGTCCAGTGCTCGGAGCGGATCGCCCGGCCCGCGTGCCGGTTGAAGGACATGGCGCAGTCGCCGGTGGCGACGACGGCCGGCAGGTTGGTCGCGCCCGACTCGTCGGTGACGACGCCCCCGGAGATCGCCAGTCCCGAGCCGGCCAGCCATTCCACATTGGGCCGGACGCCGATCCCGGCCAGCACGACGTCGGCCGGCAGCCGGGTTCCGTCGGCAAGCTCGACCGCCTCGACCCGGGCCGACCTGACCGAGGCCGACCTGACCGAGGCCGACCCGGCCGGGGCCGTTCCGGCCAGGCGGGCGACCGGGACGCCGGTGTGCAGCCGTACGCCGTGGTCGCCGTGCAGGCGCGCGCACACCGCGCCCATCTCGGCGCCCAGGGGCCCGGCGAGCGGGACGGGGAGGGCCTCGACGACCGTGACGTCCAGGCCGAGGGAGCGGGCGCTGGAGGCGACCTCGGCCCCGATGAAGCCGGCCCCGACGACGACCAGCCGCTGGGCGCTCAGCAGGGCGGCGCGCAGGGCGATCGCGTCGTCGAGGGTGCGCAGGGTGTGCACGTTCGCCAGGCCGCCGGCGTCCGGCAGCTGCCGCGCCCGCGCCCCGGTCGCCACGATCACGCCGTCGGCCCGGATCTCCTCGCCGTCGTCGAGCACGAGGCGGCGGTTGCCGGGATCCAGCCGGGCGGCCGGGGTGCCGAGTCGCCACCGCACGTCCAGGTCCTCGTCCGGGTCGTCCAGCGCCAGATCGGGCACCGAGCAGGCCCCGGTCAGGAAGGCCTTCGACAGGGGCGGACGGTCGTAGGGCCGGTGCCGTTCGGCGCCGACGGCGACGATCTCGCCGGCGAAGGACTGCCGGCGCAGGGCGCGCGCGGCGGCGAAGCCCGCAACTGCGGCGCCGACGATCGCGATCCTGAGCACGTCACCGCCCCCATTGTTTCGTTGTGTATCACGAAACAGATCTTGAGATACGCAACAGCGTGCCCGCCGGTCGAGGGATAGTCAAGGGACCGGCGTGGCTTATTGTTGCGCCATGAGCAACCAGTCCTCGGGCGCGGCGGTGGTGCAGTCCGTCGACCGCGCGCTCAGCATCCTGGAGATCCTGGCCCGCCGGCGCGACGCCGGCGTCACCGAGATCGGCAAGGAGCTCGGCGTGCACAAATCCACCGCGTTCCGCCTGCTCGCGGCGCTGGAGTCCCGGGGCTTCGTCGAGCAGACGGAGGATCGTGGCAGCTACCGCCTCGGGTTCGGCATCGTCCGCCTGGCCGGCGCGATCACCGCGCAGCTCGACCTGAACCGGCAGGGCCAGGATGCCTGCGAACGCCTCGCCGCCGACCTGGGCGACACCGTCAACCTGGCGATTCTGGACGGCCGCAAGGCCGTGAACATCAGCCAGAGCCGGGGCGCGGCCGCCGTCGCCAGTCACAACTGGATCGGGCAGCAGACGCCGCTGCACGCCACCTCCAGCGGCAAGGTCCTGCTGGCGTTCGGCCGTACCAGCGTCCTGGCGTCCGTCTTCGCCGAGCCGCTGGAGCGGTTCACCGGCGAGACCGTCACCGACGTGGCGGCGCTGGCCGCCGAACTGGACCTGATCCGGGAGAGGGGATGGGCCTGCACCGCGGAGGAGTACGAGATCGGCCTCAACGCGGTCGCCGCGCCGGTCCGGGGCGCCGACGGCTCGGTGGTGGCGGCGCTCAGCGTCTCGGGCCCGGCCTACCGGCTTGCTACCCACGCCTTTCCCGGGATCGCGAAGCGCGTGATCGAGGCGGCCGACGAGGTGAGTGAGCGGATGGGCTACGTCCGCTAGACCGTAGTGTTGTGCTCAGCGCAACGGGCATCGTACCGTGCAACTCATGACCAAATCCCCTCGGGTGGTCGTCATCGGCGCCGGCGTCGTCGGCAGCGCGCTCGCGGACGAGTTGACCGAGCGCGGCTGGACCGACGTCACGGTGGTCGACCAGGGTCCGCTGTTCGCCCCGGGCGGCTCCTCTTCGCACGCCCCGGGCCTGGTGTTCCAGACGAACCCGTCGAAGACCATGACCGAGTTCGCCGCCTACACGGTCCGCAAGCTCAGCGGCCTCACGCTGGACGGCCAGTGGTGCTTCCGGCAGGTCGGCGGGCTCGAGGTCGCCACCACCGAGGCGCGCTGGACCGATCTGCGGCGCAAGCACGGCCTGGCCACCTCGTGGGGTGTCGAGGCCGCGCTGCTCGGGCCGGACGAGTGCGCCGCCCGGCATCCGCTGCTCGACCCCGCTGCGATCCTCGGCGGCCTGCACGTGGCCACCGACGGGCTGGCCAAGGCGGTGCGCGCGGTGGAGGCGCAGGCCCGCCGCGCCATCGGCCGCGGCGCCCGCTTCCTCGGCGGCCACACCGTCGTCGGCATCGGCCGGCAGGACGGCCGGGTCACCGGCGTCGAGACCGATCAGGGCTTCATCCCGGCCGAGATCGTGGTCTGCGCGGCCGGCTTCTGGGGACCCCGGATCGGCCGCATGGCCGGCCTCACCGTTCCGCTGCTGCCGCTGGCCCACCAGTACGCCGTGACCGGGCAGGTGGCCGCCCTGGCCGGCGTCAACGACCCGGCGCTGGAGGCCGGCCGGCCCATCCTGCGCCACCAGGACCGGGACCTGTACTACCGGGAGCACGGCGACCGCATCGGCATCGGGTACTACGGGCACCGCCCGATGCCGATCGACGTCGACGACATCCGGCCGCCGGGTGACATGGTGATGCCCAGCGTCCTGCCGTTCACCGAGGACGACTTCGCCCCGGCCTGGCGGGAGAGCGTGGCCCTGCTGCCCGATCTGTCCGGCACCAAGGTGGAGGAGGGCATGAACGGCATCTTCTCCTTCACCCCCGACGGTTTCCCGATCATGGGGGAGCACCGCGAACTGGCCGGTTTCTGGGTGGCCGAGGCGGTCTGGGTGACCCACTCGGCCGGCGTCGCGCGCGCCATGGCCCAGTGGCTCGTGGACGGCCAGCCCGGGACCGACGTGCACGAGTGCGATCTGAACCGCTTCGAGCAGGTGCAGCTGGCGCCCGACTTCATCGAGGAGCGCGGCAAGCAGAACTTCATCGAGGTGTACGACATCGTCCACCCGTTGCAGCCGATGGAGAAGCCCCGCCCGCTGCGCACCAGCCCCTTCTATCCGCGGCAGCGCGAGCTCGGCGCGTTCTTCCTGGAGGGGACGGGCTGGGAGCGGCCCTACTGGTTCGAGTCCAACGCTGCGCTGCCGGCCACCGTGCCCGCCCGCGACGAGTGGTCGGCGCGGTACTGGTCGCCGATCGCCGCGGCCGAAGCTGCCGCGACCCGCCAGCGCGTGGCGATGTACGACATGACGCCCCTGAAGCGGCTGGAGGTCAGCGGACCCGGCGCGCTCGCCTTCCTGCAGCGGCTGACCACCAACAACCTCGCCAAGACGGTCGGGTCGGTGACGTACACGCTGATGCTCGGCCACGACGGCGGCGTCCGCAGCGACCTGACCGTGGCCCGCCTCGCCGAGCACGTCTTCCAGGTCGGCGCCAACGGGCCGCTCGACGAGGACTGGATGCGCCGGCACCTGCCCGCCGACGGAGTCCAGGTTCGCGACATCACCGCCGGCACCTGCTGCGTCGGCGTCTGGGGGCCGCTCGCCCGCGACCTCGTCCAGCCCCTGACACGGGCGGACTTCTCGCACGCCGGCCTGAAGTACTTCCGGGCGACGAGCGCCTACCTCGGCGAGGTTCCGGTCACCGCGTTACGGGTCTCCTACGTCGGTGAGCTGGGCTGGGAGCTCTACACCTCCGCCGACCTGGGGCTCAAGCTCTGGGACACGCTCTGGGCGGCGGGCCGGGAGCACGGCGTCGTCGCGGCCGGGCGCAGCGCCTTCAACAGCCTCCGGCTGGAGAAGGGCTACCGGGCCTGGGGGATCGACATGACCACCGAGCACGACCCGTACGAGGCGGGCCTGGGCTTCGCGGTCCGGATGGACAAGGGCGACTTCATCGGCCGCGCCGCGATCGAGGGACGCACGGCCGAGACGGCCCGGCGCCGGCTCACCTGCCTGACCCTCGACGACCCGGCCGCCGTGGTGATGGGCAAGGAACCCGTGTTCGCCGGGGGATCAGCGATCGGCTACGTCACGAGCGCCTCGTACGGCTACACCGTCGGCCGGACCGTGGTCTACGCCTGGCTTCCCGCCGCGCTGGCGGCGCCGGGCACCGCCCTCGCGGTCGAGTACTTCGGCGAACGGCTGCCGGCAACCGTCGCGGCGGAGCCCCTGTTCGACCCCCAGATGGAACGCATCCGCCGATAACGCGAGGTGTCATCGTGACCGCAGTCAGCCTGCCCCCGAGCCTCATTCCGACCCTCCCCGGGCGCTACTACACCGATCCCGAGATCTTCGCGCGGGAGCAGTCGCGGATCTTCGAGACCATGTGGTTCTGCGCGGCGCGGTCGAGCGACCTGCCGAACCCGGGCAGCTTCCGCTCGGTGCGGGTCGGCCGGGAGAACGTCCTGGTCGTCCGCGGGCGCGACGGCGAGTTGCGCGCCTTCCTCAACATCTGCCGCCACCGCGGGGCCACGCTCTGCACCGAGGACAGCGGCGAGGTCAAGCGCGCCTTCCAGTGCGCATACCACGCCTGGACGTACGGGCTGGACGGCAAGCTGATCGCCGCGCCCAACCTCACCCGGATGCCAGACCTCGACCGCACCGAGTACGGCCTGGTCACCGTGCACCTGCGGGAGTGGCTCGGGTACGCCTGGGTGTGCCTGGCCGACGAGCCCCCCTCGTTCGAGGACGACGTGGTGGGCGCGGTCAGCGAGCGCCTCGGCACGGCGACCGCGGTCGACGCGTACGAGATCGGCGGCCTCGCGGTCGGCAAGCGCATCACCTACGACGTACGCGCGAACTGGAAGTTGATCGTCGAGAACTTCATGGAGTGCTACCACTGCGCGACGATCCACCCCGAGCTGACCGAGGTGCTGCCCGAGTTCGCCGACGGCTACGCGGCGCAGTACTACGTCGGACACGGCGCCGAGTTCGGGAGTGAGATCAACGGCTTCACGGTGGACGGCAGCGAGGGCTTCGCCAAACTGCCCGGCATCACCGACGAGCAGGACCGCCGGTACTATGCCGCCACCATCAAGCCACAGGTCTTCGTGAACCTGGTGCCCGACCACATCATCTTCCACCGGATGTACCCCCTCGCGGCCGACCGCACCGTCGTCGAGTGCGACTGGCTCTACTCGGCCGAGGTGGTCGCGTCGGGCCGCGACGTCTCCCGCTCGGTGGAGCTGTTCCACCGGGTGAACCTTCAGGACTTCGACGCCTGCGAGCGGTGCCAGCCGTCCATGAGCTCCCGGGCGTACGCCCGCGGCGGCGTCCTGGTGCCGTCCGAGCACCACATCGGAGCGTTCCACGACTGGGTAACCACCAAGCTCGGCGACCCGAACGGCTAGACACATCTTCTTTGGGTGGGGTCTGGTTTGGGCGGGTTGGCTGCCGTAGCTCCGGGGTGGTGTCTGTGGGTGCGGCGCGTTGCGGTGAGGCGGTGGCTGGGCGGGGCCGGGGGTCGAGCGTGGTCACTGTGAGTGCCGCCTTCCCGGTATTTCGGGAGCGCAGGCCTGATATTACCATTGTTGACGGCGGCTATTCCGGGGCGAGAATGGCATGATCCAAAACGGTTCAGGGCTTACCGCTGGATTCTTTGGGGTGGGATAATTCTGGGGTGCGGCAGATGGAGTTCTTCACCAGGTCCCAGCTGGCGGAAATGCGTGATCCGACGCGGGCTCGTCGTTATTCGCCGGCGCGTGAAGAGTTCCGCCGTGTGCATGCCCGGCAGCGCGCGTGGGGGCTTATCGAGCGGCACGCTCGTAAGCTGCGCCGTCTGCACGGCGGTGACGACGGTTCGCCCTTGACGGCGGCCGAGCGTCGGCTCTGGTCCAGCGGCGCGGGCACACCTGGGCGCCCGGTGGCACCGGTGGCGCCGCCCTCTCCCGCCCGCAACGGCCAGGGCCTCGGCTCACCAGCACGGCGGGTGGTGCATCCGGCTGGCAACCAGCTCGCGCAGCCCGCCCCGGCGGTGCTCGCCGCGGTCGGGCAGGTCACGCAGCTCGCACCCGCCGAGCAGGCCGCGCCGGCCGTGGCCGAGCAGGTCACGCGGCCCGCGCCCATTGAGCAGGCCATGCCCGCCGTGGCCGGGCAGGCCATGCCCGCCGTGGCCGAGCAGGTCACGCAGCCCGCACCGACCCCGGAGGCCGTGCCCGCCGCGGGCGAGCAGCTGGCCTCCGCTGACCAGGACCGAATCTCTCGGCGCAGGGGCGGGTTACGGGTCTACCGCATCGGGTCGTTACGGAAGAACCGTCACCGTGGCTCGGCTCGTGCGCCCGCCGGCCAAGACCGCACACCGCCTGGCCCGCGGCGCCGACCATATTCGGCCGCCGTGCACACCATTCCGTCGACGGTGTTCCGCGTCATTCTTCTGCAATGGCAAACACCATTCAACAGCCTCCACCGACGATGGCAAATACTGACCGCGTCGGCGTGGGACGGGCCGGGCGAAATCGGCGCCGTCCGCAGCGGAGAATTGCCGAGTCTGCCGCACCAGCGTCCGGCATATCGCGTCCACTCCCGGAACTCATCAGCGGCCGTGAGCGGGTTGGGACCCGCGGTATCTCGGCGTCCCGGCCGGAACCCCGGACCTCGACACCGAATGATCTCTAGCGCGGCCCGGTGGCAGCTCAGGGTGGCTGCGCGCCGCCACCAGCGTTGCCGCCGGATGTTCTGCAGCGACACCCCTGCGTCGAGCAGGCGCTTGCCGGCTGCCCTGGCGCTGGGTGAATCGCGGCGCGTCGCGGCGCGAGCGGCGGCAAGGTGGTGACCGTGCGCTTTCGCCGGCCTGCCCTTGGTGCAGCTCAGCCCGGATAGTGGCGGCACGGGGCCGGGACGGCAGCCAGCTCGCCTCGGTAGGCGGGGACTTTGGCGATCCTCGTACGGAAGAAGTCGTTGTCAGTTGGTGTCTAGGACCACCGGGACCGGGCGGATCTCGACGCGGACGGGGGCGCCCACGGGCAGTTCGGCGAGCCGGCCGCCGGTCACCTGCGCCACGACCAGCTGGTCGCCGACCGACACGGTGACCCGGCTGGTCGGGCCCAGGAAGCTCACCGTGAGCACGCGGCCCGGGCCGTCGGTGTCGGGCGCCACCTCGATGGACTCCGGGCGCACCAGAGCCGTCACGTCGGGACCGTGGTCGGCCGGCGACACCAGCGGCAGCCGGGTGCCGAGAACGGTGACGGTGTCGCCGTCGAGGCGTCCGGGCAGGCGGTTGCTGAGGCCGACGAAATCGGCCACGAACGCGGTCGCCGGCCGCAGGTACACCTCGGTGGGGGTCCCCAGCTGCTCGATCCGGCCGGCGCGCATCACGCCGACGCGGTCGGCCATGGCGAGGGCCTCCTCCTGGTCGTGCGTGACGAACAGCGTGGTGGTGCCGACCTCGGTCTGGATCCGCTTGATCTCGTCGCGCAGCTGCACGCGCACCTTGGCGTCCAGCGCCGACAGCGGCTCGTCGAGCAGCAGCACCTGCGGCCGGATGGCGAGGGCGCGGGCCAGTGCCACCCGCTGTTGCTGGCCGCCGGAGAGCTGGTGCGGGTAACGGGCGGCGAACGCCCCTAGCCCGACCAGCTCCAGCATCTCGGCGGCGCGTCCGGGCGTGCGCGTGCGGCCGCGCAGCTTGAGTCCGAACTCGACGTTGGCGAGGGCGGTGAGGTGCGGGAACAGGCTGTACGCCTGGAACACCATGCCCATGTCGCGTCGATTGGCGGGCAGCGCGGTGATGTCCCGGCCGTTCACCAGGATCTGCCCGCGGTCCGCGTCCTCCAGCCCGGCCAGCACCCGCAGCGCGGTGGTCTTGCCGCAGCCGGACGGCCCGAGCAGAGTGATCAACTCGCCCGGCTCGAGCGCGAGGTCGAGCCCGTCGAGCGCATGCAGGCTGCCGAAGCTCTTGTGCAGTTCCTTCAGGCGTACGGCGACACCGGACTCGTTCACGGGGACTCCTTGGCAGTGGACAGGGGCGCCACCTCGGCGACCACGGCGGAGGACCCGCCGCGGCGCCGGTCGCCGAGCAGGGACAGCAGCAGGAGCAGGACGAACGCCAGCAACAGGGCCGCCAGCGACACGGCCACCGACATCGTGGCGCTGCTCTTGCCGAGGAAGTTGATGGCGACCTGGACGTTGGTGCGGTTGAGCAGCGAGGCGATGGTGAACTCGCCGAGCACCAGCGCCACCGTCAGGAACGCCGCGGACAGCACCGCGGAGCGGATGTTGGGCAGCACGACCCGCCACATCACCGTCGTCCAGCCCGCGCCAAGGCCACGGGCGGCCTCGGCGAGCGTGCGCACGTCGATCGCGGACAGTCCGGCGTCGATCGCGCGATAGGCATAAGGCAGGACCAGGATGGTGTACGCGAAGGTCAGCGTCAGCGACGAGCCACCCAGGAAGTAGGTGACCCACGCGTACACCGGGGCGAGCCCCACCACCAGCACGATCGCCGGAATCGTCAGCGGCAGCAGGCAGATGAACTCGACGAGCTGCCGCAGCCAGGGCAACCGGATCCGGACCCAGATCGCGGTGGGCACCAGCAGCACCAGCATCAGCAGCGAGGTGAGCGCCGCCTGGCCGAGCGAGGCGACGATGCCGGCCGACAGGTCGGGGTAGGTCTCGCTGAGCCGGGGCCAGTCGACGAGCAGCCGCCACGTTCCGCCGCCGTCGCGGGTCGTGAACTCGACCATCGCGACCATCGGCAGCAGGAAGAACACGCCGAGGACGAGCAGAACCGTCCAGCGGAACGCCCGCTGCCGGCGGGCCCGACGCGCCCTCAGCCCAGCCATCGTGAGGTCCTCCGCTGCAGGAGTGCGTACAGCGACATCACCACCGCGACCACGACGACCATGCCGAGCGCCATGGCCTTCCCGAGGTTCTGCTGGCCGAGCACGACCTCGCTGGTCAGGGCGGTGCGGATCTGCAACGGGATGATCGGGTTGCCCTGACTGATCAGGGCGGCCGCCGTCGCGTACGCGGAAAAGGAATTGGCGAAGAGCAGCAGCGTGGACCCGAGGAACGCGGGGGCCAGCAGCGGACCGGCGACCCGGGTCCAGTACTGCCAGGTGGTGCCGCCCAGGCTCTCGGTCGCTTCCCGCCACTGTGGGCGGATGCCGTCGAGCGCCGGCAGGAACACGATCACCATCAGCGGTATCTGGAAGTACGTGTAGACGAGCGCCAGGCCGGGCAGCTCGAAGAGCCAGACGCCGTTCCCGTAGAGGTTGAAGTTGAGGTGGTCCTGCAGCCAGACGGTCACGAATCCGGACAGGCCGATGGTGGCGAGGAACGCGAACGCCAGGGTGACCCCGCCGAACTGGGCGAGCACCCCCGACGCGGCGGTCACCACCCGCCGCAGCACCCCGCCGGGCCGGGCCGTCACCAGCGCGTACGCCAGCAGCGCGCCCAGGACCGCGCCGATCGCCGCGGTGATCGCGGACAGCACGATGCTGCGGCCGAACGCGGCCAGGATGTACTGGTCGCCCAGCGCGGTCAGATTGGACATCGTGAAGCCGCCGTCGCCGGCGAACGCGCCGATCACGACGACCAGGGTGGGCACGACCAGGAAGATCGCGACGTACGCGAAGAACGGGACCGTGCCCAGCAGGCTGCGGGCATGAACCAGGCCCCGGTTCCCGGGCGCGGACGCCACGGGATCCGGGGCCTCGACGACGTCGGCCATGGTCAGCCGATGGCCTTCTGCCAGTTCGCCGCCAGGTAGTCCTTCGCCTTCGTGGTCTGTTCGTCGGTCAGGAACACCGGCGTGCCCTCGACCTTGGGCAGAGCCGCGAACGCGGTCGCGTCGATCGTGCCGGCCTTCTGCATGGCGTCGGCGCGGACTGGCCGGGCGCTGCCCTTGAGCCAGAGGTTCTGGCCGTCGTCGGAGTAGAGGAACTCCTCCCACAGCCGGGCGGCGGCGGGGTGCGGCGCGTCCTTGTTGATGGCCTGCACGTAGTACGAGCCCAGCACCGCGTTCGCCGGGACGACCGTCTTCCAGTCGAGCTTGCCCTTGAGCTTGGCCCCCTGGGCGACGTTCAGGTAGTCCCAGTCGATGACGACGGGCGTCTGGCCCGACTCGACGGTGGCCGAGGTGGGGTCGACCGGCAGGAAGTTGCCGGCCTTCTTCAGCTTGCCGAAGAAGTCGACGCCGGGCGCGATGTCGTCGGCGGAGCCGCCGCTGCCCAGCGACGCCATCACGACGCCGGAGAACGCCGCGCCGGCCTGCGTCGGGTCGCCGTTGAGCGCGACCTTGCCCTTGTACTCCGGCTTGAGCAGATCGGCGATGGTCGTGGGGGCGGGCACCTTGGCGCTGTCGTACCCGATCGACATGTAGCCGCCGTAGTCGTTGACCCAGGCCCCGTTGGCGTCCTTGAGGTTGGCGGGAATGTTGGCGAAGGTCGCGACCTGGTACGGCGCGAACATCGCGGTGTTGGCGGAGGCGACCGCGCCACCGAGGTCGAAGACGTCCGGCGCGCCGCCCTGGCCCTTGAGCTGGTTGGCGGCGTTGATCTCGTCCTGACTCGACCCGTCGGGCTGCGCCGAGTTGACCTTGATGCCGTACTTGTCGCCGAACGCCTTGATGATCTCGCCGTAGTTCGCCCAGTCCGGCGGCAGCGCGATGACGTTGAGCTGTCCCTCCTTCTTGGCCGCCGCGACCAGCGCGTCCATCCCGCCGAAGCCGGCGGCGCTGGTGGCGGTGGCCGCGCTCGAGGAGTTCGAATCGCTCTTCTTCTCCGGCGGCGAGCACGCCGTGAGCGAGGCAAACGTGGTAGCGGCCAGCAGAGCGACCGCCGTACGCCCAAGGGTTTGCACGGTTCCTCCTTCCAGCGGCCGGCACACGACCGGCCGCCTCGAGGTGGATCGTCGATGCGTTGCGTGGAGGGAAGGCGACGCTGAGGCATCGATCGGATCACGAGCGGCCGGGTCGCCCTTCCGGTCGGCGAAAGCAGCCGTTGCGGGGATCCCATGTTGCGCCTCCCCGGCCAAAATGGTGCGGCGCGGCGGAGGCAGACGTCCGCCCCTTGACGGTGGAGTGCCTCGCATGAGCGGCTGGCAGCTGTCCGGCTACACGCCTGTTCGTCCGCTCGGCGCCGGCGCATCGGGCAGCGTCGTGCTGGCCACCCACGACGCGACCGGCACCCCGGTCGCGATCAAGTATCTGGCGCGCGGCCTCGGGGACGACGCCTCGTTCCGGGTGGCCTTCCGGACCGAGGCGCGGCTGCTCGGGGAGATCGACGACCCGAACGTCTCCCGGCTGTACGAGTACGTCGAGTCCGCCGGCGGCGCGGCGATCGTGATGGAGCTGGTCAACGGGGTGTCGCTGCGGCAGATGCTGCGCGAGCACGGCCCGACCACCCCCGAGTCGGCGCTGGTGGTGCTGAAGGGCTCCCTCGCCGGGCTGGGCGCGGCGCACGCCCACGGCGTCGTGCACCGCGACTACAAGCCCGAGAACGTGCTGGTCACGGGGGAGGGGCGGAGCAAGCTCGCCGACTTCGGCATCGCCGCGCCGGTCGGCCAGGGCGCCGACACCGTCGTCTCCGGCACGCCCCGGTACATGGCTCCTGAGCAATGGACGGGCTACCCGGCGACGCCCGCCTGCGACATCTACGCCGCCACGGCCACCTTCTTCGAGTGCCTCACCGGCAAGCCGCCGTACGACGGAGCGAACCTGTTCGCCCTGCACGAGCAGCACGCCAACGCGCCCATCCCGACGGATCCGGCCCCGGTGGCGGTGCACGATCTGCTCCGGCACGGCCTGGCCAAACAGCCCGCCGACCGGCCCCAGCACGCCGTTGCCTTCCTCGACCTCCTGGAGCGGGTGGCCGGCACGGCCTACGGCCCGGATTGGGAGGAGCGTGGGCTGGGCGACCTGGCCCGCCGGGCCGCCCTGCTCGCCGCGCTGTGGCCGTTCCCCGACGGCGCCGGGGGCGCCCTCAGCCTCGCCTCGACGACGCTCGGCGACACCTCGTCCGGCCGTTCCGGCGGCTTCCGCCTCGGTCGCAAGCGGACCGCGATGGTCGGCGGCGCCCTCGTCGCGGCCCTGCTGCTCGGCGGGGTGGGATACCGCTACGCCGCCGCCGAGTCCCCGGCCATCGCGGGCGGCCAGGCGGATCCGGTCGTCGTCGACCCGGCGGTGGCCGGGCCGTCCGGCGCGACCGACCCGGCCGCCCCGGCGACACCGGCGGCCGCATCGGCTCCGGACGGCTCGGCGACGCCGACCGCGACGACCGGCACGACGCTGCCGGCGGCCCCGGGCGCCACGCCCAGTCAGTCGCCGTCCGCCACGTCGGCCCCATCCACCACCACGCCCACCCCGACCCCGTCGACCAGTACGTCCCCGTCGACTCGTCCCGATACCACCGCTCCCGCGGTCGGCACGGTCAGCGCGAGCCCGGCGGCGCTGGAGGCGGAGAACTGCAAGTACGGCACCCGCACGAGCACCATCGCGGCCACCGTCACCGACGACCGGAGCGGCCCGGCCGCGCTGAAGGTCAGCTTCCGCTACACCCTAGGCGGCGTCACCTCGACGGTCGGGATGAGCTCGCCCGGGAGGAACGTCTTCCAGGGAACGCTCGGCCCGCTGCCGATGCAGAAGTCGGCCACCCGCATTCCGATCACCGTGGTTGCGGTCGATGCCGCCGGCAACTCGGCTGGGTCCGCGTCACCGACGTACGTGACCCTCGACAACACCTGCACCCCAGGTTAGGAGCACGCCGTGTTCGCTGCACAAAGGCGCGTGTCGACGCCGGGACGGCGGGCGTGACCCGGCCGGAGGAACCCCGCGACGACCGGGCGATGCCGCCGCCCGCCGATCCGTGGGCAACCATCCACCGCCCCGTCCCCACCGTGTACCTCGGCGATCCGGACACGACCGTCAACGCCGGCCCGTCCGACCGGACCGTGCATCTGCCCAGGCCGAACCCGGCCGCACCGACCGTGCCCCTTCCCCGGCCGAACCCGGCCGCACCGACCGTGCCCCTTCCCCGGCCGAACCCGGCCGCACCCGTCCCTCCGATTGCTTCGACCGTGCACCTGAGCGCGCCGGCGCCGTCCGCGCGCGCCGGCGACGAGCTGCGCTTCGGACCGGGCGTGCCGCTGACCCCGGTGGCCTCCCCCGGCTGGCCGGCCCCGGCCAAGCGTCCGCGCCCGCTGTGGCGCCGGCTGGTGTCGCTGCTCTCCAGCCTGCTGACCCTCGCGCTGGTCGTGGTGGTCGGGCTCTACGTGTGGCAGCGGCTCAGCCCTCTCGTGGTGGAGAGCGCCACGGTGGCCGTGCCCCGGCCCGCCGGGAACCGCTGCGATGTCACCGTCGATGTGGTCGCCACCGTGCGCACCAACGGCCGGAGCGGCGTGATCCGCTACCAGTGGTTCCGCTCGGGCTCGTCGCCGGGCGCCGTGCTCACCGAGCAGGTGGGCAGGGGCCAGCGCACCGCCACCCTCACCCTCAAATGGACGTTCAGCGGCGCCGGCACGACCACCGAGACCGCCACCGTCAACATCACCGAACCGTCGCCGCTCCAGGCCGGCACGCAGGTCGCCTACCGCTGCCGGCGCGGCTGACCCGGCCGCAACGACCGGCTGGGCACGCCGGTTGCATGAACCGCACGACCTGATCCTCCGGCGCCGCGACGCCGCACGTCAGCGGCTCTCCGATCACCGTGTTCAAAAATCTGAAACATTGACGACATCCACTGTCTCGCTTACAGTGCCAGGCACGAGAGAGCGCTCTCACGAGCGGCTGCCGCAGGTCGAACTCGGTGGAGGCGTCATGGGATCGGTCGGTCGGGCCCTGGTATCGGCGGTTGCCGCGGCGGTCGCGGCCGGACTCGGAGTGGTGGCCCTCAGCGGCACAGCCGGCGCGGCCACCGTCGGCGCGGGTAGCTACACCGAGACCCTGCCGGCCGGCGCGGGCCTGCCGGTCGGCTGCGGAGACCTGTCCACGAACCCCCGCCAGTTCATGACCGCCAACGCGCCGGCCGGGCCGGTCCCGACCAACGACTGGTGGTCGTCGCTGGTCTACAAGAAGTTCGACTGCGCCTACAGCGAGAACCTGCACGCGCACCCGACGAGCTACGACACCACCGCGGGTGGGCTGGGCTTCTCGTACAACACCACGCCGCAGATCAATGGCTCGTCCACCGGGGTCGGCGAGTACCACTACATCTACCAAGAGGATTTCACCGCCGGGGTGGCCGGGCTGAACGCGCCGCGGACCCTGGTCGACTCCTGGACCGACTGGACCGTCACGCCGTACTGGAGTGACGGCGTCCGGACCATGAAGGCGACGATCGGCCATGGCCTGCCGTTCGCCTACTTCCAGATCACCGGTGGCAATGCCCAGATCACCGCGAAGAGCACCCCGACCGTCTGGTCCAACACCGGTGCGCGGATCGGCTACTCGGTCGCCGGCAAGGACTACGTCGCGTACGCGCCGACCGGAGCCACCTGGTCGGTCAGCGGCAACGTCATCACCTCCACCCTGGCGGGGAAGGGCTACTTCTCGATCGCGGTGCTGCCCAGCGGCGCCGCCGACAAGGTCGCGCTGGCCGATAGTTACGGCGCCTACGCGCACAACCACGTCACGGGCACCCGAGTGTCGTACTCGTACAACCAGAGCACCAGCCGGGTCGCCACCACGTACACGTACACGACCACCGCGCGCGAGGGGTCCGGCACCGGGACCGTCATCGGGTTGTATCCGCACCAGTGGCGAGCTCTGACCGGCGCGACACCGATCGCGGCGACCTATGTCACCGCCCGTGGCGCGATGAAGGTACTGGTCGGCGCCTCGTCGTACACCACGTCGGCGGTCTTCAACGGAGTGCTGCCCGAGGTGCCCGCGGTGGCCGACAGCGCCGGGGCCGACCTGGCCACCCTCGACGGCTACCTCGACCAGGTCAAGGGCAACCCGGTCAACGTGCTGGGGAACGACACCTACTGGACCGGCAAGGCGCTCGGCGCCGGCGCGCGGATCGCGGAGATCGCCGACCAGCTCGGCCGCACCGACGTACGCGACACCGCGCTGACGGCCATCCGTGCCCAGCTGACCGAATGGTTCACCGCCACGCCGGGCAAGACACAGAAGCTGTTCTACTACGACCGGAACTGGGGCACGCTGATCGGCTATCCCGCGTCGTACGGTTCCGACGCCGAGCTCAACGACCACCACTTCCACTACGGCTACTTCATCGCCGCGGCCGCGACGCTGGCCAAGTTCGACCCGGCCTGGGCGGCGACCTCCCAGTACGGCGGCATGGTGGACCTGCTGATCCGCGACGCCAACAACTACGACCGTGGCGACAACCGGTTCCCGTACCTGCGGGACTTCGACATCTATGCCGGGCACGACTGGGCGGCCGGGCACGGCGCGTTCTTCGCCGGCAACAACCAGGAGTCCTCGTCGGAGGGGATGAACTTCGCCAACGGCCTGATCCAATGGGGACAGGCGACCGGCAACACCGCGATCCGCGACGCCGGCATCTTCCTCTGGACGACGCAGTCGGCCGCGATCAACGAGTATTGGTTCGACACGCACAACGAGAACTTCCCAGCTGCGTACGGCCACGGCACGGTCGGCATGGTCTGGGGCGACGGCGGGGCGTACGCAACCTGGTTCGCCTCCGCGCCGGAGCAGATCCATGGCATCAACATGTTGCCGGTCACCGGCGGGCACTTCTATCTGGGCAACGACCCGGCGTACGTCAAGCGCAACTACGCCGAGATGGTCGCCAACGCCGGGCACGAACCGGCACTCTGGCCGGACATCGCCTGGCAGTACCTGGCGCTCGGCGACGGCGACGCGGCGCTGGCCAAGTTCCGGGCCAACAGCGGCTACACCCCCGAGGAGGGCGAGACCAGGGCGCACACGTTCCACTGGATCCGCAACCTCGCCGCCCTCGGCACCACCGATCTCACCGTCACCGCCAACCATCCGCTGTCGCGGGTGTTCAGCAAGAACGGCGCCAGGACGTACGTCGCGTCCAACATCACCAACGCGCCGCTCACGGTGACCTTCTCCGACGGCACGGTGCTGGCGGTGCCGGCCGGCCGGACGGTCGCCGCCGGCGCGACGAGCTTCTCCGGCGGCAATGCGACCGGCGGCGGGCTCAACCCGACTCCCACCCCCACGACCACCAGCACGCCGACCCCGACCAGCAGCCCGACCCCGACCAGCAGCCCGACGCCGACCCCGACCCCGACCACCTCCAGCCCGCCGGCCGGCGGGGGAGCGGTCCGGTACCTGCAGACCGGCGGCGTACTGGCCGGCGCCGCCGGCAATGCCGGCACGGCGACAGTGGCCAAGGCGTCGGGCGCCAACGACAATCAGCCGCACTCGCCGATCACTTTCCTCGCGACCGGGCTGAACCTGGCGTACCGGTCCGGCGCCGCGACCGCGTACGGCATCTCGGTGGACTCGGGCACTTCGGTCGGCAACGCCACCCAGGTCCGTGTCTCGTACGACCTGACCGGCAACGGCAGCTTCGACCGGGTCGAGACGTTCCGGTACTTCGCCACCGACCCGGTCCCCGGGTGGGAGCGGTACTCCGACGCCGCCGGCCAGGTCACCACGACGGGAGCCCTCGGCGACCTGGCGAACGGCACGGTCAAGGTGGAGATGTGGAGCGCCATCGGCTCCGCGTCGAGCACGGTGTCGCTGGGCGCACTCTCCACGGTGACCCTGCCGTATCAATGAGCTGGCGGCCCCGGGGGCGGGGTCGCCCCTGGTGCCGGTCGGCGTGTTGCGGGCAGGGTGCGTTCCTCGATGCCCGAACCGTCGATCCGGCGGTAGAACACCCGGTGCTGCTGGGCGTACGACCACCCGCCGTCTGCCGGGGTGAACTACCGTCCGGCCAGCTCGGCGACGACCGGAGCGAGAGCACCGGCGACGTCCGCTCCGAACACGAAGTACGAGAAGCCGATCTCCTCACGTCGCCGTTGGATTTCCTCGGCGGCCGCGGCGGGGTCACTCGGAAGGAAAGCCAGCGAGTCCGCGGCACGGATGGCGGCGGTATCGGTGTCGGGACCTGCCATGAACGGAGCGACCGAGTCGCCGATCACCGGCACGTGCAACGCGAGTTCCAGATCGCGACGGTTGTCGAAGTTGCGTACCCGTTGCATCGTCTCGGCCCGCGTCTCGGTGTGCGGCATCACGAAGGTCACCGTGTCGGCAAGCTCGGCCGCCAGCGCTTGCGCCTTCGGGCCACCCACGGCCATCGCCACCGGGGTGTGCAGCTCTGCGCCGTCGAGTTCTCGCAGGGCCGTGACGATCTCGCGCACCTGGCTCGATCGTTGATTCGCGGGCACCGCGGGCAAGCCCAGCTCGCGGAGCTGATCCGCAATGCCGGGCCGGCCGGTGCCGATGCCCATCTCGAAACGACCGTCTGTGAGCACGGTCAGCGAGTGCGCTTCCCACGCGGTGCTCCATGCCGGCCGCACCGGGGACGCATACACCCAGGTACCCACTCGTAGATCAGTGATCGTTGCCGCGACGGCCAGCGCAGGGCCCGGTGCCGGCTGCCACTCCGGCACGTCGGGCATCAGAATCGTTGAGTAGCCGCTGTCGGCCAAACTGCGTAGCTGGTCGCGCCAAGCCGGCACGTCGGTGGTGATCGGAGCAACGACTCCGAACCGCATCGACCTGACCTGTCGTGTCGACGTAGTAGCCATGATGATCAACCTTCCGGTGGTTCGACCGCTGCCGAGTTCTCCACTGTTCTACGAACGGGTCGCTTCGGATCCGACAGCGCTCGATCGCAGCGGGGAACACTTCGCGCACGTTATTGCAGACAGCGTCTCGATGCCGGCGGGTGGGCCTGGAGGCCGGTCGTGTGTCAGAAAGAACGCGACCAATGATGAAGCGTGACGGACCACCGAGCGCGCCCACCGCACCGTCGGGCGTCCGGGGGCCGCCCCGGAGCCGGAATCGTGGGCCGAACGATGCACCATGCGAACCGCGTCACTGGCGTTCCCGGCGATGCGATGCCGGGATGTTTTACCAGCTCACGTAGCAAGTAGTGGACGGCCACCGGTTGCCGGCGACGTCCGTGCGCTAGCATTGCTATCAGTTGCGAGTGACGAGGAGATGAGGCAATGGCGGCCCTCAGCATCCGAGATCTGGATGACTCCGTAAAAGAAAAGCTACGTCTCAGAGCCGCCCGGCACGGCCGCTCCATGGAAGCCGAGATTCGCTTGATCCTCACCGCGGCCGCCACCGAGGAAGAGCGGCCGCGAACCGACCTGTTCAGCGCGCTGACAGAGCGGTTCGCTCAGCTCGGCGGCCTGGACCTGGACCTTCCGGCCCGGACCACCCCACCCCGCGCGGCGGACTTCGGCGACTGATGATCGTCCTCGACACCAACGTCGTCTCTGAACTCATGCGTGCCGTCCCTGCTCAGGCGGTGCTCGCATGGCTCCAGCACACGTCCGGCACTGGCCTTTACACAACGTCGGTCACTGTCGCCGAAATCCGCTACGGCATCGCCCGGCTACCGGACGACCGCCGCAAGCACGACCTGCATCAGGCCGCCAACGAAATCTTCGCCGCCTTCCCCCGCCAGGTTCTACCGTTCGATCTCGCCGCCGCCACCGCCTACGCGGACGTAGTTGCCGGCCGCGAAAGAGACGGCAACCCGATCAGCGGATTCGACGCGCAGATCGCCGCCATCTGCCGGTCTCAGGCCGCGACGCTCGCCACGCGCAACACCAAGGACTTCACTGACATCGGAATCTCCATCATCGACCCGTGGCAGCCGGCCACCGCCTGACGTCACCAACTCGATTTCCCGATCCACCTGCATTGCCACGGCCAGGCGACCACGTGGTTCGCGCAATGCCTTGTTGGGCTTGGACTCCAGCCAGGTCAGTTGAGTGGTGGACCGGACGTTGCACCATGCGAACCGCCGCGCAATCGTTCCCGGCGTGCCGATGCAGGGACGATTTGCCAGGTCACAGACGCGCAAGCGTGGGCATTGATCAGCGCCCCCGACCGAACTGCGGGGTGCTGTTTCTCAGGCCGCTTCGCCACGTGACGTGAACCCCGTCTGAGGTCCACTTCCCAGTGCTCCCGCCGGGCGCAAGGCCGTGGCCTGGGATCAGCCGGGACAACGCCCGGGTCGGGCCCGGAGGTGCGGTTCAGGAACGCAGCTCTGCCAAGGTCGCGCCGGCGACGATGCGCGCGATGTTGCCGTCGTGGTCGCGCTCGGCGAGTTGCCGAGCGAGGTCGTCCAGGTCGGCAAGGTCGCCGTATCTCGCTCGCAGCAATGCCCGCATCCCGTCGATGTGGCCCTGCTCCAAGCCCTGCTCCAAGCCCTGCTCCAAGCCCTGCTCCAAGCCCTGCTCGAGGCCTTGCTCCCGGTTTCGGCGGGCGATCTCGCGGCCTGACTCGGTTTGCTCGAGAACGTCGTTCATGCCTCTCCTTCGCAGTGCTTCGAGAACCTGGACCGCCAGCGAACCTCCCACGAGCATACCCAGCTCGATCTGGACCAGCTGCTCCTCGAGCGCGCCGGTGGCAGCGATCCGATCGGCGACCCGTTCCACGAGGTCATGGGGCGGTTTCTGGGACCACAGCGCGAGCGGCGCCAGCGGGCTGGCCAGGAGCGTGCCGGGGTCGAGGTCGTCGGGTACGTTGACCGACCGGTAGTCGAGCTGGACCCGGTCACGGCGGAAACGGCCCGGATATCCGCCGCCCAGTGGCCAGAGCACGACCTGGTGGATGCGGTGATCCGCGCGGCGGTACTTGAGCGCCAAGGCCGCCCAGTAGGCCACCATCCGTTCCTGGAAGTCGTCGGTACGCTGGACTTGGACCTCGACGTGGTAAATGTCGGCGGGCGTTCCGCTGCTGTGCCGGACCAGGAAGACCTTGTCACGCTGGCGGCTGCGTTGCCGCGGCTGCTCGGTCGGCCCATCGAGGACTACCGCCTGGCCGTCGAGTCGTGCGCCGCACAACAGGTGCAGCGCGTCGTGGGGGTGGGCCTCCAGCAGCGCCTTGTACAAACCGTCGAAGTCCCTGGCCGGCACCGCCCGCTGAGATGCCGCATCGGAAGGCACGCTCTCGGTCATTGCTGCTCCTTCGACGCGCCATCGGTGCGAAGGACAGTTTCGCGTACGTCATGACTACTAGTCAAGAGACCGGTTGACTACTGCCCAGTAGTGCACACGCGTGCACGTTGAGAGCGCCGTCGTCCGGACCTGTCGTTCAGGCGGCCTCGCCACGTGGCCCAAAACCCACCCCGTCGCGGACCGGTTCGCGCCATGCCAAAGTCACATCGATGCGACAGGCAGCTCAGGACGTTCGTGGGCCGAACGTTGCACCATGCGAACCGGTTCGTAACGATCGTCGGTGCCGCGCTGTCAGTT
The DNA here is from genome assembly GCF_044454685.1 of Actinoplanes sp. NPDC051513. Lineage (NCBI taxonomy): Bacteria > Bacillati > Actinomycetota > Actinomycetes > Micromonosporales > Micromonosporaceae > Actinoplanes > Actinoplanes sp. NPDC051513. Next base: position 996,938 of record NZ_JBITDW010000002.1, read on the forward strand.
GGACCGCTGCGGATCACGCACGGAGGCCCGTAGCTGGGGCATCCCTCCGGCCGCTGGACCATCACGGCCGTCCGAGGACACACTAGGCTCAAGTCCATGTCCGCGCGCTTGGACCCGAGTTGGCTTGTCCTGGCCAGCCGGGAGTCGGTGGACGGGCTCCGGTGCGTAGACACCTTTCGGCGCCCGGATGGCTCGTTCGGTTTCGAGGAGTTCCGCCGCGACCCCGAGGACATGGGGGTCTGGACACCGGTGGCGTATTTCTCGGACGCTGCCTTTGCCAGCCGCGTCGAAGCCGACGCCGCGGCGGAGCGAGCGGTCTCGTGGCTCAGCGCGGAAAGCCTGTGACCTGGCCGCCCAGCCGTCCACCGCACCGTGGGGTCTGGGGGTCGCCCCCCAGGTAAGCGGAGTGGGCCGAACGTTGCACCATGCGAACCGCCACGCAGTCATCGCCGGAGATCCGCTGTCACGACGGATGACCCGCTCACGGATCTCGTAGACCTGCCTGACCGTTCCGCCGCCAGCGCGCCACGATCGCTCAGGGCCACCACGATCGCGCATGGTCAAAGCGGCGTAGGGGCCAGTCGGGATCCATAACGGCAGTGCCCGGGCCGAAGTCTGGTACCTGGCTGCCCTCAGGTTGGGGTAGTTCATCGCCTCGAATTTTGGTAGTTCGCCTCCTCGGATCTGGTACTTTGGGGGACGGAGGTGGGGATGGAACCGCTCGCCAGGATCGCGAAACGGCGTGTTTCCGATCTGCTCGACGACTTGCTTCAGGTGGAGCCGGTCATCGCCCTGCATGGCCCGCGCTCCGTCGGCAAATCCACGGTGCTCAGCGCCTTGGCTACGGCCCGGGGCGTGCCCGTCCTGGATCTGGACGACCCGGGCACGCGGGACGCGGTCGCGGCCAACCCGCAAACCGCGATCGCAACACCAGGGCTGCTGTGCGTGGACGAGTACCAGCACGCCCTGCAGCTCCTCGATGCGCTTAAGGCTCAGCTCAATCGCGAAGGAACTCTGGCCGGTACCGCCGTGCTGACCGGGTCCACCAGCCAGGATGCGCTGCCCCGCACAGCGCAGGCGCTTACCGGCAGGCTGCACACCATGACCATCTGGCCACTCTCACAAGGTGAGATCAGCGGTGTCAACGAAGACTTTCTGCCTGCGCTGCGAGCGCATCCTGACGCGACGGTCGCAGCGCGGCCGTCCTCGACGACTACTCGAAAGGCGTATGTAGATCGGCTGTGCGCCGGAGGATTCCCGCTCGCTTTGCGCCGTACTGGCACCGCCCGGGATAGGTGGTTCGACGACTACATCCGGCAGTCCTTGGAGCGTGACGCCGTCGAGCTCGTGCGGATACGCCAGCGCGCCATGCTGCGCGAGCTGCTGGGTCGCCTCGCCGGGCGTACAGGGCAGGTGCTGAACCTGGCGAACGCGTCCCAGGGGCTGACGGGCGAGCGCAAGACGATCGAGGAGTATGTCCGGCTCCTCGAGGACCTTTTTCTCATCGACCGCCTGCCGGCCTGGGGCAAGACGCTACGAGCGCGAGCTGCGGCATCTCCGAAGGTGCACGTGATCGATTCTGGAGTGGCGGCCCGGCTCATGCGGGTTTCCCCGGCCAAGCTCGCCACCCTCGATCCGGCCGCCCTGGCCGATTTCGGCCATCTGCTCGAGACTTTCGTCGTGGGCGAGCTGCGCAAGCAGGTTTCGTGGCTCGACGAGCAAGTTTCCACAGGGCACTGGCGCACCCATGACGGCGACGAGGTCGACTACGTCATCGAGTTCGACGACGGCCGGGTCCTCGCGTTCGAAGTCAAAGCGAACGAACGCATCGCCGGCGCCGACCTGAAGGGCCTCCGGACGCTACGTGATGCGCTCGGCAACCAGTTCATCGCCGGAGTGGCCTTGAGCACCGGACTGCGCTCGTTCACCTATGAGGACCGTATCCACATCATGCCCATTGATCGACTTTGGACACCGGTTAGCCCGCACAGACCGTGAGTGGTTCAGCGCCAACGTTGGGCCTTGCCCCCTGATCTTGGACACTTGAACCTGGGATCTTGAGGTTCCAGGTAGATCAGGAGTCCTGAAGCAAGATGGCGAACAAGCACTATCCCGTGGAGTTCAAGGCCGAGGCGGTGGCGTTG